>JACREF010000019.1 GCA_016218365.1 Gammaproteobacteria bacterium
CAATTCAGAGGTTCCTGCGGCACACGGATGTGCCGCCACTACCATGACAGCAGGTCATGGTAGTGAAGGAAAGTGAAAACCACGTTTTCCGCTTTCCGTGCTCTGAGAATTCCAGGATGGAATTATTCAGAGCTTCATTAAGCTAGCGGGACTGCTCCAACACCAGCAGGCGCCGCAACAATGGCACATCTACGACGACATGATGTCCCGCAACACCGCTGACCTCTCCACCCCGCACCGTACCCGGTGATCCCGGCTCACCCAGCTGATCGACGATCAGCCATGCCCCGGAAAAATCACTGCCTGCCGTGTAATCATTGATCGTCACCAGCGTACGCAGCCCGGCCGCACGCGCCGCCACCAGGCCATTGCTGGAATCCTCCAGGGCCAGGCAGTGGTGGGCGGTCAGCCCCAGTTGTTGCAGCACATAGTGATACACGGCCGGCGACGGCTTCTTGTCCGGCACCTCATCGGCGGTGGCGATGACCTCGAACCAGTCGATGGATTCCGCCCCCAGCGTATGCTCCAGCAGCACCGTGACATTGCTGCGGGTTGTTGTCGTGGCGATCACCAACCTCAAGCCTTCATGACGGGCCTGGTGCAACAGCCGCCGGATACCGGGGCGCAACGCGATCTGTCCGCCCGCCATCAGCGCCGCATAATGGCGGTTCTTGGCCTGGTGCAGGCCGACGAAAAAGGCCGCGCCGTCGGTTGCCGGAAGCGGTCCGTGGTTATATTGCTGGTGATAATGCATCATCCGCTCGCGGCCACCGGTCACCGCCAGCAGCCGCCCGTACAGCTCCACGTCCCAGTGCCAGTTGAGCCCGGCCTCGTCAAAGGCCTGATTAAAGGCCACCCGGTGGCCGTCCCGCTCAGTGTCGGCCAAGGTCCCGTCTATATCAAAAATCAATGCCTTCAATGTGTTATTTTGCACTGTGTATAACCCCAGTTACGCTGGCATACGGCTGGCCAGCTGCTGGGGCATACTATCCCAGACCCTTCGGCCAGGCTCAATTGTTGTGCCGCTGCAGGCATTCTGGTATATATCGCTGTCCGTTTGAGAGACGCTCAGGAGAACCGCCTACATGGCAGTGAAGAAAAAATCCGCGGCCAAGGCCAAAACGGCAGTCAAGAAGACCGCCAGCAAAAAGGCCCCCGCCAGCAAGAAGACTGTGAAGACTGCAAGCAACAAGGACAAGCCCGCTGTCGCGAAGAAGACCGCGGCCAAAAAGGCGACCCCTGCTCCAGCCCCGGCCAAACCCAGCACAAAGAAAGCGACCGTGACCAGAAACACCGAAACTGAAGCCGTAGCAAAAGAACCCTTAGCAAAGAAGGCCGCCGCCAAGGTCCGGCCGCCATCCACCTCTCCGACCGCCGGCCTGAACCTGCATGGCCTGGACCCGTATCATGAGAAGCTGGGCGAGGAATACATGAATCCCCGGCAGGTGACGCACTTCCGCCAGCTGCTGCAGAACTGGAAACGCGAATTGATGGAAGAGGTCGATCGCACCGTGCATCACATGCAGGATGAAGCGGCCAACTTTCCTGATCCCAACGATCGCGCCACCCAGGAATCCGAATTCGCGCTGGAGCTGCGCGCCCGTGATCGTGAGCGCAAGCTGATCAAGAAGATCGACGAATCGCTGGATAATCTGGAGAACGGCGAATACGGCTACTGCGAGATCTGCGGCATCGAGATCGGCATCCGCCGCCTCGAGGCCCGCCCCACCGCCAATCTGTGCATCGACTGCAAGACACTGGATGAGATCCGCGAACGGCAGATGAAAGGCTGACACCGCCCCGCAGCTTTATCCCACAGGCCCGCAGCATGCGGGCCTGTGCGTTTTCAGGCCCCGGCCAGCGTGGCCTTCCCGGTCGTTGCCCTGCATAATAGGGCGACTGATACCGTGGATTCAGCCTTTATCGAGGAGCCGATGAACGAACTGACCCTAGATTCGATGCTGCAGGAACATCGCTTGTTTGAACCGGCACAGGATTTTATACATCGCGCCCGCATCAACGCGCAGCGGCTCACCGCCCTGCAGGACAAGGCCAATACCGACCATGAAGGCTTCTGGGCCGAACAGGCGCGTAACGAACTGAGCTGGCACACGCCGTTCACCCGTATCCTCGACAGCTCGCAGGCGCCGCATTACCGCTGGTTTGATGATGGCGTGCTGAACGTCAGCCACAACTGCCTGGACCGCCACCTCGCGAGCCGCGGCGACAAGACCGCGATCATCTTTGAAGGTGAACAGGGTGACACGCGGCACATCAGTTATCGTGAGCTGCATCAGCAGGTCTGCCGCTTCGCCAATGCGCTGAAGGCCCAGGGCATCGGGCAGGGTGACCGCGTCATCCTGTACATGCCGATGGTGCCAGAGGCGGTGATCGCGATGCAGGCCTGCGTCCGGATCGGCGCGATCCATTCGGTGGTATTCGGCGGCTTCTCGGCCGAGGCACTGAAGGACCGCATCGAGGATGCCGGCGCCAGGATGGTCATCACTGCCGACGGCGGTCACCGTGGCGGCAAGGTCATCGAACTGAAGGCCGCCACCGACCTGGCCTTGTCGCGCAGCACGCTCAAGGTCGACAAGGTCATCGTGCTGCAGCGCACCGGCAAGGCCGTCGGGATGCAGCCGGGCCGCGACCTGTGGTGGCATGATGCGATCCGTGACCAGCCCGACCGCTGTGAACCGGCCTGGGTCGGGGCCGAGCACCCGCTGTTCCTGCTCTACACCTCGGGCTCGACCGGCAAACCCAAGGGCATCCAGCATGCCAGCGCCGGTTACCTGCTCGGCGCCATCATCACAATGCGCTGGGTATTCGATATCCGGGACGATGACATCTTCTGGTGCACCGCCGATGTCGGCTGGATCACCGGCCACAGCTATGTCGCCTACGGCCCGCTGGCCTGCGGCGCCACGATGTTGATGTATGAGGGCGCGCCCACGGTACCGGATGCCGGCCGCTTCTGGGCGGTCTGCGCCCGGCATCGCGCGACGATCTTCTACACCGCACCGACGGCGATCCGCGCCCTGATGAAGTTCGGCGATGAGATCCCCGCCCGCCACGACCTGTCGAGCCTGCGCCTGCTCGGCACCGTCGGCGAACCGATCAATCCCGAGGCCTGGATGTGGTACCACCGCGTCATCGGCCACGAGCGCTGCCCGATCGTCGACACCTGGTGGCAGACCGAGACCGGCGCCATTATGATCGCGCCGCTGCCGGGTGCGGTGGCGACCAAGCCCGGCTCCTGCACACTGCCGCTGCCCGGCATCGTGGCTGATGTCGTCGATCAGAACGGCGATACCATCACCGAACCCGATCAGGGCGGTTTTCTGGTCATCAAGAAACCGTGGCCCTCGATGCTGCGCACCGTCTGGGGGGATGAAGAACGCTATCGCAAGACCTACTGGGGTGAGTTCGGCGGCCGGTATTATCTGGCCGGCGACAGTGCGCGCCGCGATGCCGACGGCTATGTCTGGATCATGGGCCGCATCGATGATGTGCTGAACGTCTCCGGCCATCGCTTGGGCACCATGGAGGTCGAATCGGCGCTGGTCGCCCACCCCCGGGTGGCCGAGGCGGCGGTCGTTGGCCGCCCGGATGAGATCACCGGCGAGGCGATCTTCGCCTACGTGGTACTGAAAGGTCCGCGCCCGGCCGGCGGGATCGATAAGGCACTGACCGAGGAGCTGCGGCGCTGGGTGACCAGCGAGATCGGGGCCATCGCCCGGCCCAGCGATATCCGCTATGCCGACAACCTGCCGAAGACCCGCTCCGGCAAGATCATGCGCCGGCTGCTGCGCGCCATCGCCCGTGGCGAGGCCATCACCCAGGACACCTCGACGCTGGAAAACGAGGCCATCCTCGACCAGTTGCAGGGCAAGGCCTGACAACCCGATGCAGATCAACCGCGACCTGAATCTTCAGCGCTACATGATCCAGGGTTATACCCAGGGCGAGATTACGCTGCTGATGCCCCCGCGGCCGTCCAGCACTGCGACCCCGCAGGGAACCGAAATCCGGCGCGAGACGTTTAACGGTAACCTGATCGTCATGCCTGAGGCGCTGATCCGCGACTGGCAACTGCCGCCGGTGGAGGATCTGCAGCCTGCCGACTTTGACCTGCTGCTGCCCTATGACCTGGAGGTCATCCTGCTGGGGACCGGCCCCCGCCAGCGCTGGCCCGCCCCCGGCTTGCTGGACGTGATGCGGCAACGCAACATCGGATTTGAGGTCATGGATACCGGGGCCGCCTGCCGGACCTACAACATCCTGATGGCCGATCAGCGCCGGGTCGCCGCGGCACTGATCGTGGCCGCGTCTTAACAATAGTGAACGGTTACCCGCAGTTAACCTGAAAATGGCGTACACTGACAATTGAAGTTTTTTCTACCGTAAGCCGATAGGAATACAGGGATCTCCAAAGGTCGTATCATGCAGAGAGTAGTGATTCTCAACAGCAAGGGGGGGAGTGGCAAGACCACCATCTCCACCAACCTCGCAAGTCTGTCGGCCACCCGCGGCAAGACCACGGTACTGATGGACTACGACCCGCAGCATTCCAGCATGCACTGGAGCGAACGACGCGGCGGCAGGGATCCGCGCATCCACGTCATCGATGCCTGTGTGCAGAAATCAAAAATGACCCGCAGCTGGCAGATCCGCCTGCCGGACGCCACCGACCAGGTCATCATGGACGCCCCGGCCGGGGTCAGCGGCCTCTTGCTGCAGGAACTGATGCCACGCGCCGACGTCGTGCTGATTCCCGTCGCTCCGTCGACCATCGACATCCAGGCCACAGCCGATTTCATCCGTGATCTGCTGCTGGCATCAAAGATCCGCAGCCGGATCAGCAGCAATGAATTGTATATTGGCATCATTGCCAACCGTATCCGCAGCACACGCCCGGTTTATGAGCCACTGAAGAGATTCCTGGCCCGGCTCGACATCCCGTTTGTCGCCGCCCTCAGTGACACCGACAATTACATCACGGCGGCCGAACAGGGTATCGGTATTTACGAAATGAACCCGGCCGATGTGGCCATTGAACGCGCCGAATGGCGCCCGCTGATCGAATGGCTGGACCGGCCAAGCCACCATGCCCCCGAACTGCAACGGACGGAACCGCAGCCGCCTGCCGCAGATGAACCTTCAAACCTGCAGCCACTGCGCCCACCCAAAGGCTCTGTCACCAACCTGATCCGCTGATCCACGCTGCCGCGTTGAGTCAGCGAAGATACACATCCGCGATGGCCCGTGCCCACGCCAGATATTCGCGGGTGCGGATCCGCCAGCCTTCACTGAACGGCAGATCAGGCGCAATGAATGCCACGGCCTCCACACCCGCATGCCGCGCCAGAAACAGCGCCCGCTTGGCATGAAAGGCCTGTGATACAATCACCATCTGATTGACAGCGAAATGGCGGCGCGCCCGTTCCACAGACATCAGGGTCCGGTCGCCATTGCGATCCAGCCATAATCGATCTTCGGGTACCCCCTGCGCAAGCAGCGCCTTCTTCATCTGTTTTGGTTCGTCATAATATTTACCATCACTGGAACCACTGAGGATCAGATACTCGACCCGACCTGAATGGTATAACCGTGCCGCCGTGTCCATACGACTGGTAAAATAGAAATTGGCCCTGCCGTTGACCGATACCGGCGGACATCCCAGCACCAGTGCGACGCGGTAGTTCGGGACCTGGGTGATATTGTTATAGACCCGTCCCATCGCAAACAGATTAATGGTCAGCGCCGAACCGCCCAGGATCAGCAACGCCAGCACCAGCAGCGCGGCAAGGCTGCGGCTGATGATCTTGAACAGCAGGCTATGGCTCCAGCGCTCGCGCTCGAATCCGTTATGTGTCGCCACGAACCCTCGCTAACATTGTTCAGTCTCCCCTCAACAACGCGGCATTACCGCCGACCGCCGCACGATTGATCGACACCACCCTCTCGGTGGCAAAGCGCTGCAGATAATGCGGCCCGCCGGCCTTGGGTCCGGTGCCCGACATCGCCTCACCACCAAAGGGTTGTACCCCGACCACGGCACCAATCATGTTGCGATTGATGTAGAGATTGCCGACACGCAAACGCTCGCGGACAAAATCTGCCGTGCTGGCAATACGGGTGTGCACCCCGGCCGTCAGCCCATAACCGGCCGCATTGATGGCATCGACGATGGCGGACAGCTCGTCATCGTTGAATCGTATCACATGCAACACCGGACCAAATACCTCAACGGGTAACTGCGACAGCGAATCAATCTCGTAACAGGCCGGCGCCGCATAGTGCCCCGCCGCCAGGCCATCGGGTAGCGGGGCCTCAATCACCCGCCGCGCCAGGTTGCGCATCTGCGCGCAATGCGCCTGCAACGATTGCCGGGCATGTGCATCAATCACCGGCCCGATGTCGGTCGCCAGCTGCGCCGGATCGCCAATCTTCAGCTGCGCCATCATGCCCTGGATCAGATCCAGCACCCGATCGGCAATCGGTTGCTGCACGAACAACACCCGCAGTGCCGAGCACCGCTGCCCGGCACTGTTGAAGGCGGACTGGATGACATCCGGCACCAGCTGCTCTGCCAGCGCAGAACTGTCGGCAATCATCACATTGACGCCTCCGGTCTCAGCGATCAGCGGCAGCAACCTGCCGTCACGTTGCGCCAGCACACGCTGGATGCCGCGCGCCGTCGGCATCGATCCGGTGAAGACCACACCGGCCAGTCCTGACCAGCCCAGCACATGACGTGCAACCATGTCACCATCGATCGGCAGCAGCTGCAACACCTGGCCCGGGATCCCGGCCTGATGCATCAGTTCAACGGCGCGTCTGGCCACCAACGGTGTGGCCATGGACGGCTTGGCGATCACCGCGTTACCGGACGCCAGCGCCGCCACGACCTGGCCGCAGAAGATGGCCAGCGGAAAGTTCCATGGGCTGATGGCAACGAATACACCTCGCCCATGCCAGGACAACAGATTCTCCTCACCAACAGGCCCCGGCAGACAACGCGGGGCGCCAAACAGCGCGCGGGCCTGGGCGGCATAATAACGGCAGTAATCGATGGCCTCACGCAGCTCGGACACTGCATCCGGGATACAACGCCCGCCTTCACGGATGATCAGCGCCAGCAACTCCTCGCGCTGGATCTCGAACTGATCGGCAATGGCCTCCAGCAATCCCGCCCGCTCATCTACCGGTCGTCGTGACCACACGGCAAAGGCCTGCTCGGCCTGCTGCAGCATCTGCTGCAGCTGCGCGGCATCCGGACCACGGATCTGACCGACAGCATCGCGGCTGTCAGCCGGCGACAGACTGCGCCTGAGCTCGCCATCCCCCTCGGCGGCATAGTCATAATACACCTGCGCCCAGTCCCGTAATCGATCCCGCAATTGCTGCGTAGCATGGCGATCATGCAGATTCAGTCCGCGCGAATTGCTGCGATCGCTGTACAGCTCACCGGGCCGGGGCAGCAGCGGGTGGCGCTTGTCGGCCAGCGCCTGCCAGCTCTCAACCGGATCAGCGACCAGCTGCTCTATGGAATAACCGCTGCGGGTCAGCAGATTGACAAACGAGGTATTGGCGCCGTTTTCAAGCATCCGCCGCACCAGATAGGCCAGCAGCACCTGATAACTGCCCACCGGCGCATAGACGCGGCACGGTCGTCCCAGATGATCGATGACCATATCATGCAAGTCCTCGCCCATGCCGTGCAGGCGCTGGAATTCGAAATCCTCACGCCCGTCCGCCAGCTCGATGATGGCCGCGATGGTCTGTGCATTATGGGTCGCCAGCATCGGATAACACACCTCGGCAGCGGCAAACAGTCGTTGTGCACAGACCAGGTAACTGATATCAGTGGCCTGTTTGCGGGTCAGCACCGGATAGTCATCCAGCCCGCGTTCCTGCGCCCGCTTCACCTCGCTGTCCCAATACGCGCCCTTGACGAGGCGGATCATCAGCCGTCGCTGATGGCGGCGCGCCAGCTCGGCCAGATAATCGATGACGGCCGGCGCGCGTTTCTGGTAGGCCTGCACTGCCAGGCCCAGACCGGGCCAGTCACGCAATGAGGGCTCGGCGATCAACGCGGCGACCACATCCAGCATCGGTTCGAGCCGCTCCGATTCCTCGGCATCCAGCGTCAGTGCAATGCCGGCAGCACACGCCTGCTGACACAGTTCGATGATCCGCGGCAACAACTCACGGCGTAGCCGTTCAGCCTGGGCAAACTCATAACGCGGGTGCAACGCCGACAGCTTCACCGAGATGCCGGGCGCATGATACAGATCAGCATAATGCACCGCCTCAGTGCCAAGCCGGGTGATCGCCTGGCGGTAGGCCGCCAGATAGCGCTCCGCATCGTCTGCGGTCAGCGCCGCCTCACCGAGCATGTCAAATGAATAACGATAACGGGCGGCGGCGCCATGACGGCTGCACTGCACCGCCTCATCGATGGTCTGACCGATGACAAACTGCCGGCCGAGGATCTGCATCGCCTGCTGCAAGGCCCGCCGCAGCACCGGCTCGCCACTGCGCGCCACCAGGCGGCCGATGAAACGGCCGGGCTCGGCATACTGGCGATCATCCAGACTGACGATGCGCCCGGTCAGCAACAGCCCCCAGCTGGCGGCATTGACCAGCCACGAACGGCTATGGCCAAGATGACGTGACCAGTCGCCCGGCCCCAGCTGATCATGGATCAGCCGGTCAGCGGTGCGGGTGTCAGGGATGCGCAGCAGGGCCTCGGCCAGACACATCAGCGCAACCCCTTCCTCGGAAGACAGGTCATACTCACTGAGAAAGGCCTCGAGACCGGACAGCTGCGGGCGCGCCCGCAGACGGGTTACCAGCGCGGTCGCCTGCATCTGAATACGCCGCTGCGCATCACGCTCCAGCGCCAGCTCAGTGATCAACGATTCGACATGGACACGCTCGTCGCTCAGACAGGCGGCCGCAATGACATCACGTTGTGTGGCCAGATCGTCTTGCTGCCCCTTGAACACTGTCTTAACACTCCGATTCACAATGTCTTTGTGTCACTGTAACCCGGCCGGCGCACCGGCTCAACCACCCTCTTGCCGCGCCCTGCGCGCTGTGCAATGCTGTTGGCTTACGGGTGAAACATGTTCATTGTCGTCCAGGAGGGCACTACGATGGCCACAGAGATCGATCCTGTCATCAACAACTGGTACCGGCCCGCTGACAAGGGCCATGAATTCCGGATCCTCAGCATCGATCCGGTCAGCGGTCTGATCGACATCCAGTATTTTGATGGTGATGTCGATGAGATTGACCTCGACAGTTGGTACGAAGGCGAGATGGAGCTGATCGAACAACCGGAAAGCTGGTCAGGTGCCGTGGATGTCGGCGACATCGATGACTACGGCACGGAAATCACCGATACCGCATCCGCAGACTGGGATGAGCCGGTGCGCGCACCGTCCGGCGATGAAGATGATGTGTCCGGTGATGAGGAGTCCGATGAAGAATGGGCCAGCCTCGTTGAACTCGATGATGAGGTCGCGGAACACGCCTTGTAGATGTTGCTGTTGCGCAGCTCAGGCCGTACCTGACCCGGTCGCGATCCAGGCTCAGCAGTCTGTGCTGTTGCGCTGGCACCAGTCTCCGCTGTGGATGACCGGCCTGCCGGCAGGCGTCGCCACCAGCACGTATATCCACGCCGTCCCGAATGGCGTCGTGACCTGCCGGCGCGTGTAGACGACCGGATATTCCTCCAGCATGTCGATCCGGGCCAGGGCCGCGGGCGGCAGTTGATACACCTCACCCTGGATCGCCGTCTGGCCGTGGGCCGTGATACCCGGATACTCGCCCAGGTCATACATCGTGTAGGCGGGCGTACTTTGCCACGCCCCCAGCAGCGATGCGCCAGCCAGCCAGTGATGATTGGCCTCGCCACGGCGCAGACTGCCGTAGACAAACAACCGCTCCCCCGCGGCGTCTTCAGTGCTGATTCGCTGCGTTATCATCATCCGGAGTTACACACCCGCTGAGCGGAATACGTTACACTATACCAATATTTTTCTGCCCACAGCGTCATGTCCAAGCCAGCCGCCCCTCCACGCATCGGTTTTGTCAGCCTCGGTTGCCCGAAGGCCCTGGTCGATTCCGAACAGATCCTGAGCCAGTTACGGGCCGAAGGCTACGACATCAGTCCGTCGTACGATGGTGCCGATCTCGTCGTCATCAACACCTGCGGCTTTATCGACGACGCCGTCGCTGAATCCCTCGACGCCATCGGCGAGGCCCTGCAGCGCAACGGCAAGGTCATCGTCACCGGCTGCCTCGGCGCCAAGGGCGATATCGTCCGCCAGCACCACCCTGCCGTGCTGGCGATCACTGGCCCCCATGCCTTGCACGAGGTTATGACGGCGGTCCATCAACATATCCCGGCACCACACGATCCGTATACCAGCCTGATCCCGCCGCAGGGCATCAAGCTGACGCCGCGCCACTATGCCTACCTGAAGATCTCGGAAGGCTGCAACCACCGTTGCAGCTTCTGCATCATCCCGTCGCTGCGCGGTAATCTGGTCAGCCGGCCGATCGGCGAGGTCATGCAGGAGGCCGAGGGACTGGTGGGGGCTGGTGTCCGCGAACTGCTGGTCATCAGCCAGGACACCAGCGCCTACGGTATCGATGTCAAATACCGCACCGGCTTCTGGAATGGCCGGCCACTGAGGACCCGTTTCACTGAACTCGCCCGTGCGCTCGGTGAGCTGCCGGCCTGGATCCGGCTGCATTATGTCTATCCCTACCCTCATGTCGAGGAGGTGCTGCCGCTGATGGCCGAAGGCCTGATCGTGCCCTATCTCGACGTACCGTTCCAGCATGCCAGTCCGGCGATCCTGCAGGCGATGAAGCGCCCCGCCCACAGCGAAAACACCTTGGCGGCGATCCGCCGCTGGCGCGCCATCTGCCCGGAACTGGCCTTGCGCAGCACCTTCATCGTCGGTTTCCCCGGCGAGACCGAGGCCGATTTCCAGCAACTGCTCGCTTTCATCAATGAGGCCCAGCTCGACCGGGTCGGCGCCTTCACCTATTCCGCGGTCGACGGTGCGGCGGCCAATGCCCTGCCCGATCCGGTGCCGGAGGAGGTCAAACAGCAACGGCTGGAACGGTTCATGACGCTGCAGCAATCGATCAGCGCGGCGAAACTGCAACAGCGGATCGGTCAGCGCCTGCCGGTGATCATCGACGAGGTCCGCGACGATGTCATCATCGGGCGCAGTACCGCCGATGCCCCGGAGATCGACGGCGTGGTCATGATCGAAAACAGTGTTGAGGTCGAAGCGGGTGATTTCATCGAGGTCGACATCACCGGCGCCGATGAGCACGATCTGTATGGCAGTGCCGTAACAGAGTGAACGACCCTTCAACAAGCTGTTAATGGCGCGCCGGCACCCAGTATCTGACAACCCGGGCTATCAGCAGCAACACCAGCACACTGACACCCACTGGCACCCACTGGCACCAGCGAACACAAATAGCCAAGTGCTGCGCCACCGGAAACATACACCCAGCCACTCCATGCGCGTGCTGCCCGGTGACGAAACAACTGCGGCATCTTGCCTGCAATCTTCATCAACCCTTACCAAGCAAGCGGAATACCAGCGTGATCCTGCCCTCATCAATCGACAGGACCCGGGGCATGCAACGATACCAGCATCGTTGCGACAGGCCATCCATGACCAGCAGACTGCCGCCCCGCAACATGATCTCGCGATGCTCCTTGCTGGAAGCGTGGGCAAACGAAAACAGCCGCGGCGCACCAAGATTCAGCGCCGCGATGTCCGCCCGCTGCTCAGAGGCCGCGCTCTCGGAACGCCAGCCTGTCGAGTCGCTGCCATTACGGTAGTAGTTGGCCTGGATACTGTCGAAGTCCTTGCCACTGGCTAGCTCCACCCGCTGCTTCAATTGCTGCAACACCGGCGGCAGCGGATGCAGTTCATGGCCCATCCCCGATCCCGTGCCGGCCGGCCTGGCACGCCCGTACCAAGCGACATATCGCGGTACCGTTACCGTCTTGCCAAAGATCCGAATCGATTCATCTTCCCACGCCAGCTCATCGACCAGGGTCCGATAACTGGCACGCTGCTCCGCGTCTTCCAGAAAGGGATCAATGACGATGGCTTCGCCGTCATGGTCAACGATCTTACGAATTGATGCTGTATGCATGGACCGGATCCTCCGTGATACGCAACACGATCTTCCCTTGAGTATGCCCACCGGCGATAAGATGGTGTGCCTCTGCCGCCTGGCTCAGAGGCAACACCGCCCCGATCTCGATATGCAGCCGGCCCTGGGCTATCCATTGCCCACAGCTGTCGAGGATCTGGCCCTGATGCGCCCGCGCCTGCGGCAGATCACGCAACATCGGCGTCAACATCAGCACAAACGCAATGCGCAGATTGCGGTTACGCGCCTCGCGCCACGACACATCGGCACCCGGGTCCAGCAAGGTCACCACCGTACCGTAATGCGCCGTGCATTCGAGGCTGCGGCGAAATATTGCGTCGCCAACGCTGTCGAGCACGACGTCGGCACCTTTACCGTGCGTCAGGGCATTGGTGTGTGTGACAAAGTCCTGCTGCGGATAGAGGATCACCTCATCGGCGCCCAGACCTCGGGCAAGATCGGCCTTGGCGCTATCCGCCACCGTGGTGATGACGCGTGCGCCGGCCTGTTTTGCCAGCTGGATCGCAACATGACCAACGCCACCTGTCCCGCCATGGATCAACACCGTCTGACCCGCCATCAGCCGGGCCTGATCAAACAATGCCTCCCACGCCGTGATCAGCACCAGTGGTGCAGCAGCAGCGGCAACAAAATCCAGTGCTGCCGGTTTGGCGCGGGCCACTGCCTCGTCGACCAGGGTATAGTCGGCATAATTACCCGGCTCCCTGCCCAGGCCACCGTTACAGAACCATACGGCATCACCAACCTTGAAACGTTGCACGGCTGCGCCGGTCGCGACGACGATCCCGGCACCGTCACAACCGAGGATGGCCGGCAAGGCATCGGGATAAAACAGGCCGCGGCTCCGCAACTTGGTATCGACCGGATTGACGCCGGCCGCAACCAGACGAATCTTCAGTTGCGACGGTTGCACTGCCACCGGCTCCGGCACCTCGGCCAGCTGCAAGACCTCCGGACCACCCTCTGCCATCATCAATACGGCCTGCACCCTGACCCTCCTCTACTATGTATTTGGCATTATCCCCCCGCCTGACAAAGCCCTGCAACCATAGCCACATAATCAGAATCAGAATAATTACTGACGATGCATACGCTATCTGCACGAGGGAATCGGGCACGACCATAGCCCCTCACTGGCAATCTTCAACAAAATGAAAATAAAGCTATGCAAGGCCGTCAATCAGTGCTAGTATCCCTCCAGGCCTAACACATGGACCTTTTTTTGTACACAAAGTTGATTGCTTCCCTTCGCTACACCGCCTCTTTATCCATTAAGACACGCTGTCCTGAATGTAACTCTCCACTTTTTACCAAAAGTGAACTCATCTGTCCCGGCCTGATGCGCAGTGCGCGCATTTTTAATCTCATGTATCCAAGGAGACTTCATGTCTAAAGTAACTGGCGTAGTAAAGTGGTTCAACGAAAGCAAAGGGTTCGGGTTCATTACCCAGGATAACGGCGGCGGCGATGTATTCGTACACTTCCGCGCCATCACCGGCAACGGCTTCAAGACCCTGAAAGAGGGTCAGGCCGTGTCGTTCACCACAGAAAAAGGTCCTAAAGGCCTGCAGGCTGTCAACGTGGCTGAGGCATAAGCCGGTCCGACATCCGTAAAAAAGGGCGCCTCGGCGCCCTTTTTCTTTGGCATATCCAGTCTTCTGAAATCGCTGAGCCAGTCTGCTCAGCACGGCTCACAGACAGTCAAGCACCTCCGCCAGCCTGGACACCGGCACGATCTCAACACCTTCCACGGCGCGACGCGGGGCATTGGCCTTGGGCAGGATGACGCGTTTGAAGCCGTGTTGCACTGCCTCGCGCAGCCGCTCCTCACCGCCCTGCACCGGACGGATCTCACCTGCCAGGCCGACCTCGCCAAACACCACTGTATCATTCGATATCGTCCGGTCACGCAGGCTCGATAACGCGGCCAGCAATACCGCCAGATCTGCGGCTGTCTCGGTGACACGCACACCGCCGACAACATTGACGAACACATCCTGGTCATACATCACCACACCGGCGTGACGCTGCAACACTGCCAGCAACATCGCCAGCCGGTTCTGATCCAGCCCCACGGCGACGCGGCGCGGATTGCTGGCATGACTCTCGGCAACCAGCGCCTGCACCTCGACCAACAACGGCCGGCTGCCCTCGCGGGTGACCATGATCACGCTGCCCGGAACCGGCTGTTCGTGACGCGACACGAAGATTGCCGAAGGATTACTGACCTCACGCAAGCCGCGATCCGTCATGGCAAAGACACCGACCTCGTTGACGGCACCGAAACGATTCTTGACCGCGCGAATGACGCGATAGCGGCTGCTGCCATCACCTTCGAAATACAGCACGGTGTCGACCATATGCTCGAGCACCCGCGGACCGGCCAGCGCACCTTCCTTGGTCACATGCCCGACGAGAAACAATGCGGTACCGGTCTGCTTGGCAAACTGCACCAGCTGAGCCGCGCATTCGCGCACCTGACTGACGGCACCGGGCGTCGATTGCACCTCACTGGTATACACGGTCTGGATCGAATCGATGACGATGACCTTGGGCTGCTCCTGTATCGCCAGGGCCAGGATCCGTTCGACCTGGGTCTCCGACAGCAGGCGCAATCGGGCGGACGGGACACCCAGACGCTGCGCCCGCAGGCTGACCTGCTGCAGCGATTCCTCACCGGTGACATACAACGTCGGCAGGCGCTCACTGAGCGCCGCCATCGTCTGCTGCAGCAATGTCGACTTGCCAATACCCGGGTCACCGCCGATCAGGATCACCGAACCATGCACCATGCCGCCCCCCAGCACCCGGTCGAGCTCGGAGAAGCCGGTCGCGGTCCTGACCTCGACCAGCGATTCGATATCCGCCATGGTGTGGATCTGCGGCTCACCGGCATAACCGGTGAAACGCGCATTGCGCGGGCTGCGTGGCAGCGCCACATCCTCGATCATCGCATTCCATGCCCCGCAGCTGCCGCACTGCCCGGCCCACTTGTTGCTCTGGGCGCCGCATTCAGTACAGCTGTAGATGGTCTTGGCGCGGCCACCGCGCGGTTTGACGGTGTTCACCCTCGCACCTCAATCCGGCGCACCCGCGCCGCGATACCACAGGTCAGCTCATAGGGAATACGTCCGGCAGCCCGCGCAATCTGCTCGACCGCCAGTCCCCGCCCCCATAATGTCACATCATCACCAACACGTGCATCGCTGTGGGTACGCAGATCGACCGCCAGCATATCCATCGAAACCCGGCCGATCACCGGCACCTGATGACCGTTGACCAGCACGGTGGTGCCGGCGCCGATACCGCGCGGATAGCCGTCACCGTAACCGATGGCAACAATGCCAACCGGCATATTGTCAGGACAGACCCAGCTACCGCCATAACCGATGCGCTCACCACTGCGGCATTCCTGCAGTGCAATCAGACGGGAACGCAAGGTCATCACTGGCCGCAGATCGTGATCAGCAGCCAGCGTATCGGTGAACGGTGACATGCCATACAGCATCAATCCAGGACGTACCCAGTCAGCATGACACTGCGGCCAGCCCAGCACCCCGGCCGAATTGGCGATACTCAATGGCAGGTCATAACCGCGCACTGCCCCCTGGAAGACCTCCAGCTGTTTCAAGGTCGCCGGATCCTGACGATCATCGGCACTCGCCAGATGCGTCATCAGCACCACCGACTCCATGTTGACCTTGCCGCTGGCCCGTAATCGCGCCCACACCTCTGCAAGTTGCGCCGGGCGAAATCCGAGCCGGTTCATGCCGGTGTTGAGCTTGATCCACAACCGGATCGGGGCATAGGGGTCGCTGGCCTCAAGCACCTGCAGCTGGGAGCGGTGGTGCAACACCACCGTCAGGTCATGGTCGGCAATAACAGACAGCTCCTCGCGCCCGAAATAACCGCTGAGCATGACGATGGTCTTGCGGATGCCGGAATTGCGCAATGCCAGCGCCTCTTCGAGGCAGGCGACGGCAAAACCGTCCGCCTCGCCCAGCGCACGTGCCGTGGCCACCATGCCATGGCCGTAACCATTATCCTTGATCACCGCCAGCACCCTGGACCGTGGTGCGCACTGCCGTACCCGTTGGAAATTGTGTCGCAGGGCCTGTGGATCGAGCATGACCTGGGCAGCCCGCGTCATTCAAAGCCCCGGTACGTGCTCTCGCTGATGTAATTCTCGAAGCGGGTGTACTGGCCGAGGAAGGTCAGGCGCACAGTACCGATCGGACCGTTACGTTGCTTGCCGATGATGATCTCGGCAATCCCCTTGTCCGGACTGTCTTCATTGTAGACTTCGTCGCGGTAGATAAACATGATCAGGTCGGCATCCTGCTCGATGGCACCGGACTCACGCAGATCCGACATCTGCGGCCGTTTGTTCGGGCGCTGCTCGAGACTGCGGTTCAACTGTGACAACGCGATCACCGGTACCTTCAGCTCCTTGGCCAGCGACTTGATATTGCGTGAGATCTCGGAGATCTCGTTGGTGCGGTTTTCCTTATGCCCCGGGATCTGCATCAGCTGCAGGTAATCGATGACGATCAGGCCAAGCCGCTTGGGCTCACCACCCTCGACCACCGGCTCACGCTCCAGATCACGCATGATGCGTCGCGCCTTGGCGCGCAGCTCATTGGGTGTCAGCGCCGGGGTGTCGTCAATAAACAACCGCGCATCACCGAGCAGGTTCATCGCCGAGGTCAATCGCGGCCAGTCATCGCTGCCGAGTTTGCCGGTGCGGACCCGGTTCTGGTCGACATGCCCCAGTGATGACAGCATACGCATCACCAGCTGCTCGGAGGGCATTTCCATACTGAAGATTGCCACCGGCAGCCGGCTCTTGATTGCGGCCTCTTCGGCCAGGTTCATCGCAAAACTGGTCTTGCCCATCGACGGCCGTCCCGCCACGATCACCATATCGCCGGGTTGCAGGCCGGAGGTCATGTTATCGAGATCCTTGTAACCGGTCGACACACCGGTGATCGATCCCTCCATCGACGACAGCTTGTCAATGCGATCAACGACCTTGACCAGCAGATCCTTGACCGATTCAAAACCCTTGCCACCACGTGCCTGCTGCTCGGCAATATTGAACACCAGTGATTCGGCATGGTCGAGGATCTCGGCGCTGTTGCGTCCCTCCGGATTGAATGCGCTGTCGCCAATCTCGGTGCTGACGTGGACCAGCTGACGCAGGATCGAACGCTCGCGGACGATGCCGGCATAGGTGCGGATATTGGCAGCGCTGGGCACATTACGCACCAGACTGCCGAGATAAGGCTGGCCACCGGCCTCGGCCAGCAGATTACGCTTCTCCAGCCATTCCGAGACCGTGACCAGATCAAGCGGGTGATTATCGGCCGCCAGTTGGTCCAGCGCCCGAAAGACCAGGCGATGATCCTTGCGATAGAAATCCTCTTCGGTGAGGATCTCGGCGACCGTATCCCAGGTCTTGTTGTCGAGCATCAGCCCGCCGAGCACGGATTGCTCGGCGTCTGTAGAGTGGGGCGGTATCCGTTTCAGCGCGTCACTGATGGTTGATTCCGTGCCGCTGACTTTCACCACTTCCCGCATGACGGGCTCACAGCCTCATAACAGTTATTCTGCCTCGGCAGCGATGACGATCTTGACGGTCACATTGACCTCGGGATGCAGATGCAGCTCGATATCGTATTCACCGGTCTGACGCAGCGCACCGGCAGGCAGACGTACCTCCTGCTTGGCGACAACGCCCTTGCCACCGGCGCTGATCGCGTCGGAGATCTCGCGGGTACCGACGGAACCGAACAACTTGCCTTCTTCACCCGCACGGTGGCTGATGCTAATGACGGCCAGCGTCGACAGCGCAGCAGCGCGGCCCTGCGCCTCGCTCAATGCTTCCCGGGCGACCTTTTCGAATTCAGCGCGGCGCTTTTCGAAATCGACACGGTTCTTTTCGTTGGCGATGACCGCACGCCCCTGCGGAATCAGGAAATTTCTGCCAAACCCCGGCTTGACCTTGACGATGTCGCCGATATTGCCGAGATTTTCCACCTTGTTGAGCAGTATTACATTCATCTCTAGTCACCTCTTGTCTTAAGGAAGCTCTGAATAATTCCATCCTGGAATTCTCAGAGCACGGAAAACGGAAAACGTGATTTTCACTTTCCTTCACTACAATGACCTACCGTCATTGTAGTGGCGGCACATCCGTGTGCCGCAGGAACCTCTGAATTGATCAGAGGTTCCTTAAAAAAGCCCTGATCAATTCCATCCTGGAATTTCCATGGCACGGAAAACGGAAAACGTGGTTTTCGTTTTCCTTCGTCGTCAATGACAGCGGGTCATTGACGATGGCGTCATGTCCCTGTGCCGCGCAGCGCGTCCCACTAACATCAATTCATCTGGTCTGTCGGTCCGTCACCCTGTCCGCGGCCATCACCTGGAGGCGGCATACTACCCCAACGTGCCCGGAAATCCAGCCAGCTATCGGTCAAGCCGAGGGCCGCCAGTGTCACCATCGCCTGCGGCGCCAGCAGCAACATCAGCACATAGGCCCCGACCAGCCAGCCGACATGGGCCTTGTAGTGATCGATCATTGCATGCAACAAGGCCAGACCCTGCAGCGAAAACACCGCAACCACCAGCACCACCAGATTGCCGGCCAGCGATGACATCGCCTTGCCACCCAGCATACTGAAGGCAATGATGATCAGCGCCACGATCGTCGCCACTCGCCCGAGCCGCAAGCGCAAAAACTCGGCACGAAAACCGCCGGGATTAAACAGCAGCGACTGCCACCAGCGCGCGATCATCAGATTGATCATGATACTATAAACTATCATCGCCGCCACCAGACCGGTCATGACCTCGGCCATGTTTTCCAGCAGCTTTTTCAGCTCGGCCTCGGGCATCGTCGTCCGCAGATCGGCCAGTAACGGCATCAGCACCGCCTCCAGCAGACGGGTCCACCAGCCGGTCACATCATCAATGATGATATACATCATCAGGATACCGGACAGACCAATCCCGGCAGCAATCGCCAGCGCCGCGCCATAATCCCGTCGCTGACGGTGCACCGCAGCGATAATGACCGCCGGCAACCACACCACCGCCCCCATCGCCACCAGGAAGGTGGTGACCACCTCATGCTGCAGCGTCGAGACCAGGCCGAGGCCGGCCAGCACCAGCAAGGCACCGCAGGCAACGATGATGCCCTCGGCGGCGCCATTGCGCAGCGTCACCAGACTGACGATCGCACCACTGATATGACCAAGCAATGGCAACAGCAGCGACAGCACCGCGGCCACGATCGCAGACAGCATCGCGTGCCAGCGACCTCGCAGGATAAAGGAAACAAATGCGCGCATGGTGTCCTGTCGTCGACTGCTGTCTAGGCGCCACCCGGCTTATCGGGTGACGCAGGCCCATCCAGTCCCCGTCTTAGTGGGCGTCGCAGTATGGCAGCAGCGCCAGAAAACGGGCACGCTTGATCGCCGTCGCCAGCTGCCGCTGATAACGGGCATTGGTCCCGGTGATACGGCTCGGCACGATCTTGCCGGTCTCCGAGACATAGCCCTTCAGCGTGTTGATGTCCTTGTAATCGATTTGCTTGACACCGTCGGCGGTGAAGCGGCAAAAACGCTTGCGTCTGAAATACCTTGCCATGCTCAGTCTCTCCTGATCAGATCAGTTGCAGTTTGGTTGATGTGGACAGCGCCGTAGCGACCTGGATTCAGGCCACTTCTTCGACGAAGCTGCGACGTTCCTCGCTGCCGCTGTCACGCTCATCGCGTGTCGACTGCTTCAGCATTGGCGATTGTTCGGTAACCGCCTCATCACAGCTGACCACCAGATTGCGGATCACTGCATCGTTGAAACGGAAGGCGTTGGTCAGCTCTTTAAGCGTGTCACCATCGCATTCGATATTCATCAGCACATAATGCGCCTTGTGAACCTTGCTGATCGGATAGGACAGCTGACGGCGGCCCCAGTCCTCGAGACGGTGGATGACGCCACCCTTGCCAGTGATCGTCGCACGGTAGCGTTCGATCATCGCAGGTACCTGCGGACTCTGGTCAGGATGGACCAGAAATACAATTTCATAATGCCTCATTGAAGCTCCCTGTGGATTAGCAGCCTTCCGCACCATGCGGTAAGGCAAGGAGAAGCCCGCCGGTTCTGCCAGGCTCAGCCAGCCACCGTCGGGAGGCAAAATTGTAGCCAAGTCAGTGACAAAAGACAAGCGTCGCCCCACAACGCAACACACCCGAGCCGACCCGCATCCCCCTAACCGGCCTGTCCCAGGCGTTGACGGCGCGCCTCGAACAAACAGACCCCGGTCGCCACCGAGACATTCAGACTGCTGACCGTCCCGGCCATCGGGATCACCGCCACATGGTCGCAGTGCTCGCGCGTCAGCCGCCGCAACCCGCCGCCCTCAGCCCCCAGCACCAGCGCCAGCGGACCGGTCAGATCCATGTCGAACAGCGTCTGTTCGCCACGCTCATCAAGCCCGACCAGCCAGATGCCGCGCTGCTGCAGGTCGCGCAGCACCCGGGCCAGATTGGTGACCTGGAAAAACGGCACCGCCTCAGCGGCACCGCAGGCGACCTTGCTGACGATGTCGGTGATGCCGGTCGCGCGATCCTTGGGTACGATCACGGCGTGGACCCCGGCGGCATCGGCGCTACGCAGGCAGGCCCCGAGGTTGTGCGGGTCCTGGACACCGTCGAGCACCAGCAGAAACGGGGCCTCCGTCAGGCTGTCCAGCACACCATCCAGGTCCTGATCAGACAGGCGCTCCGCCCCATGACTCCAGGCGACGACCCCCTGATGGCGCTGTCCGGCGGACTGGGCATCCAACTCATCCCGGCTGCGCCATTCGATGGCCACACCGGCTGCGCTCGCCTGCTCAGCCAGCTTGGCCAACCGGGTCGACAGATCGCCCTTTACCAGCCACAGCTGACGCAGCCGGGACGGATCTCGCGTCAGCAGCGCCTCGACGGCATGGATGCCGAACAGTCGCTGCTCGCTCATGCCTTTTTCTTGCGGCGCGGGCGGCGCTTCGGTTTCTTGTCCTCGATCGTTTCACGCGCCAGCACAAAGTCGATCTTGCGCTCATCGAGATCGACACGCGACACCTTGACACGGATCCGGTCGCCGAGACGATACACCTTGCCGAGGCGATCACCGGTCATGCGGTGCCTGACCGGGTCGAAGTGATAATAGTCATTGTCGAGCTCGGTGATGTGCACCAGACCTTCGACAAACACCTCCTCGAGTTCAACGAACAGGCCGAAGCTGGTCACCGAACTGATGAAACCGGGATATTCCACACCGACCTTGTCCTGCATGTATTCGCACTTGAGGCTCAGTACCGCCTCGCGCGTTGCCTCATCGGCGCGGCGTTCGGTCATCGAGGTGTGATCGCCGAGCGACTTCATCACGGCGCCCCCGGCATAGAAGGCCTTGACCTTGCCGCCGGACAACAGATGACGGATCGCGCGATGCACCACCAGGTCCGGGTAACGACGGATCGGCGAGGTAAAATGGGTATAGGCCTCAAGCGCCAGCCCGAAATGTCCGATGTTCTCCGGGCTGTACATCGCTTGGCTCAGGCTACGCAACATCACCGTCTCGATCAGATGGCGATCCGGTCGCTGGGCCACCGATCCGATCAGCCGGGCATAGTCCACGGCACGCGGCTTCTTGCCGCCGGCCAGTTTCAACCCCAGCTCGGACAAAAACTCCCGCACGTCATCGAGCTTGTCGGCCGACGGCTCCTGATGGATACGGTACACCGCCGGGATCTCGTGCTTGAGCAGGTATTCGGCCGCGGCGATATTGGCCGAGATCATGAACTCCTCGATCATGCGATGGGCATCGTTGCGCACCAGCGGCACGATGCTGCTGATCTTACGCCCCTCGCCAAACACGATCTTGGTCTCGGTGCGGTCAAAGTCGATCGCACCGCGCTGCTCGCGCGAACCACGCAAGGCCTGATATAAATCATGCAGGGCCTGCAAGGCCGGCAGCAGATGCTGATACTCAGTACGCAATGCCTGATCACCGTCGATCAATATCTTCGCGACCTTGGTATAGGTCAACCGCGCATGCGAACGCATGACGCCCTCGAAGAAACGGTAATCGCCGATCTGCCCGGCCTCATCGATGGTCATCTCGCAGCACAAGCACAATCGGTCAACCGCCGGGTTCAGCGAACACAGCTCGTTGGACAGGATCTCCGGCAGCATCGGGATCACGTTCTGCGGGAAATACACCGAGTTGCCACGCTCATAGGCCTCACGGTCCAGCGCGGTCCCCGGCTTCACATAACTGGAGACATCGGCGATCGCAACGATCAGCCGCCAGCCAGCGCCCTGACGCTCACAGAACACCGCATCATCGAAATCGCGCGAGTCCTCACCATCGATGGTCACCAGTGGCAATGCGCGCACATCCTGGCGGCCGGCATGGGCCGAGGACGGTATCTCGGGCGTCAGCCCGGCGATCTCGGCCTGCACCTCTGGCGACCAGGCATGCGGCAACTGGTGGGAGCGGATCGCCACCTCGATCTCCATGCCCGGCGCCAGGTGATCGCCCAGCACCTCGATGACCCGGCCCAGGGCCTGGGTACGCTGCGTCGGCTGCTCGGTGATCTCGATGACAACGACCTGGCCATTGCTGACCCCCATCTGCCCCTCAGGCGGGATCACCACATCCTGGCTGACCCGCTTGTTGTCAGCCACGACGAAGCCGACGCTGCCCTCGCGGTGAAACCTGCCGACCAGCTGTCTGGTGTTGCGCTCCAGCACCTCGACGATATTGCCTTCGCGCCGGCCACGCCGATCGACACCGATGACCTGGGCCATTGCACGATCACCGTGGAACACCGCCCGCATCTGCTTGGCAGTCAGGAACAGGTCGTCACCGCCATCATCCGGTATCAGAAAGCCGAAACCATCCGGGTGACCGGTGACACGGCCGCTGACCAGGTCCATCTTTTTTGCCACGCCATAACTGCCGCGGCGATTGCACACCAGCTGGCCGTCACGCTCCATCGCCCGCAGCCGGCGGCGCAGGGCCTCCAGGGTATCCTCTTCCGTGATATCAAAGGCTTCCGCGATCTGGCGTTGGCCTACCGGCTGACCTGCAGACTCCAGAAAGCCCAGGATCGATTCACGGCTGACGATCGGACGTTCATATTTGGCGGCCTCGCGGTCCAGGTACGGGTCCACCACGGCATCCTTTTTGTTTTTTTCCACCAATTCCTCACAGTTACGGGGACGTTTTAAGATTGACATTATACCCATATCTGGCTAAAGTGCGCGTCTTTCCGGTGATGCAGAGACTCACCGGGCTGCCGAGGTGGCGAAATTGGTAGACGCACTAGCTTCAGGTGCTAGCGGGGGCAACCCCGTGGAGGTTCAAGTCCTCTCCTCGGCACCATCATTACGTTTTTAGTTGCCCCAAATTTTTTGCTCAATTAACAAGCATGCCCAAGCTGTTAATTGAATTGAGTTATCTACTCAAACCTTAACTCTCAGTTAAGGCAGAATCTTAGGCGGAACTTTACACTTTTGCAGACCGTCTGTACCGAGACGATGGCCGGATCAGCAATGGTGAAAAATTGCTCAATCACCAGAGATGACCATCTGCTTGTTAACTAGAAAATTAAGGAGTTCATCATGAAGAAGATTTTAGGTGCTTCGCTTGCCCTGGCCCTGGCTGCTGTTTCATTTCAGGCTGAAGCGGTCAACATCCGCACATCCACCAGCGCCAACATCTCCATCCCTACTGGTGCGCGGGTAACCGCAGCTGTGCCTGCTCCTACGACGCCTGTAGTCACTGTCAACACGCCGACTAACGCTGTTGTCATCACCAATACCGGCTGGGTCGGTTATTCGCGCGTGCGCTCATACAGCGTCAACAGATACGTTCGGTAATGGGTCAACGCATGATCGACTGTTCATGATCATGCATGAGGCTGGTGCAGAAAAGCAGGCATGATGCCTGCTTTTCTGCTTTATGGGCCACGACTCGATGACCCTGGAGTCGTGTATATTGTTCAGACAAGACCGCATTGCTCCTGTCCTCGGCAGATTTGCGGGTAAAAAGTAGCTGATGCCATGTACCGAAGATTCCTTAATAATCTGATCGTGATTGCCATTGCAACACTCCCGCTGCCGCTGCTGGCGGCCCAGGACAAGAAACCCGCATCCTTACTGCAGATTTACAACAGTGCACTGGCTAATGACCCGACGCTGTCAGCAGCCCATGCCTCCTATCAGGCACAACACGAAAAGACCAGCCAGGGTCGTGCCAAACTATTACCCGTCATCAAGTTCAACGCCCACGGTGAGCAGGTCAGCCAGAATATTGATAATAGCCTGACACCGCCCGCCATCACTGGTTATGAGTTCTCCCGCTCCGGCTACCTGCTATCGGCGGTACAACCACTGTATCGCCGGCAGAACTTCGCCTACTATCAACATACAAAGATCGAAAGCCAGGCCGCTGATGATCAGTTCGGCTTTGCCCAGCTCGACCTGATGTCGCGTGTCATCAATGCTTATTTTGACGTATTGATCGCGCAATCGACACTGACCTCCGTCCAGGCCCAGCAGACCGCCCTCACCGACCTGCTGTCCCAGGTCAAGGCGGCCTTTAACGCCGGTCAGGCCATGGCGGTCGATGTCAATGAAGTACAGGCCAGTTATGCCATGACGCGGATCTCCGTGATCTCTGCCACCAACGACCTGGCGGCAAAGAAGCAGGTGTTGACGACGATCACCGGCAGCACCCCATCCCAGTTGGCCGGTATCGAACTCGACCAGGAGGTCCCTCCGCTCCAACCTAACAACCTGGCCTATTGGGAAAAGGCGGCACTGGAAAACGCCCCGGCAATACGGCTTTCGCAAAAAGGGCTGCTGATGGCCCAGAATGAAATCCAGCAATACAAGGCAGGCCACTACCCGACGCTCGACCTGGCCCTGCAGTATGGCACTGACACAATTGATGCCAGCAACTTCAACTCGACCACCGACGAGGCATCGCTCGGTCTGCAGCTTGAAATCCCGTTGTTCAGCGGCGGGGAGACCAGCTCCCTGGTGCGCGAATCCGTCGCCAACGGAAAGATGGCCGAATACAAGCTGCATGAGATCATCAACCAACAGCTTTATCAGGTCAATCAGGCATTCATCGCCGTCAACAACGATGACCTGATGATTCAAAATGCCAAGCTTGCCTATCAAGCCAATCAAAGCCGACTGACATCAACCCGCCAGGGCGTAAGCGCCGGAATCCGTAATAGTGCCGACGTGCTGAATGCCCAGCTCGAGCTCACCGAAAGCCAGCGCATCATGGTCACCGCAAAATGCAGCTATCTGGCCAACTTGCTGCGCCTGAAGGCTGCCACTGGTATGCTGGCCTTGGCCGACCTTGAAAAGATAGACCGCCTGCTGACCAAATAACAGCTCAACACCTGCATGGACACAACACCGTATTCACACAGCTGAATGCCAGCAATATTGACGCCAGATTTCAAGCTGTACTGCTGCGCCTGACAACACTCACAGACACGCAATCAGCCGCTTGGTATCCCATGGCAACCTTCATCACGCAATAAGCCGGCTTTAATCAATACCAATAAAACTTGTTGTATTTTTGAGCCAGGTCCATCTCAGCTGTTATCGGAGCCAGGCAGCATGCCCACATCTTATCAACCTGGGAAACTCGGCCCTGTCACAGCGAGATCCGCCGTCGAATACCGCCCCGCACCCCTGCATCCACAGCAACTGCTGACGAATCTGCCAATCAGCTCCAGGGTACTGCGCAGCCTCGCGGCTGCACTGCTGCTCGGCCTGCTTGCACAAAAGGGCAGCCAACTGCATCTGCCCCATTTCCTGCATTTCATAATACTTGTGATCGGCTTCTATGCCGGCATTACTGCCCTGACCGGCTGGGAGCCGTTCCATGCCCTGAATAAGGATGCAACAACGGGCAAACCCTATTAATCTGCATCAGCCTGCTAGCCCTTGCAGCAAATAGTACTTCAGGTTATAACGGTAACAGTCAATTCCGTCACCCTATCAACATGTTGGGAACAGGCGCGCATGAGAGTACTTGTCGTTGAAGATGATCCAGTGCTTGGACAGGGCCTGCAATCGGTGCTGAAACAGGATGGGTATGCTGTAGATTGGGTCAAGGACGGGGAATCCGCCATACTGTTCATGGATTCAAGCGAATATACGCTGGTCATCCTGGATCTGGGCCTGCCAAAACTGAATGGCCTGGAGGTATTACGGCACTTCCGCACAGCGGGCAAGGAAACACCGGTGCTGATCCTGACTGCCCGGGACGCCGTTGCAGACAAGATCGCCGGGCTTGACGCCGGCGCCGATGACTACATGACCAAACCCTTTGATGTTGACGAACTGGCCGCCCGCGCCCGCGCCCTGAGTCGCCGTCAAACAGGGCGCAGTACCCCGGTGATTACCCATGGCGATCTGCAGCTGGATCCAGCTGCCCATACCGTCACCCAGGGCGGGGTTGTCATTGAATTCTCCGGCCGTGAATTCTCATTGCTTCAGGCGCTGCTCGAGAACCGTGGCAAGGTCATGTCCAAGGACAAGCTGACGGAAAGCCTGTATTCATGGAAGGACGAGATCGAGAGCAACGCCATTGAAGTCCATATTCACCATCTGCGCAAAAAACTGGGCAACAACCTGATACGCACTATCAGGGGAGTGGGATACGTCATCGACAAACCGGAATGAAATCGTCCTCGCTACAAAAGAAACTGCTGGTTACACTGCTACCGCTCATCCTGCTTGGTTTGCTGCTCGCGTCATTGATCATGTACACCTCCGTGCGCACCAAGGTTGAGGAGTTGACCGATGCGCAACTGACCCATACAGCCCAGGTGCTCTCCAACCTGGTCAATCATGAATTCATCGAACATGGCTATGTCGACCGCTCGCTGGTCGCCCTTGATGACATCGAGTACATCTACCATTCATTCAATGCCTCGATCAATGAGAGCATGATCTTCCAGGTCAGATCCCTGGAAGGTGTGTTGTTGCTGCGCACCGCGGGGTCACCCGAATACCCTCTGTCCCCATCCAGCAGCTCCGGTTTCAGCAACGCCATGATCAAGGGCAAGACCTGGAAGATATACACGATCCCATCACAGAAGAATGGCTACACCGTTCAGGTCGGGATGAAATATGCATTCCTTGACCAGATCCAAGCCAGTATTGCCTTGCAGGCCCTGATCCCGATCCTTGCCATCATGCCGATCCTGGCCATGGCCATCGTCTACGGCGTCAGGTCCTCAACAATACCGCTGTTTCACCTCTCGCAGGACATCCGGCAACGCGCGCCACATGACCTGTCCAGGATCTCGACCATCGACCTGCCTGACGAGATCATCCCGTTGATCTCGGGCTTTAACACGCTGCTGGACCGTGTCCAGGAGGCCATAGAACATGAGCGCCGCTTTACCGATGATGCAGCGCACGAATTGCGGACGCCGCTGGCCGGGATCAAACTGCAGGCACAGCTGATACTAAAACAACAGGATGATGCTGCACGCAACGAGGCCCTGACCTATCTGATCCAGGCTGTGGACCGGACCACGCATCTGGTCCATCAACTGCTGGTGCTGGCGCGACTGGGGCCGGAACAGGCCAGCACGGATACCACACCGGCCAGTCTGCGCGATATCGCCGTCACTGCGTTGGCTGATCACTACAATCTGGCCAACAAAAAACACATCACGCTAAAACTCGAGGATGGCGGGCCAGGCATCATTCGCGCTAACCCTCATTCGCTTACCATCCTCCTTAACAACATCCTGGGTAATGCCCTGCAATACACGCCCAACAATGGCGAGATTGATGTCGAGATCACTGAGTCCCAGCAGGCGGTTATCTTGTCTGTCTCCGACAGCGGTCCAGGCATCCCCGAACATGAACGGGAGAATGTGATGCGGCGTTTCTATCGCATCCCTGGAAACGAAGGCTCCGGCTGCGGCCTGGGATTATCTATTGTTGGCAGGATTGTTGATCTTTACCATGGCCAGATTGCCCTGGAACGGTCCAGCCAGGGCGGACTCAAGGTCAATATCACGCTGCCACGTAACCAGACCCCATAACGGTTCTGGCAATAATCAGCGAAAGATCGTTATAACCCGGCGCGATAACTGCCAACGATCCGTTGCAGCTTTCTCAGATGGTCCAACAAGGAGGGGACGGCCCCCGCCCTGCTGGCAAAATAATCCGGATTCAGGATCTGCTGGTCGATGAAATCACGGAATATCTGATACCAGCCATCATCTTTCATCTTCTTTCTCTGGCGTATTAAATTGGTGCTGACATGCAACACCGCATCACCGGTGATGCGGTCATAGCGGTTGATCAACACAGAGCGCTGACGTATCTCCGCCAGCATGTCGCCCACCGTCCGCCCGGCGATCTCCGCACCACGCATCACCAGTAATTGATAATGCTGCTGAAAGCGTCTGATCCGAATCTTACGTGCCGGATACAACCTCAGATCACGCCTGCTGGCATAGGCCGAAGCCATCACATCGACAAAACGCTGGGCCGGCATCGGCATGCCATGCTTCAGCAGGTACCCCGGCAATTCCCTGAGCATATCGCGCAGACAAAACACCACATCCCGGGTGATCCCGTCCTCCACCTTGTGTGGGCTGCGATATGAGGTCACGCGCTCAAAGTGATGGAAATCACGGCGGAACGCCCGCACCAGCCCCTGCCCCTGACGATCATTCAGCAGCCTCCGGATCATGGTCTCGTTAAAGCCGATCTTGGCCAGAACGAAGCGGTCCTTACTGTCCTCGATGATCCGGTCAAAGCGCCGCAACACGGCATGATTGCGCAACGAGGACAGGTTTTTTCTGTGCCCGGACTCGATAAAATCGATGATCTGGACAAATGTCTGGACGATATAGCGCGCCTTGCCGCGCTGCTCGGCTATCGTGGTCGAATAACGATCGACATCCTCATAACGGTATTCATGATGAAACAGGCCAAACTGACGCAAGGAACCATAATCAATAATTCCGCCATCGGTGAGGATGTTGTCACCGTCCCAGTCCATCCAGCAGAAGATGTACTCGGCCTCGAAACGCGCCGCCATGACCGCAAAGTCTTCGGTGATACGTTCCAGAAAATACTGATAGCGGCTGCGGCCCGTGGTATGTTCTGGCCAGTCACCATTTTTGATCTGACGCTCGATATAATAGTCCACCAGCCTCTTCAACTCTGGCAGGTTACCCTGCTTCATGTAGCGAAAAAAATGTGCAGGGCGCAACAGGTTGCGGTAGGCGCGGACATTGACCGAGCTGCCGTCACGGTAGGAAATCACCGCCAGCGTCCTCTCGGTCGGGATATCATTGCCATGGAGGATCTCGCTCATCAATGCCGCGGCGACACCATCCAGCATATCGGATCGCCCGGAACCGTAGCTGGCCTGCTTGTCACCGGTCTTGAAATATCTGCCTTCATTGGCCGTGGCAGGACTGAGACAGGTCACACCGGTGCCGCAGCTTGAGATATCCCAGGTCCCCTTGCGAGTGTTCACACAACCATTCCAGATACTGCGGCCGTCGCCTGAGGTCGCCCCCTTCTTGTCCGGATGCTGCAGCTGCAGATAACGGGTCGCCATATAGGGATGGGGAAGGACGTCAGATGCTTCGGGGTTCACGCCATGTGCCAGATCATATTCATTGATGATCTGCAAACCAAAGCGCCTGATCAGCAGCCTGCGCAATTCAGCAGTCAGTCGATCGGGGTGCTCCTGCGGGATCAGCCCCATGTCGCGGGCCAGATTAAAGTTGAAAAAGAAGACCTCTCCACCCTGCCGCACCCGTGCACGGTAATCGACATAGCTGTCGGCAACCGCATTCCGCAATGGATGGCGGCCGTCGATCTGATCAAACAGCCGGTATACGCCCGGCGGCTGGCCGGAGGTGATCGGGCGGTTCAGCTTGTTTCCCATGAGCACATTGTCGTCGCGCCATGAACAAACTTTAATCAGCGATGAAAAAATCCCCTGCCTGCACCGTCACTTGAAGGCAGCAATGCGGCCGTTCGCTGCCTCGATGCGATATCAATACCCGACTGGGCAATCGAAACAGGCTGACCTCAGAAGATATCACGCAACACGATGGTCTCGGCGCGATCCGGCCCGGTGGAGATGATATCAATCGGTGTCTCAACATACTCTTCTATCTTTTTCAGATAGTTACGAGCATTCAGGGGAAGTTTGTCATAGTGCTTGACCCCGACCGTCGAATCGGTCCAGCCTGGCAGATCGATGTAAACCGGCTCGCAGGCGGCAAACGATTCGGCACCCACCGGGGTGACCTGGCATGGCTTGCCATCGGCGGTATACCCCACACACATCCGGATCGTCTCAAGACCATCGAGGACATCAAGCTTGGTGATGCACAGGCCGCTCAGGCTATTGAGCTGCGCAGCACGGCGCAGCGCCACTGCATCGAACCAGCCGCAACGGCGGGGCCGTCCGGTCGTCGAACCAAATTCATGGCCACGTTTGGCCAGATGCCCGCCCACATCGTCACTGAGTTCGGTCGGGAAGGGTCCAGAACCCACGCGGGTGGTATAGGCCTTAGTAATGCCGAGCACGTAGTCAAAATTGAGCACCCCCATACCGGTACCGGTCGATGCGCCGCCGGCAGTGGTATTCGATGAGGTCACGAACGGATAGGTGCCGTGATCGACATCCAGCAAGGTGCCCTGCGCCCCTTCGAACAGGATGTTCGCGCCCAGCTTGCGGTGATAATCCAGTCGTTCCGGGATATCCATCACCAGCGGCCGCAGGATGTCCTGCAATGCCAGCGCCTGCTCCAGCATCTGCTGGAAGTCGACAGTCTCGGCCTTGTAATAATGGCGCAGCACAAAATTGTGGTAATCCATCATCTCGCCAAGCTTGGCAGCAAAGCGCTCACGATGGAACAGATCCTCAAGCCGCAGGCCGCGTCGCGCAACCTTGTCCTCATAGGCCGGCCCGATACCGCGACCGGTGGTGCCGATGGCGGCATTGCCACGTGCCAGCTCCCGCGCCTTGTCGAGCGCAACATGCACCGGCAGGATCAACGGACAGGCCGGGCTGATGCGCAAGCGTTCCCGCACCGGCACACCCTTGGCCTCCAGCTTGCCAACCTCCTCGAGCAACGCCGTCGGAGACAACACGACACCATTGCCAATCAGACATTCCACACCGTCCCGCAGGATGCCGGACGGGATCAGATGCAGGACGGTCTTCTGGCCATCGATGACCAGGGTATGACCGGCGTTATGCCCACCCTGAAAGCGGACCACCGCCCGGACATCCTCGGTCAGCAGGTCGACGATCTTGCCCTTGCCTTCATCGCCCCACTGGCTGCCTATGACGACGATACTTTTACCCATGACGCATCTGCCTTATCTTACAAACATTAATAATTCAAGCTCATCAGCTGCCGTCCTTACAGTGCAACGATGGTCCATACCCCGTCCTGCTTGACGATGCGCCGGTCACACCCCAGCTCCCGCATCTGCCCCGCCTGACCGGGAAGTTCATTGATGACCCGGGTACCGCTGCGGCGCAATTCACGGATGAAACGTTGCAGCGCCTCACACTCCGACCACGGCGCCACGACACCTGGCGAGGCAGTGGAAGCTCCGCTGTCCGAAGACAACATCATCAACGTTTTCAGATCGGCGCTGAATCCGGTCGCCGGCCGCGGCCGCCCAAACAGGCGTCCGATCTCGTCATAACGCCCGCCACGGGCGATCTCCTGACCATGCCCCGGTGCAAAGGCGGCAAACACCACCCCGGACTGGTAGCGATAGCCACGCAGCTCGGCCAGATCATAATGCAACGGTGCCGGTGACAACTTGAAGTGCGCACTATAGTGCAGACGATGCAGATGTTCCAGCGCTTGCTGTACCGGGGCCCCGGCCTGTTTCAGCGCCACCTTGGCCTCGTCCAGCACCTCGGCCCCGCCATTTAATTCGACCAGTGCCACCAGCATGTGGCGGTATTTTGTCGCAACGGTTGTCGTCGCCAGGTACTCCTCGATCTCCGGCCGGGACTTACGCTGCAAGGCGGTGAACAGCATCCCCTCCTGATCCGGGCTCAGCCCGGCCTCGCGGGCCAGTTCCCGGAAGATCCCGACATGGCCGAGATCGAGCTGGAAGTTCTGTACCCCGGTCAGCCGCAAGGTCTCAACCATCAGCTTCAGGATCTCGATGTCACTTTCCAGGCCGGCATGACCATACAGTTCGACACCAAGCTGCAACGGGGTCCGCGACCGGGCAAAGCTGTCCTGGCGGGTATGAAGCACCGTGTCCAGATAACACAAACGGGTCGGGGCCTCACGGCGGATGCGGTGGGCGTCGATGCGCGCCACCTGGGGTGTCATGTCGGCACGGATGCCGAGCAGACGCCCTGATACCTGGTCAATCAGCTTGAAGGTTTCGAGATCCAGATCGGTGCCGGCACCCACCAGCAAGGCCTCGATATACTCGACCAGCGGCGGGATGACCAGCTCATACCCCCACAGGTGAAACAGATCAAGCAGGTCCCGGCGCAAGGTCTCGATGCGCTCAGCCTGCTCGGGCAGGAATTCGTCTATCCCTTCCGGCAGTAGCCAGCGGGTCTGGGAATCAAACGGGGAGGCCGTCACGGGATCACTAAGCTCTCTAGTTCAGCGGTTCGCCAGTCATCAATGCACAAGGTACAGCAACACCACTCCTGACAACATACACACCAGTCCGGAGAAGCGCAGCGCCCTGTCATCCATCTGTGCTACCTGGAGCAGGGTCCGGCGCATCATCGCAGGACTGACAAACGGCAGCAGCCCCTCGACCACCAGCAGCAGCGCCACGGCCGTCCACAGGTCCTGCCACATCACCCTTTTCCGCAGCTGGAATTACTTGCCGCCCTTGGAATCCTTGAAATACTTGAAGTAATCCGCGTCAGGTTCGAGGACCATTATATCATCTTTACCCTTGAACGAAGCGGCATAGGTATTGATGCTGCGATAAAACGAGTAAAACTCGGGATCCAGGTTATAGGCACTTGAATAGATCTGCGATGCCCGGGCATCACCGGCCCCGCGGATGTGCTCGGCCTGGCGGTAGGCCTCGGCCAGGATCACCGTCCGCTGCCGTTCGGCATCGGCGCGGATGCGCTCGGCCGCCTCGGCGCCGCGCGAGCGCAGTTCCTTGGCCACTCGGGCCCGTTCAGCATCCATACGGCTGTAGACCGAGGTACTGACGTCCTCGGACAGGTCAATACGCATGATCCTGACCTCGATGACCTCAATACCGAAGGCCGCCGCCTGCTGATTGGCGGTTACCCCGAGCACATTCATGATCTGGGCACGATCCCCCGATACCACCTCCTGGATGGTACGTCGGCCGAACTCACCCCGCAGCCCATCCTTGATGACCTGGGCCATACGGGAATTGGCATGACTCACATCCCCGCCCACGGCCTTGTAGAAATCCGCCACGTTATTGATGCGCCATTTGACGAACGAATCAACGATGACGTTTTTCTTTTCCGCCGTCAGATAACGCTCGGGCTCGGCATCCAGGGTCTGGATCCGGGCATCGAATTTGCGGACATTGTTGACCAGTGGCACCATGAAATGCAGCCCGGGCTCATAATCGGTCTTGACGATCTCACCGAACTTGAACAGGATGACCTTCTCCCATTCCTTGACGGTGAAGATCGATGCCGCACCCAGTACCGCCAGCACCAGCACTGTCAGCAGGCTCATGATGATCTTTTGCTGATTCATGTCAACGCACCTCCCGCTGTCTGACACTGCTGCGGGTCGATGCCTGCGGCGCGGACTCCGGCGCAAGCTGCGGCGCCTGCTGCAATGACGGGGTCGTGGTTACACTGGAGTCCGGGGCACTGACCGCCCCCTCGCGTTGATTCAACCTGTCCAGCGGCAGGTACAACATGTTATTACCCTTCTTGATATCCACCATCACCTTGCTGCTGTTGTTCATCACCCGCTCCATCGCGTCCAGATACAAGCGCTCCCGCGTCACCTTAGGGGCCTTCTTGTATTCAGCAAGAATGCTGCGGAACCGACCGGCCTCACCTTCGGCCTGGGCGATGACCTTTTCCTTGTAGGCATTGGATTCCTCAATCATCCGCGCCGCCTGACCACGCGCCCTCGGAATGATGTCATTGGAGTAGGCCTCAGCCTCGTTCTTCAGACGCACCTCGTCTTCTCGCGCCTTGACCGCATCACTGAACGAGCCCTGCACCTGTTCCGGCGGCTGGGCGTCCTGCATGTTGACACTGGTCACCTCGAGCCCGGCGCGATAATGATCCAGCGTCTGCTGGATCATGGTTTCAATCGTCATGACGATCTGGCTGCGACCCTCCGTCAGCACAAAGTCCATCGTGCTCTTGCCGATGGCCTCGCGCACCGCGCTCTCGGTCACCTGGCGCAGGGTGTCATCGGGGTCCTTGACGTTAAACAGATAATCCTTGGCGTCCTTGATCTTGTACTGGACGGCGAAATTGATGTCGATGATGTTTTCATCCTGGGTCAGCATCAGCGCCTCTCGCGGGATCGAGGCCCCGCCCTGACCACCTTCAGTGGAGCGGTAACCGATCTCGACATTGCGGATCTGCTCAATGTTGACCACCTCCACTTGCTCGATCGGAAACGGTATATGCCAGTGCAGGCCGGAACCGACGGTGTCAACATATTTGCCAAAGCCGAGCACCACACCGCGACTGCCTTCATTAACCGTGTAAAAGCCCGACAACCCCCAGACCGCAAGCACCACCAGTATGACGGCACTGATCCCAAACGATCCCCCTTTACCCTTGGGGGCGTCCCGTCCACTGCCAGCCCGGCCCCCGCCAAAGAAGCGCGCCAGCTTTTCCTGGAATTTACGCAATGACTCGTCCAGGTCCGGTGGACCAGACTTGCTGCCACCACTCCATGGGTCATTGTCTTTCGAACCACCCGGTTCATTCCAAGCCATTGCGTACTCCAGGATGAAAAATTCTTTTGGTAATAGTTAGCCGATTCTATGCGTCAGCGGCCAATATCTCAAGCCAAGCCGCCTCACGCCGTGACAAAACACCCGGCCTGTTTCTCGAGAAATCCCAGCATCGACGGTGATACATTGACATCGATCAGCCAATCCCCATCCTCGTTGACCGATTCACCCACCACAATCTCCCATTCAAACAACTGAGCCCGCAACCGCCCCGCCGAGGGCAGCAATCGCAGATGCTGCAGGCTGCGGGTGGTCAGCACCGGCCGATCGTCGCCCTGTTGTGCGGCGCTGTGCAGAAAAAAGTCTGCGATGGCCTGCCTGACCAGATCCACGCCTCGACCATCACGTGCCGAGATCCAGACCCGGCGCGGCAGGCCGCTGTCATCATATTCGATACGGGGCTCGAGTCCTTCGACCCGATCGATCTTGTTGAGCACCTCGATCTGCGGCAGGGCCTCAGCCCCGACCTCCGCCAGCACCTCATTGACCTGGGCCACACACTCATCGCGCAAGGGGTCACTGACATCGATGACATGCAGCAGCAGGTCGGCCGCAACGGTCTCCTCGAGCGTGGCACGGAAGGCCGCCACCAGGCCATGGGGCAACTGGCGGACAAACCCTACCGTGTCAGCCAGGATGACCTCACCGGCCATTGGCAACGACACCCGACGCAAGGTCGGATCCAGCGTGGCAAACAGCTGATCGGCGGCGTAGACCCCGGCACTGGTCAGCTGGTTGAACAACGTGGACTTGCCGGTATTGGTATAGCCAACCAACGACACCGTCCGCATATCCGATTTCGAACGCGACTGACGCCGCAGCTGCCGCTGCTGGCAGACCTTGTCGAGGCGCTTGCGCAAGGCCTTGATGCGCTCACCGATCAACCGGCGGTCGGTCTCAAGCTGGGTCTCACCGGGACCACGCAGGCCGATCCCGCCCTTCTGGCGCTCCAGATGGGTCCAGCCCCGGACCAGCCGCGTCGACAGGTGGCGCAGCTGGGCCAACTCGACCTGCAGCTTCCCTTCAAAGGTATGGGCGCGCTGGGCAAAGATGTCGAGGATCAGCCCGGTACGATCCAATACCCGGCACTGGCACAACTTCTCGAGATTGCGCTCCTGGGCCGGGCTCAGCGTGTGGTCAAATATGACCAGATCCGCCGCCCCATCGACCACGGCCCGATGCAGCTCTTCAGCCTTGCCGGAACCGATGAAATATTTGGGATCAGGGGAATTGCGACTGCCGGTCAGCACCTGCAGGATCTCGGCACCCGCCGAGCTTGCCAGCAGACGAAATTCCTCCAGATCTCCGGCCCCGCCGAGGCCGCGGATATCCATGTGAACCAGTATCGCGCGGTTCCCGCTGCTGGGTCTGTCAATCAAGGGCTGACAAGATCATGAAACCAATAACTGTCAGTCTTCGTCACTGGCGGGGCCATCCTGAGTGGGTAATTTAACATTCCGGGCCGGGACGATGGTCGAAATGGCATGCTTGTACACCATTTGGCTGACCGAATTCTTCAGCAACACGACAAACTGATCAAATGACTCGACCTGACCCTGCAGCTTGATGCCATTGACCAGGTAGATCGATACCGGGACATGCTCCTTGCGCAAGGCGTTCAAAAAGGGATCCTGCAAGCTCTGACCTTTTGCCATTATTATTCTCCTTATCCCAAGCTTGATGTAATTATTATGTATTACAAAAACTTAAAAAACACGACAGAGCTGCGGTTCTGTACTCGACCTCACCTCCCTATCAGGTACTGTGTTTTATATAGACGCTTGACCAAGGCTTTTCAATACCTTATCCGAATTATTTTCTGCCCCGGCATCGAGCTGGACCAGTCCAGCAAGCCCGCGCAACCAGGTCAACTGCCGCTTGGCGTACTGCCGGCTCGCCGTGGTCGCCAGCCTGACGGCCGTCGCCATATCACAGTCACCGGCAAAGTACCCCCACAGCTGACGATACCCAACCGCACGTAGCGCCGGTAGACCGCTGACCAGATCACCGCGCTGATACAGTGCCGCCACCTCATCCAGCAACCCCTGCTCAAGCATGGCGGCAAATCGCTGTTCGATCCGCTGGTACAGCTGCTGCCGATCCGCCGGCCACAATACAAACTTATAGATCCGGTATGGCAGCGGCCTTGCCGTCTGCTGGCGATGCCAGTCTGACAAGGGCCTGCCCGACAGCTGATACACCTCAAGGGCACGCTGGATACGCTGCGGATCATTGGGATGGATGCGGCCTGCCGCCTCGGCATCGACCTCGGCCAGACGGGCATGCAAGGCTGGCCAGCCTGACACGGACGCCTCGTCCTCAAGTTGCCGCCTGATCTCCGGGTCCGCAGCGGGCAGCGACGACAAGCCCTGCTCCAGCGCCCGAAAATACAGCCCGGTACCACCGACCAGCAACGGGATACGGCCGGCCGCGGTGATCTTGGCCATGTGGGCCAGGGCGTCGGTGCGAAAATCTGCGGCAGAATAGCCCTGCGCAGGGTCGCGGATATCAATCAAACGGTGTGGCGCCTGGGCCAGCACCTCCGGACCCGGTTTTGCGGTACCGATATCGAGGCCGCGGTAGACCATCGCCGAATCGACACTGACGATGTCGCAGGGCAGGCGTTGCACCAGCTCCACAGCCAGCGCGGTCTTGCCTGAGGCCGTTGGCCCCATCAGGAATATAACCGGAGGTATGATGTCGACGGCAGCCACCCGCCCCCTCAAGGAGTTTGCGCACAAGGGATGCCTCCTGCTAGCCGCGCTAGTAAATATATACAGCACCCGCAGACGGCGCAGTATTATCCAGCCTGCCATCGGGCGTCATCGGATCGATCCCGGTCGCAACGCTGTCTTCAAGATAGGCCCCTGCCGCCAGGGTATTCCCATCATCGCTCAACGCTACCGCGTAGCCAAAGGAATCATCCTTATCACTATTCGATGATTTCAGGTAGGACGCTTGTTCCCACGTAGCACCCGTCCACGAAAACAGATATACGGCGCCAGAGCCAAGCACACAATTCACCTCGACTCCGGGAGCACAGTTATAAATCTGATCACCATCCAAGCCGCGTGTCGCCCCGGACTCACCAGGCGATCCGATCACAAGTTGAGCGCCATCGATACGGAGTTGCAGTGAAGAACCAAACCGAGCACCGGCGGCGGCATTAGATGGCTTGATGTAGAAGTTCTGACTCCAGCCGCCCCCGGTACGCTCAAAAATATAGACTGCCCCGGAACTGCTCGCACAATTTACAGGCGTCGCCTGATTGCAATCACTGATCTGATTGCCATCCACCACCGTTGCGGCACTGTCTTCAAAATCTGCACCAACTGCCAAACGATCCCCAGCCCCACTCAAACTCAGACTATCGCCAAAGTAATCTCCGGCCGAGGCATTCGTTGACTTTATATAGGCCTGCTGGTTCCAGCTACCTGAAATATTGACAAATACATAGACCGCGCCGGAATTGCTGACACAGGCAACAGGGGCCAAGGCCTTGCAATCATTGACCTCTGACACATTGATCCCTTGAGACGGACCGGATTCATTCGGCGCTGCGACGGCCAGCGTCAAGCCATCGACGCCACTCAGCGCGACCCGATTACCAAAACGCATGGAATCTGTCACATTGGATGCCTTCAAGTAGCCCTGCTGGCTCCAGACCGCCGAGACGTCCCTGGCAAACACATAGACGGCGCCTGCAAATGGAGCATAGTTATTAGTTTGATCTGCAACATCCCCGCTGGCCTCACCCGGCGCACCAACAGCAAGAATCCCCCCATCGACACTCAGTGCAATACTGTAACCGAACCGATCTTCTGCCCCGGTGTTCGAGGCCTTGATATAGGCCTGCTGTGTCCAGACTGTGCCATCCGAGACAAAGACATAGACTGCCCCGGAGTTCAGCGAACAGTTCACACCACTGGTGGTACAATCACCACCTTGCGCTCCATTGATACCCATGGCCGCACTATCTTCAAGATATGCGCCCACGGCCAACGTCCTGCCATCCGCGCTCAGCGCCAACGCCTCACCAAACCAGTCGGCCGTCCCGGTGTTTGACGCCTTGAGATAGGCCTGCTGCGCCCAGGTCACACCAGATTTTTTATAGACATAAACAGCACCGGAATCAGGCGCGCAGTTCACCGGCGAAGCAAGGGCACAATCATCGTCCTCAGCGCCATTAATACCGACCGCCGCGCTGCTTTCCCCGCGAGCACCTACCGCGATGGTCTGGCCATCACCACTGACCACAACCCGCAACCCAAATCGATCCATCGTGCCAGCATTGGAGGCCTTCACATAACCGATTACATCCAGCATCAACGGCGCAATTGGCGCAGGGTCCGAGATAGAGATCGGCGTTCCCATCACATCCAGCGCCTGCATATAATAACTTGCCTTCAACCAGTTAACCTTATATGTGACCGGTATCGTCACACTATAGCCCAAGGAGGCAACAGGGATATTGCCGTCAACTGTCACCGGCAAGGAACCATCTCCCTTGTCAAAATAGAGACCGTAATGGTCTGCGCCCGCATACGCTGCCCAGCTGAAATCAAGTTTTTTCATTCCGCCGTCAGCAATTGCGAACTCAAACAGATCAGTAACCGTCACTGTCACTGTCTGAGTCGCCGGATTGCGCCCATCTGTCGCAGTAACAATCACCTCATAAACATTCGGAGAAGTCGACACGCTGGCATTGATCGGATTCTCATAATCAGGCTTTGCGATAAAACTCAGCTCACCGGTTGCACGATTAATCTTGAACAGGGCCTGATCTGCACCCCCCGTCAACGAATATGACACGCTATCCCACGCCTCGGCGTCAACATCCGTGGCCGTGACCGCACCAATCTCTATGTGGTTCTCAGAGACCAGAAAATTATTCGTTCCTGACGCAAATAATGGCGCAGTTTCACTGACATCTACAACTGACAAAGTAATGGCCTTATGAACAGTATTTACACCGTCGGAAACCGATACCTCAAGCTCATAAACATTGTTTTGGTCAAAGTCGATCGGCGCTTCATAATCAGGAAAGAAATTAAGTATGATCCGGCCATTATGAGTATCGATAGAAAATAGCTGGCCATTTATTCCGAAAAGATCAGTACCGGAAAGGGTGAAGGCCAAAGGTGCATGCTCCGGATCACTTGCTGCAACAAGAACAATTCGCATGATCTGCGGATTGGTAGAATTCAACTCCTCATAGGAAAAGTTTGCAGGCGCCGTTATTACCGGAGGAAGATTAGGAATCTTTTGAACCGTTACCGCGATATCCAGGTGCACGACTATCTTGCCATCAGACACCCCTATATTTACCAGATAAACATTATCGTGGTTAATATCAGCCGGATTGTCGTAATCATGCGCAACCCGAAAATCAAGCTGGCCGGTATCTTGATTCAAGGTAAAATGAGACGCGTCCTCTCCCCCGGTAATCCCGTAGTACACCACGTCACCGTCGGGATCGATAGCTTCGACCTTCATGATGGTTGTGGACTTCTCCTTGATCGAGATAGTGCCCGGTGACGTGAATTGCGGTGGATGGTTCCCCAGATTTGCAACATTAACGGATGCAACATCACAGCCTCCGACCAGGGTCACAACTGCCACTATCAGCCACAGAAAGGATCTTTTTCTCAATGCAGTAATCATCTGTATTTTGTTATATTTCTTTAATTATCAAGTATATATGGAAATTATCAAGGCCAGAATGATTCGATACAAATAGCGTTTCATTTTAACATAGGAGTCACCACCCTCCTATTGGACAGAGCTGATACAGATTAATTCCCGATTATCTGAATCATCTGTTAAAGAGAAGTGGCGGCTGAACACGACACTATCTGGCACTAATGAATCGTTCTGTTCTCAGTACATCCCTTGCGCTATAGTCTATCAAACCGCACTACCGGAAGACCGGCAGGATGACCCGTAAACATCTACTCTTGACCGTTGCTACCCTCGCCTTCGCGAGTGCGGCACTGGTCGCGTATCTATCGACAAACCGTGAACAACCGACCGTCACCATAACCACGGTCGTCCCCGGCACGGTTGACTCCACCATCACCAACACCCGTGCCGGCACCGTCAAGGCCTGCCGCCGCGCCCATCTGTCACCATCGGGCAGTGGCCACATCGCCAGGATACCGATCCACAAGGGCATGATGGTCAAGCAGGACCAGATCCTGATGGAGTTATGGAATGATGACGTAACCAGCCAGGTCAAGCTGGCGACGAACGAGGTCGCAACAACACAGGCACAGCGCAAACAGGCCTGCCTGCTTGCCGACAATGCCGAAACCGAATCTACACGTCAACAGACCCTCAGCACCAGCGGCCTGACCTCCAGGGAGGCCGCCGACCGTGCGCTGACCAATGCCCGGTCATTGCGCGCGCAGTGTCGCGCCACCGAGTCCCAGTACCAGGTCAGCCGCGCGCGACTCGATGTCGCACAGGCGCAGCTGGAACGAACGCTGCTGCGCGCGCCATTTGCCGGTACCGTCGCCGACATCCACGGCGAGGTCGGCGAATTCGTCGCCCCAACACCCAGCAGCACCCCGACTGCGGCGGTCGATCTGATCGATGACAGCTGTTTATACATCTCAGCACCGATCGACGAGGTCGACAGCCCGCAGATCAGACCCGGCATGGATGCCCGGATCTCGCTTGATGCCTTCCCCGGTCAGACCTTCCCCGCCATCGTGCAGCAGATATCATCGTATGTGTCCGAGGCCGAGAGCCAGGCGCGTACCGTCGAGGTGGAGCTGGTGTTCGCCGACCCGGCAGATTTCCGCAGCCTGCGCCCGGGCTACAGCGCTGATGCCGAGGTCATCCTCGACAGCCATCACAATGTGTTGCGTATCCCGACCGAGGCCCTGCTCGAGGGCAACAAGGTGCTGATGTACCGTGACCGCGACGGCCTGCTCAGTGAGCGCCTGCTCACCATCGGCCTGACCAACTGGAGATACACCGAGGTGCTCAGCGGGCTGAAGGCCGGAGAGAAGATCGTGACCTCGGTCGGCCGCGAGGGGATCAAGGCCGGCATCCGAGCCCGCGCGGAAAATCCCGCTATACCATGATCCGCCTGACCAACGTCGAACGCATCTTCCAGGTCGGTGAGCAACCGGTGCATGCACTGGATCACATCAACCTGACCGTCAATGCCGGCGAGTACCTGTCGATCATGGGGCCCTCTGGCTCAGGCAAATCAACCTTGCTGAACATCCTCGGCATGCTCGACCGGCCAAACTCCGGGCACTACCGGTTGCTGGGCAGGGATACCACCGAGCTCAACGACGCCGAGCAGGCGGCGCTGCGCCGCAACACCATCGGCTTTGTGTTCCAGTCATTTCATCTGGTGCCGCGACTGACGGCGGCACAGAACATCGAGCTGCCGCTGGTGCTGGCTGGCATCGATATCGAAGAGCGCACGGCCCGGGTCGCCGCGATCCTGAAGAGCACCGATCTGTCCACGCGCTCCCACCACCGTCCCGATCAGCTGTCCGGCGGCCAGCGCCAGCGCGTTGCGATCGCCCGCGCAACCATCATGCACCCGGCGCTGCTGCTGACCGACGAACCGACCGGCAATCTCGATCGCAGCTCAGGCAACGAGATCATTGCCATCCTTGAACAGCTGAATTCTCAAGGCATCACGCTGATCATCGTCACCCATGATCAGGAGATCGGTCAGCGCGCACAACGCCAGCTGCGTATGGTCGATGGCCGGATCGTGGCCGATCAAGCGCGCAGCCCCCGGCCATGACCGGTCGCGACATCCTGCGCTTTTCGTTCGACGCCCTGGGCGGATACCGGTTGCGCACCTCGCTGATGCTGCTGGCGATGGCGATCGGCGTCGCCGCCGTGGTGATCCTGACCGCGCTCGGCGAAGGGGCGCGGCGCTATGTCAGCAACGAGTTCACATCACTGGGCACCCATCTGCTGATCGTGTTACCCGGCCGCTCCGAGACCGCCGGCGGCGGCCTCAACGTGCTGGTCGGCAGCACGGTCCGTGACCTGACACTGGATGATGCGCTCGCCATCACGCGCCATAGCGCGGTACGGCGTATCGCCCCGCTGGTCGTCGGCTCGGCCACGGTCTCGATCGGCCATCGCGAACGCGAGATCGCCGTCCTCGGCTCCAGCGCTGCGTTGCAGCCGCTGCGCCAGTGGACACTGCAGAACGGTCGTTTCCTGCCCGATGGCGAACTCGATCAGGCCCGGCCGGTCGCAGTGCTGGGCGGCAAGGCGGCACGCGAACTGTTTCCCTCCGCGTCACCGATCGGCCAGTGGCTGCGGATCGGTGACCGGCGTTTTCACGTCATCGGCGTGCTGGCCGCCGAGGGACGCTCGATGGGCATGGATGCCGAGGATGTCGTTATCATCCCGGTGGCCGCGGCACAGGCGCTGTTCAACAGCAACACGCTGTTCCGCATCATGGTCGAGGTCAACACCCGCGAGCAGATGCCGGCCGTCGACCAGTTCATATTGAAAACCATCAGTGAACGCCACCAGGGTGAACGCGACATCACCGTCATCACCCAGGATGCGGTGCTGGCAACCTTTGATCGCATCTTTACCGCGCTGACGCTGACGCTGGCCGGCATCGCCGCAATCAGCCTCGCCGTGGCCGGCGTGCTGATCATGAACGTCATGCTGATCTCGGTGACACACCGCACCGCCGAGATCGGGCTGCTGAAGGCGATTGGCGCCTCGTCCCGGCAGGTCATGATCCTGTTCATCACCGAGGCGACGCTGCTGTCGGCCTTCGGCGCCACCCTTGGCCTGATTACCGGCTGGCTCGGCAGCGCGCTGATCCGCGCGCTCTATCCGCAACTGCCGGCCAGCGCCCCGTGGTGGGCCATCATCGCCTCGGTGCTGATTGCGCTCGCCAGCGGCATCATCTTTGGTTTAATGCCGGCGCGGCGCGCCGCGCGCCTCGATCCGGTGCTGGCCTTGTCGCGACGGTGAGCTGACATGAACCTTACTGATCTGATGCGTCTGACCCTCGGCAGCCTGGTGGCCTACCGGTTGCGCAGCCTGCTGACGGCGCTCGGCATTGCCATCGGCATCGCCGCCGTAGCACTGTTGACCGCGATCGGTGAAGGCATCCATCAGTTCGTCGTCGCGGAGTTCAGCCAGTTCGGCACCAACCTGATCGCGATCAATCCCGGCAAGACCACGACCCATGGCGCATCGATCGGTGTGTTCGGCAGTGACCGTCCGCTGTCGATCGACGATGCCGAGGCGCTACGCCGCATCCCGCAGGTCATCGCCGTGGTACCGGCGCTGCAGGGCAACGCCGAGGTCGCCACCCCACAACGCCGCCGCCGCACCACCGTCTACGGCATGGGCCCGGACATGCCGCAGGCCTTTAAGATCAAGGTCGCCAGCGGCCAGTTCCTGCCACCCGATAACCCGACCGCGCCACGTGCGCTGGCGGTGCTCGGCGCCCGCCTGCAACAGGAGCTGTTCGGCGAGACCAACCCGCTGGGTCAGCTGATCCGCATCGGCGACGAACGCTACCGCATCGTCGGCACATTGGAACACAAGGGGCAGGTACTCGGTATCGATCTTGACGACTCAATCCATATCCCGGCGGCACGGGCGATGCAGATGTTCAATCGCGCTGGGCTGATGGAGATCGACGTCGTCTACCGTGAACAGGCCAACGTCGACACGATCGTGGCGTCGATCAAACGCATCCTGACCGCGCGCCACGGCCGTGATGACGTGACGATCACCACGCAGCAGGAAATGCTGGAAACACTGAGTTCGATCCTCGATATCCTGACCTTCGCCGTCGCAGCCTTGGGCGGGATCTCGTTAGTCGTCGGTGCGGTCGGCATCACGACGATCATGACCATCGCCATCACCGAACGCACCTCGGAGATCGGCCTGCTGCGCGCGCTCGGCGCGACACGGCGCCAGATCCTGGCGCTGTTTCTCAGTGAGGCCGTACTGCTGGCGGCTGCCGGCGGGCTGGCCGGCCTGATCATCGGTATCGGCGGGGCGTATCTGCTGTCATGGGCGATCCCGATGCTGCCGGTACACCCGCAGGCCAGCTATATCATGCTGGCCGAGGGGTTGGCGATCATCATCGGCTTGGTGGCCGGGGTCGTGCCAGCATTACGCGCCGCGCACAAGGACCCCGTTGAGGCATTACAGACGGAATGACGGAACTTTCGATGCATTCTAACATTTACACAGAAGTCATTTCGGGCGCAGACGTCATCTGTCTCCCCGCATTCCGGGCGTAGCGTCAGCTGCGACCCGGAATCCAGTTTTCTTTACTCAGGGAGCCTGCCAACCGCATGTCGCAACCGTGCTCGACATGGATGCCCGGCCGATGCGCGACTGACAACCATCAGAACCTTCTTAGAAACAGCTCAGTCGCTGCGAATCAATCATCGCCGCCGAACACGCCCAGCAACTGCAGCAGGCTGAGGAACAGATTATAGATGCTGACGTACAGTCCGATCGTCGCCATGATGTAATTGGTCTCGCCGCCATGCACCATGCGGCTGGTATCAAACAGGATGTAACCGGCCATCAGCAGCACCATCATCGCCGACACCGCCAGCGCCATCGCCGGGATCTCGAACAACCAGGCGCCGAGTGACATCAGGATCGCCACGATCAGGCCGGCAAACAAGGCGCCGCCCATGAAGCTGAAATCCTTGCGCGTCGTCAGTGCATAGGCCGACAGCGCGAGGAAGGTCACGCCGGTCGCTGCCATCGCCATCATCACCACCTGTCCGCCGTTAGGCAGATGCAGGTAATGACCGACGATCGGACCCAAGGTATAGCCCATGAAACCGGTCAGCGCGAACACCGCCGCCAACCCCCAGCTGCTGTCACGCAACTTGGCAGTCAGAAAGAACAGGCCAAAGAAACCCACCAGCGTCAGCAGGAAACCCGGTGCAGGCAGCCGCAGCGTCAGCGCGGTCGCAGCAACCGCGGCGCTAAACAGCAGCGTCATCGACAACAATATATAGGTATTGCGGATCAGCTTGTTGGTGGCCAGGCTGGCGCTGCGGGTACTGGCAATCGTGGTCTGGACAGGATTCATGGAATGACTATCTCCGTTAAACTGAAAACGATGTCTGCATTATTCGGCCAGCAGGCCAGAATTTCAAGGGCGCTCATATTTTTCATAAGCTTATATAATAAATTCCTGTCCTGGCGGAACTATCCATCCCGGAAAAACTTGTATATCATATGTCCTCCCTGACAGGGCGGACGCCGGTTTTTGCCGGTCGGCGACTGGAAATAATCAATGCCAGACAAGGCGTTGAATGGCAAACCGGTTTGTGGAGAGGTGGCTGAGCGGCCGAAAGCGGCGGTCTTGAAAACCGTTGAAGGGCGACCTTCCGGGGGTTCGAATCCCTCCCTCTCCGCCAATAAAACAAGGCAGAACTTCCAGTCTCTGCGGAGCATCGGAATAGCCTTTAAGAACTAGAGGGTTGCAGCCTAGATTGACCAAGCAATCCTCTACATTTGGCCCGAATAAGAGCCCAGATACTGCAAAATCCCTGAAGAGTCTCAGATCGCCTATAAGTGCAGGCGCATCTCGGGGTTCATTAGGAGTGCGATTTCGAGGTCACGGAGCACTCTGTTTCTGGACTTGCCCTGATTCCGGCTAGAACCCATACACCAATGTCACTGCAGTTTCGCTGTCTGTCTCTTTGCTACCTACGGGAACATCGGATATATGACGCACCGTCAGCGGGTTCTCATAATCGATCCGAGCGAAGATGTAGCTCAGTGCATCATATTTATAAGGTTAACGTCATGTTTGCTCCTCTTTAATAAGGAGTCAATTATATCGACAGGCCAGCTCAAGGGCATCTAATTAAAAACTGAACATGCCATGCGCTATACCGCGCGTTATTTCCGAATATCACGACTGGGAGGTCGTCGGTGAATCGATAAAGGGCACCTTATTTCTGCTGTTTCTTGTCACCATCGCGTTGATGATGCCGGTGGAACAGCTGCCCATCGCCTCGTGGCAATCTGCCTTCAGCCTGGGCTTCGTCTCTGCTGTATTTGATAACATCCCGCCAACTGCGTTGGCGATCCGTCAAGATGGTTGGACTGGGGAATCCTCGCCTTCGCCGTCGGTGATGGCAGCTCGCTGTTGCGGTTCGGATCATCCGCCGGCGTGGCGCTGACAAACATGTATCCTGAAGCTCGATCGGCCGGTCGTTGGCTGCGCCACGGTTGACATGTCACCGTGGCCTATATCGTCGGCTTCCTCGTCATGCTGACGGTGCTGGGCTGGCACCCAGAACCACTAATAACGTCGACCGCCCCGAGTCAGGCTGAGAAAACTCAAACCATTATTGCACACAAAGATATGCGCTAATCACCAACAACAATCACGCCATTGTAAACTCTCAAAATGGCCGCCACCTCAACTGGACCCTCACCATGCGGTGTTCTGGCCCGGCCAAACCAGCCCAGCACCTGTAGGAAGGACCGGGATATCAAACGGCGCCACCCATGGCAGCGGAGGGCTGGCCATGGTGATGGAACCCAGCGAGGTCCGGTCACCGGTCGTCAGATTGGCGTAGGAAACGGTCGCCATGTTGGACTGGCCAAATGGCGTGTAGGTTGGGTAGCTGCCCCACGCCCACGAGGCCAGCAGGCTGTCACCCGCCGCCCAGCCGATATTGCCGCCATTGCTGCCACCGGGCACCAGCAGCGGATCGGTCAGCGCATGGCTGGTGGTCTGCACCCCGCCTTCAATCTGACGCTTGTAGGTGGTGGCGAACGGCGCGATATTGACGATAGTGTAATCCCTGGCGCCATTGGCGGCCATCGTCATGTCAAACTGGGTTCCATATAACATCCCGAGAAACGACGGGCGTCCGCTGACCGCAGCGCTGCCTTCAAACCCGACCACCTGTTTGAGCTGCAAGGTCGGCGTCGCGCCACTGCCCTGGGCCCAGCCATTGTTGAGCAGGGCGGTGTAGCCAAACGGCGTGGTGGCCGTCACAACCGGGTAAAACGGCAGATAGGTGATACCGGAAATCGGCTCGGACAACAGCTGCGCGGTACCCAGTTGCTGGATCTTGGTTGAGACACCCTGCTGCCCCGGGCTGACAAAGGTCTCATTGGCAAACTCCAATGCACCGGCAGTAGTCCCGCCGATGTTAAACGATCCTGCCGTGCCGGACTTGGTGAAGACCGGCGCCGTACGCGGGCTACCGGTGGCGCCATTCTGGGTGATGATGGTCTGGAAATATTTCTTGCCGTCGGCCGCCGTCAGATCACGCTGATAGAAGCCATTGCCGGTAAAGGGCGTACCGCAAGTGAAGCCCAGCACACAAGCATCCGCCGTGATGTCTCCATTGAGGGCCGTCCAGCCACCCATCGCAAGCGGTGGTCCACCGCCGCCGCTGCCGTTCAGCGGTGCGGCGACGTGGTCATTGAGCGGCGTGACATAATCAATGGCCGGACTGACCCAACTGGTTGGGGTAATGGCTGCAGGTAACGCGGCGATGTCCTGCGTCACGTCAAAAACGCCGCCCGCAGTCTTGGGTGAAAAATACGTATTGAGGTTGCTCGGCGGATTGGCGCTGGTCTGGCTGGTCAGCTTGGTCTCGCTGTGGACGTATGGATAGATATAATAAGAGCCCCCCCAATAGGGTTCTCCTGAGCCATCATAGGTATAGGCCGTATGGCTGAATAGAGCAGGTTCTGCAGCCTCGACATCCTGTGTTTGCCCTATCCATAATGCCTGCAATACATTGCCCAGACCGCCAGAATTATTAATATAGAAATCCCCGCCATTGCTGCCACCCGGCAACAGCGCAGCACCGGTGCCCGGCTTATGGAGAATTCCCGGATTCGGATCTTTCAACCACTGAAATTTCTGCACCCCGTTACCGATCTTGACATCCAAGGACACCTGCAAATCGCCATTACCGTATCTGATACGGGAACTCAGCAGCTCAATGGGTTGGCCCGGCACTGTCCAGTCGATCTGCCTGAGCAACTGGTCATATGTCACGCGGGTACCCAGGTCGCAGGTAACGTTGACTGCGCAAGTAGTATATCCGGTCTGTGCCGTGGCCACCTGCGACCAGCGATCCTCAACGTTACCCGGTCGGGTCCAGCTGTCGGCAATGACCGTCCGCTGGTTGACTGAACCATATTGCACACTGCTGCCTTTGGAGAACGTCTCATTGGCAAAATGCAGGCCGCCGGCCTCATGCGGATCTTTATTTGGATCACCGGTCGCGCCAGGGTCGGTCATGATGTACTGGAAATACGATGTCGGGGCATTCTGCTGAAACTCCAGCAACGTTCCATCACCTTTTGGATAGTAGCCCATCACGGCCTTCATCGTGACCTTTCGATAGAAGAAGCCGTCATCAATGATCGCCGCGCCACAGGATAAGGCCGTGGAGGGGCACGGGGCCGTAGGGGAGATGACGCCTGCTGTTACCGTCCAGCCCCCATAACTGGGAGGGGTGGAGGTGGCATAAGCGCCCGAGACAAACAACGCGCTGCCAAGAATCAGCGATGCGCCGCCTGCCCAAAAGGTCTTGTTTGTCCACAGGCCAAACACTGGTATGCGGCCTTGGTCTTTAACAGGATGACGGACCATAAACTGAAGAGTAATTGCCATGCCCTGCCTCTCTAATTTGATCATAGCCCGGCAGCACTACGCGCCTCCTGCGGGTAGCCATGGCATACAGCAGTTTTAAGGTTAGCTTAAATCAAGGCATATGCCTAGTCCTGATATGTGCAAACAAGGTGGCAACGTCTAGATTGGCTTCAGCTGGCGGGGGTCTGGGGATTGGAGGGGGATTCAATCCGCCAGCGCGGCATACACATGCTGAACATCATCGTCGGCATCAATGGCGTCCAGAAAGGCCTCGACCTCGGCGCGCTCGGCTTCACCCAGCGTCAGCGGATTTTTCGGCCGGTACCCCAGTCTGGCCGACTGGACAATAAACCCCTGGGCCGGCAGTGCGCGAGCGACTGCATCCATATCGACCGGGTCGGTCAGAAACAGCGTTGCACCCTCCTCACCCGGCTCCAGGTCCTGGGCCCCGGCCTCGATGGCGGCCAGATCGGCATCGGCACCCGGCGTGTCCGGGGTGGCCTCGATCATCCCCAGATAGTCAAAGTCCCATGACACCGCGCCGGCAGAACCCAGCTGTCCCTTGCGAAACAGCACCCGCATGCTGGAGATCGTGCGATTGACATTTTCTGTCAGACACTCGACGATCACCGGCACCCGGTGTGGTGCAAAGCCTTCATAGGCAACCTTCTCGTAGTTCAGGCCTTCATCCAGCAAACCGGCACCCTTTTTGATCGCGCGCTCCAGCGTATCCTTGGGCATCGAGGCCTTTTTGGCCTGTTCAATGGCCAGGCGCAGCCGCGGATTCATGCCGGGATCGGCCCCATTACGTGCCGCCACCATGATCTCTCTGGCCAGCTTGGTGAAGATCCGTCCCTTGGCGTTGGCCGCAGCCTCCCTGCCCTTCGCCTTCCACTGTGCACCCATGTCGTTGCCTCACTCAACTAAAGTATCCATATTCCCCGTCACGCGCCGGCGACGGGCACAGGAACTGTAACAGAAAACCCTTCCCCCGATAACCCGCACACCGCTGCGCCGTTGACCCATTACCCGGCGCCGGGTTAGAGTCTGATGCATGACAAACCGTTACATTGCAAATACCGTAATGATCCGCGCGCTGGTGCTGTGGCTACCCACCCTGCGCAGCGGTTGCCGTTCGTCCTGATCTGACCAAGCAACCGCGGGCCCACCGCGGTTGTCCTACATTGCACCCCGTTGAGCCCGCCACCACCGGGGCTCGCCATGACAACAGACCGTATTACGCTACCCACCGCCTTGCTAACCGGCTCGATGCTGGTGATGATCTCGGCCATTGCCTTTTCATCGAAGGCGATCATGGCCAAGCTTGCCTATCGCTATCATGTCGATGTTGAGACCTTGCTCGCCCTGCGCATGGCCTGCTCGACCCCATTCTTCTTGTTGCTGGCCGTGTGGGTATATTTCAGCGGCGGCAGAAGGACCTTCAGCCTGCGTGACGGGATCATCATCGCGATCCTCGGTGTCATCGGCGGTTATCTGCCGATGTGGCTGGATTTCGCCGGACTGCGCTATGTCAGCGCCGGACTGGAACGGATCATCCTGTTCCTGTATCCGACGATGGTGGTCATCCTCTCGGCATTCTGGTATCGCCAGCACATCGGGCGCCGGGAGATCCTGGCGCTGATCATAAGTTATGGCGGTGTCATCATGGTCGTGGGCCATGATGTCATGACAACGACCACGGACTCCGGACAGATGGCATTGGGGGCCATGCTGGTCTTTGCCAGTGCGCTGCTGTATGCAGGCTATCTGGTGTGCTGCGGCAGGATCATCCCGCGCGTTGGCTCCGCGGCCTTTACCGCCTATTCGATGTTGATGGCCAGTGCCACCAGCGGTCTGCATTTCGCCGCCACTGATCACCAGGCCTCGATACTCAATCTTCCCGCAGCGGTATATCAGATCGCGTTGCTGATGGCGGTGATTGCCACGGTATTGCCGGCATTGCTGCTGAACATCGGCATCCAGCGTATCGGCAGCAACCGCGCCGCACTGGTCAGCTCGATCGGTCCGGTGTCAACCATCGTGCTGGCCTATGTATTCCTCGATGAACCCGTCACAGGATTACAAATGGCCGGCGCAGCGCTGGTCATCAGCGGGGTATTGCTCATCACAACCCACAAGGCACCAGCTTGATTCGATCCATGGCATGGCATACCCTTGGAGAGGTCGCCATTCAACTGTCGTAACCGGAGATGCAATGAACAAATGGACCGTGTTGTGCGCTGTGATGATGCTGGCCACAGGACTGACCCAGATGGCCGCTGCCGAGTCCGATGATCAATCGTGCCAGCCGGACATAAAAAAGTTCTGCGCCGATGTCAAACCTGGCGGAGGCCGTATCATACAGTGCCTGAAAAAACATGATGCCGAGTTGTCTGAGGCCTGCAAGGCCCGGGGCAAACAGGCCCGGGAGCATGCCAAGGAAACGCATCAGGCCTGCAAGGATGACGTGCAAAAACTCTGCAAGGATGTTCAGCCGGGTGAGGGGAGGATCATCTCCTGTCTGAAGGAGCATGATGCCGACGTGTCTCAGGCCTGCAAAAAGTCCATGCATCGCAAACAATAAGCCGCCCGCGACCAGGATCCCTGACCCGGATCGCCGCCGGAAGACAGACTGTGGCAGCGTCAGGTGTTCATCACAAATTTTTACTGATGATTCGACCACCGCTGGAATGACACTATGACAACGACCCACCCCTTTGCAGAATTTATCGAGATCCTGGGCCGCGGCAAGAACGGCTCACGCTCACTGAGCTTTGATGAGGCGTGGCGCGCGATGACGATGGTCATGCGCGACGAGGTCGAAGCGGTACAGCTCGGCGCCTTTTTGATGCTGCTGCGCGTCAAGGAAGAATCACCGGAGGAGCTGGCCGGTTTTGCCCGGGCGGCGCGTCAGGCCCTGCCGGGCCAGCCGCCCACGGGCGTCCAACTGGACTGGCCCAGTTACGCCGGCAAGCGCCGCCAGCTGCCGTGGTTTGTTCTATCTGCCCAGCTGCTGGCGCACAACGGCATCCCGGTGTTCATGCACGGCTCCCGCGGCCGCAAGCCCGATCGCATCTATACCGAACAGGCGATCACCGCTCTGGGCCTGCCGGTGTGCATGGATTTCGCAATGGCCACAACTGAAATTGCCCGGCGCGGTTTCGCCTATGTCCCGCTGCAGAACTTCGCACCGCGGTTGCAACAGATCATGGACCTGCGAGCACTGCTGGGCCTGCGCTCACCGATCAACACATTATTGCGGGTGTTAAACCCGTCGGATGCCCCGTACCTGCTGCAGAGCACCTTCCATCCCAATTACCGCGAGATCCATCAGCAGACGGCGCTGCTGCTGCGCCACCCGCACATGGCGGTATTCAAGGGTGAAAGTGGCGAGATCGAACGCGACCCGGATCGTGAATGCGATGTCTATGCCGTGCATAATGAGGTCGCCACGATCGAGCACTGGCCGCCGATGTTCGCCAAGGGGCGTCATCTGAAGGACGAGAAGATGGACATCACCCGCCTGGCCGCACTGTGGCGCGGTGACATCGACGATGAATACGGCACCGCTGCCGTCATCGGCACCACCGCGATTGTACTACGGCTGCTGCAGCGCGCCGCCGGGCCGCAGCAGGCGCTGCAGCAGGCCGGTGATCTGTGGCAGGCGCGCCCCCGCCAGCACTTTGACTAGCGCTGCGGGTGAAACCAGGCCAGCGTTTGATGCAGCCCGACAACATCCCCGACGATGATCAAGGTCGGCGCATGTAATTCGCTATTCCGGACCATCCCCGGCAAGGTTGTCAGTGTCCCGGTCACGACACGCTGCCGCAATGTCGTGCCCTGCTCGACAATCGCGACCGGCATATCCGCCCGCATGCCATGTTCGATCAATTTCTCACATAACACATCAAGCCCGTGCAATCCCATATAGATGACGATGGTCTGGGCCGGCGCGACCAGATGCTGCCAGTCGAGATTGAGCTGGCCATCCTTCAGATGACCGGTGACGAACAGCACCGACTGCGCATGGTCACGGTGTGTCAGCGGGATGCCGGCATAGCTGGCGCAGCCTGACGCCGCGGTGATGCCCGGCACCACCTGGAACGGTATCTGCTGCTGCGCCAGCAACTCGATCTCCTCGCCGCCGCGCCCGAAGATGAACGGGTCACCGCCCTTCAGACGCAACACCCGTTTGCCCTGCCGCGCCAGATCGACCATCATCTGACTGATCTCATGCTGACGCACGGCGTGAAAATCGCGTTTCTTGCCGACATAGATCCGCTCGGCCTCGCGCCGCACCAGATCGAGGATCGGCGCCGCGACCAGCCGGTCATATAACACGACATCGGCGCTCTGCATCAGCCGCAACGCACGGAAGGTCAGCAGATCCGGATCACCGGGACCGGCACCCACCAGATAGACCTCACCACGATGATCAGCTGCCGCCGGGTCATGCAGCGCCTGCTCGATCAGTTGCGCGGCCTGTTGTTCATGACCGCTGAACACCTGCTCGGCCACCGGTCCGCTCAAGATCCGCTCCCAGAACCGGCGACGCTGTTCACTGCTGGCGTAGCGCTGCTTGACCTGGTGACGATAACGTTCCAGCAGGGTGGCCAGCCGGCCATAGGCGGCCGGGATCAGCGTCTCGAGACGGGCGCGCAGCAGCCGCGCCAGCACCGGTGATGCGCCACCGGTCGACACCGCCACGACAACCGGCGAGCGATCGACGATCGATGGAAAGATGAAGTTACATAATTGCGGCTGATCGACGACATTGATCAGCAGCTGGCGGCGCTGCGCCTCGGCCGCCACCGCGACATTGACCTGCTGGTCATCGGTGGCGGCCACCACCAGCCGTGCGCCGTCCAGTACCTCTGGGGTAAAGGTTTGCGCCAGATGGCTGATGCGGCCCTGCTGGCACAGTGCCGTCAACCCGGCGACCAGTTGCGGGGCGATCACGGTGATCCGCGCACCGGCCCGGCCGAGCAGCAGCACCTTGCGATGCGCCACCTCACCACCACCGACGATGACACAGCGCGCATCGTGCAGCGCTGCAAACAGCGGGAAGTATTTCATCACGCAGCACCCCGGGTGGTGGTCGCCATCGCTCAGCGTCCGCCGATGACCCGGCAGCCAGCCATATACGGCTGCAACACCTCGGGCACGGCGATCCGCCCGCCGTCATCCTGGTAATTCTCCATCACCGCCACCAGCGTCCGGCCCACGGCGAGCCCGGAGCCGTTCAGGGTGTGCACCAGCTCCGGCTTGCCGCCCGGGCTGCGCCAGCGTGCCAGCATGCGCCGCGCCTGGAAGTCCTCGAAATTGCTGCACGATGAGATCTCGCGGTATTTCTGCTGGCCCGGCAACCAGACCTCGAGGTCGTAGGTCTTGGCCGCCGAGAAGCCTATGTCACCGGTACACAGGCTCAGCACCCGGTACGGCAGTTCCAGCCGTTGCAGCACCGTCTCGGCATCAGCGGTCAGTTGTTCCAGCACCTGATATGACTGCTCAGGCCGCACAATCTGAACCAGCTCCACCTTCTCGAACTGGTGCTGGCGGATCATGCCGCGTGTATCCTTGCCATAGGAACCGGCCTCACTGCGAAAACACGGTGTATGAGCAACGAACTTGAGCGGCAGGGCCTCGGCCTCGACGATGACATCGCGCAGCAGATTGGTCACCGGCACCTCGGCGGTCGGGATCAGGTAATACGGTGCGCCCTGCCCGGTGTCGCGCAACGCAAACAGCTCGGCCTCGAATTTCGGCAGCTGACCGGTGCCGCGCAGGCTGTCGCTGTTGACCAGATACGGCACATAGACCTCGGTATAACCATGTTCACGGCCATGCAGATCGAGCATGAACTGGATCAAGGCTCGATGCAGCCGCGCCAGCTCACCCTTCATCACCGAGAAACGGGCACCGCTGATCTTGCTCGCCACCTCGAAATCCAGCAGCCCATTGCCATCGCCGAGCGCGACATGGTCACGGGGTTCAAACGCAAACGTCGGCAGGCTGCCCCAGCGCCGGAGCTCGACGTTATCCTCCTCGCCCTTGCCGACGGGTACGCTGTCAGCCGGGATATTCGGGATGCCGGCCAGCAAGCCCTGTAACTCGGCCTGCAAGGCCTCCAGCTCGGTCTCGGCCTGTTTCAACTGATCCCCCATCGTGGCGACCTCGGCCAGCAGGGCCGACACGTCCTGGCCCGAGGCCTTGGCCTGACCGATCGCCTTGGAGCGGCTGTTCCGCAGCTGCTGAAGCTCCTGGGTCCGGGTCTGCAACACCTTGCGACGGCCTTCGAGTTCACTGAAGACCGCGACCGGCAACACAAAACCACGGTGACTCAAGGCCTTGGCGACCTGTTCGAGATCAGTGCGGAGACGATGGGGATCCAGCATAGGGTTTCTGCGTCCTGGGCAAATGGTTGATCAACGGGCCCTAAGTATAGGAGATGGGGCTCGCGCTGCCCAGCCACGCGGTCAAACCCTCAGGTGAAAATATTCAGCGGCTCCTCCTTGCCCGCCACCTTAGCCATCCCTTAACATGGCGCAAAATGACAGAACACATATTTCGCTTTCGCCTTTCTTTGACTATACTAACTCACAAGAATTAATCCTTTTATTTATTGAGGTTATTATGCTTATCTTGACCCGTCGTACCGATGAAGCGCTCAAAATCGGCGACAATATCACCATTACGGTCTTGGAGATCAGGGGTAATCAGGTACGTCTGGGTGTCGATGCACCGCGGGATGTATCGGTACACCGTCAGGAGATCTACGATCGTCTCAGCGAGGCCCCAGCAAATACCCAGGGCTGATTGACTGCAAACGGGACGGCCTGGTGTGTCGTCCCGCTGTCCGGAGCATCACAGCCCAGCGTCGGGCCTGCCGTATCAGCGCAGCCACTGTATCTCGACACCCTCATCGACGCCCGTGGCCTGGAACGGCTCGCAGTCACAGATCCCGGCCACTGCCGCCAGCTGTCCTTCGACATAGATCAGCGGCCAGCGTCGCCGTAGCCACGGCGGGACCGCGGACTGCTGCAGCAGTTTTTTCAACTCGACGTGATGGCCCGCGCGCCCGGCCGGCCGGCACCGTTCACCACCGTGCCGGAACCTGACCTCCAGTTGGTCCGGCAGCAGCGCCGTGCGCAGCCCCCGGCCGATCACCCTGCGCGCATGCAACTGACCACCGATGGCCGAGGGTAGCGATAACGGCTGCGGCCAGTGCCAGCCCAGCACCTCCGGCACCTCTGGCCCATCAACCTGCATCGTTGCGTACAATCGACCGCGGTAACGCCGGATAATGACGTGTTGCCACCTGATTTCGGGATTCCTGTCGGGCGGGGAAAGCATCGCCTGCCGGATCTGCTGGATATGTTTTTCATTTGCAGCAGGCAGTGCACACACCTTGAGCCAGTGCTGCAACAACAGCCCTTGTCGTGCTTCGTCAAATTGCTGCAGCTGATCGATCGACAGGCTGCCATCCCGCGCCATCATATCCGTCAGCCAGTGCACGCACTGCTGCTCCAGCACCGCTGCAGCCTCGGCACACAGCCGGGCGCTGCGGCTCAGCGTCGCCGCGGCAGCAGGCCAGGCCTGGCGAAGGTGCGGCATGATCTCATGGCGGATAAAGTTGCGGGCAAGGCCGGTGTCGGTATTGGAGGGATCCTCGACCCAGTGCAAGCGATGATGCACGGCGTACTGCAGCAATCCGGCACGCCCGAAGGCCAGTAACGGCCGCGCATGCCGACCGTCACCCAATGCAGCAACTACCGGCATCCCCGCCAGCCCCTTCGGTCCGCTGCCACGCAGCAGTTGCAGCAACAGCGTCTCCGCCTGATCATCCTGATGATGGGCCGTCAGCAGACAATCACCACGGGATATACAACGTTGCAGGGCCTGGTAACGTGCCTGACGCGCCTCGGCCTCCGGGCTGTGGCCCGGCCGGGCACGGGCATCAACTGTGATGATGTGCAGCGGGATCTGCAAGGCCTGACAGACCCCGCGACAATGATCGACCCAGTGATCGGCCTGGGTCTGCAGCCCATGATGGACATGGACCGCCGTGACCGGGGCAGCCAGCTGATCGCGCACGGCGTGCAGCGCGTGCAATAACACGTGCGAATCCATGCCGCCGCTGTAGGCAACAACCAATCGGGTCACAGCGGGGATCTGCCCAACCTCGGCCAACAGGCCGTGGGTGGAAAAACGCATGTCAGGCGACCTTGAAGTTGCCGAACTTCATCAGTTTGTCGTAACGCGCGGCCACCAGTTGCGGCGCTGCGGTGGCTGATAGCCGCTGCAGCGCATCGACCAGCGCTGACTTCAGCCGTTTTGCCATCTCGGCCGGGTCGCGGTGCGCCCCGCCCAGCGGTTCTTCAACAATCTGGTCAATCAGGTTCAGCTGTTTCAACCGCGTCGAGGTGATCCCCATCGCCTCGGCAGCCTCGGCGGCCCGCCCGGCGCTCTTCCACAGGATCGATGCACAGCCTTCCGGCGAGATCACCGAATAGGTGCTGTATTGCAGCATCAGCACCCAGTCGCCGACGCCGATCGCCAGCGCACCCCCCGAGCCGCCCTCACCGATGACGCTGCAGATCACCGGCGTCTTCAGCGTCGACATCACCCGCAGGTTCAGCGCGATGGCCTCGCTCTGGCCACGCTCTTCGGCGCCCACACCCGGATAGGCCCCGGGCGTATCAATAAAGGTCAGCACCGGCAGACCAAAACGCTCGGCCATGTCCATCAGACGCAAGGCCTTGCGATAGCCTTCCGGACGCGGCATGCCGAAATTGCGCCGCACCTTCTCCGCGGTATCACGGCCTTTCTGGTGCCCGACAACCATCACCGGACGGCCATCAAGGCGCGCCACGCCACCGACGATCGCGACATCATCGGCATACCTGCGATCGCCATGCAGTTCTTCAAAATCGGTAAAGATCTGCTCGATGTAATCCAGTGTATACGGACGTTGCGGATGACGCGCCAGCTGCGAGATCTGCCACGCGTTCAGTGACGAGAAGATCGATTTGGTGACGGCCTTCGACTTGGTCTCAAGCCGCTTGATCTCGGCATCAATATTGATCTCGTTGTCACTGCCAATATTGCGCAACTCCTCGATCTTCGCCTCAAGCTCGGCGATCGGCTGCTCAAATTCGAGAAAACTGAGGTTCATGGAAGGGTTCCGGCACCGGATAGGATGGGCCAAGTTTACCCGAGGTGGCCAGTCCGGGCAATAAAACCCTGGCGGGAGGCTTTATCAATAGATGACCTCGACCCGCCCGAGTCCGGCGATCTTGCTGAGCCGGCGCAACAGCTCATCGGCCGGTTTGACCGACCATTCCCGGCCCAGCGCCAGACTGGCCCGCGCATCCGGATTGGCAACCTTCAGCCACACCGGACAACGCCCATCACGAAACGGCTGCAAGGCCTGGGCCAGCGCATCATAAAATCCGGGATCCTGGTGCAGAGTGTCGATGATCAACTCCAGCCGTTTGGCGCGCAACTCCCGCGCCTGATCGATATCGGTGATCTGATCGGCGCTCATCCGCAATGCACCGGAATAATCATCCAGCGACACCGCCCCGGTGATGATCAGCAGCCGGTCCTTGACCAGCAGATTACGGTAATGATTATAGGCCTCGGCAAAGACCCCGATCTCGATACGACCGCTGCGATCATCGAGGGTCACAAAGGCGATCCGGTCACCACGCTTGCTGTTCATCGTCCGTACTGCCGTGACCAGGCCGGCAACCGTCACCGCCTGCTCCCGTGACGACGGTTTCAGCTCGGCAATCCGCCCGCTGGTGATCTGCTTCAGTTCACAGAGGTAGCGATCGATCGGATGTCCGGTCAGATACAGACCCAGCGTCTCTTTTTCACCATTGAGGCGCTCCTCATCGCTCCACGGCTCGGCCTCGACCAGCACCACCGGCAGCGGCGCCGCGGCCGTGCCGGCGGCCATGCCACCAAACAGATCGTTCTGGCCGATCGTGGTATCGCTGATATGGCGCTCGGCCCGCTGCAGCACTGATGACAGCGATGCCATCAACCGCGCGCGGCTGGGCTCACTGCCATCGAATGCGCCGGCCCTGATCATGGCCTCCAGCACCCGGCGATTCACCTTGCGCAGATCGACACGGCAACACAGGTCGAACAGGCCCTGATACGGGCCATGCGCCGCACGCTCGCTGACCATGCCCTCGAGCGCCGCGGCGCCGACGCCCTTGATCGCGCCCAGTCCATAGAGGATGGTGCGCTCATCGCGCACCGAGAATGCATAATCACAGATATTGATATCGGGCGGGCAGACCTTGAGCCCCATCACACGGCACTCATCGATCAACATCACCACCTTGTCGGTGTTGTCCATGTCTGACGACAGCACCGCCGCCATAAAGGCCGCCGGGTAATGCGCCTTCAGCCATGCCGTTTGATACGACAGCAATGCATAGGCCGCCGAATGGGACTTGTTGAAACCATAGCCGGCAAATTTTTCCATCAGGTCGAAGATGTCGGAGGCCAGCCGGGGATCAACGCCACGCTGCTGCGCCCCGCCCTGGAATACCTCGCGTTGCTTGGCCATCTCTTCCGGCTTCTTCTTGCCCATCGCCCGGCGCAGCAGGTCGGCCTGACCCAGCGTATAACCGGCCAGTACCTGGGCGATCTGCATCACCTGTTCCTGGTACAGGATCACACCGTAGGTCGGCTTCAGGACCGGCTCCAGATCGGCATGCGGATAACTGACCCGGGCGCCGTGCTTGCGGGCGATGAAATCATCCACCATGCCCGATTGCAGCGGACCGGGCCGGAACAGCGCCACCAGCGCGATGATGTCCTCAAAGCAATCCGGCTTCAGCCGCTTGATCAGATCCTTCATGCCGCGTGATTCAAGCTGGAACACCGCGGTGGTCGCACAGTCCTGCAACAAACGGTAGGTCGCAGCATCATCCATCGGCAAACGCTCGATGACCACCGGCTCCACCCCCTGCTGTATCCGCTGGCCATTGATGGTCCTCAATGCCCAGTCGATGATGGTCAGCGTCCGCAGACCAAGAAAGTCGAACTTGACCAGACCAACCGACTCAACGTCATCCTTGTCAAATTGCGTCACCGGGTGATCCGAGCCCTGTTCACAATACAGTGGTGTGAAATCGGTCAGTGTCGTCGGTGCGATGACCACACCCCCGGCATGTTTGCCGGCATTGCGCGGCAGCCCTTCGAGCGCACGTCCCATGTCGATGATGGTGCGGACATCTTCATCCTGGCGGTACAACTCGGCCAGCGCCTCTTCCTGCTCCAGCGCCTTGTCCAGCGTGATACCGAGCTCAAATGGCACCAGTTTGGCGATGCGGTCGACGAAGCCATAGGGCTGCCCCATGACTCGACCAACATCACGGATCACCGCCTTGGCCGCCATACTGCCATAGGTGATGATCTGTGATACCCGTTCGCGGCCATAACGCTGCGCGACATAGTCGATGACGCGATCGCGCCCTTCCATGCAGAAGTCGATGTCGAAATCCGGCATCGACACGCGCTCCGGATTCAGAAAGCGCTCAAACAGCAGGTCATAACGGATCGGATCGAGGTCGGTGATCTTCAAGGCATAGGCCACCAGTGACCCGGCACCCGAGCCACGCCCTGGTCCGACCGGCACGCCGTTGCTACGTGCCCAGCCGATGAAATCGGCAACGATCAGGAAATAGCCCGGAAAACCCATATTGATGATGACATCAAGCTCATGGTCCAGGCGCTGGCGATAGGGCTGGACACGATCCGCATAATCACCCGCCGTGGCATCAAACAGCATCGGCAAGCGTTGATCAAGGCCGGCCCGTGCCGCGGTCCGGAAATAGTCCTCGACGCTCATGCCATCCGGCACCGGAAAGTCCGGCAGCACCGCCTTGCCCAGCGTCAGCTCGAGATTGCAACGGCGGGCGATCTCGACGCTGTTGGCCAGCGCCTCCGGGATGTCGGCAAACAACTCCACCATCTCGTCAGCAGTGCGCAAATACTGCTCGGCGCTGTAGTGCCGCGGCCGCCGGCTGTCATCCAGCGTCCGGCCGTCATGGATGCAGACCCGCACCTCATGCGCCTCGAAATCATCGGCCTGCAGAAAGCGGACATCATTGGTTGCAACCACCGGCATATTGAAACGCCGCGCCAGTTCAACGGCGCCCAGCAGATACTGCTGTTCGCCAGGGCGGCCGGTGCGCTGCAACTCCAGATAATAGCGTCCCGGAAACAGCGCGCGCCATTGCTGCAAATGGGTCTCAGCCTGGGCCACATTGCCCGCCAGCAGCAGCTGGCCGATATCCCCGGCAACACCACCGGACAGCGCTATCAGCCCGTCGCTACGCCCCTGCAGCCACGCCAGCTGCACCAGCGGCACACCCTGATGCTGCCCCTCGATATAACTGCGCGATACCAGATGCGTCAGGTTCAGATAACCCTGCCGGTTCTGACACAGCAATACCAGGCGTTGCGGCCGGTAGGGATCGCCGTCATTGGCCAGCCACAGATCGATGCCGATGATCGGCTTGATGCCGGCGGCGATCGCGGCGCGATAGAACTTGACCATGGCAAACAGGTTGGACTGATCGGTGATCGCGACAGCGGGCATACCGGCCGCTGCGACGGCGGGCGGCAGCTCATCGACACGGATGCAGCCATCCACCAGCGAATATTCACTGTGGACGTGGAGGTGTATGAAGCGGACTGACATCGGGCTATTCTAACAGCATGTTTACAATGGCAGGATGCTGAAAATGGCAGGACGCTTGGCATGGCCTCCACGCCTTCTGATGATCACAGCCATCCCCACTGATGTTATCTGATTGATTCAGGATGGAAGCGGGGCAGTGACATCGCCTGGACAGTGACGCCATATGTACTTCAACGGCTTAGGCGGCCCGAGTCATGCCGCCATATCAGGCCATGGCCTCGAGCAGCCGCCTGACCGGGGCAAAGCTGCGGCGGTGGATCGGCGATACCCCGAGTGTGCGTAGCGCCTGCAGATGGCTTGCGGTCGGATAGCCCTTGTGTCCGGCCAGACCATAGCCGGGGTAGTGGCGATCCCATACAAGCATCTCGGAATCACGCGCCACCTTGGCAAGGATCGATGCGGCGCCGATGACCTCAACCGTCAGGTCGCCCTTGATGATTGCCCGGGCAGGCACGTCCAGCCGCGGTAACTGGTTACCATCGACCAATACCTGGTCCGGTCGTAGCGACAGGGCCTGCACGGCCCGCTGCATCGCCAGCAGCGAGGCCTGCAGGATGTTCAGGTGATCGATCTCCTCGACCTCGGCACGACCAATCGCCCAGGCCAGTGCCTGGTCACGGATCTGTGCCGCCAGTTGCTCGCGCCGCCGTTCACTGAGTTTCTTTGAGTCGGTGATCCCCGCGATCGGCCGCAGCGGGTCAAGGATCACGGCGGCAGCGATCACCGGCCCGGCGAGCGGCCCCCGCCCGACCTCATCGACACCAGCAATATGCTGCATACATCCCCCGAACACACCAAGATTCTAATTGCCTACAATACAATGCCAACCGGCCATTGCCTACTGACAAAAGAGACGGCCCGCATCAGCGGGCCGTCGGTTACATCGTGACAAGGATGATACCGTCAATGCGGCCGGTGATGCGAACCCATCAGGCTGTGATCATAGTCATGATCCGCAATCGGATCATGACCCAGCGCCGCATCCACCTGATAAGGCACCGTGCCACAGCGGTTGCGACTTGACACACCACAGGTCCTGACATGGGCGGCCGAGTACAGCGGATCCCACCCCAGTATTCCGGTCATCAGCGGGTAGATCGCCAGCAAGGCCACGTAGGCCTGCCAGGTGACCATGGCATCATTGCTGATCAGATCATACGCCGGCAGCGCCAGCATTACACACCCTGCGGCAATGCGTGTCAGTCGATCCAGCAGACCGATATTCTGGACGACCCCGAGTCGGTGAGCGATCTCTTCCATCATAACCACCCCCATTTCAGTTGTCTGAATAACCAGTTGACTCCTGATCGGCGCCGCTGTCAACGAACAGTTTGGCTCGTATCTATCAGACATTCTGACAACACATAAAATAATTGCTGCGCACTCTTCAACGTCATTGCTTTAAGGAAACTCTGATTAATTCAAAAATTACTACGGTCGTCATTCCCGCGAAAGCGGGAATCCAGGTATTACAATTATTTATGGATGCCCGCTGGAGCCTGCCCTCGACCCGATCGGGGGCGGGCATGACGACAACATGAATTAATCAGAGCCTCCTTAAACTGTATTTCAAACAGATATCAATACAGAAGATCCAGCAGGGATATTCATCCCGATGCTCCGATACAACCCACAGGAACATTCCAAAAAATAAAAAGAAAGGGGGGCTAGCCCCCCCTTTCTCAACTGCAATCACTAACTCAGCGGATGATGATGTTATCACCCTTACCGGCCTTGGGGTCGGCATCCGGCTTGTTCATCAACACGGTGATCGCACCGCGCATCGCAGCACCCATCGTATGATCGACGATGGCATTGTTGGTCGGGTGATCAGCAGGTGACACGATGTCCAGTGTCGCTGCCTCTGACACGCCGAGCTGCAATGTCGCCATGCCGTGGATCACATTCTTCGGATTACCATTCAGATAAACGCGATCCCAGATACCGGCAATCGGATGGATCGCAGCCGGCAGGTTGACGTTGGCATTGACGTAATAGATGCGCACCCGCTCACCCGGCTTGGCCTCCAGCACCTTGGTGGCATTCTGGTCATGGACCGGGTCGTAGTTGAACATCTTGCCATTGATCAGCGTGCCATCCCAGCCCTTGTTTTCCATGATCGCGGCGTGGTCGCTGGCATCAGAGAAATATTGGCCCTGGACCAGCACGTACTCGCGATCCGGCTTCGGGAAGTCCTTGCTGTAGCCTTCCTTGGGATCGACGATAATCACACCATACATGCCACGGGCGATGTGCTGATGCATCGGCATCTGGCCGCAGTGATACATGAACACACCCGGATACTTGGCATCGAAGCTGAATTTCTTGGTCTGACCCGGCTTGATCGGAGCAAACTCGCTCAATACGTCAACCACGGCAGCATGGAAATCCATCGAATGGCTTTCCTTGTTGCTTGAGTCATTGATCAGCTCAAACTCCACCTTGTCGCCTTCCTTGACCCGTACCACCGGACCCGGGATGCCACCATCATAGGTCCAGGCCGGATATTCGGTACCCTTGTTGTCGATCTTGACCATGCTCTCCTTGGCATGCATCGTGACCTTGACGGTCTTGGCCATCGCCGTCCCGGCATAGGCCGTTAACGCCGCCATCACTGCCATTGCCATGGCGCTTTTTCTGATTTGCATGACGCTCTCCTCGCTAGTTGCTAATGAAAACCTTTACTCTCAACCTGCGGCCGCGTTACCGCCATCAGTAACACTGACCACAACACCTTCACCTGCCATAACTGCATTTGCACAACTGCCTGAGATAGACCACCAACCCTCTGATCTCCTCATCACTGATCACACCACCCCATGGCGGCATCAACACTGATTTATTGACTGCAACACCACCCTCCTTGATGACCTTGAACAGATCCTCATCCGAGCGCGTTGCCATCTCCTTGGCGTCGGTGTGATCGCGCGGCTGCACCGACATGTCGCGGACATTGAGGCCCTTGCCGTTGCCCTGCAGACCATGACACTGCACGCAATAGGTGCGGTAAGTGTCCGCGGCCTGCTCTGCCCCCAGCGCCAGCCCGGACACCAGCATGATCAGTCCGCCAAACCCGATGAATAACATCCTGCTACGATTCATTGGCGGGCCTCCACGCTCAGCAAGCGCAGATAATGGACAAACTTCTGCACATCACCGTCACTGAGATGCTTGTCAGGCATGAAGATCTTCGGATCCCAGGCCTGGGGCCGACTGAGAAAACTGACCAGATAATCGGCTTGCAGGCGCTGTGCAACCGTATAGACCTCCGGTCCCGACAGACCGCCATAGCCCGGCTCGATCTCATGACAGGCCAGACAGCCCTTGAACTTGTCGAACATCATCTCGCCGGAACTGCGCGAGATCGTGCCCGGGACATAGGAACCGGCAACGACGAGGTCCGATCTGGCCTTGCGCTCCATCAGCGCTGCGGCCACCGCCTTGGCATCAGCGGCTGACAATGCGCTATGGGGCCTCATGGTCGAGGCATCGATCTGATCGCCAGCGGAACCAGCCTTGATGTGATCCACATAAAACATGCCGGCCGGCCGGATGGTCGTTGGCTGCTGCAGCCAGCGCTCCAGCCACGCGGCCTGATATTTGTTGCCGGCATAAAACAGGTCCGGGGCCTGGCGTTGCCACAGCTCATGCAGTGTCGCCGGGGCCGGCCCCTCAAGGTTGTGACAACTGTTGCATTGCGCCTTGAGGATCGCCTCGCCATCCGCGGCCACTACGCCGGCAGAGGACACTGTCAGCAGCAGCGCTGCCGCCCACGGCTTAATGATGCGCATCATGATCCGCCGCCCGCTTGCGCTCACGCCGCCCTTCGTTCTGCAGCGGCGTGCCCTTGAAGTGCCCGTTATCGTGCATACCGTAAGACTTCTTCATCGAATCGCTGTAATAGTAATCGGGATCATCATCAGCCATGCCGGCATGGGCATCACCCTCGACCACCGGCTTGATGCCGTCATAGGCGATCATCGTCATCGTGCCACCGCCATGCTTGCCATTATTGGTCACATGCGTATCAACATGGTCATGCACCATGAACAGACCCGGATTGTCCATCTCGATGATTGCATCATAGCGCTCGCCCGGACCGATCAGGATGGTATCGGCGTAATACGGCGCCGGCAACGCATTGCCATCCTTGTGGGTGATCAGCATGTCGTGACCATGCGGATGGATGGCATGGATCTCCTCGCCGGCGCCAAACATCCGTAACCGCAGCACATCACCCTTCTTGACATGGATCGGCTGGGTCAATGGAAAGGAACGGCCATTGATCGAAAAGTAATTGTGGCGATCCAGCGGGCTGCCGCCGAAGCCCAAGCGCTCGGCATACTGCGAATCCCACGAACTGAGCATCATGATCACATCCTTGGTGACCTTCTTCTCGATCGGCAGCGGTTTGACCGGATCGACGATCAGCGGCCCCCACATGCCACGCATGGCAACGTGCTCGCTGACATTGACATGACAGTGGTACCAGGTCGTGCCGCTCTTCTCGGCCTTGAACGTGTAGGTGAAGGTCTCACCCGGCTCGATCGCCTTCTGGCTGACGCCCGGCACGCCGTCCATCTGCCAGTTGTTGCGCTGATACTGGCCATGCCAGTGGATGGTATGCGGCAGCGTGGTGTTGTTGGTAATGTGGGCGGTGATATCGTCACCCTGCTTGACGTGGATCAGCGGGGCCGGCACCTGGCCGTTGAAGGCAAACACCTGATATTCCAGATCCGGCGCCACGCGGATCTTCATCTCGTCGATGGTCATGCTGAACTCACGCTGTTCGGCCCTAGCCGTCCCTGCCAGCGCCAACCCGAGCATCAGTAACATGACCGATGCAAACAAGCCGCCCCGCTTGTTGCTGGTGGTCAGGCCTATAATCCTTGATATCGCCATACCGCCCTCCGTTTTTTTTGTTGTAGACGTACTGCTCTCTGCCCGCTGACTACCCTCTGCTGATGACTCAGGGACCAAATGATACTCCGACCCTAAGCTTTCCTTAATATTCATCTTGGGGATATCTTTACACCTAAAAGATGTATTTTCAACATACCTTTTCAGTCAACAATTAGCGCGCGACCCGCCACGACGCCCTGTCCGGGCATCAGGCCTCTGCAGGTTGTTGAAAAACAGCCTGTGTGCGGCGCAAGGACGCGCCGCCATTTTTCAAGCCGAGTTTATCTGCTTGAAAAATGGAGCAAAGCAAAAATCACATTTTTTGCTTTGCGGGTTGAAAAAGGGCATGGACGGCCTTTTTCAACATCCTGCTAGTGGGTAGCAGTAGAAACAACGTATTGAAATGGATTGTAGTTATGCGGCTGCCAGTGCTGCGGCGGGCCGGTTCAGATCGCTGGCCCCACCAACTCGGTACCCCATAGCCCGATAGCCGCGCTGGCGCTTGTCCCACATCCGCAGCAGTGCCGGGTGGCCAGCGTCGACGAAGTCGATAACCCGTACATCGGTCTTGGTCGCGTGCTCACGGTGCAGACGCCCGGCGTATTGCTGTAGCGTACCCTTCCACGAGATCGGCATCGCCAGCACCAGGGTGTCCAGCGGCGGATGGTCGAAACCCTCGCCGATCAGCTTGCCAGAGGCCAGCAGTGCGCGCGGTGCATCCGGTGGCAGGGCTGCGAGTTCGTCGATCAACAGATTCCGCTTCTTTTTCGACATCCGGCCATGCAGCGTGAAGAGATTCGGGACGCGGCCGTCCAGCGCTGCTCCAATGGCTGTCAGGTGGTCGGTGCGTTCCGTCAACACAAGGACTTTTCGCCCTTGATCGAAATTGCCCTCAATCTCGGCTGCGATCACTGCCGTACGAACGGGATCGTTCGCGATCTGTCTAAAAACATCCTGAATAGCCGCGTCAGCAGGCAGATCGATCCGCGTTGACAGCATGCGCGGCACTACCTCGAGCTGATGTGGCGCACTCGCGGGCCTGGCGGCCGTGTGCCGGATCGCCCCGCATTGCATGAAGATGATCGGCTGCTGACCATCACGGCGTACCGGTGTGGCAGTGAGGCCCAGCACATACTTCGCCTTCACTCGTTTCAGGATCGCCTCGAACGAGAACGCAGACAGGTGATGACATTCATCTACAATGATATGACCGTAGTTGTCGACCAGATCGCTGATCTCGCCCTGCCTTGAGAGCGACTGCATCACGGCGATGTCGATGCTGCCGGTCGGCCTGGCCTTGCCGCCGCCGATGGTGCCGACGGCACCTTTGTCGACGCCAAGGAACGATTGCAGACGTTCCTGCCATTGCCTGAGCAACTCGGTGCGATGCACCAGTACCAGCGTGTTGACCTCGCGCCGTGCGATCAGCGCGGCGGCAGTGACGGTCTTGCCGAACGCGGTTGGTGCACATAGCACACCGGTGTCGTGGTGAAGCATTGCGATAACCGCTGCCTCCTGATCGGTGCGCAATGTGCCAGCGAAAGCCACCTCCAGTGCTTGCCCTGCAAGGCGCTCATCGTGCAGATCACAGCGAATGCCATTATCGCGGAGCAGCTCCTGCGCTGCATCCAGGCAGCCGCGCGGCAGGGCAATATGATTGGGGTAGTTCTCGGCGCAACCGATCACGCGGGGTTTATCCCAGACGGGGAAACGCATTGCCTGCGCCTTGTAAAACTCCGGGTTCTGGAACGCGGCCAGCCGGATCAGCCGGTTAGCGAGTGGCTGGGGTAGCTGCGCCTTCTCGAAATAGAGCATGTTCGCCAGCGTTACCGTCAGCGCCTTTGGCATCACCCCCGGCAGCTTCTTTGCTGCGATGACTGGGCGCTGCCACGGTTCCTGCTGGTCTTCGTCGGTGACAAAGGTCACGTCCAGCGGATGCGCGCCACCGGTGGCGCGCAGAATAGCGGGCTCGATGTCGTGCGGCGGCAGCGGCTGGATCGATGCCAGGAATGCCCATTGATCTGCATACGGCCTCAATGCATCATCGACAAATACGCTGAGGCCCTGCTCGCGTGGCCTCTTCTGCAAGGGCAGCGCAATCAGATTGCCGAAGCCGCCCTTGGGCATCGTGTCCTGGCCCGGAAACAGCCGGTCGTAGGAGGTCAGCTTCAGTTGCCGGGTGCGATGACAGGTGTAGCTGATGATGGCTGTACCGAGGCGCCGGGCATCCCGTGCCGAAACGCTGGCGGCGAAGAATATCCAGGCATGGGCACCGTTGCCGGAGCGCGAGATCTCCAGTGCCACCGGCACGTCCAGCTCCCGGCAAGATTGAACGAAGGCCCGCGCATCCTCGCGCCAGTCGGCCTCGTCGAAATCGACCGCCAGAAAGTGGCAGGTATCGTCGGCCAATAGCGGATAAACACCAATCGTATGATCACCGGTGAGATGATCATAGATAATCTGATCGGCAACAGGGATCAGCAGCCGGTTACCGCAGTCCGCGCACTTGATGCGCGGCTTGTCGCAGACGCCGGGCTTCCACTCATTGGCGCAGGCCGGCGCGTAGCCTGATTTACCGGTCTTGCCCTCCCAGCGGACGGGATAAACATCGGTGCGGCCGCGGAACAGACGGCGGAACAGCGCGATCTTACCGTCGCTGCCCAAATTCCTGGAAGCGCGTGGCGGCAGGATGGGCTCTTCGGGAGGCAGTTCGATAGCGTGCTGGATGCCATGTTGATCCAGCACAGCGATCAAGCGGGCATTTTCAGCGCGAAGCTGCTGGCATCGGGCCAGCGCTTCGGCCAGTTGCTGCTCAACGTCGTTCACACTGCCGCTCGGCCTGGCCAAAGGCTGCCATTTTGATCCCGGCTACCTTTGGCCATTAAGAAGATTCACCAGGCTGTCAGCCAGGCGCTGCACTGCTTGCGGTTCGGGAACGGGAAGTTTCAGGTAGCGCCGCCCGGTGTTTGGATCCGTTTCGACCCACCGGGACTGGGCGTCTCCCGTCGAGGCCGCCGCCAATTCACCCAGCAGGCGGATACCTGCCTCCAGTAATGGCGCCCAGGGATCGGCGGAGGGATGCGGTGCTTCAGCTGCCTGCGTGTGTCCGGCCAACGGTTGATCCGCGGCTTCCGTTACGGTTTCCGCCTCGATCGCACCCGCAGCGCTTGTGACCTGCTCCACGCTTTCCATGAACTTGGACAGGCGCGTGCCCTGCAGGGTCACCTCGCTCTGTCCGCCGTCCAGCACGCCGGCGAACAGAGACTTCTTGAACGCCAGCACCGAGAGCATGCCCTCCTCGATCGTGCCTTTGGCGACGAAATTCACAACCTGCACGCCGCGGGCCTGACCAAGCCGGTGGACGCGCCCGATACGCTGCTCCAGCACTGCCGGATTCCACGGCATATCCATGTTCACGACGATTGCGGCCGCGTGTTGCAGGTTGAGCCCGACCCCGCCGGCATCGGTGGAGAGGAAGAGGCGGCAATCCGGATCGGCGAGGAAGCGGTCGACCAATGCCCCGCGCTTCTCGCCCGGCACGCCGCCATGGAAAAGCACATGGCCCCAGCCCCGCATCTCCAGCCGCCGCACGATCAGTTCATGGGTGCGCAGCCACTGGCTGAAGACCACCACCTTGGCTTGAGGATCTTCGAACATGTCTTCGAGCAGGGCGATCAGCTCGTCGGCCTTGTACCCGTGGTCGGTTTCGTGATCCAGCAGATAGGTGCTGTTGCAGGACATGCGCATGTTTTGTAAGCAGCAGGTGAGGCGAATCTGGTCCTGCTCGGACAGGTAGCCCGTCTTGCGCCAGCGCAGCACGATGCGCGCGACGATTTCGCGATTTTCCTCGTGATGCCCGGCTTGCTGCGGCGTCATTGGCACGAACAGTGTGTTGTCCACCCGCGCCGGCAACTGATCCAGCACCTCGGCCTTGCGCCGGCGCAGCATGACCGGAGAAAGTGTTTTTCCGATTTTATCGAGATTCTTGTAGCCGATGACGCGGCCATGGTCATCGCGCTGTTGATGTTCGTGCAGCAAGCGCCAGGTCGGCCCCAGCCGGTGCTGGTCGACGAACTGCACGATGGAAATGAGTTCCTCCAGCCGGTTTTCCAGCGGCGTGCCGGTAAGCACGATGGCATATGGGCTGTCGATGCGTTTCAGTGCCCGCGCCGCCACCGTACTCCAGTTCTTGATGCGCTGGGCTTCATCGACGATCACCACGTCCGGCGCCCAGGACTGGATCAGATCGAGATCGCGGGTCAAGGTTTCATAATTGGTAATCTTGCAGAAGCTCTCCTGACCGTAGAGCGTTTGACGCATCGCCCGCAAACCACCGATGACCATCGCATCGCGCCCGGAAAATCGGTCGATCTCGCGTTGCCATTGATACTTGAGGGAGGTGGGGCAGACGATGAGTACCCGCCCGGCACCGAAGTGGCGAGCGAGCAGCTCGATGGCCGCAATCGCCTGTACGGTCTTGCCCAAACCCATTTCGTCACCGATCAGGGCGCGGCCGGCACGCGCGGCGAACAGCGCGCCCTCCGCCTGATAAGCGTACAGCCCGACCTTGAGCAGCTTTTTCAGTGCCGGGCTTTTCGCACCCTTTGGATAGGCCTCGTCGAGAATCCTGCGCCGCGTCTCGGCATCCCGATGTTCGGCAATGAAGGCTTGCGCATCATCGTAGCAACGCAGATCGTGGCCGGTCTTGCGAACCGCTTCGAGAAACGCCGGCAGCTCGGAGTAGCGTTCGGGGAACAGTTGCCAGCCATCATGTTCGGCAAACAGCGCGGACGCTTTTTTCCTGATGCCCCGCGGGCAAGCGCTGCCAAGACGCAGCCGCACCCGCCGCCGACCGGCATAATCGAGGAACAGCTCGCTGAACGGCGGGTGAAAGCCGCGCTTCAGAGCGGTCTTGCCGCCGCGTTTCGCCGCGATCCGTGCCAGAGTGAATTCAATATGCTTGCAGGTGCCCAGGTCATTGGTGGCAAAATCAGGGCAGGAACAATAGTTCTCCCCAGGCTGCTCGCCACGTATGGCGACCCGGTAACGCCGTCCGCTCTCCGGGTTGATGACCGCGAACTCCGAGAACACCGGATCATCGCCGAGATTCTCAAGTGTGAAGCTCTGCTCGCGGCCAAATTGCTGCCGGAGTCTCCGCTGCCAGTCCTCGGCCGAGAGACCTTCCGGTTTACGTTGGCGGGAGAGGCGGGGTTCCGCTGAGGGTTTCGCGGCACGCCTCCGAGAAGCCGTTGAAAGTTTTTTAGCAGGTTTTTTCACTTATTACCCTCACTATTGCCCCTTCTTCCGCCAAGTCGCGTCTGAACCGCAGCCAGTCCTGATGGAGATAGACAAGTCATCCTGCACCCTGGTGATCTGCCTCATGGGTCGATTCCGTTAATCCTTGTTGACGCATCAATCCATGCGCTGCCATGCAGGATGATGACTACGCCTCGTTCTCCGCCACGAGCGCGGCGGTGATTTTGTCATACCGCTGATTGATGACGCCCAGTATGTTATCGATGACGATACACGACCCGTGCTCAACGATGAACTCATCACGGAGCGCCTGGGCCGATTCGTGAATGGATTCCTTCATAAACAACAAGCGCTGCCGTACCAGTTTATAAGCAACGCCGATATCTTCCGCGAAGGCTTGCCAGCGGCGTGCGATGATCCAGCTCGGACGATCTTCGCCGCCGATCTTCATCGCGAGCTTGTCGGTGAGATCCGGATAGGCTGCCGTGCACATCAGGTCGTAACACGGCGCCAGACGGGGCCCATCCTGCATGAGCAGCAACGAGATGTTTTTTGCGTGCGCGTCGGCGTTGCCGATCAGATAATTAAAGACTACCCAATCCAGCAAGGCGCGCATATCGGATACCGGGAACACGCTGTGGTCGCGCAGCAGCATGAAGCATTGCTTGATACCGGGGCCGCCTTCTTTCTCGTACTTCTGATCCGGCAGGATTCCCAGCGCCTGACAGAAATCCTCCTGGTGGATGCGTTCAATCGATCCGTCCGCTTTCGAGTCACGGTCATAGCGCTCGATCAGATAGAGATTCTTGCGCTTGCGCAACAATGTCACGCGCGGAACCGAGAGGCCGACACGTTCCGCCAGCCGCATGCAGAAATATTCGTTTTCCACTGAGTGCGGGTACTGGACGATGGGCGGCTTGAGAATATGGCTGCTGGGGGCATTATCAAGCGGCACACTGATGTGTTGGCCGTCGAAGTGTACAGGTAACTTATTCTGCGCGCCGGCCAGCGACAGGCGGATGCCTTGCTCACCGGCCAACATGGGGCGCGTGGGCAGTTCATCGACCAAGGCATTCAGGTCATCCTCGTTCAGGATGCGATAACTGCCCGTATCGGGCAGTGGCATATTATCTGGCAGCAGGCTGACAGCGCCGGCACACTCGCCGCCAACGGCCTCCAGTAGCGCAAAATCGTTTTGCTCCGACAGGCCGAGCTTTCGTGCCAGCGCGCGTCGCAGGTCAGATTCGGGCAACAGATTGGCAAAGAACGGGCGTGCCTGTTCGTCAGCGAAGGGTTCAGCGTGCAGCGGCAGGTGCAGCGAGAGCGGCACGGCAGCTGTGTTGGTCAGCCACTCCTGATCGTAGATGAACACGAAGTGGCGCCGGGCATCGAGCGATAATCGGCCGACCTTATCGCCGCGCAAATAGACGTTCAGGTCATTGCTCATCAGGTGCGCTCACGATGCGCCCAGCCACGCGGGCGTATGCTGAGCTCCAGCCCCAGACACTTGATCACCTGAAGCACCTTGCCCAGTTCCATGGTCGGTTTGCCGTTTTCCAGATCCGATATGAAACGCACCCCTACCCCGCATAGGGCGGCAAACTCGGCCTGGGTGGCCTCTTGCTCCTTGCGCCTTGCGCGCACGCAGCGACCCAGGTCTTCAGCGGCGATTATGTTCCCGTACGGTAATGATGACGTCTGATTCATGCCTTGAGCCATATTTATTCCCGCTCGGGAACTATATTGTCAATTATCACTTTTAGCAAGAATATTTTACCGCTCGGGACCATACCGTCACTCATCACCGCCGCCAAGATACAGGAAGACGCCCGCAATCTGGCCCAAAGAAGCTGACCGGTTAATCTCATAGATTGCTTCGGGCCAGGCGCCACAGCGGGTGCTTGAGAAAATTACCGCGCGCGCGAACAAGCGCATGATCTGGAAGTCGAACGGGAGCGCTGGAGGCCGCCGGGTTTCCAAGGCATCGGAGATGGCGCGCATGCAGCGGTTCGCACATGAACGAACCGATCAGGGATACCCTGCAAAACGACGTACCCGGCGCCCGGGAAGCCTTGAAGCAGATCCTCGACGGCCCGAGCAGCCTTAAGCTCGACAGCGCGGACGACAGGATTGAAGGAAAGACACGGGACGGAGCGCGCTATTAGCCCCCGATTCGACCACAACCAGCATAAAGATGGCGTCCCCAAGGGGATTCGAACCCCTGTTACTGCCGTGAAAGGGCGGTGTCCTAGGCCTCTAGACGATGGGGACGCAAAACCGAACTGTTTTCTGGTGGAGCTAGGCGGGATCGAACCGCCGACCTCTTGCATGCCATGCAAGCGCTCTCCCAGCTGAGCTATAGCCCCGTTAACAGAAGCGCGCAATTTACCGGTTCAGGCCCAAGCTGTCAAGCCAAAGCAGGGCCTTTATCCGCCCTGTTCTTCAATCTTCGCCCAGCTGTCGCGCAACGTGACAATACGGTTGAAAACCTGCCGATCCTTGGCCGCCAGCACCCCATCCAGACAAAAATAGCCTTCGCGCTCAAACTGGAACCGGTCACCCGCCCTGGCCTGCGCCAATGAGCGCTCACCGACGGCCTGGGTCAGTGTCCGCAATGACTCCGGGTTCAGCAGCTCGCGATAGTCCCTGCCACCGGCATTGTCCGGCGTCTTGTGGGTGAACAGCCGGTCGTACAAGCGCACCTCCAGCGGTACCGCATGCGCCGCCGACACCCAGTGGATGACACCCTTGACCTTGCGCCCTGCCGGGTCGGCGCCCAGCGTTGCCGGATCGTAACTGCAGCGCAGCTCGATGACATTGCCCTGGGCATCCTTGATGACCTGGTCACAGCGGATCACATAGGCAAAACGCAGCCTGACCTCTCCACCGGCCACCAGCCGCTTGAACTTCTTTGACGCCTCCTCGCGGAAATCGTCCTGATCTATATATATGACCCGCGACAGCGGTACCCGCCGCGTCCCCAGCGCCGGCTGCTGCGGATGGTTCGGCACCTCCAGCTCCTCGACCTGGCCTTCGGCAAGGTTTTCGATGACCACCTTCAAGGGCTTTAGTACCGCCATGCGCCGCGGCGCGATGTCGTTCAGATCCTCGCGGATGCAGTTTTCCAGCAGCGCCATCTCGACCAGGCTGTCGGCACGGCTGACGCCGATGCGCTCGCAGAACGTGCGGATCGCCGCTGGCGTGTAACCGCGGCGGCGCAGCCCGGCGAGGGTCGGCATCCGCGGATCATCCCAGCCCTCGACATGACCGTCATCAACCAGCTGCGTCAGCTTGCGCTTGCTGACCACAGTATGTTCGAGATTGAGGCGCGAGAACTCGATCTGCTGCGGATGACAATCGATGGTGATATGGTCCAGCACCCAGTCATACAACGGACGATGATCCTCAAACTCCAGCGTACAGATCGAGTGGGTGATGCCTTCCAGCGCATCGGAGATCGGATGGGTGTAGTCATACAACGGATAGATGCACCACGCCTCACCGGTCTGGTGATGGATGACGCCATGGCGGATACGGTACAGCGCCGGGTCACGCAGGTTCATGTTCGGTGATGCCATATCGATCTTCGCACGCAACACCTTCGCGCCATCCGGGAACTCGCCGGCGCGCATCCGCGCGAACAGCTCCAGGTTCTCGGCCACGCTACGCTCGCGGTACGGGCTGTTACGACCGGGTTCGGTCAGGGTACCGCGGTAGTCACGCACCTGCTCGGCATCCAGATCGCAGACATAGGCCCGTCCCTTGTTGATCAGTTCAACGGCGTACAGATACAACTGTTCAAAATAGTCGGAGGCATAATACAGCCGGTCATCCCAGTCAAAACCCAGCCAGCGCACATCCTGCTGGATCGCCTCGACATACTCGATGTTTTCCTTGTGCGGATTGGTGTCATCAAAGCGCAGGTTACAGCGGCCGTTGAAATCCACGGCCAGCCCGAAGTTCAGGCAGATCGACTTGGCATGACCGATGTGCAGATAACCATTGGGCTCCGGCGGAAAACGGGTCGCCACCCGGCCGCCGTGTTTACCGCTGGCGATATCGGCCTCGATGATCTTGTGGATGAAGTTGCTGGGGGCCTCTGTCTGATGACTCATGGCACTGATCCTGTCAATTCGCAGTCTGTTGTTCAATATACGCCAGCGCCATGTCGATGCGCCGCAGGCAGGCCTCACGCCCGACCAGATACAGTGTCAGATCAATGGGCGGTGACGCCCCCTGGCCGCTGACCGCAACCCGCAGCGGCATGCCGACCTTGCCGATCTTGATGCCCAGTTCTGCGGCCACCTGCTCGATGGCCTGATGCAACACCTCGGTCGTCCACGGCTGCAAATCTTGCAGCCGCTGCCGCATCCGCTGCAGCGGTGCCTGCGCTGCCATCACCAGATGGGATTGCGCGGCCTTGGGCTCGAAGGCGTCGAAATCGCGGTAGAAGAAGGCGCTGCTGCGCGCCATCTCGGAGAGCGTCGTCGCCCGTTCGCGCTGCGCCTTGACGATCTCGACCAGCTCCGGCCCCTCGCCGGGGTCGATGCCGAGCAGACCCAGGTGACGGCTCAAATGACGGGCCACATGCTGCGGTGCCGAGTTCTTGATGTAGTGCTGATTCAGCCACAGCAGCTTGTCGGGGTTGAAGGTCGAGGCCGAGTTGTTGATCTGGTCGATGTCGAAAAACTCGATCATCTGGTCCGCCGAGAACACCTCCTGATCGCCATGTGACCAGCCCAGCCGCACCAGATAATTCAGCAAGGCCTCGGGCAAATACCCCTCATCATGATACTGCATGACACTGACTGCACCGTGACGCTTGGACAATCGCTTGCCATCCTCACCGAGGATCATCGGCACATGGGCATAGATCGGCGGCGTCGCCCCCAGGGCCAAGAGGATATTCATCTGGCGCGGCGTGTTATTCAGATGATCGTCACCACGGATCACATGAGTGATCTGCATATCCAGATCATCAACGACGACGGTGAAGTTATAGGTCGGTGTGCCGTCGGAGCGGGCGAGGATCAGGTCATCGAGCTCGTCATTGGCAAACACTACACGGCCACGCACCTGGTCCTCGACCACCACCTGACCGTGCTGCGGATTGCGAAACCGTACCACCGGCGGGACACCCGGCGGCGGTGGCCCGCTGCGATCACGGCAGCAACCATCGTAGCGCGGCTTTTCCTTGTTGGCCATCTGTTGCTCGCGCAGCTGCTCGAGCCGCTCCTTCGAGCAATAGCAGTGATAGGCCCTGCCCTGACCAAGCAGCTCCTGGAGCACCTGACGGTAGCGATCAAAGCGCTCGGTCTGGCGAAACGGCCCTTCGTCATAATCGAGATTCAGCCAGTTCATGCCCTCAAGGATGGCATTGATCGATTCGGTCGTCGACCGCTCGAGGTCGGTGTCCTCGATGCGCAGGATAAAGGTGCCGCCGTGTTTGCGGGCATACAGCCACGAAAACAGTGCGGTGCGGGCGCCTCCGATATGCAGAAATCCGGTCGGGCTCGGGGCAAAACGTGTTCTGACTGTCATGATCCATCAGCAGGTTGAGAAGTGGGCCTATTCTAGCACCCCTGCCCGTCAGCGGAAATCTGCGGTGCCCACTTATCATGATAGAATCCCGGCATCATGTTAAGTGGAACCGAGCGATGGCAACCGCCCCGGCCCTGAGCCCGCCCCCGACCGCCTGTTATGTCAGCGGCAAGGGCATGTATGCATCAAACACCACCTGGTCGTTCAAGGCGAGCGTGATCCTGGCGCTGGAGCAATCGGGACTGGGCTTTGACACCCGCTACCGCTATTACTGCCAGCAGTTCCCCGCTATGGAGGCCAGTCAGCTGGCGCGGATGATCTGTGATCCGATGGAGTATTATGACCGCAACTTTCCGGCCTATCTTGCACAGCAACAGGGCCGGATCAGCGAGGCCGAGGCTGCGACCCGGTTCATGCTGACACTGGATGACCAGTTCCGGCAGCAGGCCGAGGTGGCGATCTATTGCCTCGATGAGGCAGGGTTCGGCTCCGGGGTCAATATCATGCGCTTTCTGACCCGCGGCAAACCGCTGCTCGGCTTCTACAATCTGCAACGGCTGCAGCATCCGTTGAATCTCTCCAACATCCTGCAGCTGCAGCTCCACTATCCGGAGCTGGTCACGCTGATCAGCTACCAGGACGGTGATGACCTGCCACAGCAGGTGCTGGGCTGGCTACAGGGGCGACACAGGGGCTGATTGCGCGCATCACAGAACACGCCGCTGCATCATGCTCCGTAGGTCGTGCCATCCCAGAACGAGAAGTTGACCTCCTCGGCATTGCCTGGACCGATGCTCACCGTCTCCAGCACCTGATCGCTGCGACCATCAAGGATCGTCAGTGTCCCGTCGCTGGGATTGGGGATGAATACATACACCGGCTTGCCACCCGGTGCCAGGAAGGCCAGTGGACGGCGGCCACAATCGGCAACCCCGACCTGCACCTCCCGCAGCAGTTCCAGCGCCGGCAGCTTGGTCGCATCATAGACCCGGACCACATTCTTTTTCAGATTCTTATGTTGCGCACCCTTGCCAGTGGCCGCCGAGGTCACATACAGCCGGCTACCATCAGGGCTGAAGCGGTAGACGCTGGGGTAAAAATCCGGCACCTCGATACTGTGCACCACCTTGTTGCTGCGGATATCCGCCACCGACAGGATACCCAGCACATGCTCGGCATTGGACTTGCGATCCGCGCCCTTGCCAATCAGATAGCGGCCATCCGGCGACAGCAGCAGATTGCTGCTCTTTTTCATCACCATGCGGTTGACGATGGCATTGTTGCGCGGATCAATGACCGAGATCGATCCATAGCCATTGCTCAGACTGTAGATCAGTCCGGTCACATCGGAATAGACCTGGCCATGCGGAAATGCATTATTCGGCACGCCATTCGCCCCTTCCTCATCCTTGTCCGGCTCGGCAAGATTGATGGTATCCAGTACCTGCAGATAACTGCTGCTGTCTTGCGGATCATGACCCACGACACAGATCGAACCATCCAGCAGGTTGCTGACAAAGGCCCGGCGCAGCAAATCGGGATGATTCCTGGTCGGCGCGGTAAAGGTCACGACATGATGGCCGCGCCCGGCACAGATGATGCGGGAGAGCTCTGCAGACTGGCCGCTGTTGCGCACCACGATCACCGGCGAGCCCTGATCGGCACAATTTAACGGATCGTTGCCGGTCTCCTCATCACCATCGCTGACAAACCAGACATGCTGGCCATCGGGATCACGATAAGAGTAGATCGGGAATGCATCACTGGGCAACGCCTTGTGTGACACGATCTTGCGCGCCTCGGGATCCAGCACCCAGGCCCCCAAGCGGTCCTGACCAGCGCCAATGAACAACGGTCGACGCTCGGCGCCCCGGCCACTGGCCTCCGCCACCGGCAACTGCTGAACCCGGAACCTGCCACCATCACCACTGACAATGGCCACCACCCCGCCGGATTCGGCAGAGATATGACACACCAATGACCACTCACTCATAACAAACCTCTCACAAATCCTGTCAACTGATCAGCGGCAAACAGTACTACCACCGCATCGGGACGATATTGTAACGCATCCTGATCGCAGACTGTTCTTTCTCCAGCTCCTGACGATCGAGGACGATCTTGGCCTTATTTTCCAGTTCGATGACGTGGTACGGACCGGTGTCCTTGGCAAAGGCCTGGACAACATCATCCAGTTTATGGATATCCATATCATTGATCTTCATGACACGCACATCCTCCACCCAGCCACTATAGCCTTTGTTGACCGAGGCGGCGAACACCTCGGCAATGACCACCAGCTCTTCCATACCATCAATCTCGCCATAGACGGTATCGCTATACTCGGTGATGGTCTGCGGCACCTGATTGCCGAGGCTGGCGATATACCGCGGCTCCACCGCCCTGATGATAAAACCGCCTATATCGAAGAAGCGTGGTTGCTTATCATACAATGGCACCGGCGGCACAACCTTGAAATTATAAGGGCCGAGCCTGACCTTCTTCTTGATGATCTCGCCATTACGGGAGATCTTCACCGTGATCTCGTCACCCACCTGCTTGGTCACCACCGGATACATCAGACCGATCTTGCTATCGCCGCGAAACGGCAACTTTGCATCATTCAGCACCTTGATACCATCAATCTCAAGCAGCACATCATCGGACTGCACGACGCCATCCACTGTGCTGCCCTTGGCAACAAATATGACCCTGACCCCGCTGAGATCCGGGCCCATCTTCAAGGACTCGCGGATAGTCGGGTTCTCCAGCGGCTGCACAAAAACACCCAGCAACGGTATGCCATCAATCCCGCCATTTTTGACATCGTTAAGGAACTGATTGATCACCGGCGCCGGGATAAAATAGCCGATACCCTGCCCCCCTGAAGCGACCTGGGTCGCCACCCCGAGACAGCCGCCGGTCCGGTCCGAGAACACCGGGCCACCGGAGTTGCCGGGATTGATCGCGGCATCGGTCTGCACCATCAGACTCATGACACCGCTATGGGCATAGGACATCAGGTCGATACGCGATACCACACCCTCGGTAAACGAGATCTGGGTACCACCTACCGGATAACCTACCGTGACAACCTTCTCTCTGAGCAAGGGCAACTCATCGAACATGATAGGCTTGACCTTGGGATTCTTGTTCTCATCCTTGAGCCTGATCAACGCCAGATCTACCTGATGATTAACTGCCACCAGCTCAGCCTCATGCTTGTCCGGATCACCCGGGATCTCAACCTCGATATAGGTATTGTCAGCGACACAGTGACCATTGGTCAGTATCCCCTCGGGGATATAGAAGGCTGAACATACCGCCTTGCTGGACGGCGACTTGTTCCATGGTTGCCGCGCCCCCCAGCTCTGTGATGTCACATAGAGTTTGACGACGGCCTTGCTGGTATCCCGCAGATCTATGGCCTGCGCCACACCGCTGACCAGCACCATGGCGCCAGCGGCAGCCCCTTGCAGCATCATCCGTCTGCACCACTTTCTTAACATTCCAGGCACCTCAACCGTTATCCTATAAGGGACGTTAGCTTGCGCAATCCACGACCAACACGGCGCAGACAATAACATGTTCCTGGCAGGGTTGCCCAGTGCGGCGGTGCGGCACCCGATTCGCGTCAGTTCACGAACATGACGGGCTCGATCTCAGACCTTTCCATCCTCAACCAGGTGACGACACCGGATATAATCTGTATGCGACACATGCAGCAGGTCGGAGACCTTGCGCACCAGATGCTCTTCATATTTGTCCTTATGACCATCGGCATACACCACCTGCCATAACATCGTTACCACCCGGACCTTGTCCTGATACTCCAGTTCACGATCAAGCAACGAGGTAAACTGGAACAATGAGGAGGCATTCTTGACCTCGACCTCTGCCAGATCCAGCAATTCTGCCACCTCCTGCGGCTGCAGATCAGTAAACTGCAGCATCAGCTCATTGATCAACTGCCGTTCGGCGTCCTGATCCTTGAAATCGGACCGCAGCACCTCGATCATCAGACAGGCCGTTGCCAGGTGCAAGGCGTGCTCATGATAACCAGCGCGCCCGTCACCTGCCGTGATACTAATCTTCCGGTCGAAATAGCGGCGGATACGATCCAGCATCTGCGGCAGTCCTTTAATGGGTAGGTTCGATATCGCGCCAGACGCAGCGACCGGATTTCGCCAGGCGCTCCAGCCAGCGCTGATGCGCCTCAACCTCGTCCGTTGCCGCCGCAAGCACCGGCAGTGCCGCCTCAGCACTACGCTGCAGACGCATCACCGCCTCGACGTTGCGCTCGACCTGCGCCGTCCGCTCACCCAGCCCCAGATCACGCTGTCCACCGGTCATCACCAGGTAGAGATCGGCCAGGATCTCGGCATCAAGCAGCGCGCCATGCAGTGTGCGCTGCGAATTATCAATACTGTAACGCTTGCATAACGCATCCAGGCTGTTGCGCTGCCCCGGATGCAGCTGTCTGGCCAACAGCAGCGTATCCGTCACGCTGCCACAGTGTTTGGTCACCGGCGGCAGACCGAGGCGCCGCAACTCGGCATCAAGAAAACCAATATCAAACGGGGCATTATGGATGATCAGCTCGGCGCCGCCGATAAAGGCCAGGAATTCTGCCGCGACATCCTGGAAACGCGGCTTGTCAGCCAGAAACTCGTTGCTGATGCCATGAACCTCGAGCGCGCCGTCATCGATCTCGCGATCCGGCTGCAGGTACTGATGGTAATGAACCCCGGTCAAGCGGCGCTTGACCAGTTCGACGCAACCGATCTCGATGATACGATGACCCTGCGACGGCTCCAGCCCGGTTGTTTCGGTATCCAGTATGATCTGTCTCATGTGCCCTTCCCGCTGCGACCCTGCATTTCATCGATGGCCTGATTGGCCAGGCGATCGGCCAGTTCGTTCTCAGGGTGGCCGTTATGCCCCTTGACCCAGCACCATTCTATCTTATGTCGGGCACTGACCTCATCCAGCTGCTGCCACAGGTCAACATTCTTCACCGGCTGACGTGAAGAGGTCTTCCAGCCGCGCTGCTTCCAGGAAACGATCCATTCGGTGATCCCTTTCTGGACATACACCGAATCGGTCGTGATCCTGACCTGACAGCGCCGCTTCAGGGCCTCGAGCGCGCGGATCGCCGCCAGCAACTCCATCCGGTTATTGGTGGTCTCGGCCTCCGCCCCGTACAGGTGTTTCTCGTGGCCGCGCCCACTGCGCAACACCACCCCCCAGCCACCGGGACCGGGATTGCCACGGCAGGCACCGTCAGTATAGATATCGATGTGATCCAAACATCACCCGTGCATTATTGAGTCGGAGACTTCACCAGATCGGACACTACGACACGGCGCGGCTTCCACACCGGCCTGACCGGTGTCAACGTGGCCACCCGCTTTTTACCCAGCAGCAGGTAAACGCCCCCCCGGTTACGGGCATACCGCCCGCCCAGTCGCTCCATAAACTCCAGCCGCCGCAGCGTGGGCTCATGGACCAGCGGCGGACGAAAGCAACTGGTCCGGCACAGCACCGTGTCGAAACCAACCAGACGCAACCATTCCCGGATGCGTGACATGCTGCGAAACTTGCCACACCATGGAAAACGATCGCTGCGATAACGCAGCGCGCGCACCCCCCCCCAGAGACTCCACGGATTGAAGCCGAGGATGATCACATGACCTTCCGGAATCAACACCCGATCAACCTCCCGCACCACCTCATACGGGTCGACGGCGAATTCCAGCGTATGCGGCAACACCACCACATCAATCGACCCGGACAGGATCGGCAACGATTCCGGAACGGACACCACGCCGGTCCTGCGCTGCACCAGATCGTCAGCATTCAGTGAAAAGAGACCATCGACGATGCACTGGTGAGGAATGCGGCATGACTTATACAACCCATCATCATAGGCAGCCCCGATCTGTATCATGTGATAACCAAACAGATTGCTCAGTACCGCCTCCAGCTCCCGTTGTTCGGCAACCCGCAGCCAGCGTCCGAGGGCGGAGGTCCGATACCAGTCATGCAGGCCCTCCATGCGGCGCTGCTCTCGCTCGACGGCCGGCATGGTGTGTCTGTTGTTGGTCGTCTTATATTCCATTGGTGCGGATATCCGACTCTCCCGTGTGTTGCTGACCGTTAACCCGCCCGGATTGACCCTCACCGCCGGTGATGCGAGCATGGCACAATGATCCGCGTTGATGCCATACCCGCCTTTGAGGACAATTATATCTGGCTGCTCAGTGCAGCAGGATCACAGCCGTCTCGTGACGCCGTCGTCGTCGACCCCGGCACCGCCGAACCGGTCATCGCCTGCCTTGAACGCCTGCAGCTGAGACTGACCGCCATCCTGATCACCCATCACCATGATGATCACTGCGGCGGGATCACCGCACTGACCCGACACACCCCGGTTCCGGTCTACGGCCCGCTGCGTCCCGGCCTGCCGATCAGTCATCCGCTCCATGATGGTGACAGGCTGACCGTGCTACCCGGGCTAGAGCTTGCCGTCATCAGTGTCCCGGGCCACACCCGGGATCACCTGGCCTATTACGGTGGCGAGATGTTGTTCTGCGGCGACACGCTGTTTGCCGGCGGTTGCGGTCGCGTCTTCGAAGGCGACAGTGCGCAACTGTACCAATCACTGACCCGTCTGGCCACACTGCCCGAGACAACACGAATCTATTGTGCCCACGAATACACCCTCGACAATCTGGCGTTTGCCCGCCAGGTGGAGCCCGACAATCAGGCCTTGCAACAACGGCTGGCCCGGGTCAGAGACTTGCGCGCCACCGGGCAGGCCACCATCCCGTCGCTACTGGCCGAAGAACACCTGACCAACCCTTTCTTGCGCTGCGCCGTACCCGACGTACACCATGCAGTTGAACATTTTTCAGGCAAATCGCCGGCATCGCCCCAGGAGGTCTTCAAGATCCTGCGCTACTGGAAAGACACATTTTAGTCCTGCCTTCCACATAAGACTGACCTCGCTCTAAAGATTCCCCTATAATGACCGAATTAAATAGTCAGCCCCCGGCAAAAAGCGGAGCACCATTTTTGATTTTCAATAATAACGCCAGTTACAACAATGTATTACTTGCCATCACTGCAGGCCTGCTGACCCTGCTGAGCGCCTGCGCGACCCCGGGTCCGACAGCATATCAACATCCGACTACCCCCGACACCACCTTAAGCATGCTCCCGGAACCGCTGGACCTGCCACCGGCAGCTAGCAGCGCAGCTGACGAACAGGATGAGGGCGAGGACGAGATCGTTGCCCAGGATGAGCAAGAGGAATACATCGCCCCGATCGAGGACACAGTCGCAACCGCCAGTGAGCAGCTGCAGATCCCGGATTATTGGGAGGTGCTGCCCGCCACCCCGGATGATGAACACCAACCCCCGAACGCAGAGGACCTGGCGCCAGGCCTCAGCACCCAGATTGAAACACCCCCTTTGGTGCTGCAGATCGCCCAGCTGCCGGTACCCAGGATCACCCCATTTATCGGGGCACCGGTCAGCGAAGAGGCTGACGACAGCAGGGAATACCTGGTACTGAACCAGTTCGATCTGTGGATGCGCATCCGCCGCGGCTTCCGCCTGCAGCATATCGAGGTCAATGCCCGCACCCAGGCCGAGATCAACTGGTTTGCCTCCCACAACAGTTACCTGGACCGTACCATTGAACGCGCCCAGCCTTATCTGCACTACATCGTTGAAGAGGCGGAAAAACGCGGCATCCCCGCCGAGATCGCCTTGCTGCCGATCGTCGAAAGCGCCTTCCAGCCCTTCGCCTATTCACATGGACGGGCGGCCGGGATCTGGCAGTTCATCCCGAGCACCGGCAAGCTGTATGGCCTGAAACAAAACTGGTGGTATGACGGCCGCCGCGACATCACCGAATCGACCCGTGCCGCGCTGGACCTGCTGCAAGACCTGGAGCGCAGCCTGGACGGCGACTGGCTGCTGGCACTGGCCGCCTATAATTCCGGACTGGGAACCGTCAGCCGCGCCATCCGCAAAAACCAGCGCAAAAAACTGCCGACTGACTTCTGGTCGCTGAAACTGCCGCGCGAGACCCGTTCCTACGCCCCGAAACTACTGGCCATCAGCGCCATCATCAATAACCCGACATCGTTTGGCATCCGGCTCAAGGGGATCGCGGACAAACCGGTCTTGACGGCTGTCGACACCGGTTCGCAGATTGATCTGGCACTGGCTGCGGACCTGGCGGACATCCCGTTGCAGGAGATGTATCGCTACAACCCTGCCTTCAATCGCTGGGCCACCGATCCTGATGGCCCGCACCAGCTGCTGGTCCCGCTCGAGAATGCCGAGACCTTTCGACAGAATCTGGCCGCGCTCCCGGCCGAAAATCGCCTGCGCTGGGAACGCCACCAGGTCAGGAATGGCGAGACGCTGATCCAGATCGCCGAACAATTCAACACCACTGTCGAACTGCTGAAAAAGGTCAACCAGCTCAGCAAGGGCAAGTTACATGCCGGGCAGACGCTGACGATCCCGGTGGCATCACGCGAACTCGACAGCTACACACTGAGCGCCACGCAACGTCTGAAGGCGATCCAGAACCGGCCGGCCAGCGGCAAGAGGATATTCTATACCGTTCGTAACGGTGACACGTTGTGGTCGATCGCCCGGCAGCACCGGGTCGATTATGCCGCACTGGCCAAGTGGAATGGCATGGCGCCACGCGACCCGCTGAAAAGCGGCCAGACCCTCGCGATCTGGATCAAGAAAAAATCCACTGCGCGTGATTCCATTGATGGCCACCTGCTGACCGCGCTCAACACCTCACCCGATGATGCCATGCAGAAGATCCGCTACAAGGTGCGGCGCGGCGATTCACTACACCGGATCTCCCAGAAATTCAACGTCAAGGTATCACAGCTGCGGCGCTGGAATGCCCTGCCCAAGAGCGGCGGTCTACGCGCCGGCCAGGTCATCACGCTGTTTGTGGACGTCACCCAGCAATCCGGCAGCCTGTAAGCCCTCGAAGCCACACGGCGGTCGAGGAAGTTGTCGGGATTATTTGATCAGCTTCTTGATCAGTGACCTGACCATATTGATCTCGAAGGGCTTGTCGCAGATGGCCGATGCCCCGCCCTGCTCGACAGCAGCGAGCCTTCTCATATCGGATTCGCTGGTCACCATCAGGATCGGCAATGTCGGCTGACTACTTTTGGTACGGATAAATTCGATCAGCTCCCGGCCATCCATCTCCGGCATATTGTAGTCAGTCACAATGAAATCAAAATAATTTGTCGTGATCTGCCCGATCGCCTCCCGGCCATTGGCCGCCTCGGTAATGTCTTCGATGCCCAGTGCGTTCAAGGTGTTGCGGATATGATGCCTGGCCGTGACGCTGTCATCGACGATCAGCACCTTCAGTTCCTCGGCAAAACCGCCCTGATCAAGATCAAGCTTTTCCGGATTCAGGAAATCCAGCGTTGACAGCAGCGCACGATGCATACTCTGCTGACTGAACGGCTTGGTCAGGATCGCAATGACGCCACCCTGGCGGATCGGATCCAGCATCTTCAGGCTGGTCTCGCTTGAAATCAGGATAAATGGCACATCCCTCAGCTGTGGATCGTGTCGCATGGTCTCCAGCAATCTGACACCATCCATGTCATCAAAATACATGGCTGATATCACCAGATCCGGGACATTGGACCGCATACTGGCCAGCGCTTGCGCCCCGGTGCCAGCGTGCTCGATCAGTTGAATCCCCGACACCTGCAAATAACCGGAGATCAGCTTTTGTTGTGTCGTCGAAGGCTCCACCAGCAGGGTGTTGACCAGATCCAGTCCGATTGATGACACTGCATTCCTCCGCTATTAAAATGACCAGATTATCGACCGTCATGTGTGCATCATGGCGACCGGGCCATCAAGCTATTAACGGCCAGCCCATTTTGTGCTTTAATCGCCGGACCGGGATTTGTCTTAGCATCTACGATCGGGTCGCCATGAAAAACAAAAAGTTACTGATCAGCGTCATCATCACAGCATTCATTGTCGGACTGTGGTTCGGCTTCAACCTCGGCAAGGGACAACCGTTCTACAGCAATCCGTTTGCCGCCGAATCAAAGAAATTGCTGCAATCGGGTGGCGCAGCCCTGGAACGCAGCGGACAGGCCCTGGAAAAAAGCGGCCAGGATATCAAGGAAACATTTCGGGAATAACGGCACCTCGCAGCTCCCTGCGGCATAATCTGGCGCACCGTCATGATCACAAAGCTGCGCCGCCACGCTGTCCTTCCCGTACTGATAGTGCTGACGACGCTGATGGTGCTGGCGTTGCTGATCTCGATGATGACCGGCAGCACCCCGATCCCGCTGACAGACCTGCTGTACGCACTATCAGGTAATCCCTCCAACAACCTGGCCCATACCGTGATGTGGGAACTGCGCCTGCCACGCGCCTTGTCTGCCCTGCTCACCGGCGCGATGCTGGCGCTGGCCGGCACACTGATGCAGGTACTGCTGCGTAATCCACTCGCCGACCCCTACATCCTCGGGATCTCCGGCGGCTCGGCCTTTGGCACGCTGGCGGCCTTGCTGCTTGGCCTGTCAGGCGCACTGGTCACCGGCAGCGCCTTTGCCGGCGCGCTGTTATCGATGCTGCTGGTCTTTGCACTGGCCCATGGTCCTGGTGGCTGGACCAGCAGCCGCTTGCTGCTGACCGGCATCATCATCGCCTCCGGCTGGGGCGCGTTACTGAGCCTGATGCTGTCATTGAGCCCTGATCAGCAGCTGCGTGGCATGTTGTTCTGGCTGATGGGTGATCTGGGCCAGGGCACGACGCCAAGCTGGTGGTATCCCGCTGCACTGGCCCTGGCGCTGGCCATGGCACTGTTTCACGCCCGTGACCTGAACCTGCTGTCGCGCGGTGAGGACCAGGCCCGGACACTGGGCGTCGAGGTCAGGGCACTGCGCTATCGCATCTATTTTCTGGCTTCGTTACTGACCGCACTGGCCGTCACCCTGGCCGGCAGCATCGGCTTCATCGGCCTGGTCGTGCCACATATGCTGCGGATGGTCATCGGCAGCGACCACCGGTTGCTGTTGCCGGCCGCGACCCTGGCCGGCGGTACCTTGCTGGTCATTGCCGACACCCTGGCGCGGACGCTGTTTGCACCGCAGCAGCTGCCGGTCGGTGTGCTGACCGCACTGCTGGGGGTGCCACTGTTCCTGTGGCTGATGCAGCGTGAATCATCGCGGCAGGTAATATCGCGATGATCGATCTTGTCATTGATCAGTTGTCAGTGACCATCGCCGGTCAACAGGTCTGCTCACGGCTCAATCTGCACGCCGGCAACGGCCAGTGCTGGGGGCTGCTCGGCGGCAATGGGGTCGGCAAGACGACGCTGCTGCGCTGTCTTGCCGGGCTGCTGACGGCTGATCATGGCAGCGTGCAGATCGACGGCCGACCACTCGCTGGTTATTCACGCCGCGCATTAGCAACGCTGCTGGGATTACTGCCCCAGGACACCAGTGATCCATTTCCCGCCACCGTACTGGAAACAGCACTGATCGGTCGCCACCCGCACCTGTCTCGCTGGCAATGGGAGGACCATCGAGATTATGAACTGGCGCGGCATTGCCTGAAACAACTGGGTCTGGAACACCTCGAGCAGCGGCCGGTCTCCAGCTTGTCAGGAGGCGAACGGCGACGTCTCGCCATCGCGACACTGCTGACCCAGCAGCCACAGATCGCCCTGCTCGATGAACCGACCAATCACCTCGATCTGCATTATCAGATCCTGATCATGCGTCTGTTGCAACAGTATATGCGGGAAAACAACGCCATGCTGTTTATGACCTTGCATGACGTCAACCTGGCCGCGCGTTATTGCAGCCATCTGCTGTTGCTATATGGTGATGGACAGACCGAACATGGACCCACTGCATCACTGCTGACACCAGACCGCCTGCAACGCCTTTATCACCACCCGATCACCGTCGTCGATGATGGCACGCAGCGCATCTACGCCCCGGCGCCTTGACAGCCACGCCGCAAAACCGCTACAGTTGCGACCAGCTTTACAGCTGACCTGAGGTTCCCTGCGGATTTCTGACGACAGGGTTAAACGGGAAGCCGGTGCGCCTGCAGCGATTTGATCGCGACCAGGCAATGCCGGCGCTGCCCCCGCAACGGTAAGCGAGTCAAGGTTTCAGACAACGCCACTGTGCCGCACGGCATGGGAAGGCCTGAACCCCGGGGTCTCACCCCGCTCGCAAGCCCGGAGACCGGCCTTGAGTCTTACTGGTGTCGTGTTGCGGCGGGCAACGGCGATGACGCCGCATAGACTTGCCTCTGCCGCGTTCCTCGTTTTGTCTCCGCACTGCACCGTTCCCTGCACGGGGTGTGCGATTCAATCAAAACGAGGTAATCATGAAAGCTGTTGTACCTGCCCTGACCGGCATCTTGTTCCTTTCCGCCATCCATATCTCCCAGGCTGCTGACAGCGATGCTGTCATCGTCACCGCCAGCCGCCACGCCGAGACCGTCGATGAGACACTGGCCGCCGTCACCGTCGTGACGCGCCAGGATATCGAGCGCCTGCAGGCCACGACCGTTCCTGAGCTGCTGGCCTCATTACCGGGCATCGATTTTGGCATCGGCGGCGGCTATGGCAAGGACAGCGGGCTGTATCTGCGCGGCAACAATTCCAATCACCTGCTGGTGCTGATCGACGGCATGCAGATCGGCTCCGTCACATTGGGCTCGGTCTCTCTGCAATACCTGCCGTTGGCCGCGATCGAGCGCATCGAGATCGTCCGCGGCCCGCGCTCCAGCCTGTACGGTGAGGATGCCATCGCTGGCGTGATCCAGATCTTCACCCGTCAGGCAACAGGGCAGACGCAGTGGTCAGCCGATATCGGCAACGGTAGTTTCGGCACCCGGGCGATAAATGCCGGCTACAGTGCACAGCGTGGCGATCTGCGCTACCACCTCCAGGCCGGCTATTTGACCAGCGACGGCATCAATGCCATGCAGACCAACAATCCGGACCAGGACGGCTACGATAATCTGTCATTGAATGCTGCTGTCGATGGCAGGCTTACTCATCAACTCAGCTACGATATTCGGCTGCTGCGCGCCAGCGGACGCAACGATTACGATGGCTGGATGACCAGTAGCCTGTATCACAATACCTTTCTGCAGCAGGCCGCCGGGATACGGCTGAATTACCTGCCAACAGCTGCCCAGCAGATCGCACTGGCATTAAACCAGTCCCGTGACGATTCTGAAGATTTCACCGATGGCGCCAGCATCGGCACCATCAACTCGACCCGCAACACTGCGCTGCTCAGCGACAGCTACAGTCTCGGTGACAATACATTACTCGACAGCGGTCTTGAACTGCAGCGCGAAGCGGTAGACAGCACCAACAATTACACCTCCACCTCACGCAACAACACCGCCGCCTATATCCAGGGCCGCCACACCACAGGGCCACATGATGTTCAACTGGGCCTGCGTTATGATGATAACGAGGCCTTCGGTGGACACACCACCGGCAATCTGGGTTATGGCGTCGAGCTCGGCTCGATGCGGCTGACCGCCAACTACGGCCAGGCCTACAAGGCCCCGAGCTTCAATGATCTGTACTGGCCGGGGGCGGGCAATCCGGATCTCAGGCCTGAGACCTCGAAACAATATGAATTGGGCCTGCGTGGCAAATTTGCCACAGAGACCTGGCAATTCAATCTTTACCATAACTCGGTGAGCGATCTGATCGCCTGGGCACCAACCTTCGCTGATCCAAATGTCTGGTTACCATCCAACATCAACAACGCCACGCTGGATGGCGGCGAGCTGGCCGTCAACGGCACGCTGCTCGCTATCCGGCACGCACTGTCACTGTCGGTCGTCGACCCCAAGGATGATGCCACCGACAAAACACTGATCTACCGTGCTACACAGACCGCAAGGCTTGATCTCGACAAGGCCATCGGCCAGACCACGCTGGGCATGACGGTCAGCGCCCAGAGTCGGCGCTTTGCCGATGCCGCCAACACCAGCGACATCCCTGGCTATGCCACCGTCAAGCTGCGCGGCAACTATCAGCTCAACCCGTACTGGCAGCTGTTCGGTCATGTCGACAACCTGTTTGACCGCAACTACCAGACCAAACCTGGGTATAACTCACCCGGCATGGCACTGTTCGCCGGCATCCGTTACCAGGAAGGCGGCTGAAAATGAACGCGACACCACAGCCATGGCGCATGCCGCTGTTAGTCGCGGTATCGCTGGCGCTGCATGTGCTGCTGCTCGGCACCACTGTATTGCGTGACCAGACCTCATCACGCAATACAGTCCAGTCGGTATTGAATATTGCATTACTGAATTCAGGTCACAGCAATCCTGCCACAACTGCGCGCACAGACACCCCAGCGACCTTGACGCAAGCCGCCTACACCGCAGCGACGCCGTTAACATCGGCCGCCGACACGGAAGCACTCCAGGCCGCATGGGCACCATCTGCTGCTGCGCAGCAGATTACCGCAGCGGCCGATCCAGACGTCTCCACAGCAACCGTCGCTGCGACGGCCGGCAACGAGGCGGCCGGTCAGGCACTGTCACTGCAGCTCGCTGCACAATTCCAGCACCATTTCAACTATCCGTTCCTTGCTCGTCAACGCGGCTGGCAAGGGCAGGTAATATTGAACGTGCGCATCGAGGTCGATGGTCGCGTCAGCGACATCGCAATCGCCGACAGCTCCGGCTACCCCTTGCTCGACCAGTCTGCCGTCAAGGCCGCGCATGCCGTGGCACGCCTGGAAGGTGTCAGCGAATGGCTGCAGGACAGGGCGTTGCAGGTCCGGCTACCCGTCATCTATCGCCTGACCGCAAGTTGAATACCCGTCATTCAGCACTATGGACACTGGACAGCGCACGGCGCTGGACACAGCGGATTGCCGCCTGGCTATTGATAACGCTTTCTGGTACATCCTATGCTGCCAGCATCGAGGTCATTGATGATCTGAAGCATCCGGTACAATTAACGGCACCTGCGCAACGGATCATCAGCCTGGCCCCGCACATCACCGAGCTGCTGTACGCGGTCGGCGCGGGTGATGCCATCGTCGGCGCAGTCGATTACAGTGATTACCCGCCGCCCGCCAGCAGGCTGCCGCGCGTCGGCGGCTATAACGGCTTTGATATCGAGGCGATCGCGGCACTACATCCCGACCTGATCATCGCCTGGCGCAGTGGCAACCCGTCACCATCACTGGCCAGCCTGGAGAGGCTGCGCATCCCGATATTTTTCAGCGAACCGCGCGAGATCGAAGATGTCGCCACCAGTCTGGAACGGTTTGGCATCCTGACCGGACATGTGCAGCAAGGGACGAACGCCGCTGCCGACTTTCGCCGCCACCTTGCCACACTGCAGCAGCGCTATAAAAGCGTCGCCCGCGTCACCGTATTCTATGAAGTGTGGAACCATCCATTGATGACCGTCAACAACCAGCATCTGATCAGCAAGGTGCTGGGCCTGTGCGGCGGTGACAATATCTTCGGCACGCTGCCAGCACTGGTGCCGCAACCGGATATCGAGGCCGTGCTGCAACGCGACCCGCAGGTCATCATGACCGGCGATGCCGGCAACAAGCACGAAGAGTTCCAGAAATACTGGCAACGCTGGCCGTCGCTGCAGGCGGTGCGCAACCATCAGCTATACCAGGTCTCGGCAGACCTGCTGCAGCGCCACGGCCCGCGCATCCTCGACGGCGCCGAACAGGTATGCCGGGTACTCGACACCGTCAGGGCACGCCGATGAACCGGACCCCGACGCTGATGATCCAGGGCACGACCTCGGATGCCGGCAAGAGCGTCATCACCACCGGCCTGTGCCGCATCCTGACGCGCCACGGCATCCGCGTAGCGCCGTTCAAGCCGCAGAACATGGCGTTGAACAGCGCGGTCACGATCGACGGCGGCGAGATCGGTCGTGCCCAGGCGGTGCAGGCCGAGGCCTGCGGACTGCCACCGCACAGCGACATGAATCCGGTATTGATCAAGCCAACCAGCGATCGCGTGGCACAGATCATCATCCAGGGGCATGCCACCGGCAACATGAACGCCGTCGATTATCACCATTACAAGCAACAGGCGCAGGCGGCGGTGTTCGAATCCTATCAACGCCTTGCCAGCCGCCATGAGGCCATCATGGTCGAGGGCGCCGGCAGCCCGGCCGAGGTCAACCTGCGGGACAACGACATCGCCAACATGGGCTTTGCCGAGGCCGTCGACTGTCCGGTGCTGCTGGTGGCTGACATCGACCGCGGCGGGATATTCGCCCAGCTGGTCGGCACACTGGCGCTGCTCAGCACCAGCGAACAACAGCGCATCCGCGGCTTCATCATCAATCGCTTCCGTGGCGATCTGGCATTGCTGCAGCCCGGCTTAGCCTGGCTGGAACAACGCACAGGCAAGCCGGTGCTCGGCGTATTGCCATGGCTGCAAGGGCTGCACATTGAGGCGGAGGATGCGCTGCAGCCGACACCGGACAGGGATAACCGCCCGCATCGCCTACGGATCATCGTTCCGGCCCTGCCGCGCATCAGCAACCATTCCGATTTTGATGCCTTGCGCCTGCACCCGGATGTCGACTTTCGCTATATCGGGCCCGACCAGGCGATCCCGCCTGCCGATCTGATCATCCTGCCCGGCAGCAAAAATGTCATCGGCGACCTGCAGTGGTTAAGGCAGCAGGGCTGGGAGGAGGCGTTGCGCCGGCATCTGCGTTATCACGGCAAGGTCATCGGCCTGTGCGGCGGCATGCAGATGCTGGGCCGCCGCATCTGCGACCCGCATCACATCGAAGGAACAACCGCACAGGCTGCAGGCCTGGGACTGCTCGACTACGACACCACGCTGCACCCGGAAAAGCAGCTGCATCGCCGCCACGGCCGACTGACCCTGGATGATGCCGTTGTCACGGGCTATGAGATCCATGCCGGCGTCAGCAGCGGCCCGGCATTGCATCATCCGGCGCTGGTATTCGAGGATGGCCGACATGACGGCGCCCGTTCCGCCGACAATCAAATCCTGGTGACCTATCTGCATGGGCTGTTCGACAGCCCGCCGGCCTGCGCAGCGCTGCTGCGCTGGGCAGGCCTGACATCAGCTGCCAACTTTGATTACCCGGCGCTGCGCGAGCAACAAATCAACCGGCTGGCCGATGCCATGGAGCAACATCTGGATATCAACGCAATACTCGCCATGCTGTCCCTTCCTGCGAGCAAGCAGAAACACCGGCACCAGACACCGTGAAGACGCTGATCCTCGGCGGGGTGCGCTCCGGCAAGAGCCGGCTGGCCGAACAGCTGGCGGCAGGACTGCATCAGCCGGTGACGGTGATCGTCACCGGCCAGCCGCTGGATGAGGGCATGCGACTGCGCATAGAACAACACCGCGCCGCGCGCCCTGCACGCTGGCAAGTCATCGAGGAACCGCTGGCGCTGGCCGATACCATCGCAGCACATAACGATAGAAATCGCTGCCTGGTCGTCGACTGCCTGACGCTGTGGTTGACCAACCTGCTGTGCTCGCCATCGCATGTCGACAATATCAGATACTTCCGCGAACAACTGTTATCAGCAGTCAGAGATACCTTGCAACCCCTACTGCTGATCAGCAACGAAACCGGTCTTGGCATTATGCCGGATAATGACCTGGCGCGCCGTTACGGCGACGAGTCCGGCCTGCTGCATCAGCAACTTGCTGCATGCTGCGACACCGTTATCCTGACCGTTGCCGGTCTGCCGCTTTACATAAAAGGAAAACCTGCATGAGCCGCTTTATCGTCAGGCATACCGCACTGCCGTGTAACGAACACCACCAGGCCGCACGCTCCCGTCAATCACAATTGACCAAGCCTGCCGGCTCACTGGGACGACTCGAGGAACTGGCGATCCGGCTGGCGGCGCTGCAGCGCCGCCATGATCCGGTCGTCAACAACATCCAGATCACCATCTTTGCCGGTGATCATGGCATCGCTACGGCGGGCGTATCGGCCTTCCCGCAGGCCGTTACCGCTGAGATGATCCGCAATTTCGCCCGCGGCGGCGCGGCGATCAGTGTATTGGCACAACAACTCGGTGCGAACCTGGAGATCGTCAATACCGGCACTGTCAACGCCATCGAGACCCTGCCCGCAGTGCTCGATCAGCGCATTGCCGCCGGCACCCGCAACTTCATTGATGCGCCGGCGATGACTGAAGACCAGTTGCACGCCGCACTGCTGATTGGGCGCCAATCCATCGAACGGGCACTGGACAGAGATATGCAGCTGTTCATCGGCGGCGAGATGGGAATCGGCAATACCACAGCCGCCACGGCGCTGGCGTGCTTGCTGCTCGACGCCACACCAGAGCAACTGGCCGGCCGCGGCACCGGCATCGATGAGGCCGGGATGCAGCGCAAGCTCACCGCCCTGCGCCAGGCCCTGAGCCTCCATCACGCTGCGCGCCATGATCCGTGGACCGCACTGCGCTGTGTCGGTGGCTTCGAGATCGCCGCGCTGACCGGCGCCTACCTTGCCGCCGCCGAACATGGCCTGCCAGTACTGGTGGATGGCTTCATAACCACCGCGGCTGCACTGGCGGCAACACGCATCAACCCTGACATATTGCCCTGGCTGTTGTTCAGCCATCAGTCGGCGGAATCAGGGCAACAACAGATGCTGACAGCGATGGATTCCCGGCCACTTCTGGACCTCGGGATGCGGCTGGGTGAAGGCAGTGGCGCCGCCGTCGCCGTACCCTTGCTGCGCCTGGCCTGTGCACTGCACAACAACATGGCTACCTTCGGTGAGGCAGGTGTCTCCGCGGGCCCGGACTAGATGCATCATGCGTAATCCCCTGCTGATAGCGATCCGTTTCCTGTCACGGCTGCCAGCACCATCATCGGCCGGTCATGACGAGATAACGGTCGGGCAATCTGCACTGTTCTACCCGCTGGTCGGCGCCCTGTTTGCATTGCTGTTGATCGGCACACAGTTGCTACTCGTCCCCATTGCCGCTCCGTCACTGGCCGCCGCACTGTTGCTGGCGTTATGGGTACTGCTCAGCGGTGGCCTGCATCTCGACGGCCTGGCCGACAGCGTCGATGCCTGGATCGGCGGTCTGGGCAATCGTGACAGGATGCTTGCGATCATGAAAGACCCATATAGTGGTCCAGCTGGTGTCACCGCGCTGCTGCTGGTCTTGCTGCTCAAATACACTGCGCTGCTCAGCCTGTGTCAGCAACACAGCTGGTCTCCGTTATTGCTGACACCGATCCTCGCCCGTACGGCACTGATCCTGCTTTTCCTCACCACACCATATATAAGGCCATCTGGCATGGGCAGCACACTGGCAGCATACCTGCCCCGCAGACCTGCCTGGATCATCATTACCATGATCATGTCGGCACTCTCGATCATCGCGCTCCCTGGCAGCCTGATCATAATGGCTAGCGTACTACTCGGTTTCATGCTGCTGCGACACATGATGATACAACGCCTCGGCGGTACTACCGGCGATACCGCCGGGGCAATGGTCGAACTGCTTGAAATGCTGCTCTTGGTCACTGCAGCGCTGTTACCCGCCTCATGGCTTGTCATATGATGAACACCAGCTTTATGCTGCAATCACTACCCATCTGGTTTAGAATAATACAATCGCACCCTCCAACCTGATGAGGCAACAGCCCGTGTTCACCTCCGAGGCCTGCACCCGTGGCGTCCGTGTGCACGTCGAATCGAATTATTCCGCTGAACGGTCCGACCCCGAACGTGGCCAGTGGTTTTTCACCTACCATATCACCATCACCAACGAAGGCCCGCAGACGGTCCAATTGTTGATGCGCCACTGGACCATCACCGATGCCAATGGCAAGACGGAGCAGATCACTGGACCCGGCGTGATTGGCGAACAACCGGTGCTGCGTCCCGGCGAGAGTTTTGAGTACACCTCCGGCTGCCCGCTGCGCACACCGGTGGGCTCGATGCAGGGCCGTTATCTGATGTTACGCCGCGATACCGAGCAGACCTTCGAGGCCGACATCGCGCCGTTCACGCTGGCCGAACGCTACACGGTCAACTGACATCACTCACATCGGTCTGCTCGCTGACACAAACGGATCGGCGTGAATATGTTGCAATGAGGCGCCCGCCAGGTAGGCCTTCATCTTCATCTCCTGCACCATCGCCGGATTCCCTGACAGATAAACCCGCCAGCCCTGCAGTGTCGGCAGTTCATTCAATGCGACATCTCCAACCCGGCCCTGCCTGAACTCACCGTCTGCACTGACCCCATCAGAGACACATGGAAAGTAATCGACATTCGCGGCCCTGGCCTGCAATGCCTTCAATTCATCGAGCAGATACAGATCCTGCTGACTGGCAGCACCATGAAACAACTTGATGGGCCCCTGATGGTGCTGGGCCAGCGCATCACGTACCACACCCAGCAGCGGGGCCAGCCCGGTTCCGGTAGCCACCAGCAACAAGGGTTGCATCCTGTCATCGGCACTGTAGCAACACTCACCACACGCCTCGCTAATCTCAACCGCATCCCCGACCTGCAGTGTCCCGGCAATCCAGCCACTCATCTCCCCGCCCGGCACCTGGCGAACATGCAACTCCAGCGGTCCGTCACCCGGCAGCGATGACAACGAGTAGCTGCGTTCAACACCATCCGGCCTCCGGACCCTGACAAACTGCCCTGCCCGAAAGGGGAATTCCTGCTGTGGCTGCAACTGCAGCCGAACCACCGTCGGTGACAGGTGACTCTTGCTGGTTACGGTGACCCGGCAATAATTGTCACGGTCAGATTCAATAATGGTCAGATCATCATTGCCCCGGCAGATACATGGCAGGAAATAGCCGCGCAGCCGTTGACCTTCTTTTAATCCCTGCTGCGCCATGGCGGGCAGCCCGTCCGGGCTGTCGGCCCGCATCAGACAGGTCTGACAGACCCCGCTACGACAGGCACAGGCCACGGACTCACCCTGCCTGAGCAGGCATTCCAGCACCGTCTCATCCGCCAGCTGGTAAAACGCTCTACCCTGGAAATGGATGACAGGCAAGGTGAAGCCCTGACCCTATGACCGCTAAGACTCAACGATCCAGGACATCATTGCGGACGCTCTCGGCGATCGCCGCAACCTCATTGATCATTTCTGCCGGGACCTTCAGTTCCTGCAGCGTCGTGGCCAGATTCTCCACCACCGCATCAAAATGGCTGTCATTCAATCCCTGCTTGACCAGGTGTTGATGGCCCTTGCGCATGTCCAGTCCCGTGTAATTGTTTGGACCACCAAAGGCAAACTTCAGAAAGGCCTTCTGCTTGGCCGCCTGCCCGTCCATATCAACACCCGTGAAGAACCTGTTGATACGATTGTCTGCCAGCACCTTGCGATAGAAGATATCGACTGCGGCATTCACAGCTGCTTCCCCGCCGATCCGGTTATATAAACTTGCATTCATGACCACTCTCCCGTAATTGATTGGTAACACCACCCATCCATAGCTTCATTCCCGACCTTCCTGCTCAACAATATCCACATGAAATGAAGTGTTTATAATGTTACATCCTTAATACATCTTTATCAAGCCTGGCAATTATCAGAGCCCAATCCGTACGGGATACATGCGTTGTGCTGCACTGGCAGATAGGCAAAAACCTGGACCCGGGCGGCCTTTTGCAAGATTCTATTAAAGATTGGCCATAAAACCCGGATACAATAGGTAACAGCCTCATCGGCCTGATAAAACAACCGAGATCGGAGTGGAGCACCCAGCGTGATAGCCAGAACTGCCCTGCTGAGTACCCTGTTATTGCTCGCCCCCGCCGCCTGGGGCAGTGAGCCCGCTGACACGCCGCAGACCGTCGAACAGGTCTGCCAACGCATCGCCAACAAGCTCGCCAGCGTCTCGTATCAGGACTGTGCCACCACCGGCCTGACCATCAGCGATGGTCAGTCGGTCAACCAGACTCCGATCCTGCTGCGCGAATACCCCCCACTGGCACAACGCACACCGCTGGGCCGCGTGCTGGTGCTGGGCGGCATCCATGGCGATGAATACTCATCCGTGTCGATCACGTTTAAATGGATGAGGACCCTGGAGCAGCATCATTCCGGGATGTTTCACTGGCACGTGGCGCCGCTGGTCAATCCGGATGGCCTGCTGCAAACACCATCACAACGCATGAATGCCCATGGTGTCGACCTGAATCGCAATTTCCCAACCCCAAACTGGGAAACCGAAAGCGAGGCCTATTGGGTCAGGAAGACCTCGCGCGATCCCAGACGCTTTCCCGGCACTGCTGCCCTCAGCGAACCCGAGACCCAATGGTTGACCCGAGAGATCGAGGACTTCAAGCCCGATGTCATCGTCAGCATCCATGCCCCGTATGGCATCCTCGACTTTGATGGCCCCCAGGAGGCACCGCGCCGGCTGGGCAGCCTGCTGCTGACCCCGCTGGGCATCTTTCCGGGATCGCTGGGAAACTATGCCGGCATCTCGCGCAACATCCCGGTCATCACCGTTGAGTTGCCGAATGCCGGCGTCATGCCCAGGATCTCAGAGAGTGAGCGGATGTGGAATGATCTGGTACGCTGGTTGCGCAAGAATCTGCCTGCAGATGCCGCGACCCATCAGGCTCGCGACCGGATCAAGGTTCAGACCGAACCTTCATAGATAATCTTCCATTCACCGTTTTCAAAACGCCAGTACTGGCGTTTTGTTGAACGCTGCACCGCCGTGCTGCTGCGGTATTCCTGATTGAAGGTGGTCACCACCATCTTTTCATCCGGGTAAGCATAGATGCTGATATCACTCAGGTTGATGTTCAACTCCTCGGCATTGGCATAGGAGGCGCGGGCGTTGTCGCGCCATGCCTGGTAATTCTTGCCCTGACCGAAAAATGCCTTGGAATAATGTTGCAGGTAGCGTTTCACATCGCGACTCTCCCAGTCCTGTTTCCAGCGCTGCAACGCCTGATGTAACTGATCACGCGCCTGACTCAGCTGCGACGGTGTCGTCCAGTCGATATGCTCGGCCAGGATCACCGGCGTGCGGCCCACATCGATATAGGAGGACAGTGTCATGAAATCCAGATTGCTGAGCGTCACACAGCCATCGCTGGCCCACGGGGCACGGTTGAACGTATAACTCGGCGTGCCGTGCAGCCAGATCCCGTACCCGGTCTTGCCATGCCGACGATCCCATTCATTGGGATAATTGAGCGGAAAGGCCCCCGCACCATACATATCCGGCAGCGCCTTGGCGGGGATGAAGTCATTGACAAAATAGATGCCGACCGGCGTCCGCTGGTCACCCCGGGTCGATTTGCGCGGACCGCGCAGCCCGATCGTCACATAAAAATCATTGACCAGATACAGGCCGTCACCGGCCCGGTTCTCGAACAGAAACATCCGCGAGGCGTTCATGTCCACGGCCAGCACATAACGCTGCCCGGGGTCGACCTCCAGCAGATTGCTGGGAACCTGTCCGGCCAGGGTGTCCTTGACATCGAGGTAATAGCGCCAGCGCTTGGCCGCCTCGGTGCGCAGCGCGGCATACTGTCCCTGCTGCCCCGCCTCTGCAACACTGCCCAGCTGACTGATGACACCGGCCCGGGCACTGAACAGATCGGCCTGCAGCAGCCGGGCCAGCTTGAAATTAGGCTCCTGGTCCAGCAGCCCGGTCAGTTGTTGCTGCGCCTGATCGATACGGTTATCGCGGATGGCCTTGATAACCTCGATCACCTGTCGTTCATAGATATTGGAATGACCGGCTGCGGCAGCGCCGCCCTCTGCCGCCAGCACTGCCGGGGACGACAGCACTATCGACAACAGCACACATAACGCCTGCAAGCTGTAGTTCACTGCCTTGCTCACTGTATGACATCCTCGAACAGGATACGCCATTGATCACCGCTGCGCTCCATCAGCAGATGTTTTCTGACGGTATCACTGACCCGATCGGACTTATAGGCCTGCATGAACACCACACTGGCATGCGCGTTGCCAAGCAGATGCACCTGCGGCACATTGACAGATACATTGATGGATCTCGGACGCTGCAACCGTTCGCTGCGCTCCTGCTCCCATGCCGCCCGCCGCCCGCCATCCGGCGGCTGAAAGGACTCGGCATAACTGGCCAGATAACCCTTGACGTCTTTCTGGCTCCAGGCCTGGGCCCATTGCTGAACCGCCCGGATGACATCCTCCGCTCGGGCAACCCCGCCCCCCTGATCGGCTGTCACCACAGCGCCCGCACTCGTAACAGCGGGTGCCGCGGACTCGTCCTCTTCGATCACCGATGAACTCAGCAAATCATCGAGCCGCGTCAGTGTCACCTTCTCCACAGACTCGCCACCGCGCTGGTCTGGCTCCAGCGCCTCGCGGTAGGCATTGCTGGCCATCAGCATGTACAACGCCGACAGGTTGGACTGTGCTGCGGCATAACTGGGGTGGGTCTGCAAGGCGCGCTTCAATGTCCGCTCGGCCTCGACCAGATTACCCTGACTGACATAGATCGCAGCCATATTGTTATACGGCTCCGGTAACTGCGGAAACTTGCCGGTCAATTCGCTATAGGTCTGCAGTGCACCCTTCTGGTCACCACGCTGTTCCTGCAACCTGCCCTTCAGAAACAGGCCGCGCGGACTGTCGGGATGTTCGCCGAGAAAGCTGCTGATCTCACTCTGGGCACGGTCGTATTTACCGCCCGCCAGGTAGCTGCTGGCTGCCGCCAGCCGCTGATCGGCCGCATGGACGGTGATGCTTGCCAGCATCAACGCCGTCAACCACCCGCCGCGCCGCAATGCCGTGCGGCGATATCGAACTGTATTCGTACTGTAGTTGTATCTCACTGCTGTTTTCTCAATATATATTTTCAGAAAGACAAACCACCCAGTTTCTTCATGATCCGCTGGCGATACCAGTATTGCCCGCTGACAAAACCGCCCAGCGCTGCGATCAGTATACCTGCGAAGACAAATATCCTGTTATAACCCGGTCTTGCCCCCGTGTGCCGCAACATGTCATTCTGCTGCTGCAGCTCGGCATTACGTCGTGTCAGTTCAGGCAATGGCTGCTGGACTGCCGCTGAGCGGCCTGTCTCTGTTGCCGGCACCGCCGGGCGCTGCTGCAGCAACAACCGGGCCGGCATCTCTGCACTCAGGTAACGTTTCCTGACCCAGCCCTCCTGCCCGCCTGCAGTCCTGACCCGATAATGATTGCCAGCACTGCCGAGCACCTCGACCCGGTCGCCGGTCTCGATGACGACTAGTGGTGCGTCCTGCCCCTCCGGGGTAGACCGGACACCGACCCGCACCGTATCCCCGACATACATATGCTGAGCCGAGGCAATGGAAATGCCGTTAATAAACATGAAGATAGCAAATGCTGCACTCAACTTGGTTGTCATTGCACTGCCTGACCCCATTGCGTTATGCCTGTCCTGATTCCTTATCGGCACGATTTCGATGAATTTGTAATATTTTTCAGTTCGTTGAAAAGGTGCCGTAATATCGTTTATAGATGAGCCTGAGCCGCAGGCCTCCCGACCGTTACAGGTACAGATAGTCCATCATGGGCAATGCGATCTCCAACGACACCGACCTGTGCCTGACCATTGATCAGGGCGGACATGCCACGCGCGCCGCGGTATTTGATGACCAGGGCCGCTTGGTCGCCCGTCACACAGTGGCCGTGACGGCCCAACGACCGGCCCATGACCGCGTCGAATATCCGGCGCGGCAGGTACTGGATTCCATCAGGGAAGCTGTAACCGCGGTCTGCGCCGCCACCGGCAAGGGACGCGCACGGATCACTGCCGCAGGCCTGGCCACGCAACGCTCAAACATCGCCTGCTGGGACCGTGACAGCGGCCAGCCATTGTCACCGATACTCAGCTGGCAGGATAACCGCGCCAGCCGCTGGATCGGGGCCTACCGTGACCATTCAGCACTGATCCACGACATCACCGGACTGTTCCCGTCCCCGTATTATGGCGTCGGCAAGTTGCACTGGTGCCTTGATCATCTGCCGGCGGTGCGCAATGCGCTGGAACAAGGCTGTTTGCATGGCGGGCCAATGGCCAGCCTGCTGTTGCATCATCTGCTCCGGGAGCGGCCCGCACTCAGTGATCCGGTCAATGCCGCACGCACCCTGCTCTACGACATACGCCAGCTCCAGTGGTCGGACACCCTGCTGGATCTGTTTTCATTCCCGGCGGAAATCCTGCCTGAGTGCAGTAACAACGAGGCCACGTTTGGTAGCTTGAACATTGCCGGATCGCCGTTGCCGTTGACGATAATGACCGGTGATCAGTCGGCCGCACTGTTCGCATCCGGCATCACCGATAACAGCACCGCCCATGTTACGATTGGCACCGGGGCCTTCATCCAGCGCCTGACCGGGACGACACGCTGTCACGACCCGCACCTGCTGACCAGTATCGTGCACCGCTCAACAGACCAGACCTGGTACAGCCTTGAAGGCACCGTCAACGGCGCCGGCAACGCTGTCGATTATTTTGCTGCGCAGTGGAACATCGATGAACCAGGTACCAGACTCCCGCGCTGGCTGGAACAGATCCCGCAGCCACCGCTATTCGTCAATACCTTTTCCGGACTCGGCACGCCGTATCTGCGCGCCGGCCTGCCCTGGCGTTTCATACCCGATGCTGAACCTCCGCAACAGATGGTCGCGATCATCGAGAGCATCGTGTTCCTGCTGTGCCTGAATCTGGAGCTGCTGTCCAGACACCCGCCTGCGCTGCAGCGCATCCACATTGGTGGTGGCCTGTCGCAACTTGATGGCTTATGCCAGCGCCTGGCCGATCTCAGTAGCCTGATGGTAGTGCGCAACGATGATAGCGAAACCACGGCCCGTGGCCTGGCCTTTTTGCTGTTGCAGCGCCCCCAGCGCTGGAGCACACCCGAACCCGGCATCTTTGAACCGCACGCGGCCCCGGCCCTGCATGAACGCTACAGCCGCTGGAAGACACTGATGGAGCAGCACTGCCATGGTTGAGCATGCCATTCCGCTACCGACGCTGATCGCCCACCGTGGTTATGCCGCGCGTTATCCTGAGAACACCTTGCCGGCGCTGGAGGCAGCGCTACGGGCTGGGGCGCGCTATGTCGAGATCGACATCCAGCTCAGCGCCGACCACCAACCCTTCCTGTTTCATGATGAGACACTGCTCCGTACCACCGGCCAGCCAGGACTGATCACCGAGCTCGATTCCCACGCCATCGCCCGCCTCGACGCCCGCGAACCGGCCCGTCTCGGTGACCGTTTCCGGGATATTGCCGTACCCTCGCTGGCCGATTTCGTCACGCTGATGAACCAATGGCCGCAGTGCCGTGCGCTGGTTGAGATCAAGGAAGAGAGCCTGCAGCGTTTTGGCATCGAGCTCACTACCGACACAGTGCTGCAACAGCTGGCATCGCTGGGCGATCAGGCCATCGTCATCTCCTACGATGAGGCCTGTCTGCGCCATGCCCGACAGCGCACCGGCTGCGCCATCGGCTGGGTCCTGCGCAACTATGATCAGCACCATCGCAACGCGGCCGAGCGACTGCAGCCGGAATGGCTGATCTGCAATCACGCGAAGACTGGCACCGGACAGCTGTGGCCCGGCCGCTGGCACTGGGCGCTGTACGAGGTCATCGACCCGATACTGGCACTGCAGCTGGCGAAACGTGGCGCCACACTGATCGAAACCATGGCGATCGGCGAACTGCTGCCCCGGCTCGCCAGTGACGGGGGCCGGTGATGGCGGGGTTCGATCATGACATCATCATCGTCGGCGGCGGCATCCACGGTGCCGGCTGCGCGCAGGCCGCGGCGGCCCAGGGCTATAACGTGCTGGTACTGGAACAACATGCGCTGGCCCATGGCACATCGAGCCGCTCCAGCAAACTGATCCATGGCGGGCTGCGCTATCTGGAAAGCGGTCAGTTCGCACTGGTGCGCGAATGCCTGCAGGAACGGCGGCGGCTGTTGCAAAATGCCCCGGGACTGGTGCACTTGATCCCGTTCCATATCCCGATCTATGAACAGACAACCCGCCGCCCGTGGCAGATCCGCAGCGGCCTGGCGCTGTATGCACTGCTCAGCGGCCTGGAACATTCCGGTCTGTTTAGCACCGTCCCGAAACGGCAATGGGCCGAACTCGATGGCCTGCAGACCACAGGCCTGCAGCAGGTGTTCCGCTATTACGATGCACAGACCGATGATGCGGCACTGACCCGCGCGGTGATGCAATCCGCCATCAGCCTGGGTGCCGAACTGGCCATGCCGGCGACCTTCGACGGCGCCGAACTCGATGACCACGGCTGCCGTGTCCGGTATCTCCATCAGGGGCGGACAATCCGCCGGCGCGGCCGGATCATGATCAACGCCACCGGGCCGTGGGCCCCGCAGGTGCTGGTCCGCGTCATGCCGGTGCAGCCCGCCATCCCGATCGAACTGGTACAGGGGACGCATATCGTGTTACCGGGTTCACTGGTGCAGGGCTGCTATTATATGGAGGCACCATCGGATCGCCGCGCGATCTTTGCGATGCCGTGGCGGCAGCAGACTCTGGTCGGCACCACCGAAACGCCCTTTCACGGCGACCCCTCCGCAATCGTCCCGCTGCCACAGGAACAGGACTACCTGCTGCAGACGGCAGGCCATTATTTTCCGGCTTACCGGAACCTGGGACGGGGGGCCATCCAGTCCAGTTTCGCCGGGCTACGGGTGTTGCCCGGTGGCGCTGGCACAGCGTTCGGCCGGCCACGGGAGACCGTCATGCACTGTGACAGGGCGACCAACACCCGGCTGCTGACATTATATGGCGGAAAGCTGACGGCCTACCGCGCCACCGCCGACAAGGTCATGCAACTGTTGCGGGCTACACTACCGCCAAGGCCGCGACAGGCCGATACCCGCATGATACGATTGATTGATAGTGATACCTATGACAGTCCCCGCTGAGATCGACGCGGCGGGATCGATAACCAGATGCTGCGGCATGACTCAATAATCACTGTATACACGGACGTTATTAACCGGAAAGGTTTCACAGACGCGTGAACCCAATGATAGCGACCAGGACAACGCGGCTGATCAGCATGCTGATCGTCATGCTGTATTGTCTGCTGATGACCGCACCCGGCGCCGCCAGCCACGACTCAGATGCGTCCCCGATCAAGCAGGTCAAGGTCGCCATCCTCGCCGACATCGGTTTTGGCGCCGCCGAACAGCATTGGCAGTCAACCATGGATTATCTGAATGACCGCTTGCCCGGTCAGCGGTTCTCGCTGCTGCCATACTCGACCACCGCCGATCTGACACATGCCGGCTATATGAATGAGTTCGACTTTGCCATCGTGCCGCCGGATGTCTATCTGACACTGGAAAAAGACAGAGGAGCCAGCGTGATCCTGTCGCTGGTCCGCCAGGGTAATGAGCTGGGACTCACCCAGTACGGCTCGGTGGTTATCACCCGCAGTGACCGTACTGATCTGAAAACGCTGGCCGACCTGCGTGGCCAGACGATACTGACCAGCCGGGCCAATCCATGGATCACCTGGCTCACTGTCAAATACGAGCTGCTCGAACTGGGCATGGACCCGGAGGACGACCTGAAACAGGTGGAGATGTCCAACCTGATCCAGCCCGAGATCATCAACAATGTACTGACCGGCGCCTATGATGCCGGCATCGTCAGCAGCGGCCTGCTCGAGGACCTGGCGATGGAAGGCCGCCTCGACCCGTCGCAGCTCAGGATCATCGGGGCAAGAAGGCTGCCCCCTGACGTCTATCCGTTCGCAGTCTCGACGCGGCTGTATCCGGAATGGCCTTTGATCAAGTTGGACCATACCAGTGAAAAGCTGGCCAAGAGTGTGGCCCAGCAACTGCTGCTGATCACCCCCGACATGCCAGCGGCACTGGCCGGCGACTATGCCGGCTGGACGATACCCAACGATTACGGTGATGTTGATAGGGTCCTGAAACAACTGCACTCCGGGCCGTGGGTAACCATCGAGGAACTGGTCCCCGAACCGCTCAGGCCCTACATCCCGTGGCTAGCTGGCATCACGGTGCTGGCCTTTTTGGCTGGCACCACGGCTATTATCTATCTGTTCGCAGTCAATCGCCGGCTGCGCCGGGCCCGGGCGTCGCTGCTCGACATGCAGCAAACGCTCGAAGACCGGGTCAGGACCCGCACCCAGATGCTGCAGGATGAAATCCAGACCCGTCGCGAGGTGGAAAAACAGGTCATCAACAGCGAGACCCGGCTGCGGCTGACCTTGAACAGCCTGCTGGACTCCATTATCACGATCGATATAAACGGCACCATCACCAGCTGCAACCAGGCTACCGAGAAACAGTTCGGCTACCCCCTGCAGGAGTTGCTCGGACACAATATCAGCATGCTGGCGAACCCTGCAGACGCTCCCAATCACAGTTACTATATGGACAACTACAAAAAAACCGGCCAGGGCAAGGTCATTGGCACCGGGCGTGAGGTGCTGTGTCGTCGCAAAGATGGTTCGCTGTTCGAGGCCGATCTGTCGGTCATTGAGATCGTCATGGATAATGAGCAGGCATTCATTGGCACCATTCATGACGTCTCACATCTGAAGGCCCTCGAGAAGAATGTCCGTGACAATGAACAGCGGTTGAAACTGAGTCAATCCTTCGCCAACATCGGCACCTGGGACTGGAACATCGCCAGCAATCTGATCATGACCTCGGAACGCGTCGCGCCGCTGTTCGGCCTCAACGGCCCAGTCCCGGACGCCATGGATGGGTTCATAGCGATGATCGCACCGGAGGACCAGGAGTTCTTCAGGACATTGCTTAGCCAGTCTATTGAACAAAACCTGGAATTCAATGTTGAATTCCGCGTTGCCCGTCAGCACGGTGAGCAGCTCTGGTTACACGCCCGGGGCGATGTCATCCGTGATCGGAATCAGCAGCCGCTGCGCATGCTCGGTGTAGTCCAGGACATCACCGAACGTAAACGACTGGAATCCGATCTGGCATCACAGCGCCAGATGATGGCGCTGCTGTATAACGGGCTGGCCAACTTCATGACCAGCGGTGATCTGCGCAGCACCTCGGAATTGCTGCTCGACGGCATCCTGATGCTGACTGGCAGTGAATACGGGTTCACTGCCGTCATCATCCAGGATGCCGCCGGCAAGCCGTTCATGAAAACCACCGCACTGACCAATATTGCCTGGAATGACGAGACCCGCGCCCTGTATGACACACATGCTGCAGAGGGCATTGAATTCCACAACCTGAACACGCTGTTCGGCCATACCATCCGCACCGGCGAACTGGTGCTCAGCAACGACCCGGCCCATGATCCGCGCGCCGGCAAGAACTTTCCTGATGGTCATCCACCTATGGATGCGTACATCGGTGTGCCGGTCTATTACGGCAGTGAGCTGATCGGCATCTATGGCCTGGCCAACCGGCCCGGTGGCTACGGCCAGGAGATGTCATCATTTCTTGAACCCTTCACACTGACCTACGGCATCATCCTGCATGCCAATCAGATGACCGTCCTCGAACAGCAACAACGCGTCTCGCTGGAGGCCGCGAAGGATGAGGCCGAAAAGGCCAACCGTGCCAAATCCGAATTCCTGTCCCGAATGAGCCACGAGCTGCGCACGCCGATGAACGCCATCCTCGGCTTTGTCCAGTTGTTAAAACTCGAGCCGCAGACCCTGAACACCGAACAACTGGAGAACATCAATGAGATCCACAAGGCCGGCGACCACCTGCTGAGCCTGATCAATGAGGTGCTGGATCTGGCACGCATCGAGGCCGGCCGGATGTCTATCAGCTGCGAGGATTTCGAGCTGGCCATCACCATCGATGAATGCCGGAGCCTGATCGTGCCGCTGGCCGAACAACGTCACATCACTGTCACCTTCTCTGACAGCTGCGCTCAAGCGATGGTATATGCCGACCGCGTTCGACTGAAACAGATCGTGCTGAACCTGCTGACCAACGCCATCAAATACAATGTCGACCACGGCCGGGTCGACGTCAACTGCTCTGCCGGGGCCGGCATGCTGCGTATCGAGGTCCGCGACACCGGCAAGGGCATCCCCGATGAGCTTCAACAGCAGTTATTCAAGCCCTTTGAGCGCCTGGATGCCGATCGCAGCAACATCGAGGGTACCGGCATCGGGCTGACGATCGCCCGCTACATGACTGAATCGATGGGTGGCATCATGGGTTTTAGCAGCCAGGTCGACCAGGGTAGCATCTTCTGGTTAACCGTCCCGCTGGCATCCACCGGCACCACCCCCGGATCACCAACGTCGGCCCGCGTTGATGGGCTGGCCAACCGATCACCGGACCACAACGCCGGCAGTGTGTCCAATTATAAAATCCTCTACATCGAGGACAACCCGGCCAATATGCGGCTGATTGAGCATGTGTTGAGTCGACAGCCGGGTGCGACGCTGCTGGGCGCGGCGACACCGCAGACGGGGCTGGAACTGGCGCGCACCGCACAGCCCGATCTGATCCTGCTCGATATCAATCTGCCCGGCATCGATGGTTATCAGGTCATGGAACGCCTGCAGCAAGACGCCGCCACCCGTGATATCCCGGTCGTGGCCATCAGCGCCAACGCCATGCCACGCGACCTGGAACGGGGCAAGGCGGCCGGGTTCCGTGATTACCTGACCAAACCGATCGATGTACCGCGGTTTCTGGTCATTACCCGGTCGATACTAAACGAGAAGCTGTCGCGCAGCTGACCCAGGCATGATCCATCAGCCTGGCGGCCACGCCATGCCGCGGCCGCCCAGCAGGTGCAGATGGAGATGAAACACCGTCTGTCCGCCATCGGCATTACAGTTCATGACGGTTCGGAATCCGGATTGCGCGATGCCCAGGTCACTCGCCACCCTGGCCGCGGCCAGCAACAGCCGGCCGGCGAGCCCGGCCTGGTCCGCCTGCAGATCATTCAAGGTCGCGATGTGCAGCTTCGGGATGAGCAGCACGTGCACCGGCGCCTGCGGATGAAGATCACGAAAGGCCAGCAGCTGCTGATCCTCATAGACAATATCCGGCTGGATCTGACGCGCCACCATCTTGCAAAACAGACATTCGCTCATCTTATACCTCGCATGGTTCAATTCCGCAGCAATCCATCTCAAAACTGGTTGAGGCGCACGATCCCGCTGGTTAATCTACCCCCGGGCCCCGGCCGCAGCCAGCGATAGGCCGGCAAGCCGTCATCGAGTGCATAGTCAGCGCTGTGCACACGAAACTGCACCGCGGTCGCCGGGGTACCATAGACGGCTATACCCAGATGTTCGGTCGCAAACTCCTGATGGATATGTCCGGACACCACCGCCCGCACCCGGCATGGTGCATTCAATAGCAGCGGCCACACCGCCGCGGCGTCCGCCACCCGCTGTTGATCCAGCCAGCGGCTGCCACAGGGCAGCAACGGGTGATGCATGGCGACGATGACATCACGACCGGGATGATTATTCAACACCCGCTCAAGATCATGCAAGCGTTCGGCGCCCAGGCGGCCGCCGACCTGGCCGGGCTGGCTGCTGTCGAGCAACACACACAGCCAGTCACCGTACTCGATCAGCGACTGGCAATTGACCTGGTCCGTTGCCAGTATCGATTGCATCAGCGGCACCGCATCATGATTGCCGGGCAGACAGCGTACCGGACAGGGCAAGGTCTGCAGCAAACCCAGCAGGTTCCGGTAACCCTGCGCGCTGTCATCGTGAACCAGATCACCGGTCACCAGCACCAGCTGCGGTGCAAGGCCGCGGATCTGTTCAATCACCCGCGCCAGATGATCATAGGGGTTGATGCCCTTGAACAGCTGCCTTGGGTCGGCCAGCAGGTGGGTGTCGGTCAATTGAATGATCACTGTCAGCGGTCACTGCTGGCCGGTTTGGACGCAACCTGGTCACGCAGATAGACCGGCAATACCCGGTCCGCCGCAACCCCCAGTCCCTGCTGCAACAGCCTCTGCCCAAGCAGCGCCACATCACGGGCCTGCGGATAGATGTCGGCGATGCAGTCCTGACAACAGTCACCGAGCTGCTGCGTCAGCAGCGTCCGGTATTGCAGCCAGGCACTGCCCGCACCGAGCCATCCGCTCGTCGTCGGCCGCGGTACAGCCGCGGGCAGGCACACCTGCTCGCCCCCCTGCAGCTGCATGCACTGCTGCGCACCGAGGACGTATTGCCCCCAATACACCTGCTGCAACCGGGCATCGAGTCCGGCCAGCACCTGTATTGCACCATGGCTACGCCAGGCCTGCTGCGCCAGCGCCGCCAGTGTCGACACCGCGGCGACCGGCAGGTCACACCCGTAGGCGATACCCTGAATGACACTGCTGGCAACACGCACCCCGGTAAAGGCGCCGGGTCCGCGGCCAAAGGCCAGCCCGTCAAGCTGGCGCACACCCAGGCCGGCCTCGGCCAGCACACTGTCGATCATCGGCAGGATCAGTTCGGTATGCTGGCGCGGCGCAATCTGGCAACGCTGATACAACTCACCACCTGCCAGCAACGCGGCCGAACAGGCATCGGTCGAGGTGTCGATCGCCAGGATGTTCATCCGGCCTGTCCCAGCGCCTGACGGCGCTGCTGCTCAAGTTGCGCGTCCAGGCGGACCATGAACGCGCGTACCGTATCCCAGTCCCTGACCAGCGGCATCGGCGGCAGACTGTCGCGGAACACCTTGCCGTAGGGTTTGCTAAACAACCGCGGATCACAGACCATCAGCACCCCCTGGTCCTGCATGTCACGGATCAGCCGGCCGGCCCCCTGTTTCAAGGCGATCACCGCCTGGGGCAGCTGTTCATCGACAAAGGGTTCACCGCCGCGTTCCCGCACCAGCGCCGCGCGCGCCTGCAACACCGGATCATCGGGCATTGCAAACGGCAGCTTGTCGATGACCACGGCCGACAAGGCGGCGCCGCGCACATCGACCCCTTCCCAGAAACTGCCGGTACCCAGTAATACCGCTCGACCATGGGCACGGAACCGCTCCAGCAGGACATGGCGTGGTTCACTGCCCTGGACCAGCACCCGCCGGTCATCCAGATCAACCGTCTCCAGCAACTGTGCGGCCTGCTGCAATGCGCGATGACTGGTGAACAGCAAAAACAGGCCGCCGGGACAGACGCTGATCAATGGCAAGGTCGCCGTGATCACTGCCGGGAGGTAACCGGAGTCGGACGGCTGCGGCAACTGCTGCGGCACATACAACAGGGCATGATCCGCATAGGGAAACGGACTGTCCCAGCGTGCCGTCGCGGCCTCGGTCAACCCAAGGCGATCGACGAAATGGTCAAAGCGTCCGGCCACCGTCAGCGTCGCTGAGGTGAAGATCCATGTCGCAGGATAGCGCTCCATACATTGCTGGAAGGTCGCGGCAATATCCAACGGCGTACTGCGCAGCATGAAGCCGTGGCGCGAGGTCTCATACCAGCTGACCTGACCATGCTGCGCCGGCTTTTGATACTGCGCCAGCCGTTGCTGCAGTTGCTGCAGCCGTTGCCAGCCCCGCTCCAGCCCCTTGCCGCGCGGCGCGGCCAGCTGCAGCTGTTCGCCATATTCCTCAGCCGCCTGACACAGCTCCGCCATGCCACGCTGCACTGCAGACTGCTGACGCCGCGCTTGCCAGGCCCGGCGCTGGCCGCTGTCGCCGAGCGTGGCCCGCAGCTGCTGCAGCCTCAGCCGCAACAACTCACCACAACGCGGCAAACCCGCCATGTCCGGGGCCTCGCTGCGCTGCGCCAGCTCGACATCCTGAATCAGGTCATGAAACTGGCGGGCACTGACCACGCTACCAAAGAAGCCGCTGGCGATGTCCGGCAACTGATGCGCCTCATCGAGGATCAGCGCCTCGGCACCCGGCAATAACTCCCCGAACCCCTGTTCGCGCAACATCAGGTCCGAAAACAGCAGGTGATGGTTGATGACCACCAGCTCCGCCTCCTGTGCGGCCCGCCGCGCCCGCAGCACATGACACTCGGCGAAATGACCGCAGTCCTGCCCCAGGCAATTATCGGTGGTCGATGTCAATCGCGGCCATAGTGGCGAGTCCTCGGCGATACCGGCCATCTCAGCGATGTCGCCGCTACGGGTCCGCCCGGCCCATTCCCGGATATGCTGCAGCTGCTGCGCCTGCTGGCGTGAACCCAGCAGTCCGGACTCCGTCAGCTGCTGCAGACGATGGTGGCACAGATAATTGCTGCGCCCCTTGAGCAAGGCGGCGCGGGCCGGACTGGCCAGCGCCCGTCGCACCCGCGGCAGATCGCGATGGAACAATTGATCCTGCAAGGCGCGGCTGCCGGTCGAGATCACCGCCTGGTGGCCTGCATGCAACAGCGGGACCAGATAGGCGAAGGTCTTGCCGATGCCGGTACCGGCCTCGATCACCAGGGTCCGATGCCGCTGCAACGCGGCGGCGATCGCCTCGGCCATCTGCTGTTGTGCCGGCCGTGCACTGAAACCAGGCAGCTGGGCGGCAAACGGGCCGCCGTCGGCCAGTAATGCGCTGAGTTCAGTCATTGCAACGGTCAGCGACCGGTCTGGTTGTCCCAGACCCCGTCTGCGTCGACACCCAGCTCGCGCGTCCACACCCGCAGCCCCAGCGCCTTGAAACGCCCGACCGACATCGCACCGCGCTTGTTGCGGCGACTATGGCTGGTCTGGTCCAGGTCGTTCAACAGATCATTGCGCTGCGCCTCATAGATCTCGACCGGTTCCAGGTTGTCATCCATCAAGACCAGCATGACGCTGTCCCAGTCCTGTTCGGTCTTCAACTGACCAAGACGGTGTCCGCCCTTGCTCTCATCAAAGATCGCCCGGCCCTTGATCTGGATCTTCTTGCCGGCGCGGACCCCGCCCCGGCCCATCGCATCGTAGCCCAGCGCCGGGTTGTTGGTCAGCTCCAGGTCCAGCAGCCGCGCCGCATCATGCATGCAGATCTCGGCGCTGACGCCGGGCAGCGGCTTGCCGGTGGCGCGCCGGTAGTCGGCCGCCACCTTGCGGGCCTCGGCAATCAATTTCTCGACAGAATATAAAGTCATTCGCTGCTATCCGGCAGGCCAGATGTGCCCTGCCCCTATTCTGTCAAAATCGTTGCCAGTTCACCACTGATCCTTTAGATTTGCCTGGCCGCCACCCCGGCCGCCCGCCCGGGCTCAAGCGCGCTGCATTCCGGACCGCTAATCCACCGGGAACATCTGCCGGAGGCATGACGTCTTACCGCCATGAGGATCACGATGTCCGGCACGCCCCACCCGGGTCGGCCATAACAACTAGAACCTGATCCCGCTAGGATGGTGCCATGTCAGCAACGATGACCCCGACAACAAAACGGCTGCTCTATGCCGTGTTCCTTGCCGTGTTGCTGGTGCTGCCGCTGTCGCTGATGACCTACAAGCTGCTGTGGCTGAATTACTCGCTGGTCCAGCAGATCCCGTCCACCGCCTACCAGATCGACCTGTCGATGCAGGTCACCGGCAGTGGCCAGGATATCGAACTGTATACCTATCTGCCGCAGACTGACGCCCGCCAGACCGTCAGTGACGAGACCTCGTCGACCGGTATCTTCACGCTGTCTCTGGAGAACAAGTCCGGCAACCGCATCGCCCACTGGTCTGCCAGCGATGTCTCGGGTCAGGCCATGACCCGCTTCGGCTTCACCGCCCAGGCCCATCATGTCCGCTATCTGATCCCGGCAGGATTGCCGATCCCGACCGGCTATGCTGCCGACGTCTCGCGCTATCTGATACCTGAGGAAGGGATCCAGTCCAGCGACCCGCAGATCGCTGCCGCCGCGGGCAAACTGTTCCCGGAAGGAACGCCGGACCTGCTGACGGCCGCCACCCGCATCCACCGCCAGCTGCAGGACAGCATTGCCAACCGCAATTTCTCCGGTTATACCGATGCGCTGACGGCACTGAAACTCGGCGAGGCCAGCTGCAATGGCAAGAGCCGGCTGTTTGCGGCCCTGGCGCGATCGCTGAACATCCCGGCACGGCTGGTCGGTGGCCTGATCATGGAAAATGGCGACAAACGCACCACCCACCAGTGGGTGGAACTGTATATCAACGGTCACTGGGTGCCATTCGATACCATCAACGACCACTTTGCCGAATTGCCAGCCAATTACCTGACGCTGTATACCGGCGATCTGGTGCTGTTCCGCCACAGCAGCGACATCAATTTCCAGTACACCTTCCATGGCAGCAAACGCCTGCAGCCACGCGTTGAGTCAACCGAATCACTGGCTGACACCCCGGCGCTGAACCTGAGCAATATCACCGGCTATTTCCAGCAGATCGGCATCTCACAGAACCACCTGAAGATCATCCTGATGATCCCGCTCGGCGCACTGGTGGTGGTGATCTTCCGCAACATCATCGGCCTTGAGACCTTCGGCACCTTCCTGCCGGCGCTGATCGCCGCCGCGTCACGCGAGACCGGCATCTTATGGGGCATGATCGGCTTTCTGATCATCATCCTGGCTACCTCGCTGGTACGGCGCCTGCTCGACTGGATGCAGCTGCTGCATTCACCGAAGATGTCCATCATCCTGACCTGCGTCGTGGTGCTGATGCTGCTGATCACGGTGATCAGCGTCGATCTCGGCCAGTTGAGCCTGGCGCATCTGTCATTGTTCCCGATCGCGATCCTGGCCATCACCGCCGAGCGTTTTGCCACCATCGAAGAAGAACAGGGCTTGTCCAAGGCGTTAAAACTGACGGCCTCGACGATCCTGGTAACGATCTGCACCTACATCGTCATGGCCTCGCTGTTCCTGCAAGGCATGATCCTGGCATTCCCCGAGCTGCTGCTGATGCTGGTGCTGTTCAATATCTGGCTCGGCAAATGGGTCGGGATCCGGCTGCTGGAATTCATCCGCTTCCGCCACCTGATCTTCAAGGACAGCTGAGATGTTTTCCGGGCTGCTCACCCGACTGGCGCGTTACCGGCGCAATGCGGCAACGGTACTGACGATGAACCGGCGCAATCTCCATTATATCTACCCCAACAACCCGCACGCCCAACTTGAGGTCGCCGATAACAAGCTGGAGACCAAGCTCATGCTGCAGGGCGCCGCCATCCCCCACGCCCGCACCTATTTTGCCTACCATAATTTCCTGGATCTCAACACACTGGAGCAGAATCTGGCGCTGCTGGACGCGTTCGCCGTCAAGCCGGCACATGGCAGCGGCGGCAGCGGCATCAAGCTCATCACCGGCCGCCACCCTGACGGTAGCTGGCGCTCGATCAACGGTGAGCGGATCATGCTGGCCGACATCCGCAAGCATATCTCCGACATCCTCTTCGGCGTCTATGCCTCCGATCTCAATGATATCGCGATCATCGAGGAGATCATCTCCCAGCACGATGAGATGTCGCTGCTCAGCCCCTATGGCCTGGCCGATATCCGCATGATCATGCATCAGGATCAGCCGGTGATGTCGATGTCCCGGATACCGACCCGACGCTCGGGTGGCCGTGCCAACCTGCACCAGGGTGCCGTGGGTGTCGGCATCGATATCCCAACCGGCATGACCCGCAATGTCACCTGGTTTGGAAAGATGATCACCCATCATCCGGACAGTGGCGTGCAACTGGTCGATCTGCAGATACCGCAATGGCCACAGATCCTCGATATCTGCTATCGCACCGCCCGTGCCTGCCCGCTGAAATACCTCGGCCTGGACGTTGCCGTCAGCAGCCATGGCCCGATGATCATCGAGATCAATGCCCGGCCCGGACTGACGATCCAGAATGCCAACCTGCGCGGCATGCGCAGCATACTGGAGCGTCAGCCGTCATGAAGATCGCGACACTGTTCAAGGAAAGCCTGGTCTCGGTGATGGTGTTGTTGCTTACCATCATCATCGCGCTTGCCTATGTCGAATACCGTACCCAGCGTGCGGAACAGGAGGTGCGGATCATTGCCATCTCGGCGACCCCCGAGACCGCCGAGTCCCAGAATGATGACGCAGTGGACCAGGAATCCCTGGACAGCGATGCCGCCGCACCGGCCTCCGACACCGGCAATGACCCCGGCCTTGCGCTGATCAAAGGCAAACGTTACGCCGAGGCCGAGAAACTCTATCTCGATATGCTTGGCCGCGGTGACAATGCCCACGCCCATGCCATGCTGGCAACCATCTACTCAAGGACCGACCGCTCCGAGCCTGCACTGCTGCATATTGAGCGCGCCATCGCCCTTGAACCCAGCAGTCAGTCACTGCTCTACCTGCGCGGCCTGATCCAGTCCCGCCGCAGTAACTATGACAAGGCGATCCAGTCCTACCGCGCCGCACTCCGGGTTAACCCCAACCATTTCGAATCGCATTACAATGCCGCGGTCAGCTATATCAAATTAGGGAAATGTCCTGAGGCAATACCCCATCTGCAGCAGGCCGCTACACTGACCGGCGGCAAGCGCAGGGCCAAGGTCTATTTCAACCTTGGCTACTGCCTGCAACAACGCGACCCCGCACTGGCCTTGGACCATCTGGACAAGGCGCTACGCCTGATGCCTGACCATATAAAATCACGGTTGTTGCGCGCCAAAATACTCGGCAAACAGCTCGACGGGTTCAATGCCGCAGTCGCTGAATACCACAAGGTGATCGCGCTGGAACCCAACCGCGCCGCGCATCATTTCCGGCTGGCTCAGCTCTACAGCGATCACCAGGATGTCAAAAAGGCCATCGCCCACTACACGATATCGCTGCAGATCAACCCGAAATACCTCAAGTCACACTATAATCTTGGCCTGCTGTATCTGAAAGACAGGCAATGGCGGCAGGCCGCGCAGCAGTTTCGTACCATCATCAACATCGACCCCCGGCATGCCCAGGCCCATTTCAACCTGGGGCGCGCCCTGTCTGGCGATCATCATTACGATGAGGCGGTCAGGACCTATCAGCAGGCACTCAGGCTGCAACATGACTACCCCGAGGCCTATCTGAACCTGGGCCTGACCTATGCCAGGATCGGCGACCACAAGGCGGCGCTGGCCGCCTACCAGGCGGCAATGAAACAACGCAAGGATTACACCGAAGCATTTTACAACTCGGCACTGCTCCATATCGACGATGGCAACATGGCCACGGCCGAACAATTGCTGAATACCGCGACCAGGATTGACCCGGATCATTACCGCTCGTGGACCAGCCTGGGCCTGATTAAATTCAGACAAAAGAATTATCAGCAGGCCGTAATCTATTATCAGCAGGCATTACGCCTGCGCCCGAACCATATCGAGGTCAGTCTGAATCTGGCGCAGACCTATCGCCAGATGGGCCGAGGCAATGCGGCCGTGTCTCTTTACCGGGATATCCTCAAGCGCGCCCCTGACAACACCAGGGCATTGACCGAGCTTGGCATTACCTACTATTACCTGGAAGATCCCGCTGCCGCCACCAACGTCTTCAATCAGCTGCTGACACTCAAGCCTGATGACCGCGACGCCCTGTTCTATCTATCCAGGACCCAGCTGGCCGCACGCAACTACCAGGCTGCGAGCCACACACTGAATCACCTGCTTGACCTGGCACCGGATGATATCGGTATCCGGCTGGATTATGCGGCCACGCTGCGTGCGCTGGGGGAAAATGCCGCTGCCAGACAACAACTCAACAAGATTCTGAAGCTTGACCCTGCCAACGCCAAGGCGTTGGAGCTACTCAAACAACTGCCGCTATAGGAATAATCTTAATTTATCACCGTATCTAAACACCACCTGTCCAGAGGGGAGAATTGAATGAAACGTCACGCACTGAATACGTCGATCTTGCTCGGCCTGTCACTCAGCCCCGCCATCGTCCTGGCCGCAACCGAACCTGCACTGACGGTAACGGCCTCCACGGCCATCGCTTACGACAGCAATACCTACCAGAGCCCATCGGCAGACTACGACGACCCGAACCTGCCACCACCCACGCTGGTCACGCCTACGGTCCAGTCCGGACTGCTGACCGATCTTGGCCTCAATGCTGAATACAGACTTGCCGGAACCCGCGCCGAACCGGCAACACTGAGTTATGATTTCAAGGGGCGCATCTATCTGGACAGCGCGCTCACTAACGCCAACGAGTACATGAATACCCTGCGCCTGGGAAAGTTGGCCACTACAGGAAAAGCGTCAAGCCTGGACACCGGTCTCTCGCTGCACCTTTCACGCCAGATCTATTATGACCATGACAGTGGCGATAACAAGCTGACCTCCGCAACGGCAACTGATATCTCCAACCGTTACAACTATAATGCACTGGCGGCGGATGCCAGCTGGACGATCAAGGCCCACGGCATCGACTATACTGTCACCGGCGAACTGGAATCGCGCAACTATGAAGACCCGATCGTCGTCTCCCAATATGATCAGGACCGCATGTTGCTGACCGGCAAGATGGAGATCCCGCTCAATAGCAGCAACAAGTTCAAACTCGGTTACAGCTACCACACCATTGACTACACCAGCAAACAGGCCCGCACCCTGACCGCCGTCACCACCGGGGCTCCCAACCTGTCCTATACCTATGAAGATCTGACCGGCACGCTGTTGCTGCGCCAGGGACAGAATACCCGGTACTATTTCGATTACACTCATAGTGATCGCAGCGACGGCTTTGTGGGTTACAATGATTATGCCGCTAATGAGTTCAAACTGCGTATCCTGACTGCCAGTGCTGGCATCAAGACCCGGCTGGCCGTCGCCGTCCAGGACCGCGACTACCCGCATGCGCTGGCCTTTGATAAAGTAGGTCAGGCGAACAAGACCTATTCCAAGACCAGCGTGGACCTGACATTCAGCGACATCACACTGGCAGGGCGGCCATGGTGGATAGACATTGGCTATGACAATCAGGATACCAATGATCTGCGTTACAACTACGACCGCTATCTGGCAACCCTTGGCACCGACTGGGAGCTGTAAGCGCGGACAGGGCTCAAGCGATGCCTGATCCCGGGCATCCGCAACCTATCGATCATCGCATACCCGGGGCGCTGTTGCGCCCCGCAGCCTTTCCGCACCCGGCCGATGACCTGCAACTGATCGAGACCCATATCTCATGGGTGATCCTGGCCGGTGACTATGCCTACAAGATCAAAAAACCTGTCAACCTGGGCTTCCTGGACTTCTCCACGCTGGCAAACAGGCGCCACTACTGCACCGAGGAACTGCGGCTCAATCGTCGCCTTGCCGCCAGCTATTATCTTGAGCTGTCACCAATTACCGCAAGCCCCGAGGGACCGGTCGTCGACGGCAACGGCGATATCATTGAGTACGCGGTCAGGATGCGGCGTCTTCCTGCGCACGCCTTGCTCAAGGACCGGCTATCGACACAGCCCGTACCCGCCACATTGCTCGATAAGCTGGCTGACCAGATCGCACGCTTTCACCAGCAGGTCGCTGTAGCCACCAGCGATACCCTCTATGGTGACCCGGATCGGGTAGCCGCCCCGGTGCTGGATAATGTCACGACACTGCGCCGGCTGCTCACCACTGAACAATCCGTCATGTTACTGGACAGGCTGGAAGGCTGGTTGAGATCACAGCTCACGGTCCTGCAACCCCTGCTGGCGCAACGCAAACAACAGGGATTCATCCGCGAATGCCATGGCGATCTTCATCTCGGCAATATCGCTGTGGTGGATCATGACATCGTGATCTTTGACTGCCTGGAGTTCAATGCCGAGCTGCGCTGGACGGATACCTTCAACGAACTGGCATTTCTGGTCATGGATCTGCATGCGGCCAAACAATGGCCGGCCGCACAACAACTGTTAAACCGCTACCTGGAGCATACCGGTGACTATCCGGGCCTGCGCCTGCTGGATTTCTATTGCTGCTATCGCGCCATGGTGCGCGCCAAGGTCTGTGCGCTGCAGGCCAGCCAGCACGCGGCACCGTCTGAACAACGGCGGGATCTGTTGGATCAGGCCCAGCGCTATCTGATGCTTGCCTGCCATTATCAGCGCCCCCGCACGCCGGCCTTGATCCTGACCCATGGCTATTCCGGCTCCGGAAAATCGACGATCACCGGACGCTTGCTGCAGCAGCTTGGCGCCATCCGCATCCGCTCCGACATCGAGCGCCGGCGTCCTCCGCACACCCCGGCAGTTTCTGCCGTCAATCAGGGCAATTATTCACCCCAGGCCCGGGCCACTGTTTATCACCGTCTGCTGGCCCTGTCTGAGCACATCACCCGCGCTGGCTTTCCGGTGATCGTCGATGCCACATTTCTCCAGGCTTGGCAGCGCCAGCTGTTCGTGGAACTGGGCCGCTCATGCAAGCTGCCGCTGCTGATCCTGGACTGCCAGGCCCCTGACACCGTGCTGCGTCGCTGGATCACACAGCGTCAGGCCCTGCGTCAGGATCCGTCCGAAGCCACCCTCGAGGTCCTTGCTATGCAACAACGCACTGCACAGCCATTGACCACAGATGAACAGGCATGCGCCATCGTCGTTGACACAACAACCGACGTTGATATCGCGCAACTGGCTGGCAACATCATCAGGCGCCTGCGGCTTGACCTCCCCGCAGACTGGTGAAACGACAGGGTATCGCCTCAGCGCGTACTGCGATCGATAGTCAGCGGCAGGCAACGACCGACCGATTCAGGCGCGCACAATGAACCGTCGATCCATTTGGCCTTGCCAAGGTTGGCATTGGAAAAATCCGCACCATCGATGATGGCGCCGGTCAAATCGGCATACGACAGATCCGCATCCTGCAGCAGGGCCTCGGAAAGGATGGCCCCTCGCAGACTGACCCCTTTCAGATTGCCGCCGGTCAGTGTCGCCCCTTCCAGATGACTCTGATCGAGTATCGAGAATGCCAGACTGGCCTCGGCTAGATTGCTGTGATGCAGGTCGGCGCCGCGCAGGTCCATATTCTCCATCGAGGCCTTGCGCAGACTGATGTTGGCCAGTTGCCCACCACGCTTCTGGCAATTATCCCAGCGCACCATGGGCTCCGCCACGGCATTGCAATCGATGTCCGGTATCTGCGGCGACCGGGGTGACTGGTAGACCAGCCAGGCCACCACGGCGCAGAACAGCAGCGCCCCGAAGATAAACCGATTGCGCAGGCTGGAGGCTGTCGTATCCCTGCTGGCATCTGCCGCGGCAGTGGATATATGCACGGCCGGCGGCACCCCGTCCTCCATCTCCTCGCGCCGTTCGTCACCGTCTGGCACGGCTGTGGACACAGCGCCGCGCCGTTCATCCGCCCAGCGGCGCGCTGCCTTCAATCGATCACGCTCAAAGGGATCTTCGAGGTTGCCCTTCATGACATCCGGGATAAAATCCGTCGCATAGGCCACTTGAACCCAGATCTTCTGATCGGAACTGATCTGGTCAGAGAACCGGATGCGACCCAGCAGGATATAACGGCTAATCAGCCCGGCGGGGTAGGGTCCATACACCTTCCCCCCCTGGGCATAGTACCAGCGATTGCCGCTCGATTTCTCATCATGAATCTTCACCGGCCGCTACTCCACAGCCACGCAGAATGAATGCCTACCTTATGTTTCGGCTTCATAAGGCAATTCCTGCACTTCTTGCCATTGCAGTGAACCGCTCCAACCATAGCACACCACCGGACTGCACATATAATGATCATCATTAGGTCTGAAAACGGCACCCCACGGCTGAAGAGCCCATTAATCCCCTAAAGAAATCATCTAGTGATGACGCTAACTGAGCGGATCACGGAAGACATCCGACGTTCAAGCATTAACAACTATAAACGGGATCTACCACCTGTAGCAGGTTGATATCCGTCATGGAACCCAGAATGTCGTCCACAGACAATACAATGGATTATGTCACGGATAGCTGGCCCGACGCCGCCACCGTGCCAGCCGCGGATGAGGCGCTGCCTGATGTGACCGCAATGTGCATTGTAGTCGCCGGCGACCATGCCCGCAGCGTCACCGGCAAACTTCTTGCCGCCGGCTTCACCCAGATCATCAAGGCCAGCCACAAGACCGTGCTTGCTGAATACGCCGCGGCTGGAGCAGCACACAATACCCTGCATACTGATTTGCTGGTTATCTGCAAAGATGAAAGTGACCTCATACAGAAGCTGCAACACAGCACCACCCGGCTGGAGATTCCGGTCATAGCACTGGACAGCAGCCATGCGGAAACATCCGGCACCAACCGGCAATATGATGACAATGGATACATCTGTGCATTACCGGCCTCGGCATCTGATCAACAGATTATCAGCGCGGTCACACTGGCATTGAAATTCAAACAGATGGTCGATCTCGGACAGCGTCACCGCAACGATCTTGGGGATGAGATCGCCGAAAAACGGGTGCTGCAGGCGCGTCTCGATTACCTGGTGTCCCATGACGATCTGACAGGATTATGCAATCGCAAGATCCTGGAACGTGCCATTGGCAAGGCGCTTGTGCTCCATAGAGAGCACGGCATTGAATCTGCATTGCTGTATATTGACCTCGACCAGTTCAAGATCATTAACGATCTGGAGGGTCATAACAACGGTGACCGGCTGGTCATCAAGATCGCCCACCTGTTACGTCAAAATACCGGAGAAGGCCATATCCTGGCCCGGATAGGCGCCGACGATTATGCCATCATGGCAAACAACTGTAACGAAGTAATGGCCATACAGTATGCCGAAAAGATCCGGACCGAGCTTGAGAGATTTGAATTTGAATGCCAGGGCAGCATCTATCATCTCGGGGCATGCATCGGGATTGCAGTAACCGGCGCCAGCGGCGTGGAAACACCTGATGATATGTTATCCCACGCCGACCACGCCTGTCTGCGGGCCAAACGGTCGCCACACCACAAGATTCACGTATACCGCCATCATGACAATGATCTCAAATCCATGAAGGACGCGGTGGGTCTGATACCCAGAATCCGCCGCGCCTTGCAGGACAACAATTTCTTCCTGGTCTATCAACCACTGCTCGACATCGACAACAACCGGATCGTGCGTTATGAGGCGCTGATCAGGATGCAGGAAGATGACCATGTCCTGACGCCCAATATCTTCATCCCCGTCGCAGAAAAGATGGGCATGATCAACATCATTGATCGCTGGGTGATAGGCACCGCCTTCAAGAACTGGCGGGAGCATCACCGCACCGAGAATGCCCTATCGATCAGCATCAACCTGTCAAGTCACGCCTTCACTGACAACACTTTGATCGATATCATCAAGGAGCATGCGGCTGAAAACAGCATTATCCATGATCGGTTCATATTCGAGATCACGGAAACAGCGGCCATTGCGAACTACGACAAGGCCAGGGCGCTGATATACAAGCTGCGTGATATGGGATTTCATATCGCCCTGGATGACTTCGGGGTCGGCTTCAGCTCATTTGACCATCTGAAACGCCTGCCGGTGGATATCCTGAAGATTGACGGCAGCTTTATCACCAACCTCAAAAATGACATCATTGACCAAACGCTGGTCCGGGCGATTTCTGATATTGCCCGAAAACTGGGAAAGATTACCGTGGCTGAATATGTGGAGGACCAGCAGACACTGGATTTATTACGCAGCTACCACATCGATTATGCACAGGGCTATCTGATCGGCAAGCCGGCGCCGATCAATTTTAACTAAATTCACCATTCAACCTGCCCTCAGGCAGCACGTCCCGGCGACAGCCGCCTGGCAGCACGCTGTTGGCTGCCATCACGGCCATGCAGCATCACCAGCAGCCTGGCCTCTGATGGAATAATATTACATACATCAATCACCTCTTCGAGCGTGGCGCCGCGCTCGATCATCTTGGCTGCCTGACGATAGGTATCGGCAGGTTGAGACAGCGTATCGAGATCTTCCTGGCGCTCGGCCAGGCGCTTGATCTTGCGCTCAAGCGTTGACAGATAACGACTCATCCCCTCTGCACCCTTGCATAAACCACTGACATCGGCAGCCAATGAAGCAACGATTATCTGTTGACGGCGTGATAGCATGTACATCCGCAGCGCCAGTAATAGCGACACCACCAGCACGACCGCCATAACGGCCGTCACCATATAGAATAAAGACATATCGCTGTCGATATGGTGTGTCACGATGCCGCCATCTCCTGGACCTCGCTCTCACTCAGCAATTTATTGACATCGACCAGTATCAGCAGCTTGCCATCAGCGCTATGAACACCATGGATATATCTGGAGTCCTCGGCACCGGTCAATGGCGCAGAACCGATCTCTGATTCCCGCAGATAGGCCACTTCCGATACCGCATCCACCAGCAGACCGACCACCTGGCCATGAGATTCGATGATGATGATCCTGGATTGCTCATCCGGGGTCTTGTGTACCAGGTCAAAGCGCACCCGCGTATCAATAACGGTCACCACATTGCCGCGCAGATTGATGATCCCCAGAACATAGGGCTGGGCACCTGGTACCGGCGTGATATCGGTAATCCGCAACACCTCCTGAACCTGCATCACATCGATGCCATAGGTCTCTCCGTCCATACCAAAGGTCACCCATTGGGTCAGATTGTCATGTTTATCCGCTTCGTTTTTTTCCATTTACCCTCTCTCCTGTCTCCCGCACTATTGAACATCCATCAGGACATGTGAACCAGGCGATCAACATCTACAATCGCACACATGCTGACGGTATCCAGTCCGGCAATCCATCGGGTATTATGGCGGTGTCCACGCCATGACACCCTGACTGCATCCAGATTCAATGTCTGATCTATCTGATCTGCCAGCAAGGCGGTGCCGTTGTCGACAAAGACGACAAATCCGCCCGCCTGCCGAGCCAGCAATCCGCCATTTTTATGACGCCCGGCATATGCCAAATCGATTACGGTATACTCATGTTCTCGATAATTAATCTGGCCGATGACGTAGCCAGCTGCAGTAACGGGTTCAATGTGTAAGGTCCTGAGGTTTGCCACCCCTCGTAGCCGCAATAATGGCACTGCAAAATTGCGCTGATCGACCTGTAACCTCAGCGCACGGATCTCCCCGGAAAATATCGGGGCGAAGATCTCGTCAACCGCGTTCTGTAATGGTGCTGCGGACACCTGCCTGGTGTCGACATCAATCGCCTGTCCATCATCTGCAAGTGCAGCTAACGGGCGCTCATGGGTCAACATGGCCAAAAAATAGTCGTCCAGTATATCCTGATCTGTCTGTTTTGCCGTGGCAGTCATGCTGCGGTCTCCTGTCGATGAGATAGAACCTGTTCAAATCTCAATGAATCAACAAGCAATTCATATGCCATAGTTCCCCGGGCCGTCCGCGACAGGGTACTGATCGGTACGCCGACGCTGCTGGCCTCCTTGAACTGGGCATCGACAGGGATGACGCCATCCCATAATTTACGAGGATATTTGCCGCGAATCAGCTCCAGGCACTGGCCAGAGGATCTGGTACGGCGGTCATACATGGTGGGTACAATCATGTAGTCCAGATCCTTGGCCAAGGCACGTGACACCATCGCTACCGTCTGCACCATCAGATCAAGTCCCTTCAGCGCCAGAAATTCCGCCTGCACCGGGATCACCAGCTTGTCAGAGGCTGCCATGGCATTGACCATCAGCACCCCCAGCACAGGTGGGCAATCGATGATCGCATAGTCATACCAGTCACTCAATTGCTGCAAGGCCTGTCCCAGGATCAGACCCTTCCCATCCTGACCACCCAGTTTTTTGTCGAGTGTTGCGAGTGCCGGCGAGGAAGCAATGACATGCAGGCCGGCTATCTGCGTCTTCGACACCAGAAAGTCTACCCGGGATTTGTAACCGTCAAAGAGACTGTATACCGAGCGCTCAAAGCCACGGTGATCGAGATGAAAATAACTGGTCAGACTACCATGTGGATCCGCATCAACCAGCAACACCCGATGTTTGCGTTGCACGAGGATACCGGCCATCGACACTGCGGTGGTGGTCTTGCCGACCCCGCCTTTTTGGTTGACCACAGCAAGCACCTTCATCCTGAACCTCCTAGCGTGAGAACAGCATCTCAATATCGTGATTTGCCATCACGACTATCGACACACGACGGTTGCTGGCGCGCCCGGCCTCTGTTTCATTATCGGCCACAGGTCTGTACTGACTGTATCCTGAAGCGCTCAGTCGCTCCGGATTGATCCCGGCATCCTGAAACAACCGGGCCACCCTGGCAGAGCGACTGACGGATAGCTCCCAGTTCGATGGATAGATAATATTGTCTATCGCCTTGTTATCTGTGAAACCTTCAATCTTAACCGGGTTGGGATATTTCTTGATGATGGCCCCGATCTCCTGCAGAACAGGCATGATGGCAAACTGCAATTCAGAACTGCCGCTGTAGAACAGAATGCTGCTCTTGATCTCGACCTCAATCCAGAAATCATTACGCTTGACGGCAACCAGATCCTGCTCGATCAATTTGCTCATGGCCTTTTCTATTGAGTTTGCCATCAATGCCAGATCTTTCTGTTGCTGCTTTGTGGCCGGCTCTTCATAAATGTCATTTTTTTTCTGCTCCTGCTGATCACGGCTCCCCTCATTGGGATTTTTGACCCCGAGCGAGATACTGGGCGACGTCAACATAGCGGGTGGCGCGTGAAGCTGGATATTAAGGTCAACGGGAGTTTTTGCCGGCCTACCGACCTGCACAGGCTCCATGGAGCGTGGTGAAACATGGAATGCCGACACCATAGAATCCGACAATACCTTGTATTTCCCTTCGTTAACCGATGAAATCGAATACATCACGACAAAAAAGGCAAACAGCAGCGTGATAAAATCAGCGTAGGAGACCAGCCAGCGCTCATGGTTCTCATGCTCCTCATGTTTGGCTTTGCGGGCCATCAGTGCACATATCCACGCAGCTTGGTCTCGATATTGCGCGGATTCTCCCCTTCGGCAATCGACACTATGCCTTCAATGATCATTTCACTGTATTTTGACCTGGTATGAATAATACTCTTGAGCTTGTTGGCAATTGGCAGCAGAAAGAGGTTGGCCAGCCCAACCCCATAGATTGTTGCAACAAACGCCACGGCAATACCGCTGCCGAGCTTGCTGGGATCGGCCAGATTGTTCATGACGTGGATCAACCCCATCACAGCCCCGATAATCCCGATGGTAGGCGTGTAGCCGCCCATGCCCTCAAACACCTTGGCCGATTGCAGCTCACTGTGCTCCCTGGTATCCAGCTCAACCTCCATCACATGGCGGATAGAATTGGGCTCTCCTCCATCGACCAGCAACTGCAGTCCTTTTTTTGCGAACTGGTCGGTTTCATTTTCTGCTACATCTTCCAAACCAAGCAATCCTTCCTTACGCGCCGTATTACTCCAGCCGACAATCTTTTCAATTGCCTGAGCTGCCTGTACTTTTGGAGTAAAGATTATCCACAACGTCATCTTCATGGACTGGATAAAGGTATACATCGATGTCTGCAGCATGATTGCACCGAGCGAGCCACCGGCAACAATGATAAATGCCGTCAGCTGCATCAGTGAATCGATGTGGCCGCCTTCAAGATAATTACCGCCTAGGATGGCGACAAAGGATACAATTATCCCGACTATGCTTAAAATATCCACTTACGTGATCCTGGAAAAGATACTTTTCATCTGCGATAGCGATAACACGGCGTCGGCAAGACCTGCCTCTACCACTGCCTGCGGCATGCCATAGATCACACAGCTTTTTTCATCCTGTGCCCAGATCGTCGCCCCCCGCTTCTTCATCCGAGCGACACCCTCTTTCCCGTCTGACCCCATACCAGTCATAATGATAACTAAAGATTTATTATTAACACCCTCGGCCAGCGACTTCAGGGAATAATCTATGCAAGGCTTGTAGGTATCAGATGCAACACCGTCTTTCAGAGTAGTTACAAGTTCTCCATTCCGCGAGACGAATCCAAGCTGCTTGCCCCCTGGTGAGATATAAATTACACCCTTAGTAAGGATAGCTGCATCTTCAAGATGCCTTACCTCAAGATTACTCATACCGTTGAGTCTTTCCGCATAGGGCTCAGTAAAGGCAGACGGCATATGTTGAACAACAATAATGGGGCACGAAATCTTGCTCGAGGCCGTCTGTAATAGTTGCTGCACCGCTATTGGCCCTCCAGTGGAGGCGCCTATAAAAATGAGATCGGCATCAGCCACAACCCTGATCAGGGAATCATGGTTATCATGTATCGAGTTGGCCTCCTTTATTGTCGGCACAACCAGCGAACTGGCACCACGTGCAGCTATCAGTCTCACCCTGGCACATAATTTACGCTTGAAATTAATATCAAGATTGACACCATCTGGCTTGGCAATAAAATCCACAGCCCCGGCCGCCAGAGAGTCCAGCGTAGCCCCAGCCCCTTCAGTAGTCATGGATGACAACATCAGGACCGGCGTGGGAGTATGACTCATGATCTCCTTCACGGCCGCGATCCCATTCATCACCGGCATCTCGACATCCATGGTGACAACATCAGGATGCAGATCATTAACCATAGCCACGGCCTCCCGGCCATCCTTTGCCATACCTATCACATCGATGTGCCCATCTTCCAGCAACATATCGCGAAGGCGATTTCTGAAAAATGATGAATCGTCTACTATTACGACACGTGCCATATGATCGATACCTGTTATCCTAGTTTAACGCCGAGCATATCTGTATAGCAGACTAGGGATATCAAGAATCAATGAAATCTTGCCATTGCCAGTGATGGTCGCACCAGCCATACCAGGGGTACCATGCAACATTGATCCTAATGGCTTGATAACCACCTCTTCTTGTCCAAGCAGTTTATCTACGACGAATCCAACCTGCCGACCAGTAGCATTGACCATAACCACATGATTATCATTTGCCGCAGGCGGTTCTCCACGTGTTGTCAACCAGTCGCGGAGAAAATAGATAGGTAGCGGCTTATTCCTGACCAGAACAATCTTTTGACCGCTAACGGTGTTCGTCTCATTCAGGTCAAGATTGAAGATTTCAACCACACTACCCAAGGGTAACGCGTAAACCTGCTCATTAACGACCACCATCAAGGTCGGCATGATAGCTAGGGTTAATGGCACCTTGATATCAATTGTTGAACCCTTGCCTGGCGCAGAGGTAATATCGATCGCGCCATTGAGCTGTGAGATCTTGGTCTTGACAACATCCATGCCAACACCGCGCCCCGACACATCTGAAATGACCTCTTTGGTCGAGAAACCAGGCATGAATATCAGATTAAAGGCTTCCTTTTCAGATAGTCTTTGGGCGGTCTCTGCATCGATCACTCCCTTATCAACAGCTATCTTCTTCAGCTTGTTGACATCCATACCTGCGCCATCATCTTTTATGCGCAGCAAGATATGATCCCCTTCTTGTGAAGCAGAAAGTATGATCTTACCCCGTCGACTTTTCCCAGATTTCTCTCTGACATCTGGCATCTCAACCCCATGATCAACCGCATTCCTGACCAGATGGATCAGCGGGTCGGCCAAGGCCTCGACCAGATTCTTGTCGAGATCCGTCTCTTCACCGATCAGCTCAAGTTCTACATCTTTATTCAGACTACGCGCCAGATCCCTGACAACGCGCGGGAATCTTCCAAACACCTTTTTGATAGGTTGCATCCGCGTCTTCATGACAGCAGTCTGTAAATCTGACGTCACGATATCAAGATTTGATGCAACCGACGTCATCTCTTCATCATGGGCGAGAGCCTGGATTGTCAACAATCTATTTCTTACCAATACCAGCTCACCAACAAGATTCATGATATCATCAAGACGCTTGGTATCGACGCGCACCGTATTCTCGGTTTGCTGCGCATCTTTTTTGACGCCTTTGTCAATTTCAGTGGAATCTGGCTTGCGAACAGCGGCGACGTGGTCATCAGCCTTTATGGCAGATGCCGTCTCAACCTTAGTTGACACGGCCACAGGCGGATCATTAATCAGATCACCGGCAGGTTTTTCGCCGGGTATTCCCGAGCCGTGCAGTTGGTCTAGCAGGCTTTGAAACTCATCCTCGGTAATGTCACCATCCAGATCTGGCGATGAAGCACCCGATATATTAGCCCCATCGCTTATCTTCCCTGCCACTTCACCTGGCACAGCTGTTCCATGCAATTGATCAAGAAGATCTTCAAACTCAGAATCAGTTATATCATCACCGCCATCCACCTTCTTGTCAGCAGCAGATTTCTCGGCAGCGACTGGCGCTTGCCGCTTATTTTCAATCGGTTTGATTACTGCGGGCTCGACATTAGACGCAGTCACTGGCTGCGCAGGTGACAGGTATCTAACAAGTGAGTTGATCATTTCCTGGCTGGCCGGCTCAGGATCGGCGCCCTGGCTGATTGATTCAAACATCCCACGCAGTTTGTCATAGACCTTGAGCATGACATCCATCATCTCTGAGTCTACTTTGCGCTCGCCATTTCTTAAGATGTTAAATACATCCTCTGCCTTATGGCACAGCGTTACCAATGCAGTAATGCTTAGAAATCCGGCCCCACCCTTAACTGTGTGGAAGCCCCTGAAGATGCCATTTAGCAGGTCATAATCATCAGGAGTTTTTTCCAGCTGGACAAGCTGCTCACCAAGTTGTTCAATTATTTCTCCTGCCTCAACCAGAAAATCCTGCAGGATATCGTCAGTAAGATCGATAGACATGCTTCACCTCAGAAACCAAGACTCGACAACAGGTCATCAACCTCATCCTGGGACTTCACGGCACTTGCCGACTCCTTTCCTGCAATCTGAGGACCCTCCAGCTCCATAGCAGACTTCTCTGCATAAGGAACCAGCTCCTCTGATTTGGAGATCTTTATAATTTTAATCAGACTATCCTCTACGTCCTGCACCAGCTTGATCACTCGAGTCAATATCTGCCCAGTCAGATCCTGAAATCCCTGGGCCATCAGAATTTCATTTAGCTTATCCTTGATCTTGTCATTAGACTCCTTGGCAGATCCGAGAAAGGCTGAAATCTTTTTTGATAATGTTCTAAATTCAGCTGCAGTCATTTCTCGTGACACAAACCTTATCCACTCATCATGCATCGCCTTGGTGTCTGCGATATTTGACTCACAAACCGGCATCGCCTCTTCAATTGACTCCAGGGTCTTAGTAGCAGCATCAGATGTCATCTTCATCACATAATTCAAGCGCTCTTTTGCATCCGGTATCCCCGTGACAGCTATATCTGAGAGCCTGTTGCTATCAATCTCGAATCCCTTTAATACATCATGCAGATCTCTGGTAAGCTTGCCGATCTGCTGAAATAATTCGCTGTTCTTGATCCTGGAAATCTCTGAAATAATTTCATCCGCTCCATTTCTGTCGCCTCGCTCCAGACAGGTGACGAGCTCCCTGGCCATCTCAATATTCATTCTATTACTCCAAGACCTAATGGTATCACTGCAGAAGATGTTATTATTTGCTCGCCTCGATCCGCTCAAATATCTTCTCTATTTTTTCCTTAAGCGTAGCGGCAGTAAATGGCTTGATGATATAGCCGTTGACACCTGCCTGTGCGGCCGCGACGATCTGCTCCTTCTTTGACTCCGCCGTAACCAGAAGCACCGGCATGGTCTTCAACTCTTCATCAGCCCTGACAGCCCTGAGCAGATCAATGCCCTGCATACCCGGCATATTCCAGTCAGTGATCAGAAAATCGAATTTACCTGTCTTCAGCATTGGCAGCGCAGTATTTCCATCATCCGCCTCACTGGTATTATTAAATCCAAGATCTCTCAGCAGATTCTTGATAATCCTCCTCATAGTGGAAAAATCATCCACTATCAGGATCTTCATATTCTTATCCAATGCAATTCCCTCCTTCTTTAGTCATCGGTTGCCCAGTCAGACAGCCTGGCCTGTAGCCTAATCAGCGCCTGACTATGAATCTGGCTTACGCGGGACTCACTGACCCCGATAATTGAACCTATTTCCCTGAGATTCAAATCTTCATCATAATACAGAGTTAATACCAACTTCTCCCTCTCTGGCAGCTTAGAAATCTCTTCTGCTAATGCACGCTTGAAATCATCACGCTGCACGCCATCAAACGGATTATAGATATCGACCGTTGATTTGGCAGGGATGATATCTTCATAATCACCCATATCCTCAAAGCTGAGCAGCCGGCAGCCACTCGCGTCCTGCAGTGTCTTGTGATAATCTTCCAGCGACATCTGCAAATGCTGAGCGACTTCATGATCACGCGCATCCCTTCCAGTCTTATGCTCGATCTCCCTGACTGCCTCAGCAACCTGTCGTGCCTTGCGGTGAACTGAGCGTGGCGCCCAATCGCCTTTGCGGATCTCATCCAGCATGGATCCACGTATCCTGATCCCGGCATAGGTTTCGAAACTGGCGCCCTGCCCTGCATCGTAATTCTTTGCCGCCTCAAGCAGGCCAATCATGCCCGCCTGGATGAGGTCATCGACCTGCACACTTGGCGGTAATCTGCTCATGATGTGATAGGCGATCCGCTTAACAAGTGGAGCGTACTCTATCACCAGCTCGCTTCTTACCCTTGTCTCATCCTGATTAGATTTATACATGGCTACTTTTTTCATGACGATCCCGGTTAGATGTTAAACATTCTTTCCACAAAGAATTCAATATGCCCACGCGCACGATCCGGAAGCGGCATCTTTTCAATCTTGGCGGCGATCTTCTTGATCGCCAGAGATGCCTTGCTTCGTGGATACTGCATCACTACCAACCCCTGCTTCTGTACTGACTTTTTCAGATATTCGTCATAAGGAACTGCACCCAGATAATCGAGAGTAACATCAAGAAATCTCTCGCTTACCTTGAGCAATTTTCCATACAGATTTACACCGTCCTGGTAATTGTTAACCATGTTGGCTACGACCCGGAACTTGTTGATACCATGATTTTTGTTCAACACCTTGATCAGCGCATAGGCATCTGTTATCGATGCAGGCTCATCGCATACAACCACAATAATTTCATGTGCTGCACGAGTGAAGGTAATCACGCTATCTGATATGCCCGCAGCAGAGTCTATAACTAGATAGTCTGGATTCACGGCAATGGTACTAAAGGCCCTCACCAAGCCAATATGTTCGGCATGACTGAGATCTGCCATGCGATACAGCCCTGATGAACCGGGAATAATCTTTACCCCCTCGGGGCCATTAACGATGATTTCATTTATATCAGCCTCTCCCGAAATCAGATGCGATATATTCTTCTTTACGTTTAAACCCAGCAGCACATCCATATTGGCCAGACCGAGATCTGCATCAAGAATCAATACCTTGTTTCCCATCCTCGACAGCTCTACCGAGATATTTGCCGTCAGATTGGTCTTGCCAACACCGCCCTTTCCACTTGCCACTGCAATAACCTGCACCGGACTTGCACTAGGTGATAACAGGCTATTTAGTCCTTCTGCCTGCCTTGCATATGATAATGTCTCAAGCATTTATTGCCTCCCGGCCGAAATCGATTGCTAATATTTCCTGGTCTACTACCAGAGGTTTCGCCCTTCCTACCGATACACATTTACTTACCAGATCAGCCGCAGTCGCGGATCTAATGTCTTCCGGTACCTGCTGCCCATCACATAAATATGAAACTGGCAACCCTGAATCGACTATTGCACTTAACAATGCACCTATCGACGGCGCCTCATCAATCTTGGTTACAATTACCTGATTCACTCCATGCATACCATATTGAGCGATCACGTCCTTCAATACCTGGTAACTTCCGGCAGCTGGCAATGTCAACGCCTTTTTGATATTCCATCCCTTGATATTCAGGATCTGGTCCAGCTCACACACCCGACTGTCATACTGACTCATGCCAGCAGTATCAACCAAAACCAGCTCTTTGCTGGAAAATTCTGCCAGGGCGGCGACCATCTCTTCCTTGTTATGCACACATCGGGAAGGAACCCCGATCAATCTCGCATAAGTCCGAAACTGTTCATGCGCTGCGACACGATGATTATCAACTGTGATCAATGCGATCTTCTTGACGCCACGCTGCAGCGCATAACGTGCCGCTATCTTTGCAATACTGGTGGTCTTGCCGACGCCGGTAGGACCGATCAGGGCATATACCCCACCAGCAACCATCATTTCCTCGTCGATAATCCTGATCTGGTCGGCCAGCGTCGCCAGCGCCATGCGCCAAGAAGATTTGCTGTCCTGGATATTACTGACCGCAGCCGCCAGGCTCAGACACAGGTTGGAAGTAATTCCAATGGCATATAATTTCTTGATGACATCTATATTGGCATTTGATCGTTGCGTAATACCTTGCCACGCAAGGCCTGCCATATTATTTTGAAGTATATTCTTGATCTCGCCCAACTCATCTTCCAGCCTGATCAGCCGGGAATCATCCGCAACCTCGAACCGCTCACGTCGCCCCTGCCTCTCGAATCTGCTACTGCCTTCTGATGCCGGGATGGAGCGGGCTGCTGCAGACTGGGTCTTATGGGCTACAGACTCTGCTCTAACAGTCGATGCACTCTCAATCATTTCCTGGTCATAATCGATGGCCGCAACGATCTCTATGCCACCATCAATGTTTCTGCTCGACAGAATCACCGCATCGGCACCCTGTTCATTTCTCACCATGGCCATGGCCTGGCGAATATCAGCAGCAAAATATCTTTTCATCTTCATCTGGTGGATACCTGATTACTATGCCGCTGTGCCGATACTGGCAACAATGTTGATCTTCTTGTTCGATGGAACCTCGTTGAACGACAGCACATGCATCTCAGGCAGGGTATGATTAATGAATCTGGACAGTGCAGCACGCAACTTGGGCGCCACCAACAGGATCGGCTCCTTACCCTTGGCCTGCATCTGATATCCTGCATTTGTCAGTGAATTGTGCATCCGCTCAGCCAACCCTGGTTCCAGTGACATCCCTGCACCCTCTGCCATAGCCTCTTGCAATAACCGTTCCAGATTATGGTCCAGGATCGCAACGGCCATATTATCGTCCAACCCATTGATATTTTGAACAATTAATCGTCCAAGGCTAGCCCTGACAACCTCAGTCAGGCTGTCAGAATCTTGACGCGGCACAGCCTCCGTGGTCAACGTCTCAATGATGGTACGCATATCCTTGATCGGCACGCCTTCTGCCAGCAGATTTCGCAGCAACTTCTGCAAGGCGCCCAGTGTCAGGGTCTCCGGAACCAGCCCATCGATCAATTTCGGTGAGTCCGCCGCCACCCTGTCCAACAGACGCTGAACCTCCTCGCGACCGAGCAACTCATGGGCATGTTTCTTCAGGATCTGATTAAGATGGGTTGCAATCACTGTACTCGGGTCGACGACGGTATAACCCATGCCTTCGGCACGCTCCCGCATCGATGCATCGATCCAGACCGCATCCATCCCAAAGGCTGGATCCTTGGTGACTATCCCCTGCAGCTGGCCGATGGCCTGGCCGGCACTGATTGCCAGCTCCCGGTCTGGATAGATGTCAGCCTCCCCTACCGTCACACCCAGCAGCGTGATCCGGTATGAGGTAGGCGATAACTCAAGGTTGTCACGGATATGGACAGCTGGAATCAGGAATCCAAGTTCCTGAGTCAGCTTTTTCCTGACACCCTTGATCCGCGCCATCAGATTACCATCCTGCTTGGAATCGACCAGCGGGATCAGACGATAACCCACCTCCAGCCCCACGGTATCGATCGTCCTGACATCATCCCATGACAGATCCTTGATCTCCGAGGGCGAAGGCGCAATCGGCGCCTTTTCAATGGCCGCTGACGGAGTCGCTTCAGCGATCCGTTTACGGTTATATATCTGGTAGGCCGCGTAACCGCACAACGATCCCAACCCAATAAACACAACATTAGGCATGCCAGGTATCAGACCTAACCCACCAATAATGGCTGCCGTTACGGCCAGTGAACGTGGGTTCCCAAACATCTGCTTACTGATCTGTTCCCCCATGTTCTGCTCACTGGAAACGCGGGTGACCATGATTGCTGCAGCCGTCGACAGCAACAGCGATGGGATCTGCGCCACCAATCCGTCACCAATCGTCAGCAGCGTATAATTATGGCCCGCATCGGCAAAACTCATATCATGCTGCGCAACGCCAATGATCAGACCGCCTATGATATTAATAAACAGGATCAGGATGCCGGCAACTGCATCGCCACGCACGAACTTACTGGCACCATCCATGGATCCATAAAAATCCGCCTCGGCAACCACCTCGGCCCGCCGCTTCTTGGCCTCTGCCTGATCGATAACACCGGCATTTAAATCTGCATCAATAGCCATCTGTTTACCTGGCATTGCATCCAGGGTAAATCTGGCGCTGACCTCAGAGATCCTGCCCGCACCCTTGGTCACCACGACAAAATTGATAATGACCAGGATCGCAAAGATTACGATCCCGACGGTATAATCTCCACCGATGACAAACTCACCAAATGATTCAATAACATTACCGGCGGCATCAGTACCGGTATGCCCCTCAAGAAGAACCACGCGTGTCGAGGCAATATTCAGCGCCAGCCTGAGCAAGGTGGCAATCAGAAGAATCGTGGGAAATGCAGCAAATTCCAGCGGCCTGTTGATATAGATACTGGACATGATCACGATCAATGACAAAGCAATATTGAATGTGAAGGTAATATCCAGCAACAATGGCGGCATCGGCAGGATCATCATTGCAAGAATGATAATGATCGCCAGCGGAATACCAATCATCCCGTTTCTTAATGCCAGCCGCAGCAGCGCCATGACCCGTTCATTCATAATATTTCACCTGTTTAATCACGCATCAATTCATTTGGAATTGGTAGTTCTTCGATCTCTATCGATCCACTCAGGCGCTGAACAGCATTCAACCGGTAGATAAATGCCAGCACCTTTGCTACAGCAAGAAACAGGCCAGACGGGATCTCTTTATTGATGTCGGTGCTAAAATAAATAGCGCGCGCCAGCGGTGGCGCCGAAACTATTGGCACCTTATGGGTCTTACCTACGGTGCGTATCTGTAATGCAATCAGATCACGGCCACTCGCCACAACCACCGGGGCCGCCATTTTATCCTGATCATATTTAAGTGCGACCGAATAATGGGTTGGGTTGGTGATGATGACATCCGCCTTAGGTACCTGCTCCATCATGCGTCGCTCAGATATCTTGCGCTGCGCCTCCCTGATCCTCCTCTTTACCTCAGGGATACCTTCGGTCTGCTTGTATTCATCCTTGATCTCCTGCCTGGTCATTCTTAACTGCTTGTTATAATCCCACAATTGAAATGGTACATCGGCCATGGCAATGATAATCAATGATCCGCTGATCACCAAAAACGAGACCGTCAACAACGAGCCACTACCTGACAGCGCCTGCTCCACCGATTGCTGACCGAGATGCAGATAGCTGTTTGCCATGTACGACATGGTTGCCACGGCTACCGCCAGCACTACCGTGAATTTCAATAATGCCTTGATCAGCTCCATCAATCCCTTGAACGAAAATATTCTACCCATGCCCTTGATTGGATCCAGCTTGCTGAACTTGAATGAAATAGCCGCCGGACTGAATACCCAGCCACCAATAAGCATAGGGGCAGCAATGGCAACGACCGTCATCAATAAGATGAAGGGCGAGAAATCAACCAAAACTGTCCCGATACTGCCGATCAACTGCCCCATCATCGCATCGGGCGTTGCCACCATTTTTCTGTCAAATACCATGTATTTTCTGAGCAGGCGCTCCAGACTTGCTATCATCCGATCACCCATCATCATGAAATACAGCCCCGCCGCGAGCAACACCAGCAATGTCGTCAACTCGCGCGACCTGGGAATCTGCCCCTTGTCCCTGGCCTCGCCGAGGCGCTTCTGAGTAGGCTGCTCTGTGCGCTCCTGAAATTGCTCTTCAGCCATGAGTACCGCCAAGCATCATGTGAATTGCGTCAAATGCGGAGGTCATGATCCCGATAAATTGCTCGGAAAACATGGGAATACTGACATAGAGAAACACAAATCCAAGCAATAACGTAATCGGGAATCCAATTGAAAATACATTGAGCTGTGGCGCTGCACGCGACATGATTCCAAAGGCGATCTGCACCATTATCAAAGAAGATACCACGGGCAGTGAAATGATTAATGCCCCTTTAAATATCCATGATGACCATTCGACCAATTCCCATAGTGAATAGCCACCCAATGACACCCCGACAGGTATTGCAGTAAAGCTCTCGACAGCAATCTGAACAACCAGCACATGACCATTTAAGGCCAGGAAGATCAAGGTAGCCATAATGGTAAAGAACTGACTGACCGACGGTACAGCAGTCCCATTTGTGGGATCCACCATCTGCGCGAACCCCAACCCCATAGACTGCGCAATCAAATATCCACCCACTTCCATCACGCTGAATATCATCCTGATCATAAATCCTATCGATAAACCAATCAGTATTTGCTCAGCAGCTATCAATACCCCTGCGGCTGAAACAGGATCAATGACGCCGTCGATTCTGACAAATGGCGAAACCATAATAGTCAGGAACACCGCCAAGAGCGCCTTGATCTGTGGCGGGATAATCTGCGTACCAAAGATTGGCGATGCCACCAGCACGGCACTGATGCGCAAAAAAGGATATAAGTAGGCCTCCCATTGCGCAACCAGCTGGTCGACTGTGAAGGTCATGCCTAGCCGATTAGCGACGGGATGTTGGTAAACAGATTAATACTGTAATTGACCAGCATATTCAGCATCCATGACCCTGCGACCAGAATCGATGCAAATACAACCAGTAATTTGGGGATAAAACTCAAGGTTTGCTCATTAATCTGTGTCGC
>JACREF010000020.1 GCA_016218365.1 Gammaproteobacteria bacterium
GGAAGCGAGAAGAGGATGAGTGGGTATTCGAAAGAGCGACGGGAGTGGGCGGTTGCGCAGATGCTGCCGCCGCAGAGCCGGAGGGTTCCGGAGCTGGCGAAGGCGAGCGGCATCTCGGATGTAACGCTGTATAATTGGCGCCTAATTGGCGCCTCTCAGGGTCAGACTCGATTGAAACGCCCTGTTGAATTACACTAGATGCCATCAGGCATGGATGCCTGACAGCTTGGAGGATTACGCTACAAGGAGGTGGCCAATGCCGCGATTACCCCGTCATGTTCTGCCCGGACAGCCGCAGCATGTTATTCAAAGAGGTAACAACCGCTGCCCGATCTTTATTGAATAGGGTGAAGGTGAATAGTGAATCGGGGGCGGAAGGATTAAACTTTAAGCAATCCCCCGGAGAGAGAGGCGAGGGTGCACTTTGGTGTTATGCAGTCTGATTGCGTGTTCGATATCGGCTTGCTTTTGAAAAGGGAGACCGGGGCCCATTCATGAAGATTCAGCCTGCCCTGTTTGAGACTCACGCCATACGCCGCGTGTATGATGAGGAAACCGAAACCTGGTGGTTCTCGGTGGTCGACATTATTCAGGTGCTGACCCAGCAGCCGGATTATCAGGCGGCGAGAAATTACTGGAAGGTGCTGAAAAATCGCTTGGCCAAGGAAGGCAGTGAGTCGGTTACAAACTGTAACCGACTGAAATTGCCTGCTGCCGACGGCAAGAATTACCTCACCGACGCCGCCACCGCCGAAACCCTGCTGCGCCTGGTGCAGTCCGTGCCCAGCCCCAAGGCGGAGCCGATCAAGCTGTGGCTGGCGAAAGTGGGCTACGAGCGGATGCAGGAGATGGCCGATCCGGCGTTGTCGCTGGATCGCGCCCGCGAGACCTGGCAGCAGCACGGGCGCAGCGAGAAGTGGATACAGCAGCGCATGACCGGGCAGGAGACACGCAACAAGCCTGTCCTGAGCATGGTCGAAGGGTTGACCGATTACTGGGCGAACCACGACATCAAGCAGGGCGAGGAATTCGCGATTCTCACCAACATCATTCATCAGGAATGGTCAGGGGTGAGCGTAAAGGTGCACAAGACGATGAAGGGCTTACAGGATCATAACCTGCGCGATCACATGAGCGAGGCGGAGCTGATTTTCACCGCGCTGGCTGAGCTGTCGACGCGGCAGATTGCTGAAACGGATGACGCGACCGGGATGACCGAAAACAAGGTGGCGGCAAAGAAAGGTGGCGCGATCGCCAAGCAGGCGCGCAAGGCGCTGGAGGCCAAAACCGGTAGGCCGGTGGTGTCTGGCGATAACTTCTTGCCGCCGGGCAAGGCGTCGCGCCCCAAGGCAGTGAAAAAAGGCAGGGGGAAAGGGGGCGGAGGGATTAAACACTTCTCAAGACCTCCGAGTCTGACCCTTTTGACCTGCTGATAGCTAGGTGTGAATCCGCGGTCTGAGCTGCCCCGGATTTTCGCTGATGATGCCGTTCACCCTGAGTAGCGGCGCCAGCCGCATATCGTAGGGTTCTTAGCAAGGCGGGATGGCAGAGTTCAGCTTGCGTAGTGATCAACTCTTTGATAGCCTTCAAATCTCTCCTCTTTTCCCTATAAATTGCGCAAAGGAAAGCACCATGAGAAGAACAGCTTTGCTCGCAGCCTTGTGTTTTGGGTATTGCGCCCTCGCGTTTGCGGAGAAGCCGGCGGATCAAGCGGCTCCTAAAACGAAGCTGGAGGCTTTCGAAAGCCAAACGGGAAACGTGATCGTTCGCGGGTTTTCGAGAATTGCCGTGATCCCCGGCGAGTACGGCGCAGTTACCGTGGAGAGTAAGGAATTCACGAACGCCGGAACGGGCAGAAAGGAGTACGGCGTTACTCTCGAAGTCCAGCGTAGCGCCGAGCGGAAGAACACATCCTTCATTGACTACGACGAGATCGATGCTCTCTTGGCGGGCATCGACTACATCTCAAAGCTGGACAGGACCGCGACCAGGTTTGACAACTTTCAGGCAGACTACAGAACGAAGGGAGATCTCGAATTCTCGATATTCAGTGAGGATAACGACGTAATGCTTGCTGTGTCCAGCGGCACGATTGGAAAGGTGACAGCGTATTTCAAGGTCAAAACTCTCGCGCGAATCCGGCAAGCGATCGCCGATGCGAAAACGAAAATCGACGGCCTCAAGTGAAAAATAGGAAAAATAGGGACGGTTCATTTTCACCCTAGGTAGGGAAAGAGGGTGAGATAATACAAAGCCCATGGGTATTGTTATGGGTCAGTACTCCTCTATGCTGACCCCGGTTTCTTGACACATGACTCCAAAACACTCATCAGCTAGTCGGATATTAAGCACCGGCCTCTTCGACGACTTGATTTCCTTCGATGACATCGAAGCCAGAATTTCTGCGTTGCCCGGCAACAAGGAGCGTGGCGATGCCTTTGAGATGTTTGCTGAAGCCTATCTCGCCACCCAAAAAATCGCGCAGGCACATCAAGTGTGGCCGTTCGAGGCGATGCCGCTGGAACAGCGTAAGTTCCTTTCGCTCGACACCGGGCGTGACATGGGAGTGGACGGCACTTATCTGACCATTGATGGTGAGTTGCGGGCTTATCAGGTCAAATTTCGTAGCAATCGGCCAGCGCTCACTTGGGATGAGCTTTCCACCTTTATGGGTCTGACCGACCAAGTTAGTCAGCGGGTCCTGTTTACCAACTGTGAGGTGCTGCCCAGTCTCATGCAAGACCGCAGTGGTTTCATCCCTATTCGGGGCAGTGACCTAGACAGACTTACGGCAGAAGACTTCGAGGCCATGCGGCAATGGTTGCGCAGCGGCCAAATAAAGTTGCCGCGCAAGCAACCGAAGCCACACCAACAAGAGGCATTAACTGCAATTGCTCGCGGTTTGGAAGAGAACGACCGCGCTACTATCGTCATGGCCTGCGGTACGGGGAAATCACTGGTTGCCCTGTGGGCGGCAGAGCAACATGACTGCAAAAAACTGCTGGTGCTGGTGCCGTCACTGGCACTGGTGCGCCAGCTGTTGCATGAGTGGTTGAAAGAAACGGCCTGGGAACGATTCACCTTTATGTGCGTTTGCTCCGACCCCACGGTCGCCAAAGGCGCGGACGACCTGATTGTGCATCAGGCTGACCTGGATTTTCCGGTAACGACTGAAAGCGCTGTCGTCAGCCAGTTTCTCAGCAAGCCATTTGATGGCGTCAAGATAGTGTTCTCCACCTATCAGTCGGCACAGGTTGTGGCCGCAGGCTTGCCAGTCGACGTGGATGGGATGGTGCAGCCATTCGATTTAGGCGTTTTCGACGAAGCCCATAAAACCGCCAGCCGGGAGGGAACCCGTTTCAGCTTTGCCCTGGGAGACGCCAATTTGCCGATTCGCAAGCGGCTGTTCTTTACGGCGACCCCACGCCATTATGATATCCGAAAAAAGGACAAGGAAGGCGACAACACGCTTGTCTATTCTATGGACAAGCCTGAAATTTATGGGCCCGTTATTCATACCCTGAGTTTTGCCGAGGCGGCACGGCGCGGCATCATCTGCGATTACAAGGTCGTCATCTCAGTAGTGACTTCAGAAATGGTCAATGACCACATGCTCCAGCACGGCGAAGTGATCATCGATGGCGATGTAGTCAAAGCGCGCCAGGTGGCGTTGCAGATTGCCCTGCAAAAAGCGGTCGATAAATACGGCGTGAGCCGCATCTTTACCTTTCATGGCTCGGTTGCAGCAGCACGTTCATTTACGTCCGGGGATGGCGAAGGTATTCGAAATCACCTGCCAGAATTCACCACGCTGCACGTCAGCGGGGAAATGCCCACGGCCCGGCGTGAAGACCAGATGAAGACATTCCGTCAGGCTAAAAAAGCCGTGATGTCGAACGCCCGCTGCCTGACCGAAGGTGTGGACGTGCCTGCCGTGGACATGGTCGCCTTCATCTCCCCACGCAAAAGCAAGGTGGACATTGTGCAGGCCACGGGCCGCACCATGCGCAAATCACCCGGCAAGGAATTTGGTTATGTGATGGTGCCGTTGTTTGTCGAGCAAGCTGCCAATGAGTCCATCGAAGAGGCGTTACACCGTACCAGCTTCGTTGATATCTGGGATTTGCTCGGCGCAATGAAGGAGCAGGATGACGTACTCACTGACATCATCCGCCAAATGCGCGAGGACAAGGGCAGGACGGGCGGTTACGACGAAAACAGATTCAGTGACCGCGTGGAAGTGCTGGGGCCGAGTGTGTCGCTGGAGACGATACGGGGGGCGATTACGGCGGAGTGTTTGGAGTCCCTTGGCGTTTCATGGGATGAACGGTTTGGAGAGTTGTTGGCGTATAAGAAGGAGCATGGACATGTCTCTTCGCTGCCTAGAACAGGTTTGTCATCATGGGCATCTAATCAGAGAGCACGCCGGATGAATGAAACACTCTTACCTAAAAGGAGGGAAAGACTTGATGAAGTTGGTTTTGACTGGGATCCTATGGAATCTCAATGGGAGAGCATGTACAACGAGTTATTAGCTTACAAGGCTACTCATGGGCATACGAATGTGCCACGGGATAGTTCAGCATACTTGGGCGCATGGGTCGGCATCCAAAGAAAGGCTTTTAACCGTGGCAATATTTCGCCAGATAGAAAGGAAAAACTGGATGAAATTGGTTTTATATGGAGTGCATTGGATTCAAAATGGGAAGATAGGTTTAATGAACTGGCTGCATATAAATCAGAATATGGGGATGTCAACGTTTCTCAGAATTGGCCAACTTCTTTAGCAAAGTGGATAAGTACACAACGAGGTTTAGAAAAAATCGGGGGGCTTTCATCTGAACGAAAAATAAGATTAGAAGAGCTTGGCTTCGTGTGGGATTCTTTTGAATCAAAGTGGGAGTTGAAATTTAATGAGCTTGTTGCATACAAGGCTGAGCATGGAGATACAAATGTTCCTCGTGAATATCTAAACGGTCTAGGGGTGTGGGTGAAGACGCAAAGGGCATTATTAATTAAAGGTGAGTTTCCCACTGAGAGAAAAATTAGGCTTGAGGGAATTGGCTTCGTATGGGATCCTTTTGAAAAATCATGGGGAGCGAAATTCAACGAGCTACTTACGTATAAAAATAAGTATGGGAATGTAAATGTTCCTAACTCCTGGCACACAGGATTAGGTGGGTGGGTAGGTCAACAAAGAGTATTTAAAAAGAGGGAGATACTTAATGCTGATAGGGTTCGGCGACTCGAAGAAATTGGCTTCGAATGGGGCCGGAAGAACAAGAAATGACACAGACAAATGATATCGTTGAATGGAGTGATATTGCTGACGAATTCGGAGATACATTGCTTATTGGAAATGGTGGAAGCATTGCTCTCTCGAATAATTTTTCCTATACAAACCTCTATAAGTTTGGTGTTGAACGTGGGGAAATTAACTCTTGCATTCAGGATATATTTCAAGAGTTTTCTAAAGTCAGAGACTTTGAGAAACTACTAAGGAGGCTGTGGGAGGCTGACTTTATAAACAAAAAATTTGATATTGCCGAGACAGAGCAAGCTAAAGTAAGAAAACCATACACAGATGTTCGTCGTGCCTTGATCAATACCGTAAAAGATATTCACCCAGATCAAGAACAGCTTGCAGAAAGTTTATCTAACATCAGTAAATACTGCTCGAGATTCTCAAAGATTTTTACATTAAATTACGATTTGACTTTGATTTGGGCCATAGAATCCAGCAACAAAATGGCCGTAATGCCAAAAAAATTTAGCGATGGTTTTTCCTCACAAAAGATGAACACGAAATTGAACTCTTTTACATATGACGGGCGTATCGAACATAGCGTTATTAGTGTTTATTACTTGCACGGAAATCTGTGTCTATGCCAAACCAAAGCAACGAGGGAGGAGAAAAAACTTGCCGCAGAGGACGTAGGCGGCTCACTACTCAAGCAATTAACAGACTATTGGGCCAAGAATGATGTGCAGCCATTATTTGTTTGCGAGGGTGGTTCGCGAGAGAAGCTCTTATCAATTACTCAGAGTAATTATCTTTATACCGCTTATGAAAATCTGGAATTAGACCGTAGTGAGTCGTTGGCAATTTATGGATGGTCAATATCCGATGGGGACCAGCATATATTGGATGCTATAAAGAAGAATCGCTCTCTTAAGCGAGTTGCTGTTTCTGTATACAAAGACGATAAAAAATTTCAAGATAAAGCAAAGCAGGCATTAAGAGAAATTGGAATTGAGTCTATCCGTTTTTTTGACTCAGAAAGCTCGGGGTGTTGGGCTAATCTGGAGCAACTTTTACCAATATGAAATAAAATGGAAAATTGGAAAATGGGGGCGGAGAGATTATAAAGTAGCCAATCTGTTATATGGCGAGCGAACAATCCCTCCGTTCTTTCTATCTCTCGAAGATCACCCCGCCTTCAACGTCTGCCGCAACACATACGGCAGGATGCCGCCATGGCGGTAGTATTCAACCTCGTTCGGCGTGTCGATGCGGGTGATGACGCTGAAGGTCTTTTTGGTGCCGCTGTTGTCTTCGGCGATGACCTGCAGCGTCTGCGCGGGTTTGAGTGAGGCCAGGCCCTTGATGGTGTAGCTCTCGCTGCCGTCGAGGCCGAGTGATTCGGCGGTCTCATTGCTCTGGAACTGCAGCGGCAGGATGCCCATGCCGAGCAGGTTCGAGCGGTGGATGCGCTCAAAGCTTTCAGCAATCACGGCGCGGATGCCGAGCAGTTTCGGTCCCTTGGCGGCCCAGTCGCGTGATGAACCGGTGCCATATTCCTTGCCGGCGAGCACGATCAGCGCCACGTCTTCCTGGTGATATTTCATCGCCGCATCGTAGATCGTCATCGGCGCGCCATCGGGCAGATGGCGGGTGACGCCGCCCTCGGTGCCCGGCGCCAACCGGTTTTTGAGCCGAATGTTGGCGAAGGTGCCGCGCACCATGACCTCGTGATTGCCGCGTCGTGAACCGTAGGAATTAAAATCCTTCGGTTCGACGCCGAGGCCGATCAGGTATTGTCCGGCCGGGCTCTTGGCCGAGAACGATCCGGCCGGCGAGATGTGGTCGGTGGTCACCGAGTCACCGAGCAGCGCCAGCACGCGCGCATCGCGGATGTCGGTGACGGTCTCCGGTTCGGCCTGCATGTGCTGGAAGAACGGCGGTTCCTTGATGTAGGTCGAGTCGGACTTCCACGCGAACAGCTCGCCGCGCGGCACCTCGATGCGGTTCCATTCCGCGTCGCCCTCGAACACATCGGCGTAGACGCGGCTGAACTGGTCGGCGGTGACGTGGCTGTTGATGTACTGCTCGATCTCGGCCTGCGTCGGCCAGATGTCTTTCAAATAAACCGGCGTGCCATTGGGCGTCACGCCGAGCGGGTCGCGGCTCAGGTTCAAATTCAGATTGCCGGCCAGCGCATAGGCGACGACCAGTGGCGGTGAGGCCAGGTAGTTGGCGCGCACCTGTGGATTGACGCGGCCTTCGAAATTGCGGTTGCCCGACAACACCGCGGCCACCGACAGATTGCCTTCCTTGATCGCGGCCGCCACATGGTCCGGCAGCGGTCCGCTGTTGCCGATGCAGGTGGTGCAGCCATAGCCGACGACATGGAAACCCAGCCCTTCCAGATACGGCAGCAGCCCGGCGTGCTGCAGATAATCGGTGACGACCTTCGAGCCCGGCGCCAGCGAGGTCTTGACCCACGGCCGGGCCTTCAGGCCGCGCTGCACGGCGTTGCGTGCCAACAACCCGGCGGCGATCAGCACCGCCGGATTGGAGGTGTTGGTACAGCTGGTGATCGAGGCGATGACCACCGAGCCATGGCACAGCTTGTAGCTGACGCCGTCGCTCTGCCGCACCGTCATCTGGTGGTTCAGGCCGTCGAAATCGCCGTCGAGGTGCGATGCCGCCAGTTCCGGCGTCTGCAGCTGTGACTGCGGGCTCTCGGCCAGCCAGGCATTGGTCCGTTCATCGTCGAATTTGTTCGCCAGTTCCTTCGACTGATGCAGCAGGAACTGACGGAACGAGCGGCGCACGTTGGCCAGCGCGACGCGGTCCTGCGGCCGGCTCGGGCCGGCCAGGCTAGTCTCGACCTGGCTGAGGTCGAAATCGATGACGCTGGTGTAGTCCGGTGTCGGCTGTTTCGGGTGGTACCACAGGCCCTGGGCCTGGTAATAGGCCTGGACCAGTGCGACCTTGTCGCCACGCCCGGTCAGTTTCAGATAGTCGGTGGTCTTGTCGTCGACCGGGAACAGGCCGCAGGTCGCGCCGTATTCCGGCGCCATGTTGGCGATGGTCGCGCGATCGGCCAGCGACAGGTGGGCCAGGCCGGGGCCGAAGAACTCGACGAACTTGCCGACCACGCCGTGTTTGCGCAGCAGCTGGGTGATGGTCAGCACGATGTCGGTGGCGGTGGTGCCGGGTGCCGGTGTGCCGCTGATGCGGAAACCGACCACCTGCGGGATCAGCAACGATGAGGGCTGGCCGAGCAATGCGGCCTCGGCCTCGATGCCGCCGACGCCCCAGCCCAGCACGCCGAGGCCGTTGATCATCGTGCTGTGTGAATCGGTGCCGATCAGCGTGTCGGGGTAGACCCAGTTGACGCGGCCGCGCTTGCCGGTCATCGCGACATGCGCCAGGTGTTCGAGGTTGATCTGGTGGACGATGCCGCTGTCCGGCGGCACGACGCGGAAATTGTCAAACGCATTCTGGCCCCAGCGCAGGAACTGGTAACGCTCGCCATTACGCTGGTATTCGAGCGCGGCGTTGTGGGCAAAGGCATTGATGCTGCCATAGGCATCGACCTGCACCGAATGGTCGATGACCAGGTCGGCCGGCGTGAACGGATTGATGCGTTGCGGGTCGCCGCCGAGCAGCCGGATCGCGTTGCGCATCGCCGCCAGGTCGGCGACCGCCGGCACGCCGGTGAAGTCCTGCAGCAGCACCCGTGCCGGCATGAAGAAGATCTCCTTGTCCGGCGTCGCCTGCGGGTCCCAGCGCATCAAGGCGGCGATGTCGTCCTTGGTGATGGTGACGCCGTCCTCATGGCGCAGCAGGTTCTCGAGCAGGATGCGGTGGGCGAACGGCAGCCGGGAGGGCTTGCCGAGTCGCGCCTTGCTGAGCTTGGTCAGTGCGTGATACTGGTATTTCCTGCCCTTGACGGTCAGCGTGGTGGCGGTGTTGTAGCTATTGAGATTTTTATGGTTCATCGTCAGCCTTGAGGTTCCGGAAGGGCCGGCGTCCCCGGTCGCCGGCAATCGGGCCATTATAACCACAGTTGCTGTGCGGCGCCTCCCCGGTGGTGGTGAGACCTGTCAGCGCGGTGAAAAAAAGCCCGCTCGGATTGAGCGGGCGCGGATTACAGCGGGAGTACCGGCGGTGTCAGAACGCCACCGCCAGGTTGACCGAGGTCAGCTGGTCGCCGCCGCCAGTGGCGCTGATTGGCAGCGGGCCGCCGGGTTTGCTGGCATCATGGGCGTCGCCGAGATAACTGGTGTGCAGGATCGAAACTTGTGAATTATATGAAAACAGGTAACTGGCACCGATGGTCAGCGCATCGTCGTTGCTCATCGTCGCGGTGCCGTCATCGGCCTGGCGGTAGGCCAGCTGCAGCGTGCCCCGGCCCTCGTTGAAGGCGCCGAGCTCGGCGGTCAGTGTCAAGGCCTGCTTGTCATTCGGGTTGGGGTTATAGAGATTCGGCACGTCACCCGGCGCGGTCTTAGGCGCCGTCGCAACACTCAGATAGATGCCAAGCGGCATGTTGGAGACACTGCCCTGCAGCTGCGCATCGACGGCATAGGCCTCGGTGCGCACCCGGTCCATCGGTGCGCCGGCACGTGTTGAGGTCCCGCCCATGTACTGCAGGCCGAGACCCAGGTCGAAGCCTTCATATATCGGTGTCCATGCAGCGCGCAGATAATTCGACGTGAGATGGCCGGTGGCCGCGGTATCGGAATTCAGCGAGATGTGATTCGGCGACCATTTGGCCGCGGTGACAAAATAGCTGTTGTTGGCGACGAACGCGCCCACACCCTCGGCATCGCCACCGTAGTCATTGTAGGTGGTGCCGGCGCCGACCTGGATATATTGCTGGGCCGAGACCTCGGTGGGATGGACCAGCGTCAATAGATGGTTGCCCACGGCGCCGGTGTTGAGCGTTTCATAGGCATAGGCGGGTCCGAGGCCGGAGGTGAAGGGCACGAAGCCGGCCGTGGTTGAGCTATTGATGGCATGGATGACTGGAATCTTCAGGCTGGCCAGGAAGCCGGCACCGCCTGCGGCGCCCGCGCCGCCGACATCCCCTTCCATCAGCGCCCCGGTATGGTCGTTGACACGGCCGGCGACAAACAGCGAGGTTTCACCGGGGATCACCCATTCGCCATCATCCGAGGTGGCGGCACCTGGTGCAGCCGTGCCGTTGGTCTGCTGGAAGCGGATATTGGTAAACATCGCCATGTTCAGGTTCACAGGCAGCGAGAAATGATCGGCCTCGATCGTCGGCGTGACGTCCATGGTATAACCGCTGGCCTTGAAGGCGCGACCGAAATTGTTCAGCAGCGGGAAATGCTGGAAGTGGCAACTGCTGCAGCTCATACCCATCTGCCGGGCGAAGGCCGGCACGGCCTCGGCGCCACGGGGCAGGATTGCTGAGATGATCACTGCCAATGGCAGCAGCACATAAGTTAACGATTTACGCATGCTATATTCCCAATTGTTATCAGGTTGACCGGTTCGTGTGTTAATTAAGGACAGCACCCATCCGTTTGCATCATCGGCCACATGATGAGGGGGCTTAATATTATTTTAATAAAAAAGAAATATTCAATTACTGCCTGTAAAGTCAGTAAGGAATATCCATATTTTTTGATAAACACTGATTCAGGATGGGGCTGGATATTTCGGCAGAGACTGGGTGGCATCCCATCCAATCCAGCGCTGAACAGTGTAATGGCCAGATGAATGGGTGGTCGGAGACTGATCAGCGCCCTTCGATCTTCGAGGCCCGGCGCAGTACCCGATCCATCGCCCGGTAGCTGAGCAGGTGGCGCAGTGTTGCGAATAGCCAGGTTGGAAACGTCACATAATAACGGATCTTTGGCCGCGGGCTCTCCAGCGCGTGGATGACCCGGTCCAGCACCGCCTCGGGCGGCAGCGTGAACGGTGCCGCCGGTCCGGCCTTGGTCAGGCGCTGCACCATGCGCACATAGGCCTCGCGGTGGACGCTGGTCTCCGGGTCGATATTCAGCAGATAGGCGGCGTGGGCGTTGTCACGGAAACGGCTGATGATCGGTCCGGGTTCGATCAGCGAGACATGGATGCCGCTGCCGGTCAGTTCGAGGCGCAGCGTGTCGGCCAGACCCTCGAGCGCGAACTTGCTGGCGTTGTAGGCGCCGCGGTACGGCATCGCGACCAGACCGAGCAGCGAACTGTTGAAGATGATGCGGCCATGGCGCTGGCGGCGCATCGCCGGCAATACCCGGTTGGTCAGCTCCAGTGTGCCAAACACATTGGTCTCGAATTGGGCGCGGATGACATCGCGCCGCAGATCCTCGACCGCACCCGGCTGGCCATAGGCGCCATTGTTGAACAGCGCATCGAGCGTGCCGCCGGTACGCTGCAGGATCTCGTCGACGGCCCGTGCGATGGACGCAGGGTCATTGAGGTCCAGTTGCAGGCTCTCAAAACCCAGACCCGACAGCGTTTCCACATCGTGCTGCAGCCGGGCGGTGGCGAACACCCGCCAGCCGCGCGCCTGCAGGCCGTGGGCCACGCAATGGCCGATGCCGCTGGAGCAGCCGGTGATCAGGATGGTCTTTTCCAAGGGTCAGGGTCCGTATTCAAATGATAATGATGATCGATGCTAGGGCCGCAGTGCCGCGCTGTCAATTTCCGCATTCACCCATTTCCCTCTTCCATAAATGGGAGAGGGGGGCGTCGAACAAGCTGCTCAGGAAGAATGGGGGGAAACCGTTCGTGGTGAGTAGGCGCAGGGCGCCGTATCGAACCATGGACGGCCCTTCGATACGTGCTGCTATGCAGCACTACTCAGGACGAACGGGGGGCTGTGCTAATGACATCCTGTCGCGTTGCCAATTTCCTCATTTACCCATTTCCCGCGTGCGGGAGAGGGCGCTAGCCGGGATCCGTTTCCCGAAAGCGCTGCTGGATCTCCTCGATCTCGCTGCGGTGTTTCAGCAGCGCCTCGACACACAGCGGATCGAGTTTGTAGCCGGCAAGGTTGCGCAGCATGACAAAGGCCTCATCATTGGGCCAGCGCTGTTTGTAACTGCGGTCACTGGTCAGCGCGTCAAAGACATCGGCGACGGCGATGATCCGGGCCTCGATCGGGATCTGCTCGCCGTTCAGGCCATGCGGATAGCCGTGGCCATCGACGGCCTCGTGATGATATTCAGCGATGTTGCGCAGCACCTCGATATGCGGCAGCGCCTCGAGCTCGACATCCTTGATGATCGAGTCGATGATCTCGCGGCCCTTGGTGACATGCTGCTGCATGATATGGAATTCGTCGGCCGACAGCGTGGTCGGCTTTTTCAGGATTGCATCGGGGATGCCGACCTTGCCGATGTCGTGCAGCGGCGAGAACAGGAAGATGTGATGGATGTATTCATCAGTGAAGTTGCAGCGCTCGGCCAGCTCCTCGGCGATCAGCCGCGAGTAATGCGCCATGCGCTCCAGGTGGGCGCCGGTCTCCATGTCACGCACCGTGGTGATATGGCGCGCGGTGTGCAGCGTCGCCAGCATCGCGCGGATCTTGGTCAGTTCATGGGCCACCGCCAGCGAGATCATGTGGCCGTACATGTCGAGCTGGGCCAGGGTCTGATCACTGAAGGCATCAGCCTGACGCGAATTGAAGAAGATGAAGCCGATGAAGGTATCATCGACCTCGATTGGCATCGTATAGCTGGAGTGAAAACCGCTGCTGCTCAGACGCTGGGTGTGTATGGCCTGGCTGTCATGTGCGGCGGCGTACAGATCGAGGTCGCGGATCAGCCGCGGTCGGCCGGCGGCCAGGATCTCCTGCAGTGACGGGACATCCTGCAGGCGTGCGCGGTAGTTGCGCAACGGGTTGTTATCACCGGAGCTGGCGACGAAGGTCGACAGCAGATCGGTCTTTGGATTGTACAGGATCACCGCAATGCGGTGGATGAACGGAAAGGTCTGCTGCACCGTGTCGTGCAGAAAGGCCAGCTTGTCGGTCAGCGGGCCGCGGTGGTTGAGCTCGGCAAAGGTGTCTTCATGGTCAAACATGGTCCACAGATCCGGTCACTGGTAATAGCCTCAGGAAACTCTGATTAATTCAAAAATTACCACAGCCGTCATTCCCGCGAAAGCGGGAATCCATCATTGGGCCCCTGGTTTATCAAATATGGATTCCGGGTCGCAGCGTGGCTGCGCCCGGAATGACAGTCAAGGAGATCTTGTCATGCCCGCCCCCGATCGGGGACGAGGGCAGGCTGCAGCGGGCATCCATCATTGAGTCCCTGGTTTATCAAAATATGGATTCCAGATCGCCGCGTGGCTGCGCCCGGAATGACGGTTAAGGATATTTTGTCATTCCCGCGCAAGCGGGAATCCAGGTCTTGCAGGTCGTTATGGATGTCCACGGGAGCCCACCCCCGACCCGATCGGGGATGGGCATGACGACTATACGAATTAATCAGAGCCTCCCTCAGTATACCCGTGGTCATCATGGTAAAACGGCGCGAGGCAGGGTGTGGGGCTGGCACACCCTGCATCCATGGATACCGGTGGCCCGGTTCTGCACTATTTCAGCTGACTGACGCGTTGCAGCATCGCCTGGGCATGGCCGTCGGGATTGACGCCGTACAACGCCTCTTCGATGATGCCCTGTTTGTTGATGATGAAGGTCGAGCGCACGATGCCCATCTTTTTGACGCCGTCCTTTTCCTTCTGCTGCCATACGCCGTAGTCCTGGCACAGCCGGCCGTCGCTGTCGGCCAGCAGCATGACGCCGAGCTGGTACTTTTCGATGAAGGCCTGATGGCTGTCGCACGAATCCTTGCTGACGCCGAGTACCACGCTGTTGGCGCGGGCGAACTCCCCGGCCAGCGCGGTGAACTGCCGGGCCTCGATGGTGCAACCGGGGGTGTCATCCTTGGGGTAGAAATACAGGATCACGTGATTGCGGCCTTTATAGTCGGCGAGGTTGATGGTCTGGTGGTGCTGGTTGGCGACGCTGAACGCGGGCGCGCTGTGTCCTTTCATTAACATGATGGCCTCCGGTGTGGCGTTGTCAGTGAGGTGTCAGTGAGCTGTCAGTGATCAGGGGCGCAGGCCGCTGGTGTAGTGCACATCCACCTGCAGCCACATGCCGTTGGCAGTCTTCAACGTGTCGATCTCGGCCAGGTGTTCGCGCCGGTAGTCATCGAGGCGGTCGCCGAGTTGCGCCACCAGGCCACGAAAACCGGCATTCCACATCACGTCCCACCAGCCCTCGCTGGTGATGTAGTAACCCAGCGATTTATTCACGATCTGGATGTCTGTCAGGCCGGCCGCATCGAGCAGCGCATGCAGCTGCTCCGGTTCGGCCATCCGTTTCCAGCCGAACGGCTGCTCCGGCACCGCGATGCCATAGCGGCGCAGGCGATCGAGCGCCAGGGTTGCCTGCGGCATGAACGAGTCACCGCAGAAACCGCTGATCATGACCCGGCCGCCGGGCCTGACCTTGCTGGTGATATGCCGCAGCAGCCCGGCCATGTCGTCGACGAAGAACAGGCCGAAGGCGCAATTGGCATGATCGAAGTGATGGTCCGGGAACGGCAGGGCGGTCATGTCGGCGACGCGGAAATCAACATTGCGCAGCCCCTGGCTGACCGCGCGCGCCTCGGCCTGCGCCAGCATGCCGGTCGAGAAGTCGATCGCGGTGACGCGGCCGCGGCGCAGCCGCTGCGCCAGCGGGATCGCGACCGCGCCGGTGCCGCTGGCGACATCGAGAATCTGCTCATCGCCGTTGAGCGCGTGCAGCGTGGCCATGGTCTGGCCGGCACTGTGGAAGAAACGGCAGCCGCCATGGCCATAGGCGTCGGCGACGCTGTCAAAGGTCTGGCGGATCGCCGCCTTGCGCTGTTGTTCATTGTTTTCCTGGGCCATGTTGCAGTGTAGCGCTGCCGCCGCTACGGATAAAGCCCCGGCAGCGCTGCCGGCAGATGACACGTTTCCGGCAGGGGTTTCAGATGGCGCCGAGTCGGGTGCGGGTCAGTGTCAGCCCGAGCAGCGCCAGGGCCGCAAACAGCGCGCCGGCATAGAAGGTCACCGCGGCAGCGAAGGCGCTCCACAATGCGCCGGCGATGACGCTGGCCAGCAGCACGGCCACGCCTGTGGTCAGACCGACGATGCCAAAGGCGGTGCCGCGCATCTCGACTGGCACCGCGTCGGCGACCAGCTTGGACAGCAGTCCCTGCGTCAGTCCCATATGCAGCCCCCACAATGCAGCGCCGATGAGCGCCGTCAGCGGAGTGGCGGCGACCGCCAGCAGCAGATCAGCGGCGATCAGCATCACCAGACCGCAGGCCAGCAGCCAGCGTGGACTGATCCGGTCGGCGGCGGCACCGGCCGGGTAGGCACTCAGTGCATAGACGACATTCATGGCGATCATCACCACCGGCACATAACCGAGCGCCAGCCCGACATCGTGGGCGCGCAATACCAGAAAGGCATCGCTGAAGCGCGCCAGCGTGAACACGACGACGAACAGTATGATCAGCCAGTAGCGGCGAGGCAGCCGCCGCAGCGTGGCGGCGTTCAGTGAGCGCGGCAGTCTGGCGCGGTCTGCCGCCGGTGGCGGTTCATGGACGCCGAACACCAGCAGGGCGACGGCGATCAGCGCCGGCAGCAGCGCGATCCACAGCACGGCGCGGAGGTCATTGGCCAGCCACAGCATGCACAGCACCGCCAGCAGCGGGCCGACGAAGGCGCCGATCGAATCCAGCGACTGGCGCAGGCCATAGGCGGCGCCCCGCAATGCGGCCGGGGCGAGGTCGGCGACCAGCGCCTCACGCGGCGCCTCGCGGATGCCCTTGCCGATGCGGTCGATGAAACGCGCGGTGAACACCCAGCCGATCGTCGTTGCCAGCGCAAACAGCGGTTTGCTGAGTGTTGCCAGGCCGTAGCCCAGCACGGTCAGCCCCTTGCGCCGCCCGAGGCGATCGCTGAGCGCACCGGAGAACACCTTGATGATCATGGCGGTCGATTCGGCAACACCTTCGATGACGCCAATGGTCATCATCGATGCGCCGAGTACCGTGGCCATGAACAGCGGCAGCAGGCTGTGGATCAGCTCGGACGAGATGTCCATCAGCAGCGACACCACACCCAGCACCCAGATGCCCGTGGGCAGGGCGCGCAGGCGTTGCCACGCGCTGGCAGCGACAGCGGGAATGTCAGAGGGGGTGTTCAACAGCAGTGATCACGGCGTGTCTGCGCTCATTCGCCGGCTTTGGGATTAACCTCGATGATCAGGTGCGACAGCTGCGGGATCCTGGCCAGCCGGTGTTTGTAATGTTCCGGCGGTTGCGGCGCAGGCGAGACGATGGCGAGCGTGGCCGAGAGCTGGCGCGGGCTGACATACCAGACATGCAGGTCGACGATGCGGTCAGGGCTGTTGTGTTCGATCGCGGCGCGGATGGCGGTGTGGGTTCGCTCGTCGACGGTGCCATCGAGCAGGATGTGGCCGGTGTCGCGGACCAGTCCATATGACCAGCGGGTGATCACCGCCGCACCGACCAGGCCCATGACCGGGTCGAGCCAGACCCAGCCGAAATATTTGCCGGCCACCAGCGCGATGATCGCAAACACCGAGGTCAGGGCATCGGCCAGCACGTGCAAATAGGCGGCACGCAGGTTGTGATCATGATGGTGGTGCTCGTCATGAGGGTCATCATCATGATCGTGATGGTCATGGTGACTGTGCAGGATCCAGCCGCTGGCCAGGTTGACGAGCAGGCCGACGACGGCGACAGCGATCGCCTCGTTGAAGTGGATGGCCTGCGGTTCGAGCATCCGCAGCACCGATTCCAGCGCCATCACCAGCGCAATGACGGCCAGCGCAATGGCGCTGGCAAAGCCGCCGAGCACGCTGACCTTGCCGGTGCCGAAGCTGTAGCGCGGATTGTCGGCATGGGTGCGCGCATAGCGGTAGGCGAACAGCGCGATGCCGAACGCGGCGACATGGGTCGCCATGTGCCAGCCATCGGCCAGCAGCGCCATTGATCCATACACCGAGCCGGCGATGATCTCGATCACCATCATCAGCGCCGTCAGTACCATGACCAGTGTGGTGCCTTTTTCGGCGCGCTCGTGATCGACGCCGAAGTCATGGGAATGGCGCCAGTGCTCAGGGCTGTCAGTGGACATCAGATATTCTCCGGAGGTGTGGCGTAATGATAGCAGAATCTGCTTGGGACGGGCTCCTTCGGTACGCAGCCAGGGTTGCTACTCAGGGCGAACGGGGGGGTGGTCCGAATGTGGTGAGTAGGCACAGAGTGCCGTATCGAACCATACGCGCTGCTTTGCAGCGCTACTCAGGGCGAACGGGGGGGCGGTCCGAATGTGGTGAGTAGCCCTTCGGTATGCGGCTGACGCCGCTACTCAGGACGAGCGGAGAGGATTCCGTTCGTGGTGAGTAGGCGCGAGAGCACAGCAACATGCCGTTCGTGGTGAGTAGGCGCGAGAGCACAGCAACATGCCGTTCGTGGTGAGTAGGCGCGAGAGCACAGCAACATGCCGTTCGTGGTGAGTAGGTGCGAGAGCACAGCAACATGCCGTTCGTGGTGAGTAGGTGCGCAGCACCGTATCGAACCATGGGCGGCAGGTCCTATGGATTCCAGATCACAGCGATGCTGGCCCGGAACGACGAATACAGGTTGGGAGAGCCGTTTTCGCGCGGCCCGATATGTTGGGCTGGTCCGGCAATGCCGGGCTGCGCGCCTGCAATTCCCGTTATACGATGACGGCCTTCTGTTCGTGCTGCTGCAGCTGCCACATCCGCGCGTAAAAACTGTCGGCGGCCAGCAGTTGCTGGTGGGTGCCGTGCTCGACCAGTTGGCCGTGGTCGAGCACCAGGATGCGGTCGGCATCGACGATCGTCGACAAGCGGTGGGCGATGACCAGCGTGGTGTGATTGGTGGCGACATCGCGCAGCGCATCGAGGATTGCCTGTTCCGATTTCGAGTCCAGCGCCGACGTCGCCTCGTCAAAGATCAGGATCGGCGTGTCCTTGAGGATGGCGCGGGCGATGGCGATGCGCTGCTTCTCGCCGCCGGAGACCTTGAGGCCGCGTTCACCGACCAGGGTCTCATAACCGTCCGGCAGCCGGGCGATGAAGTCGCCGAGGTGCGCCAGCTCGGCGGCGCGTAACACCTGCTCGCGCGGCGCCTCCGGCCGGGCATAACTGATGTTGTAATAGATGGTGTCGTTGAACAGTACCGTGTCCTGCGGCACGATGGCAATCGCGCGGCGCAGACTATGCTGATCGACCGCGCGGATGTCCTGGTCGTCGATGACGATGCGGCCGCTGGTGACATCATAGAAGCGGAACAGCAGCCGCACCAGCGTTGACTTGCCGGCGCCGCTGGCACCGACCACCGCGACCTTGGTGCCGGCCGCGATGGTGAAGCTGACATCGTGCAGGATGGCGCGCTCGGCCTGGTAATGGAAGGCGACCTGTTCAAAACGGATCTCGCCGCGGCTCACGGTCAGCGGCGCGGCGCCGGGCTGATCGCGGATATCCGGTGCGACTTCGAGCAGGTTGAACATCTTTTCCAGGTCGGCCAGTGAATGCTTGATCTCGCGATAGACGAAACCGAGGAAGTTCATCGGGATGAACATCTGGATCAGATAGGTGTTGATCATCACCAGATCGCCGAGCGTCATGGTGCCGGCGGCGACACCCTGCGCCGCCATCAGTGTCAGCAGCGTGATCGCCAGCGCGATGATCGCCCCCTGGCCGATGTTCAGCGACGCCAGCGAGGTCTGGTTGCGGACCGCGGCGCTCTCCCAGTGCTGCAGGTTGTCATCGTAACGCCGCGCCTCGTGCTCCTCGTTGCCGAAATACTTGACGGTCTCGTAATTCAGCAGGCTGTCGATGGCACGGGTGTTGGCGCGCGAGTCCATCTCATTCATCTGGCGCCGGAACTTCATCCGCCATTCGGTGACCAGCAGTGTGAAGGTGATATAGATCGCGGCGGCGGCGAACGGCAGCGCCGCAAACCAGATGCCGAAGTTGTAATACAGGATGCCGGCGATCAGCAGGATCTCGATCAGCGTCGGCAGGATGTTGAACACCATGAAGTTCAGCAGGAAGCTGATGCCGCGGGTGCCGCGTTCGATGTCGCGTGACACCCCGCCGGTCTGGCGGCCGAGGTGGAACTGCAGGCTCAGTGCATGCAGGTGGCGAAACACCCGCAACGCCACCATCCGGATCGCCCGCTGCGTGACCCGGGCGAACACCGCGTCGCGCAGTTCGCCGAACAATACGCCGCCGAGTCGCAGCAGGCCATAGCCGGCGACCAGCGCCAGCGGCACGATCAGAGCCGGGTGGCGGCTGGCATCCAGCGCATCGACGATGTGCTTGAGCACCATCGGTACCGTGACCAGCGCCAGCTTGGCCAGCACCAGGCAGCTGATCGCCAGGATCACCCGCCCCTTGTAGATCCACAGATAGGGCAGCAGCGTGCGCAGTGTCTGCCAGTCGGAGCGTTGGCGGGTCGGATTCATCCCCGGCACGCTAACAGAAAGGGGGTGGACAGTGCAATTTTCGAGTATAATCGACAGCTTGTCAGATCTTGAATTCCACCCGGCCGGCCTTATGTTGACCGGGACAGCTACTGATATATTGAGGGTGAAGCATGCCAATTTATGAATACCGTTGTGACGGCTGTGGCCACGACCTCGAGGCGCTGCAGAAGATGAGTGATGCCGACCTGACTGACTGCCCGTCCTGCGGCCAGCCGCAGTTGCGCAAGCTGATCTCGGCCTCCGGCTTTCAGCTGAAGGGCTCCGGCTGGTACCAGACCGACTTCAGCGGCAAGAAGAGCGCCGCCCCGGCGGCCGAGGCCCCGGCCTGCGCCCCGGGCGGGTGTGCCGCGGCCGGCTGTCCGGCAATCAATAATAGCAACTGACCGGCCTGTAACCATGCCACAAAAACAACGGCATCTGCGCCGTTACCTGATCGCCGGCCTGTTGATCTGGCTGCCGCTCGGCGTGACGCTGCTGGTCATCCAGTTCCTGGTCAATACCATGGACGGACTGCTGCTGCTGTTGCCGGCGCAGTACCATCCCTCTGAGCTGCTCAGTGTCCATATCCCGGGGCTCGGGGTGGTGCTGGCGGCCGCGATCGTGCTGCTGACCGGTATGATCGTCGCCAACTTTTTCGGCCGCCGGCTGATCGCGCTGTGGGAATCGCTGCTGCAGCGCATCCCGCTGGTGCGCTCGATCTATGGCAGCGTCAAGCAGCTGGCCGAGACGCTGTTCTCGACCGGCGGCAACTCGTTCCGCAAGGTGCTGCTGATCGAATATCCGCGGCGTGGCATCTGGACGCTGGCGTTCCAGACCGGCAGTGCCAGCGATGAGGTCCAGGCCAAGACCGGCCAGCGGCTGGTCAACGTCTTCGTACCGACCACGCCGAATCCGACCTCGGGGTTCTATCTGATGCTGGCGCAGGAAGAGGTCATCGAGCTGGACATGAGCGTCGACGACGCGCTGAAGACCATCATCTCGATGGGCGTCATCATGCCGCCGCCCCGGAAGGCCGAGGCGGCCCCGTCACTTGAACAGCAGGCTGGCAAACCGGTACCATAGACGGTTCAGTCTCGCGGTTGCTGCCGCGGTTTTTCATCTACTCAAGCAAGGTTGATTGCTATGCGCACCCATTATTGTGGTCAGGTCACCGAGGCCTGTGATGGCCAGGACGTCGAGGTCTGCGGCTGGGTCCATCGCCGTCGTGACCATGGTGGCGTGATCTTCATCGACCTGCGTGACCGCGAGGGTCTGGTGCAGGTGGTGTTCGCGCCGGGTGAACGCGACAGTTTTGCGCTGGCCGAGAAGGTGCGCAGCGAATTCGTGCTGCGGGTCGCCGGCCGGGTACGGCGCCGTCCCGAGGGCACGGTGAATGCCAATCTGCCCACCGGCCAGATCGAGATCGCCGCGACGCGGCTCGAGATCCTCAACAGTGCCCGGACACCGCCGTTTTCGATCGACGATGAAAACTTCGATGTCAACGAGGACAACCGGCTGCGCTACCGCTACCTCGACCTGCGCCGGCCGCAGATGCAGGCGCGGATGCGGCTACGTTCGCGGGTCGCCAGCACGGTACGCCGTTTCCTCGATGACAACGGCTTCATGGAGATCGAGACCCCGATCCTGACCAAGTCGACACCGGAAGGCGCGCGCGACTATCTGGTGCCGAGCCGCACCCATCCCGGCAGCTTCTTTGCGCTGCCGCAGTCGCCGCAGCTGTTCAAGCAGCTGCTGATGATGGCCGGCATGGACCGCTATTACCAGGTGGTGCGCTGTTTCCGCGACGAGGACCTGCGCGCCGATCGCCAGCCTGAATTCACCCAGCTCGATATCGAGACCTCGTTCCTGAGCGAGGAGCAGATCATCACGCTGATGGAACAGATGATCCGCGAGTTGTTCAATGAGGTGCTCGGCGTCCAGCTGCCGAACCCGATGCCGCGCATGACCCATGCCGAGGCGGTGCGCCGCTTTGGCATCGACCGTCCCGACCTGCGCATCCCGCTCGAACTGGTTGATGTCGGCGACCTGATGCAGGGTGTCGAGTTCAAGGTGTTCTCGGCCCCGGCCATCGATCCGCATGGCCGCGTCGCGGCGTTGCGGGTGCCGCAGGGTGGCGACAGACTGAGCCGCAAGGAGATCGATGACTACACCAAGTTTGTCTCGATCTACGGCGCCAAGGGTCTGGCCTATATCAAGGTCAATGACCGGGCCGCCGGCCGTGACGGCCTGCAGTCGCCGATCCTCAAATTCCTGCCGGATGCGGCCATTGAAGGCATCCTGCAGCGCACCGGCGCCGGCAACAGTGACCTGATCTTCTTCGGCGCCGACAAGGCGAAGATCGTCAACGAATCGCTGGCGGCGCTGCGCATCAAGATCGGTCACGACCTCGGTCTGGTCAAGCAGGGCTGGCAGCCGCTGTGGGTCGTCGATTTTCCGATGTTCGAATGGGACGAGGGCAACCAGCGCTGGGCCTCCTTGCATCATCCGTTCACGCGGCCGCAGGTTCAGGATGTCAGCGAGCTGGTGGCCGATCCCGGCAATGCCAAGTCATACGCCTATGACCTGGTGCTGAACGGTACCGAGCTCGGCGGTGGTTCGATCCGTATCCATAATGCCGAGATGCAGGCCGAGGTGCTGAAGCTGCTCGGTATCAATGATGACGAGGCGCAGCAGAAGTTCGGCTTCCTGCTCGAGGCGCTGCAATACGGTTGTCCGCCGCACGGCGGGCTGGCCTTTGGTCTCGACCGGCTGGTGATGCTGATGTCCGGTGCGACGTCGATCCGCGAGGTCATTGCATTCCCGAAGACCCAGACCGCGGCCTGTCTGCTGACGGCAGCGCCGAGTGAGGTCGACGACAAGCAGTTGCGCGAGCTCGGTATCCAGCTGCGCAAGGTAGCGGTGGTTGCCAAGACCGGCGCCTGATCAGCGTGTGTCGCAATGCGCCCGGCGCGGCGGCGGGGTGATGCGGGAGGAGGTAGTCATGTCGAACGTTGCGGTCATTGAACAACTGTCGCCTCTCAGCGACGACGAATGTCAGGCGCGCATTGTTGCCGCCAGGCAGGCGCTGGGCGCGCGCGTCGTCATCCTCGGTCATCACTATCAGCGCGAAGAGGTGTTCCGTCACGCCGACTACAGCGGCGACTCGCTGCAGCTGTCGCGCTGGGCCGCGCAGTCACAGGCCGATTACATCATCTTCTGCGGCGTGCACTTCATGGCCGAGGTCGCCGACATCCTGTCGCGGCCGCAGCAGATCGCGATCCTGCCCTCGCTGGCCGCCGGTTGTTCGATGGCCGACATGGCCAATCTTGCCAAGGTCGAGCGGGCGTGGCGTGAACTTACCGAGGTGCTGGGTGCCGCTGATCAGCGCGTGACACCGGTGACCTATATCAACTCGGCGGCCGACCTGAAGGCCTTTTGCGGCCGCCATGGCGGCATCGTCTGCACCTCGAGCAATGCCCGCGCGGTGCTGGAGTGGTCGTATGGACGGCGTGACAAGGTGCTGTTCTTCCCCGACCAGCATCTGGGCCGCAACACCGCCTATCGGATGGGCATGCCACTTGAAGACATGGTGGTGTGGGATTTCGAGTTGCCGTATGGCGGCCTGACGCCAGAGCAGATCCGCGCCGCGCGGCTGATCCTGTGGAAGGGTTTTTGTTCGGTGCATCAGATGTTCCGTCCCGAACACATCGACCGCTTCAAGCAGAAATTCCCTGACACCCTCGTCATCGCGCACCCCGAGGCCAGCTTCGAGGTGTGCCAGCAGTCCGATTACGTCGGTTCAACCGAGTTCATCGTCAAGACCATCGCGGCCGCTGCGCCGGGCACGCGCTGGCTGGTTGGTACCGAGCTGAATCTTGTCAACCGGTTGCACGATCAGTTCAAGGCCGACGGCAAACACGTGCATTTCATGTCGCCGACGGTATGCATGTGCTCGACGATGTTCCGCACCGACCCGCCGTCATTGCTGCGGGTGCTCGAGGGCCTGATCGAAGGCACGGTCATCAACCGCATCACGGTAGCGGAGCGCGATGCCGAGCAGGCGCGGCTGGCATTGCAGCGGATGTTTGACGTGTCTGTCTGATCGAACAGGGCGCAAAGGCACTGCCTCGTTTACTCCTTGCGGCCGCCAAACAGGCTGCGCAGCCAGCTCCACAATGACAGCTTTTCCTTGGGCCGCAGGAAACGGGCCTTGCGGTGCGGGATCACCCGGCCATCGGCCGACGGGATGAACGAGCCGTGTTTTTTACTGGGCCGGAACGCCTGGTGTCCGCCGTCCGCATCCTTGTGTCTCTTCGGGTCCTGCGGCGGGTCGTTGCTCATCGTAGTTCGCTGATCTGGGAGTGAAAGCGGCTGGGGTCTTGCATCCACTACTATATATAGGTCCAGGGTGGGGGACGTCAACCTGGCCCTTCGATACGCAGCCCAGGCTGCTACTCAGGACAGGCCCTTCGATACGCGGCCAGGGCCGCTACTCAGGGCGAACGGGGTGTGGTGGGGGTCCGTTCGTGGTGAGTAGCGCTGCGTAGCAGCGCGTATCGAACCATACGCAGCCCAGGCTGCTACTCAGGACAGGCCCTTCGATACGCGGCCGATGGCCGCTACTCAGGGCGAACGGGGTGTGGTGGGGGTCCGATCATGGTGAGTAGCGCTGCGTAGCAGCGCGTATCGAACCATACGCGACCACGGTCGCTACTCAGGGCGAACGGAAAGAGGTACCTGCCCAGTCCGGCGCCAAAGTGCTAGACTGCCACAAAGCATTCAGGCAGGGGTGTATGTCACGCATACTGGGGATCGATCCGGGCTCGCGGCTGACCGGCTTTGGTGTCATCGAGCGCCAGGGCCAGGCATTGCGTTATGTCGTCAGCGGTTGTATCCGCATGACCGCCGACGACCACCCGGGGCGGATCCGCGAGATCTTTACCGGTCTGAGCCAGGTGGCCGATGAGTATCGGCCGGATGAGGTGGCGATCGAAAAGGTCTTTGTCAGCCGCAGTGCCGATTCAGCGTTGAAGCTTGGTCAGGCGCGCGGCGCGGCGCTGAGTGCCGTGGTCATCCGTGAGCTGCCGGTTCATGAATACACGACGACCCGCATCAAGCAGGCGATCGTCGGCCGTGGCCATGGCGACAAGCAGCAGGTGCAACATATGGTGATGGCGTTGCTGAAGCTGCCGGCTTTGCCGCAGGCCGACGCCGCCGACGCACTGGCCTGTGCATTGTGCCACGCCCATTTCGGCCAGACGCTGGGGCGGATGCATGCGGCGCTGCAGGCGATACGATGATCGGCTATCTGCGCGGCCGTATCCTGTCCTGCCAGCCGCCACAGCTGTTGCTCGACGTCAACGGCATCGGCTACGAGATCGAGGCGACCATGGCGACCTTTGGCCGGATGCCCGAGGTCGGCGCCGAGTTCGGCCTGTACACGCATCTGATCGTCCGCGAGGATGCACAGCTGCTGTATGGTTTTGCCAGCGACACCGAGCGCAGCCTGTTCCGCAGCCTGATCCGCATCACCGGCGTCGGGGCGCGCATGGCGCTGACGGTATTGTCCGGCATGTCGGTCGCTGATTTCACCCGCTGCATCCTCGACAAAGATGTCGCGATGCTGACGCGGCTGCCCGGGGTTGGCAAGAAGACCGCCGAACGGCTGATCGTCGAGATGCACGACCGCCTGCCGGACAGTAACGCGGTGCTGCGCAGCGCGGTCTTGCCCGGTGCCCGCGCCGCCGCCGCGCTTGCCGACCCGGTCGCCGATGCCGTCAGTGCGCTGATCTCACTGGGCTACAAGCCGCAGGAGGCCAGCCGCATGGTGCGCGCCGTGGAGACCGAGGGCCAGGGCAGCGCGGCGCTGATCCGTGCCGCGCTGCAGTCGGTGCTGGCGAAAGGGTAAGCGGGCATAAGCGGGGCATAAGCGGGGACAGACCAGAATGGCACTTACTTAAAGAGGTAGCCGGCGGGTAGCCTGGGTTGAGCGACAGCGAAACCCGGGTTTCACTCCGTTCAACCCAGGCTACCTCTGGCGAAAGGGTAAGTGGGGACCACGGTTTTCCTGGCGACAAAAAACCGTGGTCTGTCCCCTGTTCACTCGTTATCATAGAGACCATGATCGAAACTGACCGCATGATGGCTGCAACCGTGCAGCGCGATGAAATCGTCGTTGACCGCGCGATCCGTCCGGTTTCGCTGGCCGACTACGTCGGTCAGACGGCGATGCGCGAGCAGATGGACATCTTTATCCGTGCCGCGCGCCAGCGCGGTGATGCGCTCGATCACACGCTGATCTTCGGTCCGCCGGGCCTGGGCAAGACCACGCTGGCGCATATCATCGCCAACGAACTGGGCGTCAACCTGCGCCATACCTCGGGACCGGTGCTGGAGAAGGCCGGCGATCTGGTGGCGCTGCTGACCAATCTCGAACCGCGCGATGTGCTGTTCATCGACGAGATCCATCGCCTGAGCCCGGTGGTCGAAGAGGTGTTGTATCCGGCGCTTGAGGATTACAAGCTCGACATCATGATCGGCGAGGGACCGGCGGCGCGTTCGATCCGCCTTGATCTGCCGCCGTTCACGCTGGTTGGCGCGACCACCCGCGCCGGGCTGCTGACCTCGCCGCTGCGCGATCGCTTTGGCATTGTGCAGCGTCTGGAGTTTTATTCGGTCGATGAGCTGGCGCTGATCGTCGCGCGCTCGGCGGCGATCCTCGGCATGGACCTCGACAGCGACGGCGCCCTGGAAGTGGCGCGCCGCGCCCGCGGTACGCCGCGCATCGCCAACCGGCTGTTGCGCCGGGTGCGTGATGTCGCCGAGGTCAAGGCCGGTGGCCGGGCCAGCGGCGAGGTCGCCGATTTTGCCCTCGGCATGCTCAACATCGATGGCAATGGTTTTGATGCCTTCGATCGCCGGCTGCTCAGCATCATCATCGAGAAATTCGATGGCGGCCCGGTCGGCGTCGATGCGCTGGCGGCGGCGCTGGGTGAGGAGCGTGACACCATCGAGGATGTCATCGAGCCCTATCTGATCCAGCAGGGCTACATCATGCGCACGCCGCGCGGCCGGATGGCGGCGCGTAGCGCCTACCAGCATTTCGGACTGCTGCCTCCGGCGACGCCGTCGACCGGTGATGCCGCGGCGGTTGTTGATGACCTGTTCGCACGTTTCTGAATCCCGGGGCCGTTGATCGATGGTCTTTCTGTGGCCGGTGCGCGTCTATTATGAAGATACCGACAGTGGCGGTGTCGTCTATTATGCCAATTACCTGAAATTTCTCGAGCGCGCGCGCAGCGAATGGCTGCGTGCCCTCGGTTTTGAACAGGATCAGTTGCTGGACCAGTACGGGGTGATCTTCGCGGTGCGTCGCGTCGAGCTTGAGTATTTACGCCCTGCGCGGTTTAATGACCAGCTGCATGCCACCGTCGAGGTCATGGAACTTGGCGGGGCCTCGCTGACGTTTAAGCAGCAGGTGGTGCGCCTTGAGCAGCCCGTGCCGTGGGCGGGTGCCGCTCACAAAATAACCACTTCTGAGCTTGAGCAGCAGGGCTTTACCAGGGTGTGTTCAGGTGTGATCCAGATCGCCTGTCTGGACGGTCAGCGGCTGCGTCCGCGCCGGCTGCCCGGGCATGTGGCCGATCGTTTGTCTGTGGAGAATCGTGCGTGAAAGTCGACCTGTCATTTATCCATCTGTTTCTCGGCGCCAGCTTCCTGGTGCAGCTGGTGATGCTGTTGCTGCTGCTGGCATCGATCGTGTCCTGGGCCTATATCTTCCGCAAGAGCCGCGAGCTTGGCCGCGCCGGCGAGAACGCCACGCGCTTCGAGTCGCGGTTCTGGGCCGGCGGCAGCATCGCCGACATGTATCGCCAGCTGACAGCGCGACCCAGTCGCTATCATGGCCAGGCCGGGATCTTTGTCGCCGGTTACGGCGAGTATCTGAAATTGCGGGAACGGCTGGGCGCCGCCAATGAGGCCGTGGTCGACGGCACGCGGCGTGCGATGCGCGTCGCCTTGAATCGCGAGATCGACCGGCTGGAAAAGAACCTGCCGTTTCTGGCCTCGGTCGGTTCGGTCAGCCCGTATGTCGGGCTGTTTGGCACGGTGTGGGGGATCATGAATTCGTTCCGCGCCCTCGGCAATGTCAACCAGGCGACGCTGGCGATGGTAGCGCCGGGCATCGCCGAGGCGTTGATCGCCACCGCGATGGGATTGTTTGCCGCGATCCCGGCGGTGGTGGCCTATAACCGCTATACCACCGAGGTCGAACGGTTGATCAACCGCTACGACAACTTCCTCGAGGAAGTGGCCGTGGCCTTGCAGCGCGAAGCCGTGTGAGCTGACGGACCCGCCGGATGAACCGCCGTCACCGCCGCCGCCCGATGTCACAGATCAACGTCGTGCCGTATATCGACGTGATGCTGGTATTGCTGGTGATCTTCATGATCACGGCACCGTTGTTGTCACAGGGCGTCAAGGTCGAGCTGCCGAAGGCGGCCTCGAAGGCGATCGAGCGTGAGGCCGACGAGCCGCTGATCGTGACCGTCGATCGCAAGGGCCACTATTTCCTCAACATCGGCGACAAGACCGACAAGCCGATCGATCATGATGTGCTGGTGCAAAAGGTGGCGGCGGTGATGCGTTACAAGCCGCAGATCCAGGTGCTGGTGCGCGGCGATCGTGATGTCAACTATGGCGCGGTGGTCACGGCGATGGCCTTGTTGCAGAAGGCCGGCGCACCCAGCGTCGGCCTGCTGACCGAGACCCCGGGGCGCAAGCCATGATGCTCAGATGTTTCTGCCGGCCGGTGTCCCGATATGACATGACGTGGTGGTCATGGCTGCGCTGATCAAGTGGTTCAAGGACGTGATGGACTGGGAGGGCTGGCGCGGCCAGACCCGTTACCTGAATTATTCGCTGTTGCTGCATCTGGCGCTGCTGCTGGTGTTCATCATCAGCTTCGGCTGGATGGCGAAATCACAGTTGCAGCAACCGGTCGAGGTCAATGTGGTCGATGCGGTGGCGGTCGACGAGGGCCGGGTGCTGGCCGAGCTCGACAAGCTGCGTCAGGCCGATGCCAAGCGGCGCTCCGATGAGGATGCGCGCACCCGGCAGCTTGAGGAGCAGGCCAACCAGGCGCAGCACCGGCGCGAGCAGGAAGAGCAGCGGCTGAAAGAGGTCGAGAAGCAGAAGCAGCAGGAACAGCAGCGGGCCAAAGAGCTGTCGCTGCAGAAGCAGCAGGAGACCGAGCGTCTCGAGAAGATGAAGCAGGAGCAGGCCGATGTCGCCAAACAGCGCGAGGCCGAGCAGAAACGCCTGCAGGATCTGGAACAGAAGAGCAAGGCCCAGCAGGAACGGCTCAACAAGCAGGAAGAGGAGCGGCGCCGTCTCGACGAGGCGCAGCGGCGCAAGGAGCTGATGGCCGAGGAAGAGCGCCGCATCAAGGCCGCCAATGACAGGCAGGCGCAGGGCGAGGTCAACAAATACATCGCGATCATCAAACAGAAGGTGACACGCAACTGGTTGCGGCCCGCCGCCTCGCAGGCCGGGCTGTCGTGTCTGGTGGCCGTCAAGCTGGCGCCGGGCGGCGACGTGCTCAGCGTCCGGGTCGTCAAGGGCAGCGGTGATCCGCAGTTCGATGCCTCGGTGGAGCGTGCGGTGCTGAAGGCCGCGCCGCTGCCGTTGCCAGCGGACCCGGCGCTGTTTGACCGGTTCCGTGACCTGCGTTTTGAATTTAATCCGGAGGGATGACCTGCGATGCGGCGCTGTGGTGCGATATTTCTCATGAGCTGGTTGATGCTGGTGCGGCCGGCCGCGGCCGACCTGACCATCGAGATCACGCAGGGCGTCGACGGTGCATTGCCGATCGCCGTCGTGCCGTTTGCACTCAGCGGCAGCACTGAAGCGGATACCTTTGTCACATCGATCATCAACGCCGATCTGGCGCGCAGCGGCCGGTTCACACCGCTGCCGGGCCGGGACCTGCTGGCCCAGCCGCACCGCGCCAGTGATGTCGATTACCGGACCTGGCGCACCATCAATGTCGAGGGTCTGGTGGTCGGGCGGATCCGTGTCGAGGCCGGTGTCTACAACATCCAGTTTGAGCTGTTTGATATCGTGCGCGGCGTGCAGATGAAGGGCTACACCGTCAAGGCCGCCACCCGGGACCTGCGCCAGACCGCGCACCAGATCAGCGACCTGATCTATGAGGCCTACCTGGGCGAGAAGGGGGCGTTTGCGACCCACATCGCCTATGTCACCGAGATCCGTGGCAAACAGGGCAAACGTTATTCATTGCAGGTGGCTGATGCCGACGGCTTCAACCCGAAGACGGTACTGGATTCGGTGCAGCCGCTGATGTCGCCGGCCTGGTCGCCTGACGGCAAAAAGCTGGCCTATGTGTCGTTTGAAAACCAGCGCCCGAACATCTACATCCAGGAGCTGGCCACCGGCACGCGCAGCCTGGTGTCGAGTTTCCCCGGCCTGAACGGCGCGCCGGCCTGGTCGCCCGATGGCAAGCGGATGGCGCTGGTGCTGTCGCAGACCAGCGGCAATGCTGACATCTACATCATGAATCTGGAGACCCGGCAATTGAGTCGATTGACTGATAATTACGCAATCGACACCGAACCTGTTTGGACTCCGGACGGAGCTGCGGTACTATTTACCTCTGATCGCGGCGGCGGCCCGCAGTTGTACCGGGTGGCCAGCAGCGGCGGGACCCCGGAGCGTCTGACGTTTGACGGCAGCTACAACGCGCGTGCAGCGATCGCGCCCAACGGCCGGACCGTGGCCTTTGTCCATGGCGAGGGCAATGTGTACCGGATCGCGGTCCTGGACCTGGAGACGGGCAGCGTGCAGGTGCTGACCGACTCCCGTCTCGACGAGTCGCCGAGCTTTGCACCCAACGGCAGCATGATCCTGTATGCGACCAATGACAAGGGCCGGGGGGTGATGTGCGCCGTATCGGTCGACGGCAAGGTGCGACAGCGCCTGGCACTGCAGGAAGGCGATACCCGGGAACCGGCCTGGTCGCCCTACAAAAAATAAATTGTATGATGTGATAACGAGGAGAATGGTATGGTCAAGCAAGGGTTGAAGAGGGTAACGATGGCGCTGCTGCCGGTGTTGGTACTGGCGGCGTGCTCCAGTGCGCCGAAGAAGGGGGATACCTCAGGCGCGGAGCAATCGGCCCCGTCTGCTGCGGCTGACGAGTCGACGCCGGCGCAGACCCGTGCGCTGGATTCCGCCCCGGTCGCCCAGCCCAAGGCCATCAGCGAAACCCCGGCCGCGGTGACCAAGGGCGGTGATGCCGCGCTGCCGGCCACCCGCGTCATCTATTTCGATTATGACGATGCAACCATCAGGGCCGAGTTCCGCGAGGTGCTGGCGGCACACGCCCGCTACCTGGCCAGCCATCCGAATGTCCGCATCACAGTACAGGGCCATTGCGACGAGCGCGGCACCCGTGAATACAACATGGGACTGGGCGAGCGTCGCGCCAATGCCGTGAAGAAGTTCCTGTCATTGCAGGGTGCCGGCGGCAAGCAGATGGAGGCCGTCAGCTTTGGCGAAGAGCGGCCGGTTGACTCCGGGCATGATGATGCCGCATGGGCCAAGAACCGTCGCGTCGAGATCGTCTACTCCGGCCGTTGATCCGCATGAAACGCTGTGGCCTGCTGTCCATTGGCCTGTTGTTGAATGTGGCACTGAGCGCGGTGACGGCGGATGCCGTCGCCGCCGAGCCGGCGCTGCCGCCGATCAAGGAATCCCAGCCGAGCCGCGACTCCGATGGCGTGTCGGCGTCGGCGCGGGCAGCGCTGGAGGCGCGGATCACGCAGCTTGAGCAGGCGCAGGGCAGCCAGGCGCTGACCGAGATGTTCACCCGCGTCGAGGAGCTGCAGGCCGAGGTGCAGCGGCTGCGTGGGCAGGATGAGGAACTGACGCACCAGCTCGAGGTGCTGAAGAAGCAACAGCGCGACATGTACCTCGACATCGACCGGCGTTTGCAGCAGGCCCCGGCGGCGCGGCCAGATGCTACTGACGGTCAGGACAGCGGCTCCGAACAGGACGCCTACCAGTCCGCCTTCAGCCTGATCAAGGATGGCAAATATGAAGAGGCGGTGCGCGGCTTCAAGGCCTTTCTGGCTTCTTACCCGAAGGGCAGTTATGCCAGCAATGCCCATTACTGGCTCGGCGAGGCCAATTATGTGCTGAAGCGCTACCCGGCGGCGCTGGAGGAATTCGGCATTGTCGCGAAGCGTTATGCCGACAGCCCGAAGGTCGCCGATGCCTTGCTGAAGATGGGCTACACCCATTACGAGCTCGAGCAGTGGGAGCAGGCGCGCGCCGTGCTCGCTGATCTGGTCAAGCGTTTCCCAAAGTCCGATTCGGCGCCGCTGGCGCAGAACCGGCTGAACCGCATGGACCTCGAAGGTCATTGACGCCGCAGCAGGCGGAGACACAATGAGCAGTCAGACAGCGCAACGCAGCGCAGGCGCAACGCCGCAGCTGCGCATCACCGAGATCTTCCATTCTCTGCAGGGCGAGACCCGCAGCGTCGGCCTGCCGACGGTATTCATCCGTCTGACCGGCTGTCCGCTGCGCTGCGTCTACTGCGATACCAGCTACGCCTTCCAGGGCGGCACGACGCTGAGCCTGCCGCAGATCCTGGCGCAGGTCGCGCAGTGGCGGGTGCAGTATGTGACGGTGACCGGTGGCGAGCCGCTGGCGCAGCGCGATTGTCTGCCGCTGCTGACGGCCTTGTGCGACACCGGCTACCGGGTGTCGCTGGAGACCAGTGGCGCGCTCGATATCTCCGCGGTCGATCCGCGTGTGGCGCGCATCGTTGACTTAAAGACGCCGGGCTCCGGCGAGCAGGCGCGCAACCGCTATCAAAACATCCCGTTGCTGACGCCGCACGACGAGGTCAAGTTCGTCATCTGTGACCGCAACGATTATGACTGGGCATGCGCCCGGCTTGATGAATATGATCTGGCGACACGCTGCGAGGTGCTGTTCTCGCCCAGTGCCGGCGTGCTGACGCCGCGCACGCTGGCCGACTGGATCCTTGCCGATCAGCTGCCAGTACGTCTGCAGCTGCAGCTGCACAAGCTGCTGTGGGGCGATGAACGTGGCCGCTGACCCCGCCACTGCCCGGCCGCGCGCCGTGGTGCTGGTGTCCGGCGGGCTCGATTCGGCCACCGCGCTGGCGATCGCCCGCGATGCCGGTTATGCCTGTTATGCGCTGAGCTTTGACTACGGCCAGCGCCATGTCTCCGAGATCGATGCCGCGCGGCGGATCACGGCCATGCTCGGTGTCGAGGAGTTCCGGCTGTTCCCGTTGCAGATCGGCAGCTTCGGCGGCTCGGCATTGACCGACAACGCGATCGCGGTACCTGAATCGCCCTCCGCCGGCATCCCGGTCACCTATGTGCCGGCGCGCAACACCGTGTTCCTGGCGCTGGCCTGGGCCGAGGTGCTCGGGGCGCAGGACGTGTTCATCGGCGTCAACGCCGTCGACTTCTCCGGCTACCCGGACTGCCGCCCCGAGTACATCCAGGCCTTTGAACGCATGGCCAACCTCGCGACCCGCTCCGCGGTCGAGGGCCAGCCGTTCCGTATCCACACCCCGCTGATCGACCTCAGCAAGGCCGATATCATTCACCGCGGCCGGGCGCTCGGCGTCGATTACGGCCTGACGGTGTCCTGCTACGCGGCCGACGCGCAGGGCCGGGCCTGCGGCCGCTGCGACTCGTGCCGGCTGCGCCGCGACGGCTTTGCCGCCGCCGGCGTCACTGACCCGACCCGCTATCTGTGATTTGGCAAGATGGGGGGTTTTCCCCTAGAATAGGCGCTCCTCGCGGTGCCCCGGCACCGATCCTGTCTTGGGCCGTTAGCTCAGTCGGTAGAGCAGCGGACTTTTAATCCGTTGGTCCCGCGTTCGAGTCGCGGACGGCCCACCATTTTCAATTGCTTGCTATATGTCACCCCGGCCTGTGGGAAGGCACCTAATGCGTTGCTGAGCGAAGTCCGGCGCCGCCTCTGGCAGGGATTAATTCTTGATAACGTCGGATGAGCGCGCCTTGTTATGGTTTTGATGGTTATGGCATAGTCAGGAGATTATGTGTACATATCGCCAGGGAAGTAATGCCGCCCAACAAGGGGAAGTTGGGAGCCAGAGTGACACTGTGTGTCTGAGGAAATAACCATGCACCGGGTTTGCTCTGGAGGATAATAAGGATGCAGCAGCAAAATATTCCAATTAGCACCCTCGTAGATATGTATAAGCGGGGCGAGTTGCGCCTACCTGAGATCCAGCGCCATTATGTTTGGCGAGCCACGCGAGTTCGCGGTATTAGGCGGAAACAGACTATGCGATTTTAAGGAGTTCTGTCTATGCCAATTATTTCCATGTTTTACGGGATTATCATTCGCTTGTATCTTCTTGATAATAAGCATCACCATCTGCCGCATATCCACGCGAAGTACGCTGAGTTTGAGGCATCCATTGGCATCGGAGATGGCGAGATTCTCTCTGGCGATTTGCCCCGCAAGCAGTTGCGGCTGGTGCAGGCATGGATCGAGCTTCACCGCGATGAGCTGATAGCCGATTGGGAGCTGGCGGTCAGTGGTGAGAATCCCTACAAAATCGATCCCCTGTGAGGTGATGTCATGTACTGGGATGTCAAAACTGTTAAGCCGCTGCCGGACTATCGTATCTATGTCGAGATCGAGGATGGGCGAAAGGGAGTTTTTGATCTGAAGCCTTATCTTGATCATGGCGTGTTTCGCGAGCTTCGGGATGTGCATTACTTCAATCAGGTAGGCATCCTGTTCGGCGCGGTCACTTGGCCTCACGAGCAGGATATTGCGCCGGAGACTGTGATCGCCGGCATGGTTCCCCTTGATCCAAGCATCTCGTCTGACATTGTAATGAACAGAGGCCAGATTAATAAGTGATTGCTGGAAAGCAGATCTATAAGCGCGAAAATCAAATACACTGACGAGCCAATGGGCCCTTTGAGGGTTGTGCCGGATTTCCTGCCTGCACCAGAGGGGCTGGTATTTAAGGAAGATACCGTAAAGGTTACGATCGCCCTGAGCAAGGAAAGCGTGGGTTTTTCAAGGATCAGGCTGAAAAGCATCATACCCAATACCAGAAGATGATCCGTCGGTTATTGGATGCATATACGCTGGCTCACAAGCAACTGCCAGCAAGGCGTTCCGGCCGACGCAAAAGGCGCGCGGCTGAGCGCTGAGCGTATGGTTTTATTGGACGGCTTGTTGCCCTTTTGTTGCAGTCCGTTCTGCCAGGATGTCCTCTCCCGCATGCGGGGTGATGGTGTGATGAGCGGTTTCGGTTCAGCGCCGCGCCAGCAGATGCACATAGCGGCCGAGCGAGGCGAAGGGCTCCTGACGCGCCAGTTGCTGTTCCAAGAGCAGCACATCCTCCAGCGGGCGGGTGTTGCGGGCATCCGGCCACATCATGTCATAGAAGAAACGCACACCGCTCTTGCGGATGATGGTCATGCCGGCGCCCTCCAGCCAGCCGCGCACCTGATCGGGGTCGAGCGGGCGGGTCGGTGTCAGGCTCTGGCGATCGCCGCGGATCTCGCCGGCCGCCACCTTGCGCAGATTGCCCTTCAGCAGATTGAAATAGGCCAGCGCGTTGCGGTTGTAGAACAGCAGTGACAGTGCCGCGTCCGGCCGGCCGTAACGCAGCACGGTCTGCAGTGTGGTCTCGGGGTCGGCCAGCCATTCCAGCACGGCGTGGAACAGCACCAGATCAAACTGACCGTCGACGTGCTCATGCAGTCTTTGCACCGGGGCATGGATGAAACGGACCTTGGCGTCCGGCAGCTCCTCGGTGAAACATTGCTGCGCCAGCTTCAGCATCTCGCTGGAGTGGTCACACAGCACCACCTCGTGGCCCAGTCTGGCCAGACGCAGCGCGATCTGGCCGATGCCGGCGCCGGCGTCGAGGATGCGCAGCGGTGGCCCCTGCAGCTCCGGCAGCGACTCGATCAGATCCTGCCACACCACCTCGAGGCGGATGATCCCTTTCGGGCTGTCATAGATCTTGCGCTTGAATTTGTGCGACAGGTCGTCGAAATTGCGGTCTTGGCTCATGGGTGTGTTGCTGTTTCCATCTGCTTGAAATGTTATCAGTCCATGGCATCATCGCCCCGCCACGGGGCTGTTGATCGATGCGAACGGTCGCCTGATTGTAAATCATTGCTGTCAAAATATCCGGTGTGGCATATGGGTATGGCGTGGGCCCGAGGGTTTCAGGTTTGATTGTGCGGTTTCATCTACCCCCTGTTATTGCTTCGCGCTATGCTGGTATGCGCCAAGCACGTACCCGCCATCAGCAGGGATGGGTTCCAATGAAATCAACGACGATCTCCATGTTTATTGATGCGCCACCGGCGCGGGTGTATGCCTTTGCAGCGAACCCGGTCAATCTGCCGCTGTGGGTGCCGTCATTCTGCACGTCGGTGGCGTTTGTCAACGGCGAGTGGGTGGTGCAGTCACCGGACGGCCCGGTCGTTTTTGCCTTTGTCGAGGCCAATCAACTGGGTGTGCTCGATCACACGGTGACCTTGCCGTCGGGCCTGCGGCTGACCAATCCGATGCGGGTGATCGCCAACGGCCGTGGCAGCGAGCTGCTGTTCACGCTGTTCCAGCATGACGGCATGTCGGATCAGCAGTTCAACGATGATGCTGTATTGGTGCGCAGTGACCTGGATACGTTGCGGCGGGTGCTGGAGGGCGGGCAGCAGCGTTGAGTGCCGCTGCCCGTGCTATCACTGGGCGAGCGCCAGCGGTGTCTGCTGGATGCCGGCGATGGTCCAGTTGCCATCACGTTGCCGGGCATGCTGCACATGCCAGATCTCATCAAAGGCGGACGCGGGTTCGTCGGCCTGTTCGCGGATCTGACCGGTGTAGCGGACGCTGGCGACGACGCGATCATCCTCGGTGACCAGCTCCAGCAGCCGGGCATCGACAGACACGACCTCGGTCTGCTGCGGCGTCGTGCCACGTTCCTGCAGCTGCAGGCTGATCTCGGCAAACACCTCCGGTGTGGTGTATTCGCGGATGTCGCGCAGATCGCCGCGGTCGTGGGCGGCCTGCAGCCGGATGAAGTGGGCCTTGGCGTCGCGGATGAAGCCCTGTTCATCGAACCACTGCGGACGCGGCACGACGGTGTCATCGTGCGTTGCCTCAGAACCGGCGCCGCCGCCCGCAGACGGCGCTGCATGGCCGGGATAGTGCCCGGCGTAGTGCATAGACCCGGTGGCCGCGGCCGGTTGCGGCCGGCGCAACGCCCGCAGCACAAAGAACACGGCGGCGGCCAGCGCCAGGATCATCAGGATGTCGAGCGGCTTGATGCCGTCGAAACCGTGGCCCATGAACATCGAGGCCAGCAGACCCCCGGCGGCCAGACCGGCCAGCGGGCCGAGCCAGCGATTGCCGGTGGCCGGGGCGGCTGGCGCAGTGGCGGCCGGCTTCGCAGTTGTTGCCTGCTTCGGTGCCGTCGCATAACTGGAGCCCTGGCGCTGGTAGCCGAAGCTCTTGCCGCCGCCAAAGCGCCGGGCCTCGGCCTCGGTGACCAGCAGTGTGCTGGCAAGCAGCGTGATCAGTGACAGTTTGATGATTCGATACATGATGAGGTCCAGGTTGGATGTCGCGGGTATTCTAGCATTCATGACAGCGGAGATCAGCAGACATTGGTGCTGCCTCCCGGCAGATTTTGTGGGTATGATGTCCGTCAACGGGCCGGACAACCGTGTTGATTGCAGGAGTGACCCTATGAAAAAAACAGTACTGGCGATCATCGCCGCTGGCACCTGGATGAATCTGTCCGAGTTTGTCCGCAATGAATGGTTGCTGAAACAGGTCTGGCATGACGGGTTCCAGCACCTGGGCCTAGTCTTTCCGGCGGCGCCGCTCAACGGCATCATGTGGGTCGTCTGGTCATTTATCTTTGTCACGGTGCTGGCCCTGCTGACGCCACGGCTCGGCGTGTTGCTCAGCGCGCTGAGTTGCTGGGTGCTGGGCTTTGGGCTGCTGTGGATCGCGATGTGGAATATGGGGACACTGCCGGCGGGTTTGTTGCAGTGGGCGGTGCCATGGAGCTTGGTCGAGGTGGTGGTGGCAGCCTATCTGTGCATGCTGATCATCAACGTCAAGAAGACGGGATAGCGTACGATAACACTCAGGCTTGACATCGCCAGTATTACAAAATAATATAATTTCATACGGCGCGGATGTGCGGGCAGGGCATGGTCAATCAACGGGAGGTGTGTGTGTATAGAACTATTATGGCGGCCATATTCGGCATGGTGATGAGCGGCTGGCCGCTGCTGGCCCAGGCCCATATCCATATGGAGCACTCCACGCCGGCCAAGGATGCGGTATTGACCGTGGCACCACAGACGGTGCAACTGTCGTTCAATGGCAAGATCTCGGCCGAGTGGGCCAAGATCGAGGTCACCGACGCGCAGGGCCGCCGCGTTGACGATGGCAAGGTGATCAACAGCGATGATCCGAAGCAGATCCAGATCGGTCTGCCGGGCATCGCTGCCGGTATCTACGAAGTGAAGTGGAGTGCCGTGTCCGGCGACGGCCATCGCGTCAAGGGTACGTTCACCTTTACTGTCAAATAGCATCCTGATGTCTGACGGGCTGCTTGCTGTCATCGTCGCCACATTCAATCTGGCGGCGCTGGCAACGATCATCGGCGCCACCGTGGGCTGGGTCGTGCTGGTGCCGCGCAGTACACAACACACGGTAGACTGGGCCCGTGACCCGCAGTGGCTGATCATGGTGGCATGGCTGCTGTTGCTGCTGACCGGCGGCGGCGAACTGTTGCTGCGCAGCGCGGCGCTGGCCGATGTGTCCTTGCAGCAGGCCTGGCACGAGATCCCCAGGGTGCTGGTGCGCAGCGATTATGGCGTATGGTGGCAGGTGCGTATGGCGCTGTGGATGATGATAGGGGTAGTGCTGATCACGACCTGGCGGCGTGGCTGGCAGCGGATGGGCTGGGCGTGTTATCAGCTGTTGGCTGGCGCGGTGCTCATCGCATTCATCAGCAGCGCCACCGGTCATGCCGGCGAGGAAGGCGCGTTTACCACGGCGAATCTGGTCAATACGCTGCATGTCGTCAGTGGTTGTCTGTGGGGCGGCGCAGTGCTGGTATATGTGATGTCGATGCTGCCACGGTTGCGCCAGCAGCACGCACGACCATTGATCGCGCAGACCGCCAACCGGTTGTCCGGGGTGTCGGCGCTGGCGCTGTCTGGTGTCATGGCCTCCGGTGTGTATAACGCGGTGCATCAGCTCGACAACCTGGGCCAGCTGACGGCGAGCGATTATGGGCGAGTGCTGCTGCTGAAGCTGGCTGTCGTGGCGGTGATGGCAGTGATCGGTGCCACCAATCTGCTGGTGGTTGTGCCGCGGGTGGTGCGCTGGGCGGGGTCTGACACGGCGCCGGGGACGCCGGACATGGCGCAGCGCTTGCTGGCCATCCTGCGCACCGATACCGTGATCTTCGTCGGCATCCTGATCTGCGCCGCCGTGCTCGGTATCCAGTCACCGCCGGGCCACGCCGGTTAGCCGCGTTGCTGTGCGGCCTGTTGCTGGCGCGACAGGATCGCGAATGCCTCATGCGGGGGCTGGGGACGGCCGAGGAAGAAACCCTGGGCATAATCGATCTGGTATCTGCTCAGCAGCCGCAATGCCTGGTCATTATCGACGAATTCGGCGACGGTCTTCTTGCCGAAGCTGCGGGCGACCTGGGCCAGTGCCTGGACCAGGATCTGATCATCCGGGTTTTCGTGCAGGTTGCGGATAAACGAGCCATCGATCTTGATGTAATCAACCGGCAGTTGCTTCAGCGAATAGAATGATGAGAAGCCAACGCCGAAATCATCGAGTGAGAATCGGCAGCCCAGCTCCCGGATCGCCTGCATGTAGTCACGGGCCGCGGCAAAGTCCGAGACCGCGGCGGTCTCTGTGACCTCGAAGATCAGTTTGGACGCATCAAACCTGCCATGTCTGACCCGCTCCTTGATCAGCTCGAATAGATCGGGGTCGTTGAAGGCATGCGCAGACAGGTTGATGGAAAAGATGGGATGCAGCGAATCGGCGTGCAGCTGCTCGATCTGGTCAATGGCCTTGCTGACCACCAGCCTGTCGATACGATGGATCATCCCGGCGGATTCTGCGATCTGGATGAAGGCGCCCGGTAGCGTCAGCGAGTCATCGTCGTTCTTCAGGCGGATCAGTGCCTCGAAATGCGTGGTCAGTCCGGAAGAGATGTCGACGATCGGCTGGTAGTGCAGGACAAACCGGTCCTCGATCAGCGCCTGTTCCAGCCGATCCTTCCAGTAGATGCGCTGCTGCAGCTGTTCGCGGATGTTGTTGTCATCTGAAAAGAGATGCCAGCGCCCGCGCCCGCCGCCCTTGGCCTGATACATGGCGATGTCGGCATTGGCCAGCAGGTCATACACCGATTCCCCATGCTGCGGGAACAGCGCGATGCCGATGCTGGCGGAGATGCGGTGGATGCGTCCGGAGGCGGGGAGTGCGATATTCTTCAGCTGGGCCTCGATCTGCTTGGCCGTCTCGATGGCCTGTTCGCGGGTCGCCCGCGGCACGACGATGGCGAATTCATCACCGCCCAGCCGGGCGATGACCTCATCGTTTTGCAGCGTGCTCCCCAGACGCTCGGCGATATTCTTTAGCAGTGCGTCACCGGCATGGTGGCCGCTGCTGTCATTGACATCCTTAAACTGGTCTATGTCCAGATACAGTAACGCCCCGCTCTGCTGGTCGCGCACCGCCAGATTGATGAGTCTTCCTAATATGGTTTGCAACTGCCTGCGATTGGCCAAGCTGGTCAGCGAGTCATGTTGGGCCAGCCAAGAGAGTTTGGATTCGGCGATCTTGCGGTCAGTGATGTCGATGCCGACAGACAGCACTTCAGATCCCTCGTTTTCATGCTGAGGAGGCCGTGAGTGATACCAGGCGATGTAGCGCAGAGTGCCGTCCTTGCACAGCATGTTCAGCTCGTGGTTCAGGTGGCTGCGCCGCCCGGCTACCAGATCGAATATATCCTTGAACGCATCCGAGGTGATATCCGTTTGTGAGATATGATTTGCAAACGGACTGCCCAGCAACTCGTCGCTCTGGTATCCCAGCAGTGCTTCACCGTACTGGTTGATCATGGTGATCTCGCCACGACTGTTTTGGGTAATGATGATGGCCTGCGCGGTATCGAGCAGGTTGGTGACAAAATCCTTCTGCCGCGAGATCTCGTCGGCACGTCGGGCAAGGTCCAGCGTGTAGTCACTGCCGGCCTTTTCGAGCGCTTCAAGCTGGTGAGAGAGCGAGATCGCCGTGTCATTCAGGATGTCAACTTCATCATCAAGATGATTGGTATCCCGGTTCATTGCCAGTATCGATCGGGCGCGGTCAAATTCCCGGTTTGACAGCAGTGGCAGGCTCGATGCGGTCTTTTTAAGTCGCGACATCGGCGACCACAGAAAGGCCAGCAGCAGCAGGACCGAGATGGCCAGTCCGGCGGCGGCGGTAATCAGGCTTTCCTTGATGTCGGCATTGATGTGGGCGATGTCATCGGTGACATCGGTGATCACCACCAGCAGGGTCTTGCTGTTAACAACTCCTCTGAGGGGCAGCGCCTTGGTCTCGTAGATACGATCATTGACAGGGATCTGAAGTTCCTGGCCGCTATCAGTACCCAGTGGTGTGTTCAAGGTGGCGCGGGCCAGTATCTGCTGGGATTTTTTCGGACTGGTGATGGCAACGATACGATATGTGCTGTTGCCCACCTTCACTGCATTGACATTGCCGTTATGGTTTTGTACTGAATCGTCCTGGACTGCGACCCCGATATCCGTCCCGGACACCTTCTTGAAATCGAGAATGACCTCGGCCAGCGAGCGTCCCAATAGCACCGCGCCAACATTCTGGCCATTGGCCAGCAGCGGGACGATCGCATACTGGATACAATCCTGCGAGCAGTCCAGCGTTGATGTCGGGGTTTCATTTTCGTTGACCTTCCATACCCAGCCCAGGATCGGACTGGGTATGGTTGCAGAGCGCAACGTCCCGTCGCCCCATGATCCCAGCAGCTGGTTGGACTTTGAGTAGATCCGCAACAGGTTGATACCCACATTGATCTGCAGGCCGGGCCAGTGTTGATTGAGGCTGCCGGTCACGCGCCGTGCATCACGGCTCAGCAATGCGGCATCCATGCCCGACAGTGACGGAATGATGCCGCCAATCTGCAGCAAGCGCTGGGCCGAGCGGTCAATCAGTCCTTCGGCATGGACGGCGTATTGCTGATAGACCTTTTCATGCTGCTCCTGATACTGGTGGCTCAGGTTGAGGTAATTCAGCGCTGATAATGAGCCAGCGATGATGAAGGCGATGATCACGGAAAGGATGATAGCCTTCCATTTCAGACTGAAAAACGGTCGCGATCGCGCTTGGGGTGTCCGTGTCGTCATCCGGTGACTGCCTGTTGGGTGGTGGATGTGTTATCAGAAGCGGTAGGAGATCAGCACGGATAACATGTCCCAGCCGCGGGTTGTCGGCTGCAGATTATCCAGTGCCGGCAGCCAGGCCGTGCCGTCCACATGATGCCATTCGCCGCGCAGCAACAGCGACGGGGTGATAGTGTAGCCTGTACCGAGTGTGAGGTCCTTGGCGTAACGTCGGTGCGCCGGTGTGCTGGGGTTCAGCGTCGCGTATTGTTCCCCGTTGCGATCGGAGCGGTCGACGACGGTTGTATCATAGCGCGCGAAGATATCGTGCCGGCTGCTCAGCCGATAGCTGCCCTGCAGATAATAGCTGTCGCCAGTGAGGCTGGTGTTGATGGCAGGGGAGAAATTGGCGTATTTGAAATGTCGCAGGGCGTACTCCGAGGTCAGGCTCCATGACTCACTGTTGTATTGGGCCGAGACGATGGTAGGTTCGAAGGTGATGTCTCCGGCGGGGACAGGATCTATGGCGCCCGGGGCATAACTGATATTGGCCTGGATGGTGCTCAGTGCCAGGCGTACCTCGCCGCCATTGTGTTCCCATAATACCCGGCCTAGGAATGAGGTGTTGGCCTCGAGGCCGCCGGGGAGATCGGTTCTGAGCAAGGCAACCTCAATCTCCTTGTTGTCCACCCTGGGCGCCGCTGCTCCAAGTTGCCATTGCAGTTCATCACTGTTCCAGCGCCGCTCGCCATACAGCTGGAAGCCATCTGATGAGATGGCAAGGTCGCGGGTGCGATCAAAATAGATTGATTGCGGCAGCAATATGCTTGGCCGGGTAAAGGCCATGTCGCGGGTTTCATTATAGAAGCCGAGCGGATTCAGGATCCGGCCGGCCCTGACACCCAGACGCTGGTTATCTGTGGTCAGCATTGTATAGTCGATCAGGCCGTAATCCAGTCGTGCGCGGCCATTATCACTTTCTCCGGCGCGACGCAGCAATAGCTGTCCGGCCAGGCGCAGGCGTGATGAGGTGGTGGTCGTGGAGCCATTCAGGCCCAGTTCGGTAAAACCAAAATTATCGTTGCTGCTGGTTTCACCGAAGAAATTGTTGTCCGAGGTGGTGATGAATGACTGGCTGGCAAAGCCGTGCAGCTGCAACAGGTTGCTGCTGTCCAGCGCCAACGCCGCAGGGCCAGACAGGACCATCCCGGCCAGCAATGCCAGGCGTAGCATCGTCAGGCGACAGCTGCGATTAATTAATGGAGATTTCGATGACATGATCATTTATCAAGCTCCTCTTGATGTAGCCGATCGCCCCTGGTGTGGCGGCTATCCTTGCCAGCATCTCCTCTTCACTGGCCACCTGGATGGGCGCCTGGCCGGTCCCTGAAAACACCAGTCTGTCCCACGCCCAGCGCAGCTGATACGGGAACATCCCCAGCACCTCCTTGGAAAATTTGATATGGGCGGGTTGATTGTCGGCCAACACATACACTCTGACCGGTAGCTTATTGTTCCAATATTGCAGGCGCATGCCGAAGATGGTGCGTGCGGTACTCAACGAGACCTGTTTGATGTTGATCTGAGGATTGGCGATGATGGCGTATTCGCTGCTGTCGGCGCGTGCGATCAGTGGAAGGCACAGCAGGACGATCAGGCTGGCCAGTACTGCTCCAATGATCTTTGGTGGAGGATTCATCGGGTTCTGTGGAAGCTCTTGTACTCGATTGCGGTGCGGTGTCCCGATATTTTATTGAATGCTGCCGGGCCGATGATGTTATGCAAACGGGTGGCAGCCGGCGCCCTCCATAATGTCCCGCAATCGGTGAACAGCTCCCACAGCTCACGGTTCTGGGAATAGATCGCCGACAGGATCTGGTCGACATTTCCGAGATAGGGGCGGCGATTGCCATGATAGTTGACGATCGGACCGATCGGATTCATGACGATGCCGAACTTTTTCAGCCGCGTGCACAACGCTGGCTCCATGCCAGCATACCAGTGGGTGATGTTATGTTCGGACGTCATGCGCATGATGGCCGTGAGCAAGCCCAGCAACGGGTGAGGGTAGCCGCGTCGTATCTTGCCCCGGGTGGCGGGATCTCCAGCATTGCCATACAGCGTGGCCTGTTCGCCACGGCGTTTTCTGAAATCCTGGATCAGGGACAATCTCGATATCTCTGCAATGCGCCGGCGATCCGGTTGTTCAGTACGGACGATGCCATGGTTGATGGTGCTGGCGGTGTATTTCTCTACCGGGAATGGCAGGGCGGCGTTGCTCGGATCGCTGAGGATCAGTCGCACGATACCGACGTAGCGGTTTGACGGCCGATGCAGCAGCAGGCACTGGACAGAGTGCTGATCATATTCATCGGATTCGATCTGGCGCGGGTATTTCTGCAGATCAAAATCCGGCACCTGCTCCTCGACACAGTAGATCTGATAGCGAAGTTTATAGGCCTGTTCGATCAGCGCCGGTGTGGTGGCAGGCACCACCCGGAAATAGTCATTAACCTCAGCAATAAGTTTGTTCATGTATAGTTAGCTGCGATATGGTTATTATTTAAGCATTATATGCATTTCTTGTTTTTAACCCACACGGGGAAGACTGAATCTGGAAATGAAAAGTTCCTCGGATAATCTTTCATTAATCGTCAGGCCCCTGATGCGATGGGTGCGCAGGAGTATGGACGTAGCAGTACGCCTCTAGGGACGTCCCGATCAGGGGCGGCAGGGTGAC
>JACREF010000001.1 GCA_016218365.1 Gammaproteobacteria bacterium
CACCGTACAGCTTCGCCAGCACCGTCGTCAGTGCCGCCGTCAGCGTCGTCTTACCATGGTCAACGTGTCCGATCGTTCCCACATTCACATGCGGCTTCGTGCGCGCAAATTTTTCCTTAGCCATCGTTCCCCCTCATTTCTTCACGTCTAACGCCAAAGGCAGCCAAACCACAACTTCAAAACAATGCTATGCTCTATATGGAGCCCATAACCGGATTTGAACCGGTGACCTCTTCCTTACCAAGGAAGTGCTCTACCTACTGAGCTATATGGGCCCGAAAACTTTCAACAACCCTCACCCTGGCAAACCCGCACCTTCAGGATTTGGAGCGGGTGATGGGAATCGAACCCACGCCATCAGCTTGGAAGGCTGAGGTTCTACCATTGAACTACACCCGCCTTGTCCCGCTGGCCCGTCTCAAGCTCAGTCCGCGACTGGTGGAGGGGGGAGGATTCGAACCTCCGAAGGCAGAGCCGTCAGATTTACAGTCTGATCCCTTTGGCCACTCGGGTACCCCTCCAAAACGCAAGCCGGTAATTCTGCTCAAAAAGGCGCAAGATGTCAACATCATCCCGCCCTGAAGAGATGGCCAACGTCGTCCAGACTGTTTTAAAACGTTAAGTGGCCGGAATTATAAACCACTGTCCGCCCCAGGCAAGTTCACAGCGGGGATCCACTTGAGGTAAAATTGCCGGCTTCTGAATGTAAAACAGCGCGTTAAGGTAATCCTGTGAACAAACTGATCACCGCCCTGGTCCTGGCCCTGGCCCTCCCCGTCGTGCAGGCCGAGACGCGTTATGTCAGCGACGACCTGGAACTGCCGGTCTATAACGGCACCGGAGGGCGCAAGGAGGTCATCCAGGCCCTCAAGAGCGGAAGCTCCGTCGAACTGACCGGCCAGCCGGAAAACAACGGTTACCGACAGATCAAGCTGGCCAATGGCAAGGAAGGCTGGGTGCCGAGTCGCTTCCTCAGCAACGACCCGGGCATCCGGCAGCGGCTCGGCGAGCTGCAGCAGCAGCTCGACAGCGCCCGCAGCAGCAACAGACCACGGGATAACGGCTCGGCCCTATTGCGGGAGAATCTGGCCCTGAAACAACAGATCACCACGCTGAAGGATGCGGCGCAGGGCCAGAGCAACGAGATCACCCGGCTGCAACAGATTACCGTCAACCACTCGGCCAATACCCAGCAGATCGCCAAGGAAAATGAGGCATTGCATACCGAGCTTGACCAATCACGACGGGACAACCAGGCCTTGCAACAGCAAAATGCCTTGTTGCGCAGCAGTTTATCTCGCGACTGGTTCCTGGCCGGGGCCGGGGTGCTGCTCGGCGGCATGGCCATCGGCCTCATCGCACCCAAGATCCGCTGGCGGAAAAGGTCGGGCTGGGGATCGTTTTAGCCCTCGCTGTTTCCTGTTTATAGTATAATAGGGCCTGCATTATGACTGGCGGCACTGGACGCTGCCGGTACCCCTCCAATGGAACAGGCCCGCGCGCTGCCCGATCGCCAGCCGCCGGTCCATGGCAGACTATAAGACCGGCAATGCGATCGGTAATTATGTAAGCCATGGAACCCATTATGAAATCACAAGCGATCGCATATCCGGCAATCCTCCTTGCCGCCTTCGGCCTGACGGCCTGCGGGGGCGGAGGTGGAGGTGGTGGCGGCGGAACGGGCACAGCCGCTACCAGCTACCCGATCAGCGTCCAGGTCTCCGGCCTCAACGGACTGTCTCCCATCACGGTGCAAAGCAATGGCGGATCAGGCTACACGGATGATCCCAGTGCCCCGGGCGAGGATCTGACCATAACCCAAGACGGCACGCAGACATTTAATACCCGCATCGCCATCGATACTAATTATCTGATCACGCTGGTCCCGACAGCGGGACAACTGTGCCGGATCATCGACGACCCGACAGATACCAACCCGCTGCCCGGCTCGGGCCCGCTGACCGTCGCCAGCGCGCCGGTCTCCGGCCCGGTCACGGTCAAGATCAACTGCACCAAGACCCGTGCCGTGTCCGGAACCACCCACCATCTGGTCGGCGGACTGATGCTGCGCAACACCATCGAAAACGCCACTGGAAAACCGCTTTTTGAAGACATCTATTTTGTCTATAGCAAAGGCGGATCACAGCCATTTGGAGGCGGCCTGGACCAATCCTTGCAGCCCATCGAGATCCCTGTCGGCAACTATGAAATCGCAATCGCAACAAAATCACGAGGACAGACATGCTCTCTGAAGAATCAGGACGGCACAACGATAGGCTCCGTCAAGGGCAATAGCGATACCCCGCTGAGCGGTCTGACCATTGATTGCACCCTGGACAACGAAGTTAACGCTGCCTGTGACACCGGGACAGCGGCTTTAGCCTCCATCGATCCGGTTGAGGCCGCACACGCAATGGGAGTCTGCAAGGGTTTGACCGAGGCTACATGGCAGCTACCTGGCGCAGGAACTCTAAATAGCACCCAACAGCCCAGATTCGACCTTGGTCACGGCATACAAACTGCGTCAGACGCCCCGAACTCCCAGCTCGCCCCGCGCGCAGGTACGCAGCTACTGATGTTGTCCACTGGATCGGCTCGATTCCCTAGCCAAGCACCAGATTACATCAATCCTGCCATATCAGGCGCTGACGTGGCGCAGTACTCTTCCGAAATATTTAACAATTCCGTATTCCCACGCACAGACTACGGCGGACCTTATGCGACCCAATCGTACAACCCAGATCAAAAGCTGCCGGTTTTTCACGGCGTCAGGTTGTCGCTGAAACTGATGCTCCCCGAGGGTGCCAATGGCTTTATCTTCAAGTACCGTTCGCTGATCACCGATTATCCGAACGTCGGCACCGCCTACGCAGACCAGATCGCGGCCTATGTCAGCCCAACAACCGACGCCGACCCGATCATCTTGAAGCCGCATGACATGCTGGGCATGCCAAATGACACAAATGTCGATAGCAGCGACAAACCATGGCACCCTCATGACCCGAGCCGGCTGACGGTCTGCGCCCAGCAATCTTCCACTACCATTATGATCAACAGCACTGCAGAAACCTATGACTGCACGAATGTTAGCGGGGACCTGACCGGCACCGACTATACCGCAGGCAGCGCGTGGCTGACCGCCAGCTCCGGCATCATCGGACGACCGGACAAAAAAGAAGAGGTGACGCTCGACCTAATGATCTGGGACCATGGCGATGGCGAAAAAGACAGTGCGATCCTGTTTGACGACTTCAAATGGGTCAGCTTCTGACCCGGCACTGAGCTGCTGTGCCGGGATGTCACAGATGTCCAGGCACTCACGCGCTCACTGCTGCGCAAGCGCCTCCTCAACGGCCTGCAATATCTGTGATGCAACCGCATCTTGCGCGGCCAGCGCCTGGTGCAGCGCCTCAATAGTCACGATATAGTCTTCGGGATCGATGGCCGCGCTGCCGCGCCGCGATTGCTCGAGCGCCCGCTGTGCGACCATGTCCTGGGCCAGCAAGGCCTGCACCAGCGGTTCCAGCCGCCATAACAGACCGGTCGCACCCTCGATGCCGGCGATATGGTCACGCGCCTGCTGGCGCAGCGGATATTCACGGCGGTTGCCGGCGATCAGCCAGTAGGTGACGCCAAACACCGTGGCCGGGATCATCATGACCCAGCTCAGCTTGCCAAACAGCTCCGGCGGCACGGCGCCGAACTTCCAGGCCGTGAAGCCGGCGACAAAAAACACCGTATAAAACGCCCCGGCGGCCATGACACCGGACAGCTTGGTACGGCTGCGTTCACTGCGGATGCGCCGCAGATAATCGAGGTGCTCGAGCTCGAAGCGGCGCTCGATCAGCCGCAGCAGCTCCCGGCGCGGCCGGCGGCGCGGCGCCTTTTTTCCCTGTTGTTCCGCAGCAGACATCGCTTACTCGTCGGTGACGCAGCCCTCGCTGGCGTTCTTGACGTTCTTGATATATTTGTACAAGGTGCCGCGCGTCGCCTTGTACGGCGGCATCTGCCAGGTGCTGCGCCGGCGCTGCATCTCGGCATCACTGATCTGCACCGCCAGCGTGTTGGCCACGGCATCGATGGTGATGACATCCCCGTTCTTGATCAGGCCGATCGGCCCGCCCTCCTGCGCCTCGGGCACGACGTGACCGACGATGAAGCCGTGCGAGCCACCGGAGAAGCGGCCGTCGGTGATCAAGGCCACATCGCTGCCCAGTCCGGCGCCGATGATCGCCGAGGTCGGCGTCAGCATCTCCGGCATACCCGGGCCGCCCTTGGGTCCTTCATAACGGATCACGACGACCTCGCCCTTGCTGATCTCGCCCTGCTCCAGGCCCTTCAGCATGTCCTCTTCGCAATCATAGATCCGCGCCGGACCTTCGAAGCGCTCGCCCTCCTTGCCGGTGATCTTGGCCACCGCGCCCAGCGGTGCCAGATTGCCCTTCAGTATCCGCAGGTGACCTGATTCCTTGATCGGCCGCTCGACCGGCAGGATCACCTGTTGCCCTGGCGTCAGGCCGGGCAGGGCCGCCAGGTTCTCGGCTACGGTCTTGCCGGTCACCGTCAGGCAGCTGCCGTCGAGCAGCCCCTGCTCCAGCAGGTATTTCATCACCGCCGGCGTGCCGCCGACCCGGTGCAGATCCTCCATCACATACTTGCCGCTGGGTTTCAAATCAGCGATGAACGGTACCCGGTCGCTGACGCGCTGGAAGTCATCGATCGTCAGTTCGACGTCGACGGCGCGCGCCATTGCGATCAGATGCAGCACGGCGTTGGTCGAGCCACCGGTGGCGATGATCACCGTCATCGCATTCTCGAACGCGGCGCGGGTCATGATGTCGCGCGGCTTGATGTCGCGCTCCAGCAGCACACGGATCGCGGCACCGGCGCGCCGGCATTCGTCCAGCTTGCCGGGATCGACCGCCGGCATCGACGAGCTATAGGGCAAGGTCATGCCCATGGCCTCGATCGCCGAGGCCATGGTGTTGGCGGTATACATGCCACCGCAGGCGCCGGGACCGGGACAGGAGTGCTCGACGATGCCTTCGCGGGTAGTCTCGTCGATCTTACCGGCGATGAATTCACCGTAACTCTGGAACGCCGAGACGATGTCGAGGGTGCGCTCACGGTAGCGGCCGGGCTTGATGGTGCCGCCATAGACCATCAGCGCCGGCCGGTTCAGCCGCCCCATGGCGATCAGGCAACCCGGCATGTTCTTGTCACAGCCCGGGATAGCGATAGTGGCATCATACCACTGCGCGCTCATGACGGTCTCGATCGAGTCGGCGATGATGTCGCGCGACTGCAGTGAATAACTCATGCCATCGGTACCCATCGAGATGCCGTCACTGACACCGATGGTATTAAAACGCATGCCGACCAGTCCGGCGGACTGTACACCCTCGCGCACCACGGCCGCCAGATCGTTCAGATGCATATTGCAGGTATTGCCCTCATACCAGACGCTGGCGATGCCGACCTGCGCCTTGGCCATGTCGTCATGACTCAGGCCGGTGCCATACAGCATTGCCTGCGACGCACCCTGTGACTTGGGCTGGGTGATCCGTGAGCTGTAGCGATTCAACTTGTGCGCCATGTCATTCCCCATTGGCTCGGTGTGCAAAAAGATTTTTTATGATACCAAATGACCGGGGCCAGCGCCCGACCCGTGTGGTGGCAGGTATCACAGATAATGCGGGTAGAGGACCAGGCCCCAGACCAGCAGCACATTCAGCATCGTGGCAAACACCGCCGCCGAACCCAGATCCTTGGCGCGACCCGACAACTCGTGCCATTCGGCGCCGAGGCGGTCCACCAGCGCCTCGAGCGCCGAATTCATCAGCTCCATCGCCAGCACCAGCAGCAGGCTGCCGACCAGCACTGCCCGCTCGATACCGTCCTGCCCCAGCCATACACCCAGCGGCGCGAGCACGATACACAGCGCGACTTCGAGCCGGAATGATTCCTCATACCGCCACGCCGCCTGCAGTCCGGCCCACGAATAGCCTGCCGCCCTGATCAACCCCGGTATTCCCCGCATCCGCCCCCCTCGTCTGTCCGGCGATTATACGAGCCGGACCGGTCGCCAGCCAGCCATGGCCGGGCAAAACGGTTATAATGTCCGGCCCGGTGCACGTGGACCATGGAGAGCTCGGTTGGCCGATCTGGAAAAAAAACTGCTGCATTACACCGGCAAGGCGATCGCCGACTACAAGATGATCCACAAGGGTGACCGGGTCATGGTCTGCCTGTCCGGCGGCAAGGATTCCTATACGCTGCTGACACTGCTGAACACGTTGCGGCTGAAGACCCATAACAAGTTCGAGCTGTTTTCGTACACGCTGGACCAGGGCCAGCCGGGCTGGGACGACAGCGGGCTGCGCGCCTGGCTGGCCGACAGCGGCATCCCGCACCTCATCGAGTCCCGCGACACCTATTCGATCGTGCTCGACAAGGTGGCCGACGGCAAGACCTATTGCTCGATGTGTTCGCGGCTCAGGCGCGGCAATATCTACCGTTATGCCCGCGATCACGGTTTTAACAAGATCGCGCTCGGTCATCACCGCGACGACCTGATCGAGAGCCTGCTGATGTCGATCCTGTACAGCGGCGAGGTGCGCTCGATGCCACCGAAGCTGCTGACCGACAATAAGCGTCACATCGTCATCCGCCCGCTGGTCTACTGCCAGGAACGGGACATCGCCGCCTATGCCCGGCAGCAGGGCTTTCCGATCATCCCGTGCAACCTGTGCGGCTCACAGGCCAATCTGACCCGCGCCCGGGTCAAGCAGCTGATCGCCGAGCTGGCGCAGCACAACCCCAAGGTACCCTCCAACATGCTGAACGCGATCGGCAACCTGCGCATCAGTCAGCTGATGGACAAGCGTCACTGGAACTTCGGTGGTCTTGAGCAGCAGATGCTGGAACTGGATCCCTCCGACAGCAGCGAGGCTGACGACTCACCAGAACCGTGGGATCAGGGACCGGTGGCCCGGCTAGGCGGTATCCCGGTGATCACCGAATAACAGGCCATCAGCCACCGAACAGCCGATCGCGAAACATGAAGAACACCGCACCGAGCAGACACAGCGCCGCCCACAGGTAATCGAGCTTCAGCGGCTCGCGCAGGTACAGCAGCGCAAAGGGCACGAACACCGACAATGTGATGACCTCCTGCAGGATCTTCAGCTGGCCGACACTCATCACGGTATAACCGACGCGGTTGGCCGGCACCTGCAGCATGTATTCGAAGAAGGCGATCCCCCAGCTGACCAGCGCCGCGATGATCCACGGTCGCGTATTCAGCAGCTTCAGGTGCCCATACCAGGCAAAGGTCATGAACAGGTTACTGAGCCCCAACAGCACGGTGGTGGTGATAAATGGATGCACACTGCCCCCTGGCAACAGCGACTGATTCAGTCGACGCAATGCGTTGCTATCACTTGAGGAATGAACAGCAGTAATCGGTCCCCTGCTTGACCTTCATCCGGAACGACGCATGGGCCGGGACATCGAAGGCCATGCCCGCGCTGATCTGCTGCCAGCCATTGCCGCCCGGCAGCTGCACATCGAGCTCGCCGGCCAGGATTTCCATGACCTCGGCCGCATCGGTAGTGAACTCGTACTCGCCCGGCTGCATATACCCCAGCGTCTTTCTGCTGCCATCGGCAAACAATACGCTACGGCTGACGACCCGGCCGTCAAAATAGACGTTCGCCTTCTTGACCACTGTTACATTCTTGAATTCTGACACTGCATTACCCCTGTCATGATCTCCACCCTTGCGGGAACCCTGGCCATGCTAGCGTTTGCCCACCCTCCAGACAATCCCACCCGGGCGCACTAAAAAAACGGGGGCTTGCGCCCCCGTCAAATGGTCATGAACTAACAACGTTCGGTATCAGGCGCCGCCGGTCAGGTGCGAAAAAAACAGACCGAACGAAATAACAATGCCTGCAATCCCGGCCAGTGCGGTAATCTTATGTTCAAACATTTCGACTCTCCCCTATATTTGGTTTATAGCTGCAACGGATAACTTCAATGCCCCCTCCCGGAGACAGGGTTTACCTTAGCAAAGCACTCGGTTTTACGCAACCTGCCAAATAAAAAGGCCCGGGGGATTAACCCCCGGGCCCTCCAACCCTTGCGGATTGTCAGCGTACTGATTGTTACCCGGCCGTTAGTCGTGCTCCGTTGCAGAGAGTCGTCACTTGGAGGCCGGATGCACAGCTCAGGCTGCCAAGTGGCTGACGAACAGCCCGACGGCGGTCAGGATAAAGGCCAGTGACAGCAGAATTGACATGGTATTTTCCATGAGATATCTCCTTTGTTGACATTAGAACGTACAATCATGACCAAAACACTCAACTTCACCTTATTTATTATAGTTGTATATGGAATAAGGTAATAAATAATTAACCCCTTTGGCCATCGCTGTCAAGTGCCTGTTGCGCAGGGCGCTTGACACGTTATGCTAGGCGACATGATCCATGCCTGGCGGACATCGATGCACTACCATACTTTCATGTATCTATTGAACTTTCTCCCTTACACCCATCTGACTGCAACGGAGAACACGATTTGAGCGACCAGTTAAATAATCAGCGTTTCGTCGATTGGTTTCGAGGCTCTGCCCCGTATATACACGCCTTCAGGGATCGCACATTTGTTATCGTCATCGGCGGCGAGATCTTGAATGAGCAGGGCTTTGCCCCGCTGGCCCATGATCTCGCACTGCTCAACGGCCTTGGCATCCGTCTGGTGCTGGTGCACGGCGCCCGGCCGCAGATCGAGGCCCGACTCAAGGCCAGATCGCATCAGATCCAATACATCAATGGTCAGCGCGTCACCGATGATGTTGCGCTGCAATGCGTCATCGAGGCCGCCGGCAGCCTGCGCGTCGAGATCGAGGCGCTGCTGTCGATGGGGCTGGCCAATTCACCGATGGCGGGTGCGCGGATCCGCGCCACCTCCGGCAACTTCGTCACTGCCCGCCCGGTCGGCGTCCGTGACGGGATCAACTTCGGCCACACCGGCCAGGTGCGGCGTATCGACCATGCGGCGATCGCCGCCCAGCTGGACCAGCGCGCCATCGTGCTGCTGCCGCCGCTGGGGTATTCGCCGACCGGCGAGGTCTTCAACCTGTCGGCGATCGAGGTAGGGGCCGCGGTGGCCAGCGCCTTGCGGGCCGACAAACTGATCTGCCTGACCGAACGCACCGCTGGGCTGCCGCGGCAACTGACTCTGGATGAGGCGCAGTCCTCATTGGCAGCACGCCCCGGCGACGACGATCTGTTACATGGACTGTTGTCGCACGCCGTCCATGCCTGCCGCCATGGCGTACGCCGCGCCCATCTGCTCGATCGTCATGTCGACGGGGCGCTGCTGCTCGAACTGTTCACCCGCGACGGCGTTGGCACGATGATCAATGCCGACGTCTACGAAGGCACCCGCGGCGCCACACTGGAGGACATCGGCGGCATCCTGGAGCTGATCGCCCCGCTGGAAGACAGCGGCGTGCTGGTGCGACGCTCGCGCGAGAAGCTGGAGATGGAGATCGATGACTATCTGGTCATCGAGCGCGATGGCATGATCATCGCCTGCGCGGCCCTGCACCTGTTTCCGGCCTGCCCGCTCGGTGAGCTGGCCTGTCTCGCCGTACACCCCAGCTATCACAAGGGAGGGTATGGCAACAGCATCCTTGAGTCCATCGCGGCCCGGGCACGGGAGCGTGGCCTGAACTCGCTGTTCGTGCTGACCACCGAGGCCTCGCACTGGTTCCGGGAACGTGGCTTCGAACCCGGCACACTGCAGGCCCTGCCGATGGAGAAGCAGGCCCTGATCAATTACCAACGCAACTCGCAGGTCTTCATCAAACAGCTTTGAGCTCGCAACATCAAGGACACCGCCATGGGACATCGTTTAACCAGGCTCTATACACGTACCGGTGACGCCGGTACCACCGGACTCGGGGATGGACGCCGTGTCGACAAGGACCATCCACGCATCACTGCCATCGGCGACATCGATGAGCTGAACAGCGCGATCGGCCTGATCCTGGCGCAGACGATACCGCAACAGGCTGCCGGCACCTTGCAAGCGATACAGCAACGGCTGTTCGATGTTGGCGGCGAACTGGCGATGCCCGGATATACCGTTATCAATGCCGGCCATATCAGCGCCATGGAACACCAGATCGACGCGCTGAATCAACGCTTGCCGCCGCTGCAGGAGTTCATCATGCCAGGTGGCAGCACCGCCAGCGCGCACTGCCACCTGGCACGCGCCATCTGTCGCCGCGCCGAACGGCAACTGGTGACACTGGGCCGCATGGAGACGGTGCGGGCTGAACTGCTGACCTATCTGAACCGTCTGTCTGATCTGCTGTTCGCCACCGCCCGGATGCTGGGGCGCGAGGATGGCAGCGACGAAACGGCCTGGCAATCGACAACACGTTCGTCACAACAACCGTGACACCGGCATGAAACCGCCCGTCGTCATCATTGGCATCGGCCAGCTCGCCAGCGTCTTCGCCCATGGCCTGCTGCGCAGTGGTCACGCTGTCTACCCGGTCAATCGCGGCGTCACTATGCACGAGATGGCGCAGCAGATCCCGCGGCCGGCGCTGACGCTGGTCGCGGTCGCCGAGGGGGACCTGCATAGCGTGCTCGACGGCATCCCGGCGCCGTGGCGTACCCGGATGGCATTGCTGCAAAACGAATTGCTGCCACGCGACTGGCAGCAGCACCGCATCACCGACCCGACGGTGATCGCGGTATGGTTCGAGAAAAAACGCGGCCTGGACGCCAGGCCGATCCTGCCGACACCGGTATTCGGCCCCGCTGCAACCATGATCCAGCAGGCACTGCAGGCCATAGACATCAGCAGCCGGGTCATCCCCGATGAAGATGCGTTGTTGTTTGAGCTGGTGCGCAAGAATCTCTATATCCTGACCATCAACATTGCCGGCATTATCACCGGTGGCACGGTCAGGGAGCTCTGGGACCAACACCATGCGCTGACCTTGCAGGTGGCAAGCGAGATCATCGCCGTGCAGCAATGGCTGACCGGCCGTGTGTTGCCTGCATCTCAGTTGATCGACGGCATGATCGAGGCCTTCGATGGCGATCCCCAACACCTATGCATGGGGCGCAGCGCGCTGTCACGCCTGCAGCGTGCATTGCAGCATGCCGATGCGGCAGGACTCGCCGCGCCTACGCTGCGCGGGATCGCGGCACAAGGCTCTACAGCTTAATCACGACTTTTTCTGAACGCCCGCCGTCACAGCCGGGCATTATGAAACTCCAGCACCGTCTGCAATGCATCACTGACATGGATCCGGCTGATCCCGGCGTTAGCCACCTGCAGTTTGAACATATTGCCCGGCGGCATGCCCAGCACTTCACCGACAATGGCCCGGATCACGCCAGCATGTGCCACGACCAGCACTGGCATCTCGGCATCCCGCCGTATGATCATCTGCCACGCCGCCAGCACCCGCTGATGAAAATGCTCGAGCTCTTCGGCACCGGGCGGCGCGCCTCTCACCGGATCGTCATAAAAGCGGCGCAATGCGCCCGGCTCACTGGCCTCGATCTGCTCGGCCGTCTGCCCTTCCCAGCGGCCAAAACCGATCTCCATCAAACGCGGTTCGATCTCTAGCGGCAGCTGCAGCCGCTGCCCGAGCTCGGCTGCAAACTCGCTGCAACGCAGCAGCGGTGAACTGATGATATGCCGCCATGGGCGCTGGGCAGCCACGGCGCTGCGCATCTGGCGCCAGCCCAGTTCGCTGAGCGGGTCATCCAGCTGGCCGCGGTAACGCCGTCCGCCAACCGGCTCACCATGCCGTATCAGATCGACGAATGCCATCAGCCATCACTCCAGCCAGCCGGTCAGCGTCAGCAACGACAACCCCGCCATCCATGCAATCAACACCCGTTTGATCATGTCGCGCAAGGCCTCGACGTGCTCCTCCATCTGCTGTAGCGACAACTCGCCCTGGTCAGCGGCAGCATAAAATCCCTCCAGCTGCAGCGCCCCGAGACCGGCACCGCGCAACAGGCGCATGCTGCGCTCGCCAAGATTGGCCACCCATTCCAGACCCTGCGCCCGCCGCCAGCCCTGGCGGGCGTCGGCATAACTGCCGGTCAGCGCACACACCAGCATCGCCAGCCGCACCGGCAGCCACTCCATGATTGCCTTCAGATGCAATAATGCCGCCTCCAGCCCGATCTCGCGTTGCGGCCGCCGACTGACCTGTTGCAGCGGCCCCTTCATCTGGCACAGCAGACGGTAACCCACCGCGCCCAACGGGCCCAGTACCACAAACCAGAACAACACTGCCAGCACCCGCTCCAGCATCCGCTCCAGCACCATCTCCAGAAAGCGCCGATTCAGCTGCCGGGCATTGAGGATCGAACCATCAAAACCGGTGACCTGTTGCAGATAGTGATTGGCCCCTTCGACATCGCCATGACGCCAAGCCTGCAGATAATGCTTGATGAACTCGCTGTACCAGCGATCGCCGATGCACAGCGCCAGGATTACGGTGGAAAAGATCAAACCGATGATCTCCCAGTGCAGGCCACTGGCGTGACCCAACAATCCCTGCACCGCTGCAATTGGCAGCAGCGGTATCACCAGCAACAGCAGGGCCCCGCTGACACCATTCAACCACGGCACCCGGATCAACCCCTTGCGCCACAGCAGCAACCGGGCCGCCAGGTGCCTGAAGATCCGCAACGGCGCATGCCGGCGCCAGTAGCGCTCGGTGGCCAAGGCCAGCAGGATTGCAATCAATGTCATCTGGATGTGCCCCCTAGGCGTCCGCCGACGGGGTTGGCATCAGCAGCTGACGCAGATACCCCCAATCAAAATTTGGCCCCGGATCGGTCTTGCGGCCCGGCGCGATGTCGCTGTGACCGGTGATCCGCGCTGCCGTCAGATGCGGATGGCAACGCTGCACCGCCGCGATCACCCGTGCCAGCTGCGTGTACTGGATCAACTGGTACGGCTCGGTGTCACAGCCCTCGAGTTCGATGCCGATCGAGAAGTCATTGCACTGCACCCGCCCCTCAAAACACGACTGCCCGGCATGCCAGGCCCGGTCGTTGAACGATACATACTGCGTCACATCACCGTTACGTTCAATCAACACATGCGCCGAGACCCGCAAGCCCTGAATCTCGCTGAAGAACGGGTGGAGCTGCGGATCCAGCGTATTGGTGAACAGCCTGTCGATCCAGCCGCCGCCATACTGGCCGGGCGGCAGGCTGATGCCATGGACAACGACCAGATCTATAGTGCACGGCGCAGGACGCGGGTCAAAGTTCGGTGAAGGCAGGTGCCGCACCCCGTCTAGCCAGCCATTTGCACAATCCATGACCAGATATGGCACTGAGCGCTCAGCCTCCATGGTAGTGAATTTCCGCATTTCGCATACCGTCTTTGTCTCCCCGTCAGCGCTGTGCTAGCATGCCGTCTGTTGCAGGAAATATTATCCCTTTTCATGGTGCAAGGAGCAGCGCTGATGAAAAAACTTTTTCTGCTGTTGCTGGTATTGCTGTGCCCGCTGTTGATGTCACCCGTCGCCCATGCCTGCAGTGCCGCCGGGCCCAACGCCCACATCGGAACCGTCATCGCTGTTGACAATAGCGCCGGGACCTTGACCCTGCTGGATCAGGAGACGGGACGACCCATCACGCTGCGCGCGTCAATGCGGCTGTTGTCCATGGTGCCGATGACGATCCAGGTGCATGTTGCGGTGACGCGCAACGGCAATACTCTGCCGGTGCTGACCTCGCTGACCTATATCTGATTGGGTCGCTGATTACCGGATCCCTGGCCGCCGCAATCATGCGGCCGGTGCGTGGACGCCCGGCAGGCAGTCAGCTCATTGGGTTTCGGGATGCTGCAGCAAGCTGGCCTTGAACTCGAGGACATCCAGCAATTCCAGCACCATGAATTCGCTGCCCTTGTACATACCGACGAACTCGATGACCAGATGGCCCTCGCCGCGCCGTATGATCCGGCCCTTCATCCGGTAGTGCCGTTTCTGCGCCTCGAGCGAGATATTCAAATATAAGTACTTGGTGTTGACCAGTGCCTCGACCAGTGCACTGGTCATGTCAAACTCCAGCCGGGCGTAATATTCGGAGAAATCGACCATCACACTGTCATGGCGCGCCCCCTTTTCGGTGGCCGAGACCTGCACCGGCAGCAGCGTCTTGATCCGCCGGTGCTGACGCTGATCTACCAGACTCAGCGAACTGAGGATCACATCAAGGATCACCACCGCGTGGTTGGCGTAATAGCCATCTTTTAAGGTCACGCGTTTGCGTACCACCACCTCGAGATGCGGGACACCGCGTTCGGTATGGATCGACACCATCTTCAGCTTGGAGTCACGCTGAAACGGATTCCAACCCTTCATCGCCACCTTGCTGGTGTAGTCCAGTGCGCTATCATTGGTCGGGATATACGGCACCACCAGGCAAAAACTGCGCACATCGCGGACCGTGATGTCGGTCCAGTTATCGTCAAGGACGAAAAAGGCCCGATCGCCCTCGATGTTGACCTGGATGTCATTCTGGGTATAGATCAGGTGTTCATTCAGGCCATAGGCGATGACGATCGACTCCAGCGCGACGTCGTCCTGCAGCTCGGGGAACAGCCGCAACTTGCCGCCGATCGGAAAACAGCGCATCAGCTCGACCAGCTGGCTGTTATCCAGCAATACCGGTCGCTCGACCGGGGCCTGAGCCGCCGCCTTTTTTGTGTCCTGACTTCCTTTCAATAGACGCCCGAGCATGAACCCTCACAGACCATCACATGTGTCTCAGTCGCGTATCGGCAACAAGGCGTCGCGACTAAAACCGCCCTCACCCGGCACAGGGCAAACCGCCTGCCGCCGCGGCATCTCTGTCCCCGTTATCGCGCCTCGGTGCGAACCGCGCCGCAGCGGGCGCAGCGATAGCGGGTGACCAGTCCGCCCTGCTTGACGTCAAACGGCCGGTCATTGTCGGCCAGCCATTTATGAAAACCGCTGCGGCACAGGCCGCGCCCTTCAGACCGCTGAACGGGCCGGGCCTTGCGAAACTTGATAATCTCGGCCACCACTACCCCCTGGATTCCACCCCCAGACTCCATCGCTGACGATAAACAGGCAAAAAACACGCCAGATCAGTTAAGGAGGTCCTGATTAATTCGAATTGTCGTCATGCCCGCTTTCGCGGGCATGACTGCCGTGGTAATTTCTGAATTAATCAGGTTCCTTAGCATAACCATCATCCCGTTAAGATCCGGAAACACCTGCAGGTAAACCGATGACCCCACGCCAGCTCTTTGTTGCCAGTTTTGTTATCTGCTGCGGCCTGATCGGCACAGCATTGTATTTCCAGTATGTCGATGGCCTGGATCCCTGCCCGCTGTGTATCCTGCAGCGCATTGCCGTCATCGCCATCGGGCTGGTATCACTGGCCGGGGCGCTGCATAACCCGCGTCAGTGGTCGATCCGGGTCTATGCACTGCTGGTGCTGATCGCGGCCGGTTCCGGCCTGACGGTTGCCGGCCGCCATGTCTGGCTGCAACACCTGCCGGCCGACCAGGTTCCGGCCTGTGGACCGGGGCTCGACTATATCTTGGACGTCTTCCCGCTGGCCGAGGCGCTGCAGCTGATCTTCCGCGGCTCCGGGGAATGTGCCACGATCAGCTGGACACTGGCCGGACTCAGCATGCCGGGCTGGATGGCGGTGATCTTCACTGCCTTTGTCCTCGGCAGCCTGGCCATACTGCTGGCCCCGTGGCGTGTGCTGCGGCGCTGAGTAACTGGCCGCTGCCACGCAAGAGGTTCAAACGCCATGACAACCATCCGCACCGTCCGTGATGATCAGGGCCCGACCGACCTGAAGATCCAGAACGAGACCCCGGAGACCGTGGGACAGGTCCCGGCCAGCGGACGTATCCCGGCCCTCGGCGCCGAACCCGCCACCCCACCCGTCACCGCCCGACCACCGCGACCACCCACCACCCCGGTGGGCGGACAGCGCGACCGCAGGCCGCGCAACCCGGAACGGCGCCGGCAGCGCGACCGCCGTCGCAACCAGAAGAAGGTGCTGCTCGATACCCGCAGCGGCCGGCAGCGCCGTACCCGGATGCGCCGTGACGGCGATCTGCAGCAGGGCGCCGGCGACGAGCCGCTGACCACGCGAGGCATCGACCGTTATGTCTGACCCCTGCCACCGTGGCCATTGGCCACGCCGGGTCATGGCCGCACTATCAATAATCATTCTGCTGCTGCCGGGACCGGGCCGGGCCGAGACCCCGCTTGCGCAGCGCCACACCCCATCCGGACTCAATGATCAGCTCACCTTCAGCGGCGCCACCTTCGCCGACTATATCGCCACGCAGCGGCAGATGATTGGCGCGGCGCGGCGCAGCCTTGACCCGCAGACGCCACAGATGGTCATCGATGGCAACAGCCCGTTCATGCTGGCACCCGAGGCCGGTTGCGGCCCGGCCCGCGCGGTGCTGATGATCCATGGCCTGACCGATTCGCCATACTGGCTGCGTCCGCTGGCCGATGTCTTTCGCCAGCAGTGTTTCCATGTCTACACCATACTGCTGCCTGGGCATGGCACCCGTCCCGGCGACCTGACCCGGGTAGGCTGGGAGGATTGGGATGCCGCGGTGCGACTCGGCATCAGGCTGGCCGCGCAGCAGCATCACGAACTGTATCTGCTCGGTTATTCACTCGGCGGCACGCTGGCGATCCTGCAGGCCACGCGCCGCCCGGCACCCGGCACGCCCGCGATCAAGGGCCTGATACTGTTTGCCCCGGCGCTGCACATCGATGCTCAGGCCATCATCACCCGCTTCCATGGTCTGTGGGACTGGCTGCTGCCGCGCCAGGCGTGGCTCGACATCGCGCCGGACGTCGACCCGTTCAAATATGAATCTTTCCCGATGAATGCCGCGGCGCAGATCCATCGCCTGACCTGGGAGCTTGACGACCATCTCGATGACAACGTACCGCAACTGCCGCTGTTTATCGCACTGAGTGAGCAGGATCGCACCGTCGACAGCGCGGCGACGCTGCAGTTCTTCGCCCGCAACCGTCACCCGGCCAGCCGGCTGCTGCTGTATTCCAACGCAGCGCCGACGCTCAGCGACCCGCGCATCGTGCTCCAGGACAGCCGTGACGCTGCGCGTCATATCGTCAGCTCGGCGCACACCGCACTGCTGCTGCCGCCGGAGGAGCCGCATTACGGCGCCGCCGGCGATTATGTGCTGTGTAATCACTACCTCGACCAGCTGCCGTTGTGGCAGCGCTGCCGGCAGCGCGACGAGGATGTGCTGGGCGAGATCAGCACGGATACCCTGCAACAGGGCGTGGTCCGCCGCCTCAGTTACAATCCGTGGTATACATCGATGCTGGATCAGCTGCGGACATTCATCGCCACCAGCGAACAGCAGATCGGCTCTACCAGGATGTTGAAAAAGGCCGTCCATGGCCTTTTTCAACCTGCAAAGCAGAAACTGTGATTTTTGCTTTGCTCACAGGCTGTTTTTCAACAGCCTGCTACAACACCAGCGGCGGTTCGTCGAGCCGCGCCCGCTGCTCGCGCAGGGTCAGGATGTGCTCTTCCCAGTAACGCGGGCTGTTAAACCACGGGAAGGCCTGCGGGAACGCCGGGTCGTCCCAGCGCCGCGCCAGCCATGCCGCATAATGCAGCATCCGCAAGGTGCGCAGCGCCTCGACCAGATAGAGCTCACGGGCATCGAAGTCACGAAACTCCTCGTAGCCGCTGATCAGGTCCAGCAGCCGCGCCTGCATGTAGTCACGATCACCGGACAGCAGCATCCACAGGTCCTGGATCGCCGGTCCGGTGCAGCTGTCGTCAAGATCCACCAGATGCGGACCGTCACGCCATAACACATTGCCCGGATGCAGATCGCCATGCAGGCGTAATGACGTGGCCGGCACTGCAGCGAAGATCGCGGTGACGGCCTGCACCAGCGCCTCGAAGATCGCCCGGTAGGCCGGCACCAGCTCGTGCGGGATGAAGTCATGCGTCAGCAGATATTCCCCGGAGGCGCTGGCAAAGTGCTCGATGGTCAACGCGGGGCGGTGGTGAAACGGCCGCACCGCACCGACGTTGTGCAGCCGGGCGAGGTAACGTCCGAGCTGTTCGAGATGCGCAGCATCGTCAAGCGCCGGCGCCCGTCCGCCCTGGCGCGGAAACAACGCAAAGCGAAAACCCTGAAAACTGTGCAAGGTCGCGCCGCGGTGATCGGCCAGCGGCTCCACCACCGGCACCTCGGCCTCCAGCAGCTCATGTGCGAAGCTGTGCTCCTCAAGGATCGCCTGATCGCTCCAGCGTCCCGGACGGTAGAACTTGACGATCAGCGGCGTGCCGTCCTCGATGCCGACCTGGTAGACGCGGTTTTCGTAACTGTTCAGCGCCAGCAGGCGGCCGTCACACAGATAGCCGCACTGTTCGACGGCATTCAGTATTCGATCCGGATCAAGTCGCGCATAAGGATGCGCAGCGGGGATTGCGCTGTCGGTCTCATGGTCCATGGCCGCGACTATTGCACAGCCTCTGCCGAACCACAACCGGTCAGGCTGGGATATAATGCCACGACAGCAATCCCAGTACATTACGGAACGGATCCTCATGCGCTCGCAAAAGATCAGCTTCACGAATCAGCACGATATCGGGCTTGCGGCCTATCTCGACCTGCCGGATCACGGCACACCCCGCCATATGGCGCTGCTGACGCACTGCTTCACCTGCTCGAAACAGCTCAAGGCCTACCGCTATATCAGCCAGGTGCTGACTGAACACGGCTATGGCGTGATGCGGCTGGACTTCACCGGCATTGGTGACAGCCAGGGCCGCTTCGATGACACCACACTGCTCACCAACGTCGAGGATGTCATCGCCGCCAGCGACTGGCTGACGACCCATCACCAGACGCCGGCACTGCTGATCGGCCATTCGCTGGGCGGCATCGCGGTGTTATCAGCGGCTGCGTCACTGCCCGGCTGCCGCGCCGTCGCGGTGATCGGCACCCCTGATGAGCCACATGACCTGCATCGTCTGCTGTCCAGCGATCATACGCTGACCGATGACCCGGCGCGCCGTGCCATCACCCTCGGTGGCAAACGCTTTGAACTGGGCCCACAGTTGCTGGACTCGCTGCGCGACCACAATATGACGGCCCGGCTGGCACAGCTGCAGCGGCCGTTATTGATATTGCAGGCGCCGGACGATGATACCGTCAGCCTTGCCAGTGCCTTGCGATTGTTTACTGCGGCGCAGCAGCCGAAGAGTTTCATTGCGCTCGACGGCTGCGATCACCTGTTGAACCGGGAACAGGATGCGCGTCACGCCGCGGCGCTGATCGTCACCTGGGCGCGCCGCTATCTCGAACCCGACACCGGTACTGTACAGCTGATGGCTGATCACCATCCTGGAAAGATCAGCGTACGGCTGGGACACGGCCATTATCTCACCTCGATCAACGCCGCCGGTCATGTCCTGAATGCCGATGAGCCGCGCAGCAGCGGTGGCGGCGACCTCGGCCCGTCGCCGTACCAGCTGCTGTGTGCATCTTTGGGCGCCTGCACGGCGATCACGCTGCGCATGTATGCCGACCGCAAGGGCTGGCCACTCGACGCTATCCAGGTCATATTGCACCATGACAAGGTGCGCACGGAGGGAACGGGCAAGGTCATCGCCGCCGATGTGATCCAGCGCGTCATTGAACTGCGCGGCGCGCTCGATGCCACACAGCGCCAGCGTCTGCTCGAGGTCGCCGATCACTGCCCGGTGCATCGTTCGCTGCACGGCACCATCACCGTCAACACCATTCTCACCGACTAACGGAGCCGCAATGACCGACAAATTATCCAAAAGCGCCGAGGAATGGCGCTGCCTACTGAGTCCGGAGCAGTATTACATCACCCGCGAGGCCGGCACCGAGAGGCCGTTCAGTGGCGAGTACTGCGACCACACGGCCCGCGGCAGCTACCACTGCATCTGCTGCGGGACAGCACTGTTTTCCTCCGCCAGCAAATTCGATTCCGGCTCCGGCTGGCCGAGCTTCTGGCAGGCCGTCCCCGCCGCCGTCGCAACCCGCGAAGACCTCAGCCACGGCATGCGCCGTACCGAGATCCGCTGCGCCCGTTGTGATGCCCACCTTGGCCATCAGTTCTCGGACGGCCCGCCTCCGAGCGGACTGCGTTATTGTGTCAACTCGGCAGCATTGTCCTTCAGCGCGGACGCTGAGGCCTGATACAGCCGCTCGACATAAGCAGCGACCGCGGCGATCTGCTGCGCATCAAGCACCGGGCCCCAGGCCGGCATCGTGGTCCCCGGCAGGCCATCATGGATCCGCTGCTGCAACGTCTGCTGCGTCATGGTCTGCATAAAGGCCGGGTCGCGCAGATCACGCGGATGGGGTTGCAGAAAGGTGCCGATCCAGTTCTTCCCCGAGCCATCGGCGCCGTGACAGAAGGCGCAGTTATGCTGAAACAGCTGCTCGCCGCGCCGCTGTTGCGGGCTGAGACCGGCGATGACAGGCGCGGCGTCGTGCCGCGCATACGGTGTCGCCGCCGTCAGGGCATCGACATGCTGCGTGCGTGCCGGCTGCGCTGCGTAGCCGGCACGCGGATATGACACCACAGCCGGCTCGAACACCAGACCCGTCTTGCCGCTGCTGCGTCCTTCATGACAGGTCACACAACTGGCCATGAACAGTTGCAGCCCGGCCTGTTGCCCGGCATCGAGCTGATCAGCCGCGGTATCGACCGCCAGTGTCCCGCTGACAAACGGAAAGGCCGGGGCATAACGCTGGTGATCATCCCAGCCATTGGCGGCGATGTGGTAGCGGGTATTGCCGTCGCGGCCATCCATAAAGGCCCGGCGCACAAAATCAACCACCGTCGCGATGTCCTGCGCCGGCAGGATGCCGGCAAACGGCATCATTGCCGTTCCGGGCTTGCCGTGACGGACCGCCTCGATCATCCGCTGCCGGCCCAAGGCACGCGGATCGCTGGCGGTGAAGGCGCGCGGCGGCGGCGTCAGATAGCGGCTGGCCACCGTCCGGGCATCCCCGGCATAACCATGACAGAAATAACAGTGGGTGTTATACAGCTCGCGGCCGCGGCGATAACGAACTGACAATCCCGCCGCCTGACCAGTGGCTAGTTCAGCGTTTTTTTTTCTGCGGTGATATAGGTGCGAAACACATATTCGGCAACATCGGCGATCTGCTGATCCGACAACACGGCACTCCAGGCCGGCATCACCGTACCACGCTTGCCCTGACTGATCGCGGCAAACAGCGCCGGCCGGTTCATCGTCAACCGGGATTCCCGGCTGGTGAAGTTACGCGGCGGTGGCTGGATGAAGCCGGCGCGCGGCCCGTTGCCGTCGCCCTTGAGACCATGACAGGTCGCGCAGTTCTCCTGATAGAACAGCCGGCCGGCCTCGACCTGGCCGATCAGCCCCTGCGGCAGCAACTGTTTCAGGTCGGCGCGCCTGGGCAGCGGATCGGGTCGCGTAACCGCAGCGGTCCCGACCGGCGCAGCCGGGCCGCTGGTCACATGCATGAATGTCGCGCGCACAAACCCCACCACCGCCAGGATCTCCTGTTCCGACAGCCGGCCGGAAAATGCCATCATCGCGGTCCCTGGCCGACCATGGGTCACCGAGGTCACCATCCGTTCGGCAGTCAGTTCATCCGGCGAGGTGGCGGTGAAGTTGCGTGGCGGCGGGTTCAGGCTGTTCTGGGTCCAGGTCGCACCGGCCCCGCCATCGCCATGACAGGCCGCGCAATGCTTTTTGTACAACCGCGCCCCGTTATCCTGCCGGGTAGCGGTCGGCCGGTGCATGAAGGCAGTGCGGACATAATCAACGACACTGGCAATCTGGGCCGCATCAAGCCGGCCGCTGAAGGCCATCATCGCCGTGTCCGGCCGGCCATAGCTCACCGAGGTCAGCATCCGTTCACGGCTCAGCTGCTCCCAGGCCTCGGCGGTGGTGAAGTCGCGCGGCGGCGGGTTCAAGCCTTGTTGCGCACGGCTGTTGCCATCACCCTTGTCACCATGACAGACCGCACAATGCTCACGGTATAACCCGGCGCCCCCGGACCCTGCCGCCTGTGCAGCAGTCCCCAGCAGGCCGTAGCCGACCAGCGCCACAGCCATCAGCCGCATCGCTGTAGTGAACAATCCTGGCGCCCTTGTCCGGCCATGCATGATGCGAGTTCTCCTGCGCTCATCAATCGCGGCTATTGTCGCGCAAAACGCTATCCTGACCAAGGACTATCCGGCGCCATTTGCCCGGCGACCATCGCCACAGGTACAATGAATCACACCAACAGGACGATAGCTCCAAACCCATGCCATGAAGCGTCCGTACCGGATCAATACCGTGCTGCTTGTGCTGACCCTGTCGGTGGTGGGCGTGGTCTCCGCCGGCACCCTGCTCGGCAGCAAACACGACTTCACCGGCCTGAACAAACGGGCCGGGGTCGAGGCGATGGCCGGGGTGGCGTTTTCGGATTACGGCTCTCCCTGCGTCTATTGTCACCTGCCACCCGATGGCACCCACCAGGACACTGCGGCCGAAGGCGCGCTGCCGGGCTGGAACCGCTATCAGCCAACCACCAGCGGCTACACGCTGTATGACAGCATGACGCTGAACAACAAGGTCAAGACACCGAGCCCGATCAGCCTGCTGTGCCTGTCATGCCATGACGGCACCATGGCCGTTGACATGACGGTGTTCAAACCCAACGGCTGGCGCAGCAGCGAGGATGCCGCGCTGCATCTGCGCATCAATGGCAGCGATGACCTGATGAGCTGCGGCAAATGCCACAACGGTTATCGCGCCCACAGCATCGCGATCAAACACCTGGGCCAGGACCTGTCGAACGACCATCCGATCTCGATGACCTATGCCGGCCTCAATCACCTCGATCCGGATTTCCGCCAGCCCGATGGTCCGTATGGTTTCGACAATGGCGTCAAGCTCTATGACGACAAGGTCGAATGTGCGACCTGCCATAATGTGCACAACCCGGACGTGTCATTGCTGCTGCGTACCCGCGCCGACCGTCTCTGCGAAACATGTCATATCAAATAGCCCGCCCCGCGCTACTGTGGCTGGGTGTGCTGCTGGTGCTGGGGGGCTGTGCCGCCACGCCGGATGACCGCCGGCCGCTCGCCATACCGGTCTATCCCCCACCCCCCGATACCGCGCGCTTCATCTACGAGCGGACGCTGCTGTATAGCAGTGACATTGAGGATTTCACCAAACTGCAGCGCTTCAAACTCTTTGCCACCGGTGCGTCTCGGCAGCTGAAGGGTCTGGTCAAACCCTTCGATGTCGCAGTCCATCAGGGCCGGGTCTATGTCTCCGACAGCGTGCAGCGCTGTGTGCTGCTGTTCGACCTCCCGGGCAAACGCCTGGTCGAGATCGGTCTCGATGACAAAAAAGGTGAATTGACCAAACCGCTGGGGCTGACGGTCTCGGTCACACGTCAGGAGCTGTTCGTCGTCGACACCACCGCCCGCCGCATCGTGGTATATGACCTCGATGGACACTTCCAGCGCTACCTCGGCGGCAAGGAGCAGCTGCAGCGCCCGTCCGATGTCGCGCTCAGCCCTGATGGCAACGAGGTCTATGTCGTGGACACCGGAGGCATAGACTCAACACGACATAACATCCAGGTCTTCGACGCCGCCAGCGGCCAGCTGTTGCGCACCCTCGGCCGCCGGGGCAGCGGCCCGGGCGAGTTCAACCTGCCCTTGCAGATCGCCGTCTCGGCGGACGGCCTGCTGCATATCGTTGACAGTGGCAACTTCCGGGTCCAGGTCATTGATGACCATGGCACGCCACTGGCCAGCTTCGGCACTGTCGGCCGCATGCCGGGGCAGTTCGCCCGCCCCAAGGGCATTGCCATCGACGCGCAGGGCAACAGTTATATCGTCGACACTGCGTTCGGCAATGTACAGATCTTCAATCCACAAGGGCAGCTGCTGATGTTTCTCGGCGAGCGTGGCGAGGCCGGTTATCCCGGCAAGTTCATGCTGCCATCTGGTATCGCGGTGGATGAAAATGGCAGCATCTATGTCGTCGACCAGTTCTTCAGAAAGGTTGACGTCTTCCGGCCGCTGGCCGCTGCCATATCACAATAACACCGGCTGCCGCGTGGTCTGCGCGGCCTGTTTCAGCCACGCAACCAGCTCATCGGCCGCCAGCGGCGTGCTGATATAAAAGCCCTGTACCGCATCACAACCCAGCATATGCAGTTCATCGAGCATCTCGCGACTCTCGACCCCTTCGGCAACCACCCGCAGCCCCATGTTGTGCGCCAGATCAATGATGGCACGCACGATGGTGGAATCACTGCCGGGCCGCGACATGCCGATGACAAAGCTCTTGTCGATCTTGACCTCATCCACCGGCAGCTCGCGCAGATACGACAGTGACGAATAGCCAGTGCCGAAATCATCGATCGAGATGTGAATCCCGGCATTGCGCAGCCGGGTCAGCACCTCAAGGGCCTGGGATGATCGTGACATGATCGCCGACTCGGTGACCTCGAGGCGCAACTGCGGCGCCCGTAACCCCTTGCCTTGCAGGATCGCGGCGATGATCTGCGGCAGATCATCCTCATGCAGGTTGTGCACCGACAGATTGACTGCGACCCGCAATTCAATGCCGGCCGCGCTCCATTGCTGACACTGCTGTATCGCTTGCGCCAGCACCCATTGTGTCAGTACCCTGATCAACCCGGTCTGTTCGGCCAACGGGATGAACTCATCCGGATACAGCAAGCCATGTTCGGGGTGCTGCCAGCGTACCAGCGCCTCAACACCGGTGGTACGTCCGCTGCGGGTATCGATCACCGGCTGGTAACACAGCGCCAGCTCATTATTGTCGATGGCCTTGCGCAACGTGGTCATCAGTGACAGGTTATACAGGCTGTGATGATCCTGCTCGGCATCGTAGACCATGAAACCGCCACGGGCCTTTTTCGCGCTGTACATTGCCACATCGGCATGTCGCATCAGTGTCGAGCGGTCCACGCCATGCTGCGGGAAGATCGCAATGCCGATGCTGGCCCCCATGACAAATTGATGCCCGTCGAACTCAACCGGCTTGGCCAGTTCGGCATGCAGCTTGTTGGCGACGCGCCGCGCATGCTCCAGCCCGGAGTTCGGCAGCAGCACCGCAAACTCATCACCACCCAGCCGCGCCACGGTATCTGAGCTGCGCACCACCTCACGCATCGCGGCGGCAACCTTCACCAATACCGCATCACCATAATGGTGGCCCAGCGTGTCGTTGACCTCCTTGAAATGATCAAGGTCGAGGATCATCAGCACCAGCCGTTGAGAGTTGCGATGCGCCAGGTGTATCGCCTGCTGCAGGCGATCAGATAACAATGTGCGATTGGGCAGTCCGGTCAGGGCGTCATGCAGCGCCTGATATTCCAGCGCCTTGAGTTGCTGCCGGCGCTCGGTGATGTCGCGGATCACGCAGGTAAAATGGCGCTGACCGCCGGACTTCATAGAACTTACGGCGATCTCCATCGGAAAGGTCGTGCCATCCTTGCGCCGGGCGACAAACTCGCGGCGCCCGCTGCCATGCACCTGACGGCTGGCGCGCAGAAAACCCAGCAGATAGCGCTCCGCCTCAGCCCGATAGGCCTCCGGGATCAGCTGCACGGCGTGGTGACCCACCAGTTCATCCGCGGCATAACCGAACACACGACGCACTGCGGGATTGACCGACTCGATGATGCCGGCATCATCAAAGATGATGACCGCATCCGCAACATTGTGCGCCAGCATCCTGGTCCGGGTCCCGGAGGCTCGCAGCTGCTCCTGCATACGATTGAATGCAAGGCTCAACTCACCGAACTCATCATCATTGCTGATCGGCAGCCGGGCCGAACGGTCTCCGGAACCAACCCGCCTGATCGCCGCCTGCAGGCGCTGGATCGGCCTCAAGACACTGAAACCCAATACCAGCCACAGCATGACCCCGATGATCATCGTCAGCCCGGCCGCCACCAGCCACAGGTCACGCCGCATCTTGTGCACGCCGGTGTCGGCGCCCAGCGTCAGCACACTGAGCTTCAACACCCCGCGCAATCCGGAACGTTCGTAGCCATGACAGCCTTCACAGGCCTGTTCCATGCGTATCGGCAGATACACCGTCAGATGGCCATCACCGACGGAATCAAAGGCCGTCTGCCCCTGCAGGGCGCGACGAAACTGCGCTGATGACTCCAGCGCCTGCTGCCTGGGCGGTGACGCGGCACGGGTAAAATGCCGGTCCTGATCGAAACTGTTGACCGCATTGATCGTGGTCAGGTCAGTGAAGGCCTCGCGGCCATCACGGCGCAGGATCTCGACATCAACGATCCCCTGCTCACCACGCATCCGTTGCAACCAGTCGCGCGCCAGTGTGCCCTGGCCATTGAGCATCAGGGTCCGCAGGCTGGCCAGCAACGACCGGGCATGGACCTCGGCCTGGGCCACATCCTCTTCATGAATGGAACGCGTCAGCTGACGATCGACCCACAGCCCCGCCATCAGCATCAATACGAACAACACGGCCGAGATGATCAGCGCCAGCCGCACGCCCAGACTTTTGATCGACACCTGCAAACTAGGGGCTACTCCAGATTACTGTCACTGCCCGGTCCTGACGATCCTTGCCACGCCACCGAAGCTGCCTAGCCACATGGTACCATCTGCGGCATCGGCCATCGAGAACACATTGTCGGCGAACAGCCCGTCACGGCTGGTCAGGACGTCAAAACCGCTGCCGGCGCGGTTAAAGCTGGCCAACCCCTGATTGGTGCCGATCCACAGCCGGCCGCCGCGATCCTGATGCAGCATGAAGATATGGTTGGCGGGCAGGCCGTCTTTGGTCGTGTAATTGCGCCAGCTGTTACCATCAAAACGCGCCAGCCCGCCACCCCAGGTCCCGCACCACACCACACCCTGACGATCCACGGCCAGCGAGATGATGTAGTTCGGGTTGTAGGCGACGTTGACATCCTGCAAGCCCTGTTCGGCCTTGTTGCGCGCATGGTGTTGCGACGCGCGGCCCGGGTCATTGGTGAATTTGATCGAGTCCTTGACCTGCTGATAAGGCGCGCCCAGTCCGTCACTGTGTTTCCAGTTGCGCCATTGACCGTCCCGGTAGCGGGCCAGGCCCTCCTCGGTGGCAAACCACATTGCGCCATCCGGGCCTTCGGCAATCGAATACACCCAGCGGTTCGGCAATCCCCCATCGGTATTTTCAACCGTGAAGGTGCTCCACTGTTTCGGATCATCAAACCGGCCCTGGCGCACGCGATTGGCGCCGGACCAGGTCGCGATCCATACATCACCATTACTGGCCTGCACGACATCATAGACAAACTGATCGGCCAGCCCCTGCGGGATGTTGTAGTTCTTCCAGCTGCCCTTGGCCGGATCGTATAGCGACAACCCGCCGCCATAGGTGCCGACGGCGATGCGGTCGCCCAGGCGACTGACATGGAACACACCATTGGACAGCAGACCGGGGATCTTGTTATCGAAAATCTGGTGCTGGTCGGTGGTCAGATCATAACGAATCACGCCGCCGGAGGTGCCGATCCATGCATAACGGTCCTCGAGATACAGGCTCTTGACGTTGCGGCTGCCCACCCGGAAATGGGTGAAGCGGTTATCCACCGGCGCGCCGGCCAGCGGTGCCGCATCATCCAGTGCCGGATGATTGGCCGGTAGCTGACTGCTGGGCGACACCACGCCGGCCCCCGTCGTCGTGGCGGCACCACTGGGCGCCGCGGTCTGTCCGCTGCGTTTCAGGCCGAGCGAATAACCGCCGGCGATCGCCGCACCGATCACTACTATCAGTAATGCCAGCCCTTTGTATCCGAATCTCACTGCTGCACCTTGCTTGCCGGGTTGTCTTGTGTCGTGGCGGCGCTCCGGCCGATCAGCACCACATTGCCGCGCATGCCGGCCCACACCTGCCCCTTGGCCGTGGCGGCCAGCGCATACACGTGATCTTCAGGCAGTCCCTGATCACGTCCGATCGTCTGCCAGGTCTTGCCATCATAACGGGAGATGCCGTGATCGGTACCAAACCACAGGTCGCCATTGCGATCCTCGGTGATCGCAAACACGATATTACCGGCCAGCCCCTGCTCGGTGGTCAGGTTGCGCCAGCGCTTGCCATCGAAATAACTGACGCCGCCGCCCCAGGTCCCGGCCCACACCGTGCCATCGCGGGCCACATGAATGGCAAACACATACCCCGGGTTATAGGTGGGCTGGCCCGAGGCCAGCAGGCTCAGGTCATGGCGGTCACGGGTGCCCAGCCCGGTGTTCTTGCTCGGCGGCAGGTTGAGGCGATTCGGCGCCCCCAGCTCATCTTCATGCGTCCAGCCATACCACTGCTTGCCGTCATACATCGACACCCCGCCCTCGGTGCCGAACCATACCCGGCCCTGGCGATCGACATCGATGCCATACACCCACTCATTGACCAGCTCGCCGACGAAATTGGTAAACACGCCCGCCACCCGCCCCGGCTGCTGCCCGGTCACGACCAGCCGGCTGGCGCCGGCCCAGGTGCCGATCCACATCACACCGTCAGGCTGCATGCCAAGAGAATAGACCCAGTAATCGGCCAGGCCGTGCATCGGAAAGAAGGTCTGCCATTGACCGTCCTTCAAGCGCGACACGCCGCCCCCGTTGGTGCCGAACCACTTGGCGCCCTGCGCATCGACAAAGATTGCAAACACATATTCATTGGCCAGCCCGCTGCTGCGGCTGTAGGTATTGCGGACATCACGGCTGGCCAGGTCCACCTCGTGCACACCGACCGAGGTGCCGATCCACAAGGCCCCGGCCTTTTCATCCACCGCCAGCGTCCGGGCATAGACCCCGGCACCGATGCCGAAGGATTCCTGGATCTTCGGCAAGGCCAGCGTCGGCGTGGCCGCCTGCTGCGGCGCACGGCCACAGGCCGCAACCAGCAACATCACCACCAGCGCCAGCCACCGCCGCCGCGTCATCGGTGCAGCGTCCTCAGATACGCAATGACATCCAGGATCTGGGTCTCGGTCAGCAGGCCACGAAACGCCGGCATCATGCCCTTGCCGGCCTGGATCGCAGACTTCAGCTCGGTATCGGCGCGCAGCAGCCCCTCGCTGCGGGTAAAATCCGGCAGGCCCGGCAATTGCGGCATACCGTTGCTGCCATGACAATTGGCGCACTGCCGGTTATACAACGCCTTGCCGGCCTGGGGATCAGCCGCCTGGGTGTCGAATGCCCACATCAGCAGCCCGCTTGCAATCAGGACGCGACCCATCTGCTTGATTGTCATGTTACCTCCGCTTGCCATTCCGCGCATGTCTTCACATGCCCCGCAACGCAGTGTAATCACCCTGAGAGGCATGTTCCAGTGCCGCGATCAACTCAGGCGCGTCCCAGTCGCGGGCACCGCTGAAACGCTGCACCAGCATGCCATGGTGCGAGATCACAAAGGTATCGGGATAGACGCGGATGCCCAGCCGGTCGCGCGCCAGACGCCGCCCCTGATCGATATAATTAACAAAACCAACACCGATATCATCAAGATATTCGCGCGCCGCCAGCCTGTCATCATCCACCGACAGGCCGATCACGGCAAAACGCTGCGGGTCGAGCCGGGCGGACAGCCGGTCGAGTCCCGGCAGTTCCTTGCGGCACGGCCCGCACCACGTTGCCCACACGTTCAATATCACCACCCGGCCGCGGTAACTGTCGAGCGGCAAGGCGCCACCATCAAGATCATGAACCACCAGGGCAGGGAACGGCCGGTCTAGCTGCAGCGCATCCGGCGGCGAGGCCTGCTGACAGCCGGTCAGGCCGATGCCAGCCGCCAGGCAGGCCGGCAACAATGCGCGCTGCAGACGCTGCCGCATCACCGTGCTTTAAGGCACCACGCGATCGATGACCACCTCGATATCGCGACTGCCGGTGCGCACCACACCGGTCCGGCCTTCCAGATCACCGCTTTGTGGCTGGGCATTGCCCGACTTCGAGACCCGCGCCGACACGATGACCTGGTCAAACCGCGCCAAGCTCATCTGCGGCATCATCGCCATGCTCTCATCAAGCGTGAACTGCACCGGCAGCTGGCTGGCCTGACCGCGCCATACCGCCAGCGGCACCCGCGGCCCATTCGGCGCCTGGGCAAAGATAAACACGCTGTCACCGGGCGCAAGCTTGCCAGCCAGTTGCGGCATCACCCGCACCATCCCGCTGACACTGGCGCCCCCGCTGCTGGCCGCCGGTGTGCTGCTGCCGGCGCCGGCCTTGACCCCCAGCCTGGCATCAAGCGCCGCCAGCGCCTTCTTGCCATCACGCTTCTCGATCATGCTGCGCGCCTCGGCGATATTCTGCTGCATCACCGTCGCCCCTTCCGAACCCGGCGCCATCAACTGCGACAATGTGTGCCAGTGCTCAAGTGCCGTAGCAAAATCGCTGCGCTCGTAGGCCGCGGTACCGGCCAGCCACAAGGCCTTCTCGTTATTGGGATCGATCTGCAATGCCTGTTTGATCAGCTCCATCGGCTGGCCTTCCAGCGACTGGCCGCTGGCCATCGCCATCGCATCGGCAAAATCGGCATACATCTGGGCATTACCCGGTTGCAGCGCAACCGCCTTGTCAAACGCCGTCACGGCATCAGAGAAACGCTGCAAGGCAAAATAGGAACGGGCCAGCATCGCCCAGCCCTCGGCATCGTTCGGGTTCTGCTCCAGCTTGGTGGCCAGCTGCGCCACCATGCGATTGATCTGATCGGCGACCTGCTGCTGCGACATGTTGCCAGTGATCTGTATCGGCGCACTGTTGGTGATGGCACCCGGCGTCCCGCGCCACAGGTACAGGCCCACTGCCAGCAGCGGCACACTGAGCGCCACCACGATGGCGGTGGCCCGCGACGGCCGCGCAACCGGCAGACCGGCCGGGACACCGCCCGGCAGCGGTGCCGCCACGTCTTCCAATAAACGTTGCTCGATCTCGCGCCGGCTCTGCTGATACGGCTCCTCGGCCAGCACATCATTGGCCTTGTCACGTTCCAGTTCGCTGAGCTGGTCACGATAGACGGAGACATTCAGCTCGTCGCGTGCGGCGGCAGCGGTCTTCGGGCCACGGCCCAGCAACGGCGGGACGATGAACAACCAGGCGGCGATGACCAGCAGGGCCGCTACAATATAAAACACCATCATCTGTTCTGTTCTCCATCCAGCGTGTCGCCCAGCAAGGCGGCGGCGCGGCGCTGCTCAGCCTCGGACAAGGGGGTCTGTTCACTGCGTTGACGGCGGCGGCGCAGCGTGACGATCAAGACCGCGGCCCCGACTGCCAGCAGGATAAAGGGGCCGAACCACAGCAGCATCGTCACCGCCTTGACCGGCGGCTTGAACAGGATGAAGTCACCGTAGCGCGCCACCAGAAAATCCACGACCTCCTGGTCCGATCTGCCCTGCTGCATCTGCAGCCGCATCTCGTTTTTCACGTCGATGGCAAAATCGGCATGGGAATCGGCCAGCGACTGGTTCTGACACACCAGGCAACGCAGATCCTCGCCCAAGGCGTTGATGCGCCGTTCCAGCACCGGGTCCTCGGCCAAGGGCTGCGCCTCCCTGGCCAGCGCCGCATCCATCATCAGGCCGGAGACCAGCATCAGCACTATCCATCCGCCACGTCTCATCGCTGCAGCTCCTTGATCAATGGCACGATCGTCTTGTCCAGTGCCTGCTCGGTGATCGGCCCGATCTGCTTGTAGCGGATCACCCCCTGCTTGTCGATGACATAGGTCTCCGGTACGCCATAGACGCCATAATCCATGCCGACACGGCCATTGCCATCACTGACGCTGAGCACATAGGGATCACCTTGCTGCTGCAACAGCCCGATCGCCGCCGCCGGGTCGTCCTTGTAATCGAGGCCATAGATCGGCACCACGCCGCTGCGTGCCAGCCTCACCAGCAGCGGATGCTCCTCGCGGCACGACACACACCACGAGGCCCAGACGTTCAGCAGCCACACCTTGCCCTGCATCTCGGCCGGCCCGAAGGTCTGCGCCGGTTCATGCAGCTGCGGCAAGGTGAACAGCGGTGCCGGCTTGCCGATCAGCACCGACGGCACCTCGGTTGGATTCAGGAACAACCCTCTGGCCAGAAACCCGGCCAGGCCAACAAAGATCAGCAACGGGATCAGGGCGCGCCAGGACAGTTTCATCAGCTGGACTCCCCCGCTGCCTCGGGCCGCGTGCCCTTGCCGCCAACCTTCAAGCGATAACGGCGGTCCGTGAGCGCCAGCAGTCCACCCAGCGCCATCAGTGCACAGCCGCCCCAGATCCAGGTGACGAATGGCTTGTAATAGATACGCACGCTCCACGCCCCGCCACTGACCGGCTCACCGAGTGATACATACAGATCGCGGACCAGACCGGTATCGATGCCGGCCTCGGTCATCGGCATGGTCTGGACGTTGTAGACACGTTTCTCCGGATGCAGCATCGTCAGTTCACGGCCATCCTTGCTGACCTGGACAAAACCGCGGGTCGCCTGGTAATTGGGGCCGGCGGTCTCGACAACCCCGTCAAAGCGAAACTCATACCCACCTGCCGTGGCGGTATCACCGACCTCCATGCGCAGGTCCTGCTCCGACTCATAGCCCTTGACCATCGTCACGCCGACGATGAACACCGCGACGCCAAAGTGCGCCAGCTGCATGCCGAAATAGCTGCGCGTCATCCCCGACAGCCCGGGCAGGCCGAGCCCGATATTGCGCCGGATGCGCTGCACCAGGTTGAGGATCACCGTGATCATGAGCCACGACGCCAGCAACAGGCCCAGGCTGATCAGCGGCGTCCACTTGCCGAGCACCAGCGGCAGCAGCAGCGCGGTGACCAGCGCGGCGGCAAAGGCCCAGCGCAGGCGGACGACGATCTCCGGCAGCGTCGCCTTTTTCCAGCGCGCGATCGGCCCGATCCCCATCAGGAACACCAGTGGCACCATCAACGGCACGAACACCGACTGAAAATACGGCGGGCCGACCGAGATCTTGCCCAGTTTCAGCGCATCGATGATCAGCGGATACAGGGTACCGAGCAGCACCGTTGCGCCCGCCACCACCAGCAGCACATTGTTCGACAGCAATAATGACTCGCGCGACAACAGCGCAAAGCTGCCACCGCCCCCCACCTGGCCGGCACGCAGCGCATACAGCAGCAGCGAGGCGGCCACCACCACAAACAGGAAACCGAGGATGAAGACACCACGTTCCGGATCGGTGGCAAAGGCATGCACCGAGGTCAGCACGCCGGAGCGCACCAGGAAGGTGCCAAGCAGGCTCAGTGAAAAGGCCATCAATGCCAGCAACACCGTCCAGTTCTTGAAGCTGCCGCGTTTCTCGGTCACCGCCAGCGAATGGATCAGCGCGGTGCCGACCAGCCATGGCATGAACGATGCATTTTCCACCGGATCCCAGAACCACCAGCCGCCCCAGCCCAGTTCGTAATAGGCCCACCAGCTGCCGAGTGCGATGCCGCAGGTCAGGAACATCCATGCCACCGTGGTCCAGGGCCGCGACCAGCGCGCCCACGCCGCGTCGAGCTTGCCGCCCAGCAGGGCCGCGATCGCAAAGGCGAAGGCCACGGCAAAACCGACATAGCCCATGTACAGCATCGGCGGATGGATCACCAGTCCGGGGTCCTGCAACAACGGATTCAGATCGCGGCCATCCGGCGCCGCCGGCAACAGCCGCTCAAATGGATTCGAGGTCAACAGGATGAACAATACAAAACCAATGGCGATCAACCCCAGCACACCGAGCACCCGCGCCACCATTTCATCGGGCAGACGTTTGCTGAGCAGCGACACCGCGCAACCCCAGCCGCCGAGCATCAGCACCCACAGCAGCATCGATCCTTCGTGACCACCCCACACCGCACCGATGCGATACTGGATCGGCAATGACGAATTGGAATGACTCGCGATATACACCAGCGAGAAATCATTGTTGATCGACGAATAGATCAGCGCGGCAAAGGCCACGGCAATGAAGACAAAAAAGGCCTGCGCGGCAGGGCGCGCCACCGCCATCCACGCGCTGTTGCCGCGCGCCGCACCGATCACCGGCAGCGTGCCCTGGACCATCGCCATCAGCAGCGCCATGATCAGTGAAAAATGGCCAATCTCTGGAATCATTTACCCTGTGCTCCTGTTGCCGCTGCCGCCGCCTGGCGATCCTGTTCGGTCTTCTTCAACGCCTCCGCCACCTCGGGCGGCATATAATTCTCGTCATGCTTGGCCAACACCTGCTCGGCATGAAACTCCCCGTCCGGCCCCATCCGTCCCTCGGTGACCGCGCCGCGCCCCTCACGAAACAGGTCCGGCAGGATGCCGGTGTAGACCACTTTTACGGTCTGGGCATTATCGGTGAGGCGGAAATGTACCGTCAGGCCGTTATCCTGGCGCTGCAGACTGCCCTGTTCGACCAGCCCGCCGAGACGAAAGGTCTTCTGTTGCGGCACCTTGTTGGCCACGACGTCGCTGGGGGTAAAGAAAAACACCAGATTGCTGTTGAAGGCGCGCAGCACCAGGGTCGCGGCCACCGCCAGCACCACCAGTGCCAGCACGATCATGACCATACGTTTATGCCGGGGTTTCATCATCGATCCTGTCGTGAGTAGTGGCCATTACACGACGCATCCGCAGCAGACGTTCCCACAGCCGGCGACGGCGCCGCATCACCAATAGCAGTTCTGCCACCATAAACAGCAGCGTCACCAGATAGGAACCCCATACATAGTAGGCGTATCCGCCCATGGCGAAGAAGTCACTCACATCACTTGCCCTGTTCCAGCGTCTCTGCAACCCAGTCGGTGTGACGCTCGCGCTCCAGGATCTCGCTGCGCACCCGCATCAGCACCACGGTGATGGTGTAGGCCCAGAATGCCAGCGTCATCACCAGCATCGCGGTCAACATCGTGGCCGCCATCGTCGGCGCGGCATCAAAGCGAATCGATGCGCCCTGATGCAAGGTGTTCCACCACTTTACCGAGAAATAGATGATCGGCACATTAACCACCCCGACCAGGGCCAGCAACGCACTGGCGCGCGAGGCGCGACGCGGGTCATCAATGGATGCCTGCAGTGACATGAAACCGATATACAGGAACAGCAGGATCAGCTCCGAGGTCAGCCGGGCATCCCACACCCACCACGCCCCCCACATCGGCTTGCCCCACAGCGCGCCGGTCCATAACGCGAGGAAGGTAAACATCGCGCCGGTCGGCGCCAGTGACGTGGCCATCATCGCTGACAGCCGGGTGTTGAAGATCAGACCCAGCGCGGCGTAACCGGCCATCACGACATAGATGCACATCGACATCCAGGCCGCCGGCACATGGATGAAGATGATGCGGTAGGCCTCACCCTGCTGAAAATCGGTGGGGGCGACAAAAAAACCGATGTACAGCCCGATCAGTGACAATATCACCGTGATCCCGCCGCACCACGGGACCAGCCGTCCGGCCAGCGGGTAGAAGCTCGCCGGTGACGCGTATTTGAACCAGTTGATTCCACTCATCCGTTCAACAACCAATACTATTCCATTGAAATCCTGAGGGCTGCCGCCGCGGCCCACGGCGCACAACACAGCGCCAGCAACAGCAGCGCACCCAGCAGTGACAGATGGGCATCGGCACCCAGCCCTGACATGCCCGCCTCGACGGCACCCGCGCCGAAGATCAGCACCGGGATGTACAAGGGCAATACCAGCAAGGCCACCAGCACATTGCCGCCGCGCAGACCCAGTGTCAGCGCCGCCCCCACCGCGCCGATCAGGCTCATCACCGGCGTACCCAGCAACAACGACCAACACAGCGTCTGCAGGGCATCGGCCGGCATACCGAGCAACATACCCAGCAGCGGCGCCAGCACCACCAGCGGCGCGCCTGATATCAACCAGTGCGCTGCAACCTTGGCCAGCACCAGCAATGACAGCGGCTGCGGGGCCACCAACAGCTGCTCCAGCGTGCCATCATTATAGTCACTGCTGTACAAGCGGCCCAATGCCAGCATCGATGCCAGCAGTGCCGCGACCCAGACCACACCCGGGGCAATGGACCGCAGCACGTCCAGATCAGGGCCCACACCAAGCGGAAACAGACTGACGACGATGACAAAGAAAAACAGTGTCGTCAGTACATCGGACAGGCGCCTGACCGCCAGTGTCAGGTCGCGCACCAGCATACACCGCATCGCCCCCAGCGTACCAGTCCGCTTCATCGCCCCAGCCTTAGCTGCTTGACTCGGCCACTGTGCGTCACTGCCACATCCTGATGGCTGGTCATGACCAGCATCCCGCCCCGTACCAGATGCTGCTGCAGGATGGCGCGCAACACATCTATGGCACTGACATCCAGCGCGGTAAAAGGTTCATCAAGCACCCACAACCGCGCCTCACTGAGCAACAGCCGGGCCAGCGCGACGCGCCGCTTTTGCCCCTGCGACAGCACCTTGGCCGGCAGGTCCTCAAAACCTTCCAGACCAAATCGGGCCAGCGCACCTGCGGCCTCGCCGGCAGTGACGAGGGTCCCGGCCAGCTCGCTGGCAAATCGCAGGTTCTCGACGCCGTTGAACTCATCCTTCAAGCCCGGCAGATGCCCGAAATAGAACAGGTCCCGCGCATAGTCCTCACGCTGCGTCCGCAATGGCTGGCCCTGCCACAGGATCATGCCCTGCTCGGGGACGATCAGTCCCGCCAGCATGCGCAACAGCGTGGTCTTGCCGCTGCCATTATGGCCTGCGACCTGCAACAGGTCCCCGGCCTCAACGGCAAAATCGAGCCCGGAAAAAAGCCTGCGGTCGCCACGCAACGCGGCCAGATCACGCGCCTCCAGCATGCCAGCCTTCCGCCCCCAAATGACAAAGGCGCCATCCTATCACACTGCCGCTTACAACTGAAAAAGTGGCTGGGCAGCAAAACGGGCACCAATTCCCGGATAAACCCATGGCATGGTGGCGGGGATTTGCTACACTAACCGCCGGTATTCAATCCGACCCTGGCCCCAGCCCCGACCCGGAATTCAGCCCTACAGGACAGACCCATGAATCCAGCCCTACTCAGGGGCGGCAGCGCCGCCATCCTCCTTGCCCTGGCCGGTTATCTGCTGACACCGCTGCTGTTCCCGGAACCGGTATCCGCAGCGGTTGTACTGGCAATAGGCCTGCTTATCGGCACCGTCACCGGCACCGTGGCCTGCACCCTGGGTTCACGGCCCGGCGCTGCCGCGCCCCCGCCGGGCAGCGCCGGGCAGCAGCGCCTGACGCTGTTCGTCGGCAACCTCGCCTTCCGCGCCACCTCCCAGGATCTGCGCACGCTGTTCGCCCAATTCGGTACCGTCCATTCGGCACGCATTGCCACCGATAAGCATACCAACAAGGCGCGGGGTTTTGGCTTTGTAGAAATGGACAGCACCGACGCGCTGCGGGCGATACGCGCATTACATAACAGCGAATTCCTGGGCCGGGCGCTTAATGTCACCGAGGCCAAACAGCGCAGCGACGCCGACCTGTGATGGCCGCACCCGCACTATGAGCCCGCGCCCCGAATGCCTGCTGGTGGAGACCGAGGAGCAGCTGGCGACACTGTGCCAGCGCCTGCAGCACAGCACTTACCTGGCCCTGGACACCGAGTTCATCCGCGAAGAAACCTATTACCCCGAGCTGTGCCTGCTGCAGATCGCCAATGACGATATTGCCGCCTGCATCGATCCGCTGCGCATCAGCAATCTGCAACCACTGCTCGACCTGATCTATCGCCCTGACATCCTGAAATTGTTCCATGCCGGCGGCCAGGATCTGGAGATCCTGTTTCACCTGTGTGGCCGGATGCCGACCCCGTTATTTGACACCCAGATCGCCGCCCCGTTGCTGGGATTTCCGTTGCAGTGCGGCTATGCGGCACTGGTCAAGAGCCTGCTCAACATCGACCTCGACAAGAGCCAGACCCGCACCGACTGGCGGCGCCGGCCACTGAGCCGGGAGCAGATCGAATATGCCTGGGACGATGTCATCCACCTGCTGTCGATCTATTCCCGTCTGCGCGACGACCTGCAGCAGCAAGGCCGCCTCGACTGGCTGGATGATGATTTTGCCGAACTGGCCAACCCGCAACGGCTGCAGCCCCCGCTCGAACAGCTGTGGCAGAAGATCCACGGCAGTCAACGGCTGAATCCGTCACAACTCGCCGTACTGAGCACACTGACGGCCTGGCGTGAACAGCAGGCACGGCAACTGGACGTGCCGCGCAGCCGGGTGCTGCGCGACGAGGTCCTGCTGGATCTGGCACGGTTGCGGCCACGTGACGTCGCGCAACTGGCGCAACTACGGTCGTTGCGCGACAACACCGTCCGGCAGTACGGGGCAACACTGATTGAGCAGATTGCGGCGGCAAGCGGTGCCCCGCCACCGCCACGACCCCGGCGTTCAGCCACGCTGACGCTGCAGCAGGAGGCGCTGACCGATTGCCTGCTGGCTGTGACCCGGTTGTGCGCTGAGCAGCACCGGATCAATCCGGCGCTGCTCAGCGGCCGCAAGGAACTCGAACAGCTGGTGCTCGGTGAGCGTGATCTCGACGTACTGCGTGGCTGGCGCCGCCGCCTCACCGGCGATGTGCTGCTTGCCTATCTGGAAGGCACGGTCCAGCTGGTCAATGATGGGCCATCCGCACTAAGATTGAGTACGGTTTAGCCGTTCCTCGGCCCGCTTCAGGTCGTCCGCCCCGCCATACAACACCAGGGTATCGGACGCCATCAGCAGCGTATCCGGCGCCGGATTCTGCCCCCTGATGCCATGACGCCTGATCGCCGTCACGGAGACATGCAGCGCCGCCAGATCGATCTCGTCCAGCCGGCGACCAACGGCACTGGAGTGGGCACTCAGCGTCACCGAATGCAACCTTCTGCCGGGCACATAGGGCCCCCCGGTCACCGACATGTCATCCTGACCATAGAACACCTCACGCAGGATCTGGTAACGATCATGCCGCACATGTTCAACATGGCGAATGATGTCGGCAGTCGGCACCTCGAGCAGCAACAACAGGTGCGAGGCCAGCATCAGGCTGGCCTCCAGCGTTTCCGGTATCACCTCGGTCGCGCCGGCGCGCTGCAAGCGTTCCAGATTATTGTCATCGCGGGTGCGTACCAGCACCGGCATATCGGGCCGCGCCTTCTGCACCTGTGGCAGGATCTTCAGTGCAGCATAGATATCATCAAAACTGATGACCAGCACCCGCGCCTGCATCAGACCGGCCGCCTCGAGGATCTCGATGTGCGCCGAATCACCATAGATCACCGGCTCGCCGGCCTCACGCGCCACCTTGACGCGCAACGGATCCAGATCCAGCGCCAGATAGGGGCGATTTTCCTGATCAAGAAAGCGCGCAATATTCTGGCCAATACGGCCGTAGCCGCAAATGATGGTATGCCCCGACAGGGTGCGTGCCGATTGCGCCACCTCCTGCACCAGCTGGGCGCGATTCTGCAAATAACTTTCCGAACACAGATATTTGGCGATCGTGCCGTTGTATTTGATCAGCCATGGCGTCAGGATCATGCTGAAGATCAGCGCGGCCAGCATGATCTGTGAAAGTTGCGCCCCAAGGATCTCGGAACCCATCGCCAGCGACAACAGGGCAAAACCAAACTCGCCACCCTGCGACAGCACGATGCCGGTCCGGACCGCGACCCCGGAATTGACACCCAGCAGCCGCATCAAGACGCTGATCAGCACCGCCTTCAACAGCACGATGGCAAGCGCCAGCAGCAAGACCCACAGTACGATCTGCGGCAGCAGCCCGATATTCAGCATCATGCCGATGGTGACAAAAAACAGCCCCAGCAACACGTCACGGAATGGCCGGATATCGACCTCGACCTGATGACGGAATTCGGTCTCACCCAGCATCATCCCGGCCAGAAACGCCCCCAGCGCCAGCGACAAACCGGAATAATGGGTCACCCATGCCGCGGTCAAGGCAAACAGCAAGGCGGTCAGCGTGAACAGTTCCGAAGAACGTGAGCGTGCAATCTCGTGAAACAGCGGCCGCAACAGCCAGCGGCCTACCGCCACCATCGCTATCACGATGATACCGCCCTTGATCACGGCACCGGCAAGCTGATCGGAAACCGAAACATCATCGACCCCGGTCAGCGCCGGGATGATGATCAGAAATGGCGCCACTGACACATCCTGGAACAGCAGGATGCCCACCGACAGACGGCCATGACGCGAACCCAGCTCCAACTGTTCGGCCAGCTGTTTGACCACAATCGCCGTCGATGACATGGCAAACACTGCGCCGATGACAAATGCCTCGACCGGCGACATGCCGAACAGCCAGGCCACGCTGCCGATCAGCGCGGTCGTCAGCACGACCTGGGCGCCACCCATGGTCAGGACTTCCTTCTTGACCGCCATCAACTGCGACAGCGAGAACTCAAGACCAACGGTAAACAGCAGGAATACGATACCGAATTCTGCCAGCAACCTGGTATCCTCGGTGTCGCTGACCAGCGCCAGGCCATAGGGGCCGACGATCACACCCACGGTCAGGTAGGCCAGGATCGGCGGCAGGTGGAAGCGGCGGAAACCGGCCACGGCAATCACGGCCGCAGCCAGCAGCATCAGGATCTCGATCAAGATCGAATCGTTCATTCGAATAGTATCCTGCTGACTGCGGCCTGTTACTCGGTTGCCACCCGGACACATGCGGCCGCAGCGCAGGCCCGTTCCCGCGCCTGCGGTACGTCCTGGCCATGCGCCAGCGCCACACCCATCCTGCGCTTGATAAAAGAATGCGGCTTGCCAAACAGCCGCAGATCGGTGCCTGGGATCCCCAGGGCCGCGCTGACACCGTGATAACACACCGCATCCGCATCAATCCCGCCATAGATCACTGCACTGGCCCCGGCTGCAACCGACATCGAGGTGTCGACGGGCAGCCCAAGTACCGCACGCGCGTGCAATTCAAATTCGTTCTGGCGCTGTGAGATCAGCGTCACCATACCGGTGTCATGCGGCCGCGGGCTGACCTCGCTGAACCATACCTGATCACCTTTGACAAACAATTCGACACCGAAGATACCGCGCCCGCCCAGCGCAGCGGTCACCGATCCGGCAATGTCGCGGGCCCGGGCCAACGCCGTCTGCGACATGGGCTGGGGCTGCCAGCTTTCGACATAATCCCCGGCCACCTGACGGTGACCAATCGGATCACAGAACACGGTCTCGGCCTCACCACTCCCCGCCACGCCACGTACCGTCAGCAGCGTGATCTCGTAATCAAACTCGATCTTCGCCTCGACGATGACCCGGCCACGATTGACACGACCACCGGACAGCGCATAGTCCCAGGCCGGCGCAACATCACCGGGCCCCAGCAACTGGGATTGTCCCTTGCCGGAGGATGACATGACCGGTTTGACAAAACAGGGGAAGCCGATGCGGTCATCAATGACTGCTTGAAGTTCAGCGAGAGAGCTGGCAAACGCATATCCGGAAACCGGCAATGACAATTGCTCCGCCGCCAGGCGCCGGATACCTTCACGATTCATCGTCAGCTGTGCAGCGCGTGCCGTCGGGATCACCTCCGCCAGACCCTCCAGTTCGATCTGCGCCAGGGCATCGGTGGCGATGGCCTCGATCTCCGGGATGATGATGTGGGGCCGCTCCCGCCTGACCAGCTCCTGCAGCAACGCAGGGTCGGACATATCGATCACATGGCTGCGATGGGCAACCTGATGGCCCGGGGCATGGGCATAGCGATCTACCGCGATGACCTCCACACCCAGACGCTGCATGGCGATGATGACCTCCTTGCCAAGCTCACCACTGCCAAGCAGCATCACCCGCAATGCCTTGTCGGTCAGCGGCGTACCAATCCTCTGTACCATTTCCTACCCTACCCTCTATAAATACCGCTAACCAGTAAACAGGATTTTCATCATGTACGCCAGAGCATCCGCCACCCGTGACCCTTGACTGCATCGGCCACGACCTCAGAGAAAATAAGGGGTGCCACGACAGGCCACCATCAGCCATGCCAGTCCTTGTTGCTCAAACCTTGGAATTATGCAAAAAAACCGGGGCATGACATCATGCGCCAGCACTATCGGAAATCCCGCGCTCTTTGCTGTCAGCGGGCCCGACCCGGGTCTGGGCCACGCTGCCGCGCCCTGTTGATACGCAACACACGCCCCTGCAATTCAATATGATTCATATGCAGCATCGCCTCGGCTGCACTCTGATCATCCATGTCAACAAATGCGAAACCGCGCGGCCGGCCGGAATCACGATCCCTGACCAGGACGACCGATGACACGACACCGTACTGCTCAAACAGGCCACGCAACTCGGCCTCGGATGAACTGAAAGGAAGATTACCAACAAATAATGTAGTCATGGCTGCCAAACCTTTGACTGACGATCGACCTTATCCCACCCGCCGCATAAGGGCCGGTGCGGCGACCTGTTACCGGACATATATAGTATCGGCGCGTCCTGTACAGCGGTTAGCCATAACAACGCTTGGTCTCGCCGTTTCCCCTGGCAAAAAAACAACCTCAGACAGATCAAAATGTTGCGCAAGGGCTTGCACACCTCAGCGTCAGGATATTGACGCCTTGGCTTCAGAAGGGGGCCGGGGTGCCGTTAAATAGGGCAGGAACAATTCATCCTAACGCAGTAGGTATATAACACATGAAATCCAGAATTGAGGACATTCCAAAACTAAAAACAGAACCATCAATGATAGATGGTCACCGTTACAATCAGATTCGACTTGGATTGCTACGCATCGAAAACCCGATGCGCCTTGAACTGCCCGGGCTGCGTGGCATGGACATCGTGCTGGACGACAACTCCTGGGTCTGTGTTGACCGGACGCTGTATGATCTGCCGGTACTGGCCTGGACAAATTTCGAGGTCACCCGCCGCGCCAGCCTGCATGAGCCAGTACGCTGCCTGCTGCATTATTATCATATTCATGCCGAACTGATTAAGGAAACAGTGCTCAACACCGTGCTGAAGGAAATCGCCAAACGCGCGAGAAATCTCTCACCCTCAACCTCTATCAATGACATCACCGCATTGCCGCAGACCGGCAAGTCCGTACCCAACCGATAATCGCAGGCTTATCCTCCGCCCCCCCGGCCGTGCTGGTGATAGCAAAATGGCCGGGACTTTACCACCCCGACCCGGCATCGCTGCCTTTAACTCAGAATGTATTGAGCTGAATAATAATGCCGGTATACTTGGGACACGTCCGGACCGTCAGTCGCTGATCCCCCGGATCCTCCATATCCAACACCGAACGAGCTGACCTATACCATGACAGATTTTGACCCGATAACCTCGCTGCTGGGTGGCGTGCTGATTGGCCTTGCCGTCGCCACGCTCTTTTTATTCAATGGGCGGATACTGGGTGTCAGCAATATCACGGCCGAGGCATTGAGCCTGCGCAGCAGCGACCGGGGGTGGCGTCTGTTATTCCTGGCCGGCCTGGGCCTGGGCGGCGTGCTGATCCACCTCAGCAACCCGACGCTGATCGGTGACAGCCCGCGCGCGCTGCCGGGCCTGATCATCGCCGGATTGCTGGTCGGTTATGGCTCGGCGCTGGGCCGCGGCTGCACCAGCGGTCATGGCATATGCGGGATCAGCCGGCTATCACTGCGTTCCATCGTGGCCACGGCGGTATTCATGTCCACAGGCATGCTGACAGTCTTCGTTGTCAATCACATGATCGGGGGCTGATACGATGAAGTGGCTCACGGTATTTATCTCTGGCCTGCTGTTTGCGCTCGGACTCGGCATTGCCGGCATGACCCAGCCCGAGAAGATCATCAACTTCCTCGATATCAGTGGCGGACACTGGGATCCCAGCATGCTGTTTGTCATGGGCGGCGCCGTCGGTGTCAACATGATGCTGTACCGGCTGATCATCCGCCGCCGCCATCCGGTATTCGAAGCAGCATTCACCATGCCGCGGCGTCGATTGATCAGCAGACGGCTGGTCACCGGCGCCGGCCTCTTTGGTGCCGGCTGGGGTCTGGCCGGCTACTGCCCGGGCCCGGGGCTGGTGGCATCTTTTTCTGGTTCGCTTGCTGCACTGTCCTTCGTTATAGCCATGCTGGTCGGCATGCAACTGTATCAGCTGCTGCAATCACTGCATCAGGATGATGATGTCGACGCGGATAATGCAGATACGGCGCCTCGCAACTGATAGTTACTCCCAGCTTAGCCGCCGCGCTCACATAACCGCAAGCAACCGGTCATGGCCCGCGCTGATAGCGGGAAGACTCAGAGCCGGATCTATCTATAATCCGGCAATGACAACGTGAGACTGGACAGGGATATTGGAGCTGGCGATGGGAATCGAACCCGCGACCTGCTGATTACAAATCAGCTGCTCTACCAACTGAGCTACGCCAGCCTTGGTCCGTGGCCGCCAATTCTAACAAATGCCTGTGGCAATAAAAAGCCAATAGTGCTCAGCCAGATACATCACAGGCGACCGGCGCTGGTTGCTGCGCCGCCACCCCGGCAGTGGTGAGGTGGCCCTTGACCTCGTCAATACTGACCGTCGGCAACAGCTGCAACAGCAATTGGTAGCGGGTCCCGCGACGAAACACCTCCTGCACCTGCACTTCATATCCCAATGAGGTAATCTGTTGCCGCCGCTCCACCATCGTGCCCTGCTTGGCAAAAAACCCCAGCGAGACAAAATACCGGTCACCGGCCCTGATGATATCGAGATCAGTGACCTTGCGCTGCCGCAATTCACGCAGCTTGTCGCGCGCCGCAGAGTAACCGCGATAGGGCCCGATCTGCACCCGATATCCGGAGCGCCATTCATACGGAACCTCGACCACTTCGGCCTGTACACCATGCAGGTGATTCAGCATCTCGGCCAACGGATCGGCCGTGACACGCTCATAAAAAGGTTTCAATATATAACAGCTCTGTCGCTCATCGGGCACCGACAGCTGTTGCTGCGCCTCTGGCGCCTGCGGCGGCGCTGGCAATTCGCTCAGCAGTGTCAGCGGCGGGGCCGCCTGCCCCCGTCCTGCCACATCCGCAGCACCCTGCTGTTGCGCCACCCTGCCGCCCGCCAACAAGTACCACGCCAGCAACAGCAGATTGGCAAGCAGCAGTACCAATACAATGCGCCTCATCATTGTGCCATGGCGATGGTCGCCAGACCCTGCAATACCAGATGAGGCCGATGCAGGAATCGCTGATCCAACCATGGCAACAGGCGCTCCGCCTCGCCACCACACAGCAGATGCACGGCCTGCTGACCTGCAGGGCGCTGTCCGGCCTGATCGGCAAACTGCCTGATGATGGCCAGCAGTGCAAACACACTGCCATTGGCAACACACTGGGCGGTATTGTTTGCCAGTGCCGGCTCAATGGGCATGGCCGGGGCCAGATCTGTCGGGATGGCTTGAGCACCCTGCCACAGACTGCGCTGCAGCAACCGACTGCCTGGAAATATCAGACCGCCCTGATGCCGACCTTGTATCAGCACATCAATGGTCAGCGCCGTCCCGCAATCGTAGATGCATACCTCCTCACCATAATCGCGAGCCGC
>JACREF010000021.1 GCA_016218365.1 Gammaproteobacteria bacterium
ATACGCGCCGCTGCGCAGCGCTACTCAGGGCGAACGGAACGGAGGGTTACGTTCGTGGTGAGTAGGTGTCCTTCGGTACACGCTGCGCGCTACTCAGGACAGGCCCGAGTACCGTATCGAACCATGGACGGTCCTTCGATATGCGCCACAACGCGGCGCTACTCAGGACAAACGGAGCGGCGGGGCCGTTCGTGGTGAGTAGCGGCGCGAGCCGCGTATCGAACCATGAACGGCCCACACTATTCAAAATCAGCCGGGTGCTTGCGCGATATACCTTGTCTTGTGCGTCTTATGCTGGAAAAATCCTTCTTTGCCGCCCTGGACACCGCAGCCCAATCACCGCGGATCAACGCCTCTTTTTTCTTGCGGCTCCAACCCTTGATCTGCCGCTCGGCAACCAGGGCCTCTTCGCGGGTCGTGAACTGCTCGGACCACACCACTACAACCGGCAAGAGACGCGATGTATAGCCATCACACACACCCGCCTGATGTTCTGCTATCCGCCGTGCCAGCTCCTCTGTGTGGCCCGAGTAATAGCTGCCATCAGCACAACGGAGCATATAGACCCAGAACATTTTGAACCCTCCCTCCCTGGAAGATCAGCGGTCGTTCAACCCTTCGATACGCGCTACTCAGGACGGGCCCTTCGATATGCGACTTGTGCCGCTACTCAGGACAGGGCCCGAGCGCCGTATCGAACGATACGCGCTGCTATGCAGCGCTACTCAGGACGAACGGAACGGAGGGTTCCGTTCGTGGTGAGTAGCGGCGCGAGCCGCGTATCGAACCATGAACGGGGCAAGGCCTTCACCCCGCGACTCAGTGGTGGATACCGCGGTCCTTTGCCGCCACCACATGGGTCACACCGGCAGTCCGCGCCGCGCCAGGACGTTTGCCCAGCGCCAGCGAATAGGGTCCGGCACCGGACAGGAACGGCGTGCCCTTGATGTCCTTCAAGGCGCCGCTACGCTGATCGATGCGGTAGGCGCTGATATTGCCGGCACCGTTGTTGGCGACATAGACAAACTTGTCGCTTTGGTCGACGACCACTGCATACGGGAACCAGTCGGTCTTGAACGGTGAACCCTGGACCTCGACCAGCGCGCCGCTCTGCGCTTGCAACCGGAATACCGATACATCATGACTGCCCCAGTTCGCGGCATAGACATAATGCATCTTCGGATCGACGGTGACCGAATAGGGCTGGGCGCCGGCACGGAACGGCGAGCCGGGTACCGGTGTCAACGCCCCGCTGTCACTATCGATGGCAAAGGCCGACACCGTGATCGAGCCATAGTTGGCGACATACAGGTAGCGGTTATCCGGCGACACTGCGGTATAGATCGGATGTTCGTCGGTCGCGGCCGGCCCACCGACCGCGGTCAGCGCACCGCTCTGCAGATCACGCCGGTAGGCGCTGACGCTGCTGCCATTGAAGTTCGACACATAGACAAAGCGGTTGTTGGGCGCCACCGTCACGCCGATCGGATGGGCACCGGTTGCAGCTGTCAGACCCAGATCATGCAAGGCACCAGTTTGGGCGTCAACGGCGAAGATCCGCAGTTGATCGTCATCTTCATTGGCGACATAGGCGAACCGGCCGTCGATGGACAGCTCAATGGCATCGGGGTAACGGCCGGCGGCATACGGCGAGCCGTCAAGCTCGACCAGCCGGCCGTGGTCTTCATCGAGGCGAAAGGCCGAGATCGATGCTGAACCCTGGTTCGTCGCATAGATGAAGCGGCCATCCGGCGTCACAACGGTGGATACCGGATAGCGACCGGTCTTGTACGGCGAACCCGGCAATGGCACCAGCTGACCGGTCTTCGGGTTGATGCGATAGGCCGACAGATCATGCTCGCCCTGGTTGGCCGAATAGACATATTCCGTCGCATGCGCCGAGCGCTGTGCCGCCAGCATCAGGCCCAGGATCATCGGTGCCAGCACCAGCTGCGCGCACCGCCGCCACCGTCTCGATACCACCTGTTTCATGCTCCCCTCCGGTCGTTGGTCAGCGGAAAATATTTCCGACCATCATAGGAGGGATTGCCGTCAGCGGCAAGACAGGACCGTCCATGGTTCGATACGGTGCTCGGGCCTGTCCTGAGTAGCGCGCAGCGTGTACCGAAGGACACCTACTCACCACGAACGGAACTCTCTCTGCCTGAGTAGCGGCGTCAGCCGCGTATGGTTCGATACGGCGCTCTGCGCCTACTCACCACATTCGGCTTCACCCCCCCCGTTCGCCCTGAGTAGCGGCGTGAGCTGCGATCAAAGGGCCTGTCCTGAGTAGCGCGTAGCGCATACCGAAGGGCCTGTCCTGAGTAGCAGCCCTGGCTGCATACCGAAGGGACCGTCCCGGCGCGGGGCCACTCAGGCCGCCGTGGCCTGCCTGGCCGCGCCTTTACCAAACACCAGCTGCTCGCCATCGGCATCGACGGTGATGACATCGCCGGGCAGATAGTGACCGGACAGGATCTGTTGTGCCAGCGGGTTCTCGAGCCGTTGCTGGATCGCGCGCTTCAATGGCCGTGCGCCGTACACCGGATCGAAGCCCGCCAGCCCCAGCAGATCGAGCGCGGCGGTGCTGAGCTGGATGTCCATGTCGCGCTCGCGCAGCCGTTTGCGCAGATAATCGATCTGGATGTTGGCGATCGCCCGGATCTGCCCGGCCAGCAGTGGATGGAACACCACGACCTCGTCGATACGGTTGATGAACTCGGGCCGGAAGTGCTTACCGACGACCTCCAGCACCGCCTGCTTCATCGCGCCGTAATTCTCATCACCGGCCAGTTCCTGGATCAGCTGCGAACCGAGGTTCGAGGTCATGACGATGACGGTATTGCGGAAATCGACGGTGCGTCCCTGACCATCGGTCAAGCGGCCGTCATCGAGCACCTGCAGCAGCACATTGAACACATCGGGGTGCGCCTTCTCGACCTCATCGAACAGGATCACCGCATAGGGCTTGCGGCGCACCGACTCGGTCAGGTAGCCGCCCTCTTCATAGCCGACATAACCGGGCGGGGCGCCGATCAGCCGTGCCACCGAATGTTTCTCCATGAACTCGGACATGTCGATGCGCACCATGGCCTGGTCGCTGTCGAACAGGAAACTGGCCAGCGCCTTGGTCAGCTCGGTCTTGCCGACGCCGGTCGGACCGAGAAACAGGAACGAGCCATAGGGACGGTTGGGATCGGACAGGCCGGCACGCGAGCGGCGGATCGCATCCGAGATCACCGTCACCGCCTCGTCCTGGCCGACGACACGCTGATGCAGCGCCTGCTCCATACGCAACAGCTTGTCGCGCTCACCCTCGAGCATCTTCGACACCGGGATGCCGGTCCAGCGCGCCACCACCTCGGCGATCTCCTCTTCGGTCACCTTGTTGCGCAGCAACTGCGCCGGCTTGCCCTTGCCCTCGACCTCATGGGCCTGCGCCAGACGCTTTTCCAGCTCCGGGATCTTGCCATATTGAATCTCCGACATCCGCGCCAGGTCACCGCCGCGCCGCGCCGTCTCCAGTTCGAGGCGCGCCTGATCCAGCTCTTCCTTGATCTTCTGCGCGCCCTGCAGGGCGGCCTTCTCGGCCTTCCACACCTCGTTGAGGTCGGAATATTCCCGTTCCAGCCGCGCCAGTTCAGTGTTCAAATCAGCCAGCCGTTTCTTCGAGGCCTCATCGGATTCCTTCTTCAATGCCACCTGCTCGATCTTCAGCTGGATCATCCGGCGATCGAGTCGATCCATGACCTCGGGCATCGAGTCGATCTCGATGCGGATGCGGCTCGCCGCCTCGTCGATCAGGTCGATGGCCTTGTCCGGCATGTTGCGGTCGGTGATATAACGGTGCGACAGCGTCGCCGCCGCCACGATCGCCGGGTCGGTGATCTCGACCCCGTGATGCACCTCGTATTTCTCCTTCAGGCCACGCAGGATCGCAATCGTGTCCTCGACACTGGGCTCGTTGACCAGCACCTTCTGGAAACGCCGTTCCAGTGCCGCGTCCTTCTCGACATACTGGCGATACTCATCCAACGTCGTCGCGCCGATGCAATGCAGCTCGCCGCGCGCCAGCGCCGGCTTCAACATGTTGCCGGCATCCATCGCACCCTCGGCCTTGCCGGCCCCGACCATGGTGTGGAGCTCATCGATGAACAGGATGATCTGACCTTCCTGCTTGGACAGGTCATTCAACACCGCCTTCAGCCGCTCTTCGAACTCGCCGCGGTATTTGGCACCGGCGATCAATGACCCCATATCCAGCGACAGCAGCCGCTTGCCCTTCATACCCTCCGGCACCTCGCCGTTGATGATGCGCAGCGCCAAGCCTTCGACGATCGCCGTCTTGCCGACGCCCGGCTCACCGATCAGCACCGGATTATTTTTGGTACGACGCTGCAACACCTGGATCGCGCGGCGGATCTCCTCGTCGCGGCCGATGACCGGATCGAGCCTGCCCTGTTCGGCGCGTTCGGTCAGGTCGATGGTGTATTTGTCCAGCGCCTGGCGCTGTTCCTCGGCATTGGCATCCTGCACCTTCTGTCCTCCACGCATCTTGTCGATCGCCTGTTCGATGGAACCCCTGGCGGCACCGGCCTGGCGCAGCAGCTTGCCGAGCACACCCTTGTCGTCGAGACCCGCCAGCACGAACAACTCACTTGAGATATATTGATCACCGCGCTGCTGTGCCAGCTTGTCGGTGACGTTCAGCATCCGCCCCAGATCGTTGGACAGATGGATGTCACCGCCGGCGCCCTGCACACTGGGCAACCGCTCCAGTTCCTCACCGAGCTGCGAGCGCAGACCGTTGACGTTGACATCGGCCTGCGCCAGCAGATGGCGCACGGTACCGCCCTGCTGATCAAGCAGCGCAATCAGCAGGTGCACCGGTTCAATGAACTGATGATCACGGCCCACCGCCAGGCTCTGGGCGTCGGCCAGCGCCATCTGGAACTTGCTGGTCAGCTTGTCCATCCGCATGTCACACCTCGATACTGTTGTTTGTTATTGAAATTGATATTGCATCCATGATGGGGATGGCTGGTAGTAAATTCAAGCGCTTCCAGCCCCACCCCCTCACACAAATCCGAGCGGGAAACTGGGGATTGCGCTCGATGCTGTCAGCTATACAAGCGCCCACGGCGTACCAGCAGCTTTTCCAGCTCAACGACCATAAAGACGCTGGTCGAGATCACCAGACAGAATACCAGCTCGGACAGGCTCAGCGGTTCGGTGTTGAAGATCGGATTGAGAAAGGGCACATAGATCGTCGCCATCTGCAACAACAACGTCAACAGCACGGCTGCCAGCATAGAGGGATTGGAGCTCAAGCCCTGCTGAAACAATGATTCCCGTTCCGAACGGATCGCCAGCACGTGGCCCATCTGCGACAAGGTCAGCACCGTGAACACCATGGTTTGCCAGTGTGCCGATCCCAGTACATGAATGGCCCAGGCCTGCGTCAGCAATGACACCGCCCCGATCGTCAAACCGACCCACACAATGTGCTGCCACATGCCGTGGGCAAAGATGCTTTGCTGTGGCGGCCGCGGCGGACGCTGCATGATGCCGCGCTCCTCCGGCTCGACCGCCAGCGCCAGACCGGGCAGACCATCGGTGACCAGATTGACCCACAGGATATGGATAGGCAGCAGCGGGATCGGCAGCCCGAGCAACGGCGCCAGCGCGATGGTCCAGATCTCGCCGGAGTTGCCGGTGATCGCATAACGGATGAACTTGCGGATGTTGTCGAAGATCCGCCGCCCCTCGCGCACCGCGGCTACCACTGTGGCGAAGTTGTCATCGAGCAGCACCAGGCTGGCGGCCTCACGCGCCACATCGGTACCCCCCTTGCCCATCGCGACGCCAATATCGGCGCGTTTCAACGCCGGCGCATCGTTGACGCCATCCCCGGTCATCGCGACACATTCACCCCGGGCATGCAAGGCCTCGACGATGCGGATCTTCTGCGCCGGATCGACGCGCGCATAGACCCGGATATCGGCGACCCTGGCGTTGAACTCGCGCTCAGACAGCCGCGCCAGCTCCGGGCCGGTCATGACGACATCCTGGGCGCCGGCAATCCCCAGCTGATCGGCAATGGCGCGGGCCGTGGCCGGATGATCACCGGTGATCATCACCGGGATGATACCCGCGGTCTTGCACAGGCTGACGGCCTTGCGCGCCTCGGGGCGCGGCGGGTCCATCAATCCTACCAATCCAACAAGGCACAGCCCGGTCTCAATGAGTTCGGTATCCGGTGTCTGCGGCAGTTCCGGCCAATGACGGAGCGCCACGGCCAGCACCCGCAACCCCTCGGTTGCCATGCGTTCCGCCTGTGCCGACAGTTCTTGCAGATTAAACGGCACCTCGCCGCTGCCTGTCAGCAGGGTGCGGCACTGTGGCAACACCGCCTCCGGCGCGCCCTTGGTGTAGGCAACAATGCCGTGCGCGTCGCGATGCAGCGTCGTCATGCGTTTGCGTTCCGAGTCAAACGGCAATTCCAGCAAGCGCGGCGCATCAGCCTCCAGCATCGCCTTGTCGAATCCTGCCGCCGCTGCGGCAGCAAATAACGCCACCTCGGTCGGATCACCGGTCATGCTGCCATCTCGTCCCGCTGCGGCATCGTTGGACAACGCCATCGCGGTAAACAGTGCCCGTCCGGACGGATCATTCATCTGGCCCTGCCACTGCCGGGTCGAGCTGCCGGCAACCAGGATCTCCTCGACCCGCATCCTGTTCTGGGTCAAGGTGCCGGTCTTGTCGGAACATATATAGGTCACTGAACCCAGCGTCTCGACCGCCGGCAGGCGGCGGATCAAGGCATGCTGTTGGGCCATCTTGCGCGCGCCCAGCGCCAGCGCGATCGTGACAATGGCCGGCAGCGCCTCGGGGATCGCCGCCACCGCCAGGCTGACTGCAGTCAGAAACATCAGCACCACCGGCTCGCCACGCAACAGACCGACGGTAAAGATCAGCACGCAGATCGCCAGCACCGCCAGACCGAGACGGCGACCGAAGGCAGCCAGCCGTTGCTGCAATGGCGTCCTCGGTTCAGCCGCGCCCTCCAGCAGCGTCGCAATCTTGCCCAGCTCGGTGGCCATGCCGGTCGCAACCACCACCCCCAGCCCCCGACCATAGCTAGTCAATGTGCCCTTATAGGCCATGTTGTTGCGCTCGGCCAGCGGCGCCGCGGGATGGTGCAATGGCTGACAGTGCTTTTCCGCAGTGACGGATTCACCGGTCAGCAGCGACTCATCCACCTTCAGCTGGGCGACCTCGATCAGGCGCAGGTCGGCCGGCACGACATTGCCGGCCTCCAGCACGACCACATCACCCGGCACCAGCTCGATGGCCGGCACCACCATCCGTACGCCATCACGCCGCACCATGGCATTGGCAGCGGCCAGCTTCTTCAATGCGGTGATGGCCTGCTCGGCGCGAAACTCCTGGATGAACCCGATGACGGCATTAAGAGACACGATGGCAATGATCGCCAGCGTGTCTTTGACATCACCGACGACACCGGAGATGATGGCGGCGCCGATCAGCACCAGGATCATGAAATCGGCAAATTGATCAACAATCATCCGCCAGGGCGGACGCGGCGGCCGTTCCGTGATGGTATTGCCACCGACACGGATCGCACGTCTCAGGACCTGCTCCGGCGACAGACCGCTGCTGACGTCAACCTCCAGCTTTGCAGCGACCGCTGGTACCGCCAGCGTATGCCACGACACCGCCTCGCCACCGCCGACACCTGCCGCCTTATCCAGCACGATGGTGGTTCGTGAATCAGTGGTAATAGGTTGATCAGGCACACGGCCAGCCTATCACAAATCAGAACCGCTCAAGGAGGATGCCCGACACGCCCCTTCGCGTTATACTCGCCTGATGTCCCCGCACCGCGTGCCTGAAGGAGACCGCAATGGCCAGTGATAAACAGTTACGCGATATTGTTGCACTGGCCTTGCGTGAGGACATCGGCAGCGGCGACGTCACCGCCGCGCTGATC
>JACREF010000022.1 GCA_016218365.1 Gammaproteobacteria bacterium
ATCTCGCTGCGGATCCTGGGTTTTGAGGGCTTCCTCGATAGCCAGGGCGTCGACCTGAACCTGAACGGCGTGTTGCTGTTTGCGCTGGTGTTTGGCATGGGTGGCTCGTTCCTGTCGCTGGCGCTGTCGAAATGGACCGCCAAGCGTTTTACCGGCGCCCGCGTCATCACCCACCCGGCCAACGAGGCCGAGCGCTGGCTGGTCGAGACCGTGCGCCGTCAGGCCCACCAGGCCGGGATCGCGATGCCGGAGGTGGCGATCTTTGATACCCAGGAGGTCAATGCCTTTGCCACCGGCATGAACCGTAACAAGGCACTGGTGGCTGTCAGCACCGGTCTGCTGCGTGCGATGAGCCGTGATGAGGCCGAGGCGGTGATGGCCCACGAGATCAGTCACGTTGCCAACGGTGACATGGTGACGCTGGCGCTGATCCAGGGCATCATCAATACCTTTGTGATCTTCCTGTCACGGGTCATCGGCCATCTGGTTGATCGCATGGTGTTCAAGACCGAACGTGGTCATGGTCCGGCGTTCTGGATCACGTCGATCGTTGCCGAGATCGTGCTGGCCATCCTGGCCTCGATGATCGTCATGTGGTTCAGCCGGCAGCGCGAGTTCCGCGCCGACGCCGGTGGCGCCAACCTGGCGGGTCGCGAGAAGATGATCGGTGCGCTGGAGCGCCTGCGCCAGAATGCCAACCAGGGCCCGTTGCCCGATCAGCTGGCGGCCTTCGGCATCTCCGGCGGCCGCAGCAGCGGCATCAAGCGTTTCTTCATGAGTCACCCGCCGCTTGAGGAGCGCATCGCCGCATTGCGTGCGGCCGGGCGTCAGTAAGTCTGGCTTTTTTAGCACAGCAACGCACAACGGGGCCGGTCAGGCCCCGTTGTCTTTTATGGGGTCGGCAGCGGTGACAGCGGCTGCTTGTACGGCCGGCCGACCTGTTCATGCACCAGTCGTGGCACCAGATAACCAGGCAGCTGTTGCAGCAGCTGATGGTAGATCGCGCGGCTGCGTGGTTCATCCACCTCGAAATGCGCGCAGCCCTGGGCGCGGTCCAGCTGATGCAGGTAATAGGGCATGACGCCGCACTCAAACAGCGTCAGTGACAGTTCGGCCAGTGTCCGGGCATCGTCATTGATGCCTTGCAGCAGCACCGACTGGTTCAGCAACGTGATGCCGTAACGCTGATAGTCACGCAAGCGCTGGCGCAGGCAGTCATCGATCTCATTGCGGTGATTGACATGGATCACCAGCACCGTCTGCATCCGTAATGCAGTCAGCTGGCCCAGCAGTGTCTCGTCGAGCCGTTCCGGTATCACCACCGGCACCCGGCTGTGGATGCGCAGTCGTTGCAGGTGCGGGAGCGCATCCAGCTGCTGCAGCAGCGCGGCCAGCCGTTCGGCATCCAACGTCAGCGGATCACCGCCGCTGAGGATGATCTCGCTCAGCGATGGATCGCCGGCTACGGCGGCCACGGCCTGATCGAGCTGCGACTGGCGCAGTGTCTGTTGCTGATACGGGAAGTGACGGCGAAAGCAGTAACGGCAATGAATGGCGCAGGCGCCGCTGGCGATCAACAGCGCACGGCCCTGGTATTTGTGCAGCAGGCCGTGGCCGCGGCTGGCGGCAAGATCACCGACCGGGTCCAGGCTATAGCCGTGGTGAAACTGCTGCTCCTGAGTCAGCGGCAATACCTGCAGCAGCAGAGGATCCTGCGGATCCCCGGGCTGCATCCGGGCCAGCAGGCGGCGCGGCACGCGCAGCGGAAAATCCATTCGGTCTGTGAGCAGCGGCGGCAGCTGCCCTGGCGCCAGATCGAGGGCCCGCAGCAGCTCGGGAACGGTCGAGATGCAATCGGCCATCAGCTGTTGCCACAGGGCAGGCTGCCAAGATGGCGGGCTTCGGGTTATCATAGGCGGCGCTGTTTCCGGGGGGTCCAACCATGGGTCGTCTATTCTAGATCGAAACGGTGGCGGCGGGGAATTTGTCTGATGTCAACGGAGACATGTTATGGCGACGTATAATACCAATGACCTGAAGAATGGCCTGAGGGTGATGATCGATGATGCACCCTGCACCATCGTCGATGCCGAGTTCGTCAAGCCGGGCAAGGGCCAGGCCTTCTGCCGGCTCAAGTACCGCAATCTGAAGACCGGGCGCGTCAACGAGCGAACCTACCGTTCCACCGAGTCGCTGGAAGGCGCCGATGTCGTCGATGTCGACATGCAGTATCTGTACAACGACGGCGAGCGCTGGCACTTCATGGTGCCCGAGACCTTCGAGCAGTACGAGATCGACGAAAAGGCCATGGGTGAGGCCAAGATGTGGGTCAAGGGTCAGGAGCAGTGTATTGTCACGCTATGGAACGGCATACCGATCGTTGTGGAACCACCGAACTTTGTTGAACTGGCCGTGACCGAGACCGATCCCGGTGTGCGCGGGGATACCTCCGGTGGCGGTGGCAAGCCGGCGACGCTGGAGACCGGGGCCGTGGTGCGCGTGCCATTGTTTATTAATATCGGTGACATGCTGAAGGTCGATACCCGTTCCGGCGAATACGTGTCGCGCGCCAAGACCTGATGGCCGGCAGTGATGGCGGGCGCTGAGACGGTGAGCGACAGCTGGCGCCCGACCGTCACGTTACCGGTGATGCGGCAGCGTGCCCGGTTGCTCGCCACCCTTCGCGCCTTTTTTGCCTCGCGTGATGTCTTGGAGGTCGAGACCCCGCTGTTGTCGCAGGCCGCGGTCACCGATCGGCACCTCGACAGCCTGGTTACCGACGTGCAGGTCCCCGGCCAGGGGCTGCGGCGTTACTATCTGCAGACCTCGCCGGAGTTTGCCATGAAGCGACTGCTGGCCTCCGGCAGCGGACCGATCTACCAGATTGCCCGGGTATTCCGCAACGGTGAACGCGGGCGGTTGCACAACCCTGAGTTCACGATGCTGGAATGGTACCGCCCCGGCTATGATCATCATGCGCTGATGGACGAGGTCGATGCGTTGCTGCAGGCACTGGAGCTTGTGCCTGCGCCGGCGCGGTTCAGTTATGCCGAGGCCTTCCGCAACTATGCCGGGGTCGATCCGTTTGTTAATGATATAGCGCGACTCCGGCACTGCCTGGTGGCGCACGATGTTGATGTTTCCGCTGCGTTGCACGATCAGGCCCGTGATAGCTGGCTGGATCTGATCCTGACCCATGTCATCGAGCCGCAGTGGCGCCGCCAGGCGCTGAATTGTTATCTGTATGATTATCCGCCATCACAGGCCGCGCTGGCGCGGATACGTCATTCGCCCGGATTGCCAGCGGTGGCGGAGCGGTTCGAGTTATACCTGCACGGGATCGAGGTGGCCAACGGCTATCATGAGCTGACCGATGTCAACGAGCAGCGGCGGCGGTTTCTGCATGATCTGGCACTGCGTCAGCAGCAGCAGTTGCCACAGGTGCCTGTTGATGACAGGTTGCTGGCGGCGTTGCAGGCCGGCCTGCCGGCCTGCGCCGGCATTGCCATTGGCATCGATCGCCTGCTGATGGTGCTGGCCGGCGTCGATACCTTGCAGCAGGTGATGTGTTTTCCGCTGGAGCGGGCCTGATATGGAGATCAATGCCCGGTTGCGGCTGTGTCGCCAGGGGTTGCTGTTGTCGCTGCTGGTCATTACCGTGCTGGCGGTGCTCCCGTTACAGCACACACCGGTCGAGCATATCAATGACAAACTGTTGCACACCTTGGCCTTTGTTGTGCTGGCGGGTCTGGCGGATTTCTCGTTGCCGCGTTCCGGCCTGTACTGGCGCATGGCCCTGGGGCTGGTCGGGTACGGGCTGCTGCTGGAATGTTTGCAGTACTTTCTGCCTTATCGCAGTTTTTCGCTGCTGGATCTGCTGGCGGACGGTGCGGGTGTCATCGGGTACCGCTTGCTGGTGCCGCTGTGGCGGCGGATACCGCTGCTGACCTGGCGCTGGCGGCAGTTTGATTAGTTATCAGGATTTTTCAAGCAGACAAACCCGGTTTGAAAAATGGCTTGTGATGAGCCCAGGGCGTTCTTAATAGGAGGACTGCTGGCGTTCGATCCCGGGCTCCGGCTCGGCATAGCGTTGCTTGATGGCCAGCAGCTCTGGCAGCACATTGTTGAAATGGCCGACTAGCATGGGATCGAAGTGGGAGCCAGAGGTATCATTGATCTGGCGCACCGCCTCATCAACGGTCCAGGCATGTTTGTAGGGCCGGGAGGTGGTCAGCGCATCAAAGACATCGGCGACGGCGACGATGCGCGCGGTCAGCGGGATCTGTTCGGCGGCAATCTTCGCAGGATAACCCGAGCCGTCCCATTTTTCATGATGGTTCAGCGCGATCTCACGCGCACAGACCATCAGATCGTCATTATGACCGGACAGGATCTCGGCACCGATCACCGGGTGGGTCTTCATGACCGTCCATTCCTCCAGTGTCAGCTTGCCGGGTTTGAGCAGGATCGCGTCGGGGATGCCGATCTTGCCGATGTCATGCATCGGGCTGGCCTGCAGGACCAGTTCGCACATGCGCTCATCAAAGCCGGCAGCCTTGGCCAGTAACGCAGAGTAATTGCTCATGCGCAGGATATGCAGGCCGGTTTCATTATCGCGGTATTCTGCTGCACGCCCGAGACGACGGATGATCTCGAGGCGGGTGTCGCGCAGTTCCTTGGTGCGCTTGCGAACCTTTTCTTCCAGCAGCTTGTTCTGGTCACGCACTGCCAGGTGCAGGCTACGGCTCTCCAGGTTGTTCTGCAGCCGGGTCATCAGCTCCTGGTGATCGAAGGGCTTGGTGATAAAGTCCCGGGCACCGGCCTGCAACGCCTGCAGGCGCGAATCACGGTCGTTCTGCGCGGTGAGGATCAGGATGGTCAGGAAGTCTTCATGTAACTGCTCTTTTAATTGGTGCATGACTTCATAACCGCTCATATACGGCATATTCAGGTCGAGCAATACGATATCAACGTGGTGCTGCTGATAGAGGGGCAGGGCGTCGCGCGGGTCGTTGGTGGTGATGACGTTACGATAACCCTGGGCTGCCAGCATCTTCTGCAGCAGTTTTACATTGGCTGGTTCATCATCGACGACCAGGATCACAGAGTCTTTGGTATTCGCCGGGATCAGATCCATGTCAGGGCCCACCTGTGGAACATGCAGCATAGCACTTTGTGCCATGTCAACAGCAGGGTATCGGCGGAGCGGGGCAATTATCAATGGCTGGCGGTAATGTCCGGATGCCAAGGGCGCCAATTTACGCAAAATATATAGGGTATTACTGCTGATAGCTGCGCAGCTGGCCAACAACGATTCCCTGGATGCGCACCCGGTCGGCGGGGTAGATCATCGGTGGATAGCTGCGGTTTTCCGCCAGCAGCGTAACACTGCCATCCTTGCCGCGGCGCAGCCGTTTCAGCGTGGCCTGTTCGCCATCGATCAGCGCGACGATGATCGCACCATCGTTGGCGCGTTCACAGCGTTTGATGATGACCATGTCACCATCGAGGATGCCGGCATCGATCATCGAGTCACCGCTGACGCGCAGGACGAAGCGGTCCGGCCCCATGAAAAACTCGGCCAGATTGAGCGTGTCATGGCCGGGGATGGCCTCAATCGGCCTGCCCGCCGCGATCCTGCCGAGTAAGGGTAATACCCAAGGGGCATCTTGCTGGTCGGTATTCAGCGTGATGCCACGATGCCGCCCCGGGAATAAGGTGATGTGGCCGTCTCTGGCCAGGGTCTGCACATAGCGATGGACGGTGCCCTTGGAATGGATGCCGAGGCCGGCGGCGATCTCGTTCAGCAAGGGCGCATGGCCATGGAGGCCGATGAAATCGCGGATAAAGGCCAGGGCGTCCTGCTCGCGGTTTGACAGCATCGCTGCATCTCCGTGTTATTGGGTTGAGGCTATTGTGTAGAACATTGTGAGAACTTTCAAGTCTGCGCCGTTCAGCGGCCGTTCAGGGCCAAGCCGTTATGTTTGTTCCAGGCCGCCAACGTGGAGGCCGGTTCAAACAACACGATCGGAGGAATGATGAATATCAATATCAGCATGCTGGCAGGGGTGTCTTTGATCATATGGCCGCTGGTGGTGCCCGCCGCCGATCAGGCGGCCGGGCTGGAGCTGGCCAAGCGCAGCGGCTGCCTGGCCTGCCACAGCATCGAGCATAAGGTCGTCGGCCCGGCCTGGAGCGAGGTGTCACGTCGCTATCAGGACGATGCCAAGGCGCGTGCGGCATTGATAGAAAAGGTCAAGAAGGGTGGCAAGGGCAACTGGAGCCAGGTGACCGGTGGTGTGCCGATGCCGCCGTATTCGCCGCGGGTCGCTGATGCCGACATCGAGACGCTGGTTGATTTTGTGCTGGGGCTGTCGGCAAGATAATTTTTACAGCCCGCTCGGATCTTGTTGCACGGGGCTCGGTATCACAGGCTGTAACGCAGCGCCCTGACGAGTTTGCAGGGCGCTGCGCAGTGCGGGTGCAGGCGGGGCCGCCGTGTCATCGCCGCCATTGTCCGGCTGTGTTATCGTTGATGGATCTGGGCATCACGAGGCCGGTCAGTGCGAGTGCTGTTGATCGAGGATGAGACGCTGTTGCGCGAGCAATTGACGCGGCAGTTGCGGGCGCATGGTTATGCCGTTGATGCGGCAGCCACCGGCGGCGAGGGGCAGTATCTCGGCAGCGAGCATCCGTTTGATGCCGCGATCGTTGATCTCGGCCTGCCCGATATCAGCGGTATCGACGTCATACGGCACTGGCGCCAGCACGGCCGGCGTTTGCCGGTGCTGATCCTGACGGCGCAGGGACGCTGGCAGGACAAGGTCGCGGGACTGGAGGCCGGGGCCGATGATTATCTGGTCAAACCGTTTCAGCTCGAAGAGCTGCTGGCACGCCTCAACGCCTTGCAGCGCCGCGCCGCCGGTTGGGCGCAGGCCGTGATCGAGTGCGGGCCGGTCCGGCTCGATACCCATCGCCAGCAGCTGTGGGTCGCGGGTCAGCCGGTCGAATTGACCGCCTATGAATACCGGCTGCTGAGTTACCTGATACTGCATGCCGGCAAGGTGATCTCGAAGACCGAGCTGACCGATCATATGTACGAGCAGGACTTCGATCGCGACAGCAATGTGCTGGAGGTGCTGGTGGGGCGTTTGCGTCGCAAGCTCGATCCCGATGACTGCCTGCAACCGATCGAGACCCTGCGTGGTCGCGGTTATCGCTTTGTGCTCGATTGCGTGTCGTCATGACAGGTTCGCTGGGCAACCGGGTACTGGTGCTGGCAACACTGATCCTGATCACCGGCTTGGGGGCGACTGCGCTGAGCGTTGATCGGGCCTACATTGAACGCAGCGAGCGGGCAACCGTCGAGCGGCTGCAGGGCCATCTGCTGCTGCTGGTTGCGGCACTGGAAGAGGACGGTCACGGTCAGCTGATCCTGGCCAATCCGCTGCCTGAACAGCGCTTCTTCACGTCAGGTTCGGGTCTGTATGCAGCGGTGCGCCGCAATGATGGCGTCGACCAATGGCGCTCGCCGTCCGCGCAAGGGATTACCATCCGTTATCCGGTAGGGCTGGGACGCAGTGAACAGCGTGCGGCCCGTTTCCTGTCAGGTCAGGACGAATTGCAGCTGCTCAGTCTCGGGATCGGTTACGGGGCCTCGTCGGAGGCCGGCCCGTTGTATACCTTCAGTGTTGCCGAGGATCGTGCGCCGCAGCAGGCCGAGCTGGAGGCCTTCCGGCGCTGGTTATGGGGGTGGTTTGCCGCGTTGGCAGTGTTGCTGCTGGCCACCCAGCTGCTGGCATTGCGCTGGTTGTTTCGGCCATTGCGGAATGTGGCGCAGGATCTGCAGGCGATCCAGGACGGTTGGCAACAGCAGCTGCCAGATGATTATCCGGAAGAATTGCGACCACTGGTCCAGCACATCAATGCGCTGGTCGCAGCGCAGCAGCAGCGGCTGGGAAAGACCCGCAGCACCCTCGGCGATCTGGCGCACAGCCTGAAGACCCCGCTGGCGGTGCTGCGCGGCACGCTTGATGAGCAGGATGCTGCGGCGCGGCGCGCCGTCTCGCTGCAGCAGATAGAACGGATGTCGCAGCTGATCGAATACCAGCTGCAGCGGGCCGCAACTGCTGGTCACCAGGTACTGGTGGCGCCGGTCTTGATCGCGCCAGCGGTGTCACGGATCATCGATGCGCTGGCCAAGGTGTACCGTGACCGGCATGTCGATTGTCAGTGTCAGATCGATGAGGGCGCGCTGTTCCATGGTGATGAGGGTGACCTGCTGGAGTTGCTCGGCAATGTGCTCGACAACGCCTATAAGTGGTGCGGGACACGGGTACGGATCACCGCGCGGCAGCACCACGGCCTTGAGCTGGTGATAGACGATGATGGCCCGGGCATCGATGACGCGCAACGGCAGCGGGTGCTGGACCGGGGTATCCGCGGCGATGCCAGCATGCCGGGTCATGGCCTCGGCCTGGCGATCGTCGCTGAACTGGTGGCGGCCTATCATGGCACGCTTGACGTGGGGCGTAGCGAGTGGGGCGGTGCGCAGCTGCGCATCACTATCCCGCTGCATCAGCCGGCTGCGCAATCGTGATTTCACCGTGGATCGATGCCCTGCTGTTGCTGACCGTGGCCAACGGTGCGCCGGTGCTGGCACAGCGGCTGCTGGGGGTCTATGGGGCCTGGCCCATCGATGGTGGCCATCACCTTGCTGATGGTCGGCCGGTGCTGGGGCCGGCCAAGACCTGGCGTGGCCTGCTGCTATCGATGTTGGCGTGCGCGGTGATGGCGCCATGGCTGGGCCTGTCATGGCAGCTGGGTGCGAGCTTCGCCCTGTGTTCAATGATTGGTGACATGGCATCCAGTTTTATCAAGCGGCGGCTGGGTCGGCCGGCCAGTTCACCGGTATTTCTACTGGATCAGTTGCCGGAATGTGTGTTGCCGGTCGCGCTGTTGGCCGCCGGGCTGCAGCTGGATCTGTCGCACAGTGTGCTGGTTATTGTGTTGTTCGTGATGCTGGAGCGGCCGCTGTCGTGGCTGCTGTTTCGCTTGACCATCCGCCAGCAACCGTATTGACGGCCTGAATTGCCGGCGGTCAGGACCGGCTTAGCCGATGCAGCACGACCTCGGGCGGACAGTTGAAGCGTACGTCGATGATCGATGAGCCGGCGCCGCTCGAGGTGTAGCCGATCATCTGCTGATGTTGCCACGGACCATGACACAGCCGGCGCGGGCAGCGGGCGTTGTAATACAGCCCATAGCCGCCGGGCAGGCAGATCTGGCCGCCGTGGGTGTGGCCGCACAGCATGGCCGAAAAACCGCTGTGGGCCGCCTGGCGATAGATCTCCGGGGAATGTGCCAGCAGGATCGAGACCTGATCCGGTGCCAGGTCGTGATGGCTGCGCTGCAGGTTGTCGGTACGGAAATAATGTGGATCGTCGATGCCGGCCAGGTGCAGCGTGGCGCCGCGATGTTCGATCGCAGTGTGTTCATTGAGCAGCATCTGTATGCCCATGTCCTCGCAGGCTGGCACGATGCGGATCGAGTCGTGATTGCCGAGGATGCCGTAGACCCGGCCCTTTAACGCGACGCGCAGCGTCTGCATGCCGGACAGCACGCCATCCAGCGGGCCAAAGGTGCGGTAGCGGTAATCCCCGGTCAATACACACAGGTCGTAATCGAGACTGGCGACGGCGGTGGCCAGCGCCGCCGGCAGCTCGGGGTGCATGTCCAGATGCGGGTCACTGATCTGCAGCAGCGTCATGCCATCGAGTGCGGCGGGCAGCTCGGGCAGTGCCAGCGTATGGTGACGGACGCGGATCTTCAGCGCATTGCGCTGGCCGAGCCGGTACAGCAGAGTGGCGCGCAGTGCGAGGCGCATCATGCCATGCAGCGAGTACCAGTTCTCGGGATGAAAAAAGGTGCGGCCCGGGCCGCCAAAGACGTGATGTTCGTGTTCGCCCTCGATGCCCAGACGCTGGCGCAGATGGACGGCACCGATGCGCGGTGCCAGCCGTTGCCACAGTGTGGCATCGTCGGCGGGTTGCAGGGGTTCAGTGCCGGTGTTCATGGTCCGGGGTCGGCACAAACTGTGCCAGTTGCTGACCCATGCGTACCGTCTGACCGGCGCGCAGTGTAGGGTCCAGCGTGACGTGGCCAGCGCCGAACAGCACGATGACGGTTGAGCCCATGTTGAAGCGTCCCAGTTCATCGCCGCGTGTCAGCTGCGGCGCGCTGATCGCTGGATAATCGCGGCGCAGCGGCGTGCGGAACAGCCGATGGGGCTGGGCGCCGTCCCATACGGTTTCAATACCCGAGACAAACAAGGCACCGACCAGGATCACCGCGATCGGTCCGGCCTCGCTGTCAAACAGTGCAACCAGTCGTTCATTGCGCGCAAACAGCCCCGGGATGTGTTGCACCGCCGCGTCGTTGACGCTGAACAGCCGGCCTGGCACATGAACGGTCGTCGCGAGCTGACCGCTGACTGGCATGTGTACGCGGTGATAGTCGCGTGGTGACAGATACAGTGTTGCAAAGTGGCCGTTGGTGAAGCGGCTGGCCAGCGCCGGATCGCCGAGCAGTGCACCCAGCGAGTAATGATGGCCTTTGGCCTGAAACAGCTGGTTGTTGTCGATGGGACCGGCCGCGCTGACCGTGCCATCGACCGGGCAGGCCACGCTGTGTGGTGAGGCATCAATACGGCGGGTCCCGGGGCGCAAGGCGCGGGTGAAGAATTGATTGAAGGTCCGGTAATGGGCCGGGTCGGGATATGCGGCGTCACTGAGGTCGATGTGATAACGGCGGACGAAGCCGCGTATCATCAGCGTGGTGAGGCCCGACAGCGGCAAGCGTGTCAGCAGATAGACGCCGCGCGACAGCAGCTGGTGTGGCAACAGGGTTTGCAGCAGGCAGAACAGGCGACTGGGCACGGGGCATTGGCACTAGGGTTGGCAATCGCCATTACAGCACAGGACGTCATCGGCGGCAAATCGACGGGCGTGGCGACTGACTCCGGATTGTGTATATATTGTGGCATTAAGGGAC
>JACREF010000004.1 GCA_016218365.1 Gammaproteobacteria bacterium
AGCGCTACTCAGGGCGAACGGGACGGGGGGAAACCGTCCGGGGTGAGCGGGTGCCCAGCGGACAACACACCTTCGTGGTGAACAGGTGCCCAGCGCGGCAACAAGCCGTTCGTGGTGAGTAGCGGCCCTTCGGTACGCGCTACTCAGGGCAGGCTCAAGCACCGTATCGAACCATGACGGTCCTTCACTGTATGATCAAGGTCACTCTCCAGGACAGACCCTTCGATACGCGCTGCTGTGCAGCGCTACTCAGGGCGAACGGGGCGGGGGAAAACCGTCCGGGGTGAGCAGGTGCCCAGCGGACAACACACCTTCATGGTGAACAGGTGCCCAGCGCGGCAACAAGCCGTTCGTGGTGAGTAGCGGCGGCAGCCGCGTATCGAACCATGAACGACCACGCCACCCTGCTACTACCCGGCATTTTTCAACCGGCGGCTGGATACCGCAGTCGCGCCCGGTTATCATGAGACGCACAGATCTGGGCACCTGAACCGGCAACCGCCCTGATCGAAACCCCGGATCATACCGTGATGAAGACCTTCCGCTGCCCGCACTGCAATCGAGACACCATCACCTTCAAGGCCAAATACCTGGCCGGCCTGTGGCAGGTCATCCACTGCCCGGCATGCCGCGGCCGGCTGTGTGCGAACCCGATCATCCTGGCGATTGCCTATGTCGCCTATTGCTGGGCGCTGGCCTGGTTTTGCTTCAGCGCCCTCTTCCAGGGCTCGCTGCTGCCGTTGCTGTATCTGGTGCCGGTGTGGCTGGGGCTGGATTTTCTCAACATCCAGCTGATCCCGCTGGCGCGGATGAAACCCCGGCCCGGTCAGGCCTGAGTGCATGGCCGCGGTCCTCGGTATCGGCATCGCGACCATCGACATCATCAACGACGTCGATCACTACCCGCACGAGGATGAGGAGCTGCGCGCACTGTCCCAGCAGCGCTGCCGCGGCGGCAATGCCGCCAACACGCTGGCCGTGCTCGGCCAGCTCGGTCACCGCGGACAATGGTGCGGCGTGTTGACCAATGACGGCGATGGCCAGTTTGTCCGCGATGAGCTGGCGGCCTGCGGCATCGGCTGCGACCATGCGCGGCAGCTCGCGCACGGCCGGATGCCGACCTCGTACATCACCCGCAACCGCGCCAACGGTTCGCGCACCATCGTCCATTACCGCGAGCTGCCGGAGCTCGATTACGCCTGCTTCGCCGCCATTGACCTGGCCGCGTTCGACTGGCTGCATGCTGAAGGCCGCAACATCGACGATACCCGGCGCATGCTGCAGCGTGCCGCGGCCCGCCGCCCGCAGTTGCCGCGCTCGGTCGAAATCGAAAAGCCGCGACCCGGCATCGCGGCGCTGTTCCCGCTGGCCGACCTGCTGCTGTTCTCGCGCCACTATGCACAGGCCACCGGCGAGCGCGACGGCGCGGCCTTTCTCGCCCGCATGCACGAACAATTACCGGGCATCGACCTGGTGTGCGGCTGGGGCGAGCACGGCGCCTATGCCATAGACCGCGACGGCCGCGGCCATTTTCAGCCGGCCTGCCCACCGCCGCAGGTCGTCGACACCCTCGGCGCCGGTGACACCTTCAATGCCGCTATAATAGACGGCCGGCTGCGCGGGCTGGCGCTGCCACAGGCGCTGGCGCACGGTTGCCGGCTGGCCGGGCAGAAATGCGGCGTCCCTGGCCTGCGCTTGCCGTCCACGGTTGAGGCACGGGCATGATCCTGATCTACGACAAGAAGGGCTTCACGCCGCTGCTGACGCTGGACGCGCTGTCGCTGCGTGGCGCCGACCTGCGTCAGGCGCAGCTGCCGGAGGCCAATCTGGTGCAGGTCGATCTCTGCGGCGCCGACCTCAGCGACGCCGACCTGAGTCATGCCGACCTGCGACTCAGCAAACTATGCAATGCGCGGCTGCAGCGCTGCAATCTGAGCGGTGCCGATCTGTCCGGCGCCGACCTCACCGGCGCTGATCTGTGCGATGCGATCCTGATCAACACCCGGCTCGACCGCGCCAGACTACCTGATGGATTCGCCAGCGATGCGCGTTCGCAGCTGGCGGCGATCAGCGTGCGCAGCGAACCGACATGAAGCTGCCACGCCTCGCGCTGACCGCCGGTGAACCGGCCGGCATCGGCCCGGACCTGTGCATCCAGATCGCGCAGCGCGCGCAGCGCGCCGAGCTGGTCGTCATCGCCGACCCGCAGTTACTCGCCGAACGCGCTGCGCAGTTACGCCTGCCGTTGCAGGTGCGCACCATTGATCTGGCCGCCGCACCGGCGCCGCACCACCCCGGCACGCTGGCGGTGCTGCCGGTGACCTTGGTCAGGCCCGCACACAGTGGTGTGCTTGATGCCGCCAACGGCCGTTATGTGTTGCAGACGCTGCAACAGGCGATCGACGCCTGCAACAGCGGCCGCTGTGCCGCACTGGTCACCGCACCGGTGCACAAGGGCATCATCAATGAGGCCGGCATCCCGTTCACCGGCCACACCGAGTTTCTGGCCGCGCAATGCGGCAATGTGCCGGTGGTGATGATGCTGGCGACCCCGGGGCTGCGTGTTGCACTGGTCACGACGCATCTGCCGCTGCAGCAGGTCGCCGCGGCGATCACCGCCGACAGTGTCGAGGGCACGCTGCGCATCGTCGATGATGAACTGCGCCGCCGCTTTGGTATCGCGACGCCGCGCATCGCGGTGTGCGGCCTGAACCCGCATGCCGGCGAGGACGGCCATCTGGGTCGCGAGGAGCTCGACATCATCATCCCGGTTTTGCAGCGGCTGCGTCATCAGGGCCTGCAGCTGACCGGACCGCTGCCGGCCGACACCGCCTTCATCCCCAAATACCTGCAGACCCATGACGTGTTCGTCGCGATGTATCACGACCAGGGGCTGCCGGTGCTCAAATACGCCGGCTTCGGCAATGCGATCAATGTCACGCTCGGCCTGCCGTTCGTCCGCACCTCGGTCGACCATGGCACGGCGCTGGAGCTGGCCGGTCGCGGCGGCGCCGACGCCACCAGCCTGCAGCGGGCCATCGACACCGCACTGGCGATGTGCACGCAACAGCAGGCAACATCATGAGCGGCGGACACCGCGCGCGCAAACGCTTCGGCCAGAACTTCCTGCATGACCCACAGGTCATAGCCCGCATCCTCCGCAGCCTCGCGCCGCGGCCCGGTGATGCCGTGGTCGAGATCGGCCCCGGCCAGGGCGCGCTGACGCTGCCGTTGCTGCGCGCGCTCGGCACGCTCGATGTCGTCGAACTCGACCGCGACCTGATCCCGCCGCTGCGTGAGCACTGCGCGACGCTCGGCGAGCTGCATATCCATCAGGCCGATGCGCTGGAGTTTGATTTCTGCACGCTGGCCGGTACTAAAAAACTGCGCATCGTCGGCAACCTGCCGTACAACATCTCGACGCCATTACTGTTTCATCTGACGACGCAGCTGCACTGCATCGAGGACATGCATTTCATGCTGCAGAAGGAGGTCGTTGAACGCATGACGGCCGCCCCCGGCGGCAAGGACTACGGCCGGCTCGGCATCATGCTGCAGTATTACTGTGACGCCGAATACCTGTTCACCGTCGGCCCCGGCGCCTTCAAACCGGCGCCCAAGGTTCATTCGGCGATCGTGCGGCTGACCCCGCATGCCGCACCGCCGGTCCCGTGCGACCCGGCGCTGCTATCAAAGGTTGTGACCGAGGCCTTCAGCTACCGGCGCAAGACACTGCGCAATGCGCTGAAAAACCTGCTGGACGTGGACCAGATCATTGCCTGCGACATCGACCCCGGCGCACGGCCGGAGACACTGACGCTGGTGGAGTTTTCACGACTGGCGGAACAACTTTCACCCACGCTGTAGCATGGATCAGACCATGCTGTCCGCTATACCTATAATTCAGAACACCACACCGATGGCCACCGTATCGCCATCAAGATACATCGTCAGTGGCATGACCCGGTGATCTGTCAGCAGCAGCTGATCGAGAAATCGGCCAATAAAATTTCCCAACGCGGCCCCGACCAGCACATCGCTGGGATAATGGACCTTTGCCTCAACCCGCGCCCAGGCGGTCAGGCCCGCCACTGTATAGAGCCCGGCATCGGCCCAGTGTGCCGCGTTGTCGTCGCCCAGGCGACGGTGCAGATTGGCGGAGGCCAGGCTGGCCGCCGTAAAACTCTGCGAGGCATGACCGGAAGGAAAACTGCGATGATCGCTGTGGTCCGGCCGCTCCCGGCCCACCGTATCCTTCAGTGCGCCGGTGATACCAGCGGTGGCGGCGAACCCGCCGAGTACGACGGCCAGGTGTTCCCCGCGATGCCTGATGGCGTCCTGATCATCGGGCACAGCGACCATCAACGCAGTGAGGCCGGCGCTGGCGGTGGCCAGTTTCATCAGATCATCACTGGCCTCCGCAGCGGCGGCAGGATCGCCATACAGCGGAGCCGTTCGTGACAGCGTGTTCGTGATCCGCTGATCCAGGCCGTCAACAGCCATGGCACCGGCACCGAGCAGCGGCGCCCAGACCGATGGGTGTGCCGCGGCATCGCGCGCCGCTACACTGGCGCGCTGCCAGCCCGCGGGCTGGTGCGCGCAGGCCGTGCCCAGCACTGTGAACACCACAACGATGAGCCAGTTCATGCCATGGATCCGTATGTTGGAGTGTTTTCGGAGAAGACTTTTTTGCTCCTGCCGGCCGATTCCTGCAGAGCAACAGCTTTTTACAATGCAGAATGAGTTTTGAGAATTGATCAGTTTTCTTAAAGTTTAATTCCTACTCCCCCTATTCAATCCTAATTTCTAACTGTTGTAATCTTAACTGGTCCCCAGCTCGCTATTTTTTTATTGACGGACGAAATTATCTTCTCCCAATCCGTCATGAGATGGCGTCCGAACATAATATCTACAACTAATTCAGGTCTGGAAGACAGATTGAATTTGACACCGCATCCTGGGGAAGGAGTGTATGGTTTACATTCGAATAGATACTCCACCCCGCCATTTCTATCCATTTTTATGAAATACTCATCTGTCGAGCTCTTGTCGCCCTTCCACTTCTCTTCAATAACCGGATACCTGATTTGGAAATGCTCATCTATACCAAACATTGGATCTAGATCTTCAAATTGGTACAGAGGACTATCTTGCAGCCTGTCACGCGCAATGCGTTCAAGCATGCGCGAATTTATAGTATGCGCGTCATTCTGGCTTGGCTCAATGAATGCGCGCACGTAGCCACCGCACCAGCCGTCACAGCTTGGTAGATTTGCGTTATCGGGATGAAATTTCCCGTTCAACTCGGGGTAATACATCGATGCGGATATTGAATACGATTTCAAGATCCGGCTTGTTGTGTTCGACTCATGTATATATTCATTCGGGAGAGCAAAGTGGATTACATAGGCATTCACATCGTATTTAGGGTACAGCAGATAATTTTTTGCATTTGGCACAGCCGCTATTGGCGGTAAGGCCTCATCCCCTTTTGGTCCCAGCCGTTCAGGTTCAAGTCCGTACGGGTTTCTAGCCCAATTCGCGAAAGCTGCAGTCAGCGCTACTCCAAGAACGATAAGGACGCCAAGCGCAAGCAACGTCTTTTTGAACATGGTTAACAGCTCCGTAGCGATGAATGCCTAACTTAGGCTAGACGGCGTCCGTACTATTACCAATAGTACGGACGCGGCCTGGCATGCGATTGACCGATTCGGCCGGGCATAAGTCACTGGATATCCATATTTGGGTATGATCCGAATGGCACTTACTTAAGGAGGTAGCCGGCGGGTAGCCTGGGTTGAGCGACAGCGAAACCCGGGTTTCACTCCGTTCAACCCAGGCTACCTCCTATCAAAAACGCTTAAGTAAGTACCATTCGGGTATGATCCCTATAACCAGAAATGCTCATACGCCAAACCCCTCCATGATCCAAACATGGCCTGATAATGATTGCACTATGCCATAGCAGATAAAATCGGGACAAGCGATCGATGCGGAAAGGACGGGGGATTAATTCTTTGCTGGTGTGGCGGGGTGAAAGCCATTCCTCTCCCGTCCCTCTCCCCAACCCCTCTCCCATAAATGGGAGAGGGGAGGAGGAGCAGAGATGTGTTGCGGCGAGTGATCAGTCGCGGGCGGCCTCGATCTCCAGCATCAGGTCCATGTCGTCGCCGATGCCCGGGATCGCGTATTTGACGCCGAAGTCGGAGCGCTTGATGCGCGTCGTCGCATCAAAGCCGCAGGCGAATTTCTTCGACACCGGGTTCATGTCGCAGCGGCTGCGGTTGACGATCAGTCCCACCGGCCGGGTGACGCCGGCCATCGTCAGCTGGCCCTTGATCGTGCCAGTGCCATCCTTGTTCAGCTTGGCATCCTTGGCGCTGAAGGTAATGGTCGGGAACTCGGCGACATTGAGAAAATCCGGTGAGCGCAGGTGATCGTCACGCTTCTGAAAGCCGGTGTTGACCGAGGCGGCGTCGATCGAGATCTCCACCGAACCGCTCATCGTGTCACGGTCGAATACCAGCTTGCCGCTGGTGGTGCCGAAGCGGCCATACATGGTCGAGAAGCCCATGTGATCGATCTTGAAATTCGGAAAGGTGTGCAGCGGGTCGATGGTGTAGTTTTCACTGGAAGCGAAGGCCGTCATCGATGCCGCGCCCAACATTGCGGCTGCAATCCACTTCTTCATCTGTGTCTCCTTTTACATGGTGATGAATCAATCAAAAAATGTTCAATAGGGCAGGTCGCCGGCACTGTGCCACGCACTATATATCGCCATGCCGGCCGCCGGCAACAGCAGCAGCACCAGCATCGCGGCGCGCACCGCTGCGGTCAGGTTTGCCGGCAGCGGTATGCGGATCAAGGCCGGGATCGTCGCCAGAAACAGCAGGCTGCTGGCCGGCAGCTTCGCATACACCAGCGCCGCAGCGCTGAGCAGACCGAGCAGCACCGCTGCCGGCAACATCAGCAACGGGCCGGCGCGCAACTTTGGCAACAGCAAGGTCAGCACGACAAACACCCCGGCCGCCGCGGCCAGCGCCGAGATCAACTGACCGAGCAAGGCGGTTGCCGCCAGCACACTGGCAATGCCGGCCGCACTGCCGAGCATCATCACCGCGATGCCGGCCGGCATTGGCTGGTCGGCCAGTGCGTCGAGCGCGATGAGCAGCCACACTATATAGAATGTCAGGCCCACCGCCAGCGTGACCGCCTCGGCCAGCGGCCGGTAGGACAGCGCCGGCCACAGCATCCACAACAGCCCGGCGATGATCAGGCCGATGACGACGTTGCGCTGGGTGGCTGATGAGCGGCCGAGAAATTCCCGTGCCAGCGCCAGCACCACGGCAAGCAGTCCGAGCAGCAGGATCTTGCGGGTGCTGGTCAGCGGCGTCAATGTCAGGCCATGGATCAATGCCGCAGCCACATAGAACCCTGCAATCACCGCCAGACCGGCGCTGCGTGGCCACAACCTGCCGAGCACAACAGCAAGCAACAACGTGACCGTCATCGGCACCAGGCTGGACTGGATCAATGGATCATCAAGCAGCGTCATCTCGTCACCCTCTGTGTCAATCCATCTCGCCGGTCGCACAGCAGGCCTGACATGGCACCGCAAACCGTTGCGGCTCGGCGCTATCAATGCGCAGCGCCGTCAGTTCACCGCCCCACACACAACCGGTGTCGAGGGCGTACACACCATCCTGCGCATGATAGCCCAAGGTCGACCAGTGACCAAACAGTATGCGCTGCCCGCGCGAGCGTCGCGCCGGGTGTGCAAACCACGGCTGTACGCCAGGTGCCTGGGTGCCGGGTGCGCCTTTCTCTTTGAGTACCAGCCGACCTTGCTGATCACAGTAACGCAGCCGTGTGAAACAGTTGACGATGAAGCGCCAGCGCTCGACGCCGTGCACATCGATGGCCCAGCGCGCCGGTTCATCGCCGTACATCTGTGCGATGAACCGGCGGTAGTCATCCCCACGCAGCACCGCCTCGACCTCGCGCGCGCAGGTCTGCGCGTCAGCGAGGTCCCACTGCGGCGGTAGGCCGGCATGGATCATCGTGTAGCCGAGGCGGGCATCGTGGTGCAGCAGCGGCCGGCTGCGTATCCAGTCGAACAGCTGCTCGCGGTCCGGCGCCTGCAGCAGTTCATCGAAGCAGTCGCGCGGCCCCTGGGCACGCAGCCCCTGCGCCACCGCCAGCAGGTGCAGGTCGTGATTGCCAAGCACTGTCACGGCGCGCTCACCCAGGCCCATGACCAGGCGCACGGTCTCCAGAGACTGTGGGCCACGATTGACCAGATCGCCGACGAACCATAACTGATCTGTGCGCGCGTCAAACCCGATGCGCGCCAGCAAGGCCTGCAGCGCGGACAAGCAGCCTTGCACATCCCCTATCGCGTAGACGGCCATGATGTTCCGGTGGGTTGTGATCGCATGATAATGATTGCAGCAGATCGTGGCCGGTCTGACAACCGGATCAGCGCCGGCTGCCGAGCAGCTGCACGACAGCCCCGCGACCGGTGTGGTATTTGCCCTCGACGACCTCACGTTCGAGCTCACGCAGCTGCACAAAATCGAGCCCGGCCAGCTCGTCACGCAGTGTCTGCGCCGTCATCATCATCTCGGCGAGCGGTGGGCCGCCGCTCTTCAGCCGCAGTTGCGCCGGTGTGTAGGCCTCGAGGATCATCACCCCACCCGGCACCAGCGCCTGCGCGATCTGGGCATGGAGGCGGATCCGCGCCGGCGGCGGCAGATGGCAGAAGATCGATACGATGCCATGCCAGGCACGCGGCTCGAGCGGAAAATCCGCCAGGTCGGCAACGACGGTGGCGATCTCGACGCCGCGCTGCGCCGCCAGCGTCCGGGCACATTGCAGACCAATGCTGGAGGCATCGACCGCCGTGACATCATAGCCATGCTGCGCCAGGAATACCGCGTTGCGGCCCTGGCCCTCGGCCAGACACAACACCCGGCCGCCGGCCGGGATCGCGGCATAGTGCTGCTTAAGAAATTCATTGGCGTCGGTGCCGTAGGCATACCCCGGTTCACTGTAACGCTGATCCCACATGCTTAATCCCTCGCTGCTCGTTGGCGACATTCTAGCAGCTTGCCGGCACACTCGCGCCGCGCCGCTGTCATCGGGATACTGGTCAACGGCGCAG
>JACREF010000023.1 GCA_016218365.1 Gammaproteobacteria bacterium
GAGCAGCTGTACGCCGACAATGCCAAGAAAAAGGCCCAGATTGCCGATCTGCAGAGCTTCGTCAGCCGTTTTTCCGCCAACGCCTCCAAGGCCAAGCAGGCGACCTCGCGCGCCAAACAGATCGAGAAGATCAAGCTCGAAGACATCAAGCCATCGAGCCGCGTCAATCCGTTTATCCGTTTTGAGCAGGGCAAGAAGCTCTATCGCCTGGCGCTGGAGGTCAAGGGCCTGGCCCAGGGCTACGATAATGTCCCGCTATTCAGCAGTCTCGACATGATGATCGAGGTTGGCGAGCGGGTCGCGATCATCGGACCCAACGGTATCGGCAAGACCACGCTGCTGCGTACGCTGATGAATGAGCTGCCGCCACAGCATGGCAGCGTCAAATGGTCGGAAAATATCAACATCGGTTATTTCGCGCAGGATCATAACGACGACTTCGCCGCCAACATGACACTGTTCGAGTGGATGAGCCAGTGGAAGGGGCCGGGCGATGATGAGCAATCGGTGCGCGCCACGTTGGGCCGGTTGTTGTTTTCACAGGACGACATCAATAAATCGGTGCAGATCATCTCCGGCGGCGAACAGGGTCGCATGTTGTTCGGCAAGCTGATGATGCAGAAGCCCAACATCCTGGTGATGGACGAACCGACCAATCACCTGGATATGGAATCCATCGAATCGCTGAACACCGCGCTGGAGAATTATCCCGGCACGCTGCTCTTTGTCAGCCACGACCGTGAGTTTGTGTCATCGCTGGCGACACGCATCATCGAGTTGAGTTCGACCGGTGTGGTGAATTTCAACGGCAACTACGAAGACTATCTGCACAGCCAGGGCGTGGAACTGCCGGGCGCGGCGCCAGCCGGCAAGAAGGTGACCGGCAGCCGGAAGTAACTGTAAGGAAACGGATTAACAGGCTGTTGAAAAACGCTGGTTCAAACGATGATTTCAATGTCGTCTTCGATCAGCTGGATCAGAGGCGCAGCAGCGGCGGCCTGGTCGGAGCTGTGGTCAGTCATCGCTGAGCTCATGTGCGGATTCCCGTCATGTGTAAGGGCGTGGACCTGATCGGGGCGGCCTTGAGCTTTTCGCATGGGGTTGCAAATACTGTATTGACACACTTGCACTGCGGGATAAATCCCCTGCGTTTTAATAATATATAAAATATGTGGTTATGCCTGCTGGCGAGACGCAGAGGACCCTGTTCGGCGACAGGCGGTTGAAAAACCGCCTGTGTGTGGCGTTTCAGGCTGCGCCAGCGTTTTTCAATATTCCGTTGGCGTCTCGATGACGATGCAGCAGCGACAGCAGTGATCGCAGGCATTGTCAGTGTTGATGCGGGAAGGTAGGATGGTTTGTATTCTGCAACGACCGCGGCGCAGTTATTGTCGGAATATTTTCATGGTTATCGCCGATTATTGCAGGCATCCTGGGCCCGGACGGCGAGTCTGCTTGAATTTTTCAACCAGAAGAGAACGCGTATGAAAGCCAGGAGCCAGATGTCGCGTCGTCAATTCATGGCCTGTGCCAGCGGCGTGGCGCTGGCACAGGCGCTGGCGGGCTGTGAGTGGCTGGGCAACACGCCTGTTGCGATCGCGGCGCACATCTGGCCCGGTTACGAGCCGATGTTTCTGGCGCAGACCGAGGGATGGTTGGATGCCAGCCTGGTGCAGCTGGTTGAGGCGAGCTCGGCCACCGAGTCGATGCAGCGACTGGTTACGGGTGGGGTGCAGGGTGCGGCGCTGACGCTGGATGAGGTGTTGAAGGCCCGCGCGGGCGGAGTGCCGCTGTCGGTGGTGATGGTGTTTGATATCTCGGCCGGTGCCGACATGTTGCTGGCGCGCGCCGGCATTAAAAATCTTGCGGACCTCAAGGGGCGGCGTGTGGGTGTGGAGCAGGGCGCCGTGGGTTCATTGATGTTGTCCCATGTGCTGCGTGATGCGAAGCTGACCAAGCATGACATCGAGCCGGTTGCTGTTACTATCGATAAGCAGCTGGATGCCTGGACGCGCAACCAGGTGGATGCCGTTGTCACATATGAGCCGGTATCCAGCAAGCTGCTGCAGCGGGGCGCCGTCAAGCTGTACGACAGCCGGCAGATCCCCGACGCCATCGTTGACGTGCTGGCAGTGCGCAGTGAGGCGCTGGACTACCGTCACGCGACGGCGCTGCGGCATTTGCTGGCGGCCTATTTCCGCGCGCATCATCATGTACACAGCAATCCTCATGACGCGGCCTATCGTATGGCCGGCCACCTTGGCCTGCCGGAAGGCGATGTGCTGGCGGCCTACCAGGGTCTGTTGCTGCCGGATCTTGCCAGCAATCGTCGATTGTTATCGGGTCGCCCGCCGCGGTTGCTGACGACGGCGCGGGCGGTGTCGGCCTTGATGGTCGAGGAGGGCTTGCTGCCGCGGCAGGACACGCTGACCACCTTGATCAACGCCGACTATCTGCCTTATGCGGCCTGATGCATCTGTGATGGGAATGCTATGCAGCATCTGGCGCCACCATTGTTCAACATCCGGGTGGGTGCTGGCCGGTCTGCTGGTGATACTGGTCCCGGCCGCGCCGGCCTGTGCCGCCGTGGTGAAGATCGGTGTGCTGGCGGTGCGTGCCCAGCCACAGACGCTGGCGAGATGGCAGCCGCTGGCGGCGGCGCTGCAGCAGGCCATCCCGGATCATGATTTTGTGATCGAGGCGCTGAGCTATGACGAGATGGCAGTGGCCGTTGCCAGCCGCCAGCTGGATTTTGTGCTGACCGATCCCGGGCAGTACCTGCTGCTGGCGCGGCGTAATGGCCTGTCGTCACCGCTGGCCACCTTGGCAGAAGCCGAAAGTGGCAAGGTGATTTATGCATACGGCGGCGTCATCGTCGGGCGCGCGGGACCGCAGGGCATCACCACGCTGGCCGGGCTGCGCGGCAAGACCATCGCCGTCGCCGACACTGAGTCGTTGGGTGGTTACAGGATGCAGGCGTATGAACTGAGCCAGGTGGGTATCCAGTTTCCGCAGGATGCCCGGCTGCTGATCACGGGCGGACCCCAGGACAGTGTGCTGCAGGCGGTGCTGGACGGCCGGGCCGATGCCGGCTTCGCGCGCAGCGGTGTGATCGAAGACCTGGTGCGTGAAGGCGGGCTGGACAGCGCGCAGCTCCGGATCATCAACCACCAGGCCCTGCCCGGCTATCCGCTGCAGGTGTCCACCCATCTGTATCCGGACTGGCCGCTTGCCACGCTGCCGCATATCGATGAAGACCTGTCGCGCCGTGTCGCCGCCGCACTGTTCCTGCTGGAAGAGAATACCGCTGCTACCCGCGCCATGGGCATCCACGGCTTTGTGGTCCCGGCGGACTATAATGCGGTGGAAGGGCTGCTGCGCGAGATGCGGCTGCCGCCTTTCGATGCCATGCCGGCCTTCACGCTGCATGATGTGTGGGGGCGTTATAAAATAGCAATCGTGATTGCACTGTTCTTTATCGTACTGCTCACGGTGCAGAGCATTATCCTGTTTCTGTTTAATCTGCGGCTGAGCGCCGAAAAGGACAAGGTCGTCAAACAGCAGCAACAGTTGCAGGCACTGTCGGCGACACTGGAGTTGCGGGTGCTGGAGCGCACCGCCGAGCTACAGCTGCAGAACCGGCGTAATGAAATCATCCTCGACACCACGCCCGACGGGTTCTTCTCGGCCGATATCACCGGCCATATCCGTTCTGCCAATCCGGCATATTGCGTGATGCTTGGTTATGCCGAGGCCGAGCTGTTGCAGCTGGCGATCGCGGATATCGAGGCCAGGGAAAGCCCGCAGGACGTGGCCGACCATATCGAGCAGCTGAAGGTGCGCGGCTACGACCGCTTCGACACCCGGCACCGGCGCAAGGACGGCAGCGTCGTCGAGGTCGAGATCAGTGTGAGCCTGGCGGATGTTGATGGCGAAAAACTGTTCTATGTCTTCGCGCGCGACATCACGTCGCGCAAGGAGGCGGAGGCCGCGCTGATCCATGCCCGCGACGTGGCGGAGCGGGCCAGTCAGGTCAAGAGTGATTTCCTGTCCCGCATGTCACACGAGCTGCGCACGCCGATGAACGCGATCCTGGGCTTTACCCAGCTCCTCGAGCTCGAACAGCTCCCTCCGCGGCAGCTGGATCATGTGCACGAGATCCACCGCGCCAGCGATCATCTGCTGGAACTGATCAATGAGCTGCTCGATCTGTCACGCATTGAGGCCGGGAAGATGGTCATGGTACTGCAGCCGACGCCGGTGCAGGCGGTGGTCACCGATGCCGTGCAGATCGTCCGGTCACTGATCAGTGACCGGCAGCTCGCGCTGAGCATTGATTGCACCGGCCCGGCCGCGGTGCTGGCCGATCCCACCCGGCTGAAACAGATCCTGGTGAACCTGTTGTCCAATGCCGCCAAGTACAACCATCACGGCGGGCGCATCGCGCTCGGCTGCCAGCAGCTGGACGGGGCGCGGCTGCGACTGTCGGTGACCGACAGCGGACCGGGCATCGCAGCGGAACATCAGGCGCGGCTGTTCAAGCCGTTCGAGCGTCTCGGCGCTGAATTCAGTGCCGTGGGCGGGACCGGCATCGGGCTGGCGCTGTCCCGGCAACTGGCCGAACTGATGGGCGCAACGCTGGGGTTTCATAGCCGCCCCGGCCAGGGCTCGACGTTCTGGGTGGAGCTGCCGCTGGCCTGAGCACTGGATTGAGCGCGCTGGCGTTGAGACCGCGTGCCGGACGCTGTCCTGCTGTCAGCTGAGGATCTTCTGGACGGTCGCGACCAGCTGTTCCGGGTTGAACGGCTTGACGATCCAGCCGGTGGCGCCGGCGGCCTTGCCCTTCTTTTTGGCATCGCTCGACGACTCGGTGGTCAGCATCAGGATCGGCGTGAAGCGGTAGTCGGGCAGGGCGCGCAGCGCTGCGATCATTGCATAACCGTCCATGACCGGCATGTTGATGTCGGAGATCACCAGGTCGAAGCGGGCGCCGCCGGCCTTGGCCAGGCCGTCCTGGCCGTCGATGGCCTCGGTCGCCTGATAACCGGCCGTTTCCAGGATCAGGCGCACCGCGCCGCGCATCGACAGCGAATCATCAACCACCAGAACTGATTTCATGTATCCATCCCGCCCGTGCTGAAACAACATATTGGACCAGTTTGGTTTTCAATGGCAACTGTTTGTATGCAACTTAATGATGCCAATCGCGAAAAATGGTTAGCCTGATAAGAAAATTTTGCATTGCTTTTGCTGCAGTGCGCAGCTATTGCGCAACCCGCAGTGACCATGCGCTGTGCGGCAGGCCGATCCTCAAGAACTGATCAGCGATGCCGTCATTGCTTACAGCCGTCTTACGCCACGGCGGGCCGGCCTGCCGCTGGAGACCGGAAAGCAGTCAAGGGGATGCAGATGAACGCGATCATGGACACGGTCAAACGGCATAATCGGGCCGGCCTGATCGGCATACTGGTGATATTTCTGGCGCTGAGCGCCGCGCTGGTGCTGCTGCTGATCTCGCTGATCACTGATGAGCTCGGCGCGCAACGGCTGGAACGGCAGGGCGTGGAGCTGCTGGTCGCGATCAAGCCGTTGCAGCGACAGATTGCCGAGCATCGCGGGGCCTGCGCCGCGTCTGCCAGCGGCGGGGCGCCGTCCTACCGTGCGCGTTGCCTGGCGGCAGGCCAGGCCATCGACGCCAGCTTCGCCCGGCTGGCCACGCTCAAGCTCCAGCTCGACGGTGCACATGATCTGCGGGAGGACATCAGCAGTCTGGCGCAGTGGTGGCAGCGGCTGAAGGCGCAGACACCGGCACTGGCACCGGACGCGGTCATCAAGACCCACCGGCTGCTGATCGACGAGGTCATCGAACTGATCCATTCGATCGCCGATCGTTCAGGGCTGATCACCGATTCCGCGTACGACACTCATTATATGCAGGAAATAGCGGTGGTACAGCTGCCGGATTATCTGGATCGGGTGGGCTATGTTCGTGTCTTGGCCACCCGCCTGGCATTGGCCGGACAGAGCGACGCCGCCAGTCACGGGGTGCTGGCGGCGCAGATCGAGCAGTTGCGCAAGGTCGACGAGGTGCTGCAGCATGCCAGCGGCGACATCGCCGAGATCGATCCGCTGCTCGGCCGTACCTTCAGCAGGCTGGCCGCCGCGACGACGTGGCAGACGGCGATGTTTATCGGCCTGGTCGAGTCGCGGGCGTTGACCGGTCAGGCGCTGGACAGCGAGGATGCCGATGCGCTGTTTAACGCCGGCGGCCAGGCGCTGGCGGCCGGCCACCGGCTTGATGAGGTCGCGATGCACGACCTGCGCCAGAGACTCGACCAGCGCATCGCGCAGGATGAACAGATGTTGCTGGCCGCTGGCATCATCAGTGTGCTGGCGGTAGTGCTGGTGCTCTATATCTTCAGGCGCTTCTTTGTCTCGCTGACCCAGCTCGAGCAGGGTGAGGCCCGGCTCGAGGCGATCTTCGACGCCGCAACCGATGCCCTGGTTGTCATCGATGGTGATGGCAAGATCCTGCAGTTCAACCATGCGGCCGAGACCATCTTTGGTTATCCGTCCGCCGAGGTGGTCGGGAACAGCGTCAACATGCTGATGCCGGAGACGCTGCGCGGTCCGCATGACGGCTATCTGTCGCGTTTTCAGGGCGGCACCCAGCGCACGATCCGCGAGATCCACGGCCTGCGCAAGGATGGCACGGCGTTCCCGCTGGAGCTGTCGATCAGCGGCGCGCTGGTCAACAAGCGGTCGATATTCATTGGCATCGGCCGCGACATCACC
>JACREF010000003.1 GCA_016218365.1 Gammaproteobacteria bacterium
GCAACTGCTTTACGGCAAACTGCTCGCCAGTGGCGCTGCCGGCTTGAAACAGGACCCGGTCACGGCGCTGACCTGGTATCGCAAGGCCGCCGAGCAAGGACGGCCCGATGCCCAGTTTGAACTGGCCAGCGCCCTCGCCGCAGGACGAGGCACCGGCATCAATCACGTCCAGGCGCTGTACTGGTATCTGGAGGCCGCCTCCCGCAACCATACCGAGGCCCAGAACAATCTCGGCGTCATCTATACCAAGGGACTGGGCGTCGAGCCTGACTTCCGAAAAGCCGCCAAATGGTATGAACAGGCCGCGCGCCAGGGCCATGCCACCGCTCAGTACAACCTTGGTTATATGTATCTCAAAGGCCAGGGCGTCGACCAGGACGATATACAGGCACTGGCGCTGTTCCGCAAATCCGCCGCCAACGGCAACCCGACCGCGATGCGTCTTCTCGCCGAGGGCTACGACAAGGGCTGGCTCGGACTGCCGCGCGACCCCAGACAGAGCCGCTACTGGCTACAGCTGAGCCAGCGGCCAGCCGGCGCCTCGCCAGTCACTCCCCCCTGATCCGGGCAAAATGCGCTTTGCGATGTCCTGACCCGGCAGCTATCATGACACCAGGCAATTAATCTCGACTACACGGGCTCGCCAGCGCACGATGAAACTGACAATCTTTTGCACCGGCTACATCATCCTTATCCTTGATGACATCTGCCACCAAACCTATCAATAGCATGGAATCGCCTCTATGAAAATCCTGGTCACCGGCGCGGCAGGCTTTATCGGCTCGGCGCTGTCACTGCGGCTACTGGAACGCGGCGATGAGGTCATTGGCGTTGATAACCTGAATGATTATTACGATGTCACGTTGAAACAGGCGCGGCTGGCGCGCACGGCATCACACCGCAACTTCACCGACGTTCGTGTCAGCCTTGAAGACCGCCCTGGCATTGAACAGGTGTTCGCCCGCCACCGGCCGCAGCGCGTCGTCAATCTGGCGGCCCAGGCCGGCGTGCGCTATTCATTGCAGAACCCGCACGCCTACATCGACAGCAACCTGGTCGGCTTTCTGCACATCCTCGAAGGCTGCCGCCACCATGATGTCGAGCACCTGGTCTATGCATCGAGCAGCTCGGTCTACGGCGCCAATACCTCGATGCCGTTCTCGGTACATGACAATGTCGATCATCCATTGAGCCTGTATGCCGCGACCAAGAAGGCCAATGAGTTGATGGCCCACACCTACAGCCACCTGTACCGGCTGCCGGTCACCGGCCTGCGCTTCTTCACCGTCTACGGCCCGTGGGGCCGCCCCGACATGGCGCTGTTCATGTTCACACGGGCGATCCTCGCCGGCCAGCCAATCGATGTCTTCAATCATGGCCAGTGCCAGCGTGACTTTACCTATATCGACGACATCGTCGAGGGCATCATCCGCACCCTCGATAGCGTACCGGCACCGAACCCGCACTGGCATGGCGGCAAACCCGATCCGGCCACCAGTAATGCCCCGTACAAGCTTTACAACATCGGCAACAACAACCCGGTCGAGCTGCTGCATTTCATCGCCACCATCGAGGACTGCCTCGGCATCAAGGCCAAAAAGACCATGCTGCCTCTGCAACCAGGCGATGTACCAGCGACCTACGCCAATGTCGACGACCTGATGCGCGATGTCGGATTCAAACCCGACACAAGGATCGAAGATGGAATCGGGCAATTCGTCAGATGGTACAGGGATTATTACCAAGCATAATATCTCCCCAATCTGGCGAATAACGGGCAAGAGTATCGATGCCTTGTAGCATCAAGATACGACTCCTAACTCAGAAACAGGCAAGCCACACAACAGCATGAACACTAAAATTATCAACTCACGGATATTGTACGATAAGTGCCCGTTATGTGATGGCCGAACATTAAAACCTCACACCACCGGCGACTGCTCCAGGCACCCGCTGTATCAGGATACTCTTCCTGCTGTAATGCTTTGGAAGCAATGCGCGGACTGCGGCCATGTCTTTACCGAAGGATATTTCACTGATGAGGCATGCAGCCAGATATTCAATAAAACACATCAACACCAGTTGGCTGGTTTTGATTACGAGAACCAGAGATATGTAGCATCCCGAATCATCGAAAAGGTCCTGTCCTATATTGATCAAGGCCCGTGGCTGGATGTTGGATTTGGAAATGCCTCATTACTTTTCACAGCTGAGGAATATGGCTTCACCCCAATCGGCTTGGACTTGAGAGAAAATAATGTTGCCAGGCTCAAGGCCCTGGGCATCCAGGCCTACTGCAGGGATTTATTGAACGTGACCCTGGACAAAAAATGCTCTGTCATCAGCATGGCAGATGTACTGGAGCATATGCCCTATCCAAAACAAGGTCTGGATGCGGCACACAAACTGCTGGCAGACGACGGGATCATATTCGTCTCAATGCCCAATATGGGATCGATGCTTTGGAAGGCTTTTGATCAGGCAAAACAAAATCCCTATTGGGGAGAGATTGAACATTATCACAATTTCTCCCGCGAGCGGCTTTATCAGCTGCTCAATGAAACCGGATTTACCCCAATCAGATATGGCATCAGTGAACGTTATCGTGCCTGCATGGAGATCATCGCCAGAAAGAAAAATTAACAAACTGAAAGATAGTTCTTCGGTATCAAATATCTCTCACGGCATTACATCAGGGCGCTGGCCCGGCTTAGCAGCGCGCTCAACTCCGGCTTGCAGGCGCCACAGTTGCTACCGGCCCGGGTATGACGGGAAATATCTTCCACTGACCGGCAGTTGTGATGGCTGATTGCATCAAGTATCACCGTCTCACCAACCCCGAAACACGCACAAACTATCCGGCCATGATCGACGACTGGACCCAGCGGGCGGCCGGCCAGCAGACCCACCCGATCCTGAGCCGACAGCGCCGATTGAAGAGAAAGTTGCTGCAACCACCCCCGCGACACCGCTCCGACATCAGGCCCTGCGATAATATATGCCTTCAGCGATTGATCACTGCACAGCGCGCCACGAAAATATCCCAGGCGGCGGTCTTCATACTCGATCCAGTCATCATTGGCCGTAACACCTAATACTGTTTCCGCCCATCTCGACCATGAATCCGGGCGTTGCCGTCCTGCCAACTCATAACGCAACACCTGATCACCGGGCACCAGGGTCCAATAATCGGTCACAGGCAGCTCAAGGCGATGCCGCGACACTATCACGGCCTGCCACAACGGGCGGTAACTATATATACGCACCGGCATATGCTTCAACTCTGGCTGTCCGGATACCGGATCGGTAGCGGCGGCGATCAAGGTGTCGACCCGTGCCTGCCCCGAATACTGGTCGTTCCAGTGCATCGGTATAAATACCTCGCCATGACGTTGCCCGGCATCAAAGCACACGCGGACGATAATCTCTGCCAGGCGGCTGGCAACGGTCACCAATTCCCCGTCAACAACGCCAAACGCTGCGCCATCATCGGGATGGATCGCCAGATATGGCTCGATCAGATGCTGATTCAGTTGCGGCGCGCGCGCCGTCCGCGTCATCGTATGCCAGTGATCGCGCACCCGCCCGGTATTGAGTCGCAACGGGAACTCTGCATTCGGCTGCATTACCGGCGCCCGGGGCTGGATCGCAATCATCCGCGCGCGTCCGTTTGGCGTGAAGAACCGCTCATCGTCGAACATCCGCGACCGCCCTTGGTCCTTGATCACCGGCCATTGCACCGGGACCAGGCCTTGATAGTCATCGGACGACAGTGCAGCCAGGCCGGTGAGATTGAAGTCCCGCTCGCCGTTGTTATGGTAGCCGGAGAGTGCTGCGTGCTCACGAAAGATCTCGAGTGGCGACTGATAATCAAATGACGTGCCGAATCCCATTGCGCTGGCTACATCGCTGATGATTTGCCAATCAGCGCGCGCCTCGCCGGGCGCGGTCAAAAATGCCCGCTGCCGTGAGATGCGCCGCTCTGAATTGGTAACTGTACCGTCTTTCTCGCCCCAGGCCAGGGCCGGCAGGCGCACATGGGCATAGCGCAGGGTATCGGTCTCGCTGACACAGTCTGAAACTACGACCAGTTCGGCCCTGGCGAGCGCGCGCTGCACCTGCAAGGCATCGGGCATGCTGACCAGCGGATTGGTCGCCATGATCCACACCGCCTTGACGGTGCCGGCCTCGATGGCCTGGAACAGTTCAACGGCCTTCAGACCGGGGCGCTGCGCGAGCCGCGGCGCCTGCCAGAATTCCTGTACCCAATCGCGGTGCAGCGGATTCTCCAGTTCCATATGTGCGGCCAGCTGGTTCGCCAGCCCGCCGGCCTCGCGGCCGCCCATCGCATTGGGCTGACCGGTCACCGAAAACGGCCCCATGCCGGGGCGGCCGATGCGGCCGGTGTACAGATGGCAGTTGATGATCGCATTGACCTTGTCGGTACCACTGCTCGACTGATTGATGCCCTGTGAATATACCGTGACGACGCGCTCGGTCCGCGCAAACAACCGGTAGAAATTCTCGACCTGCGCGGCCGGCAGGTCGCATAATGCAGCGACGGTGGTAATATCGGGCGCGGTTTGCCGGGCCGCCTGCAGCGCCTCGGAGACGCCGTCAACGCAGCGACTGACAAACGATGGATGACGCTCTCCGGCATCATCGAGGAAGGCCAGCAGGCCATTGAACAGCCAGCCATCACTGCCGGGGCGTAACGCCAGGTGCAGATCGGCGACCTCGGCCGTGGTGGTACGCCGCGGGTCGATGACCACGATCATCAGATCGGGATTCGCGGCCTTGGCCGCAGTCAGGCGCTGGAACAGCACCGGATGACACCAGGCCAGGTTCGAGCCGGCCAGCACCACCAGCTTGGCCCGCTCCAGGTCCTCGTAACACCCCGGCACGGTATCCGCGCCAAAGGCGCGGCGCTGGCCGGCGACACTGGAGGCCATGCACAGCCGCGAATTGGTGTCGATGTTGGCAGTACCGATGAATCCCTTGATCAGCTTGTTGGCGACGTAATACTCCTCGGTCAGCAGCTGCCCCGAGACATAAAACGCCACGGCATCCGGGCCGTGCTCGCTGATGATCGACTGCAGGCTGTCGGCCACGGTGGTGATCGCCTGCTGCCAGCTGACGCGGTGCCCCATGATCTCCGGATACAGCAGCCGTTGCTGCAGACCCAGCGTGTCGGCGAGCGCCGCGCCCTTGGAACACAGCCGTCCATAATTGGCCGGATGCTGCGGATCACCCCGGATGGAGAATTGCCCATCGTCGGTTCGCTCGGCAACGACACCGCAGCCGACGCCGCAATACGGGCAGGTGCTGTGCACCGGCTCACTCACACAATTTTCGCCTAAGATTCACTATCGCCCCGGCACTACATTAAGGCCGCGCAAAAGCCTGCCGCCACTGATCGCGGAGATTGCTGCGCAATTGCCGCAGGCCGGCCCGCAGGCCGATCTGCCGCAGCCTGGCCCAGTCCGCGCTGATCTCGCGCCGCGCCCGCGCCAGTTGCAATTCGTGGTATTCGGTGCGCGGCAGCACACCGACCTGAGGCATCGCCGCCAGTCCGGACTCGCGGGCATGCTGCTGGAAACCCTGATTGCGCCAGAAGAACGCGCCGGGCAGCGTGGTGGGGATCACCAGCACATAGAACAGCGCACGGCCGATCAGCGCCGTGGTGCCGATCAGTGCTGCGGCCATGGTCCATCCCAGCAGTCCCCAGTAGCCGTCGGCGTCCATCGCTGCCAAGGCAAGCACCGCTGCCACGCCCAGCCCCAGACCAAGATTGCGCGCCCAATAGCTCTTGCCAAACGTGGTCCGCTGCTGCTGACAGGAGGCCGCTGCCTCGGCGCCGCGCCGTTCCAGATAGCGGGCGTGTGCGACCAAGCCCGCGCCCTCCAGCATCGACCCTGCTGCAATAATCCAGGCCAGCACACTCATCGTCGCCGCATAGTCCTCACCCGCCGCAACGGCGGTGACGACCACCGTCAGGCCAACCAGCAGAGCGCCCAGCGTGCCAGCACTGCCGAAGAAACTGGTCAGCACCTGCCAGTGATTCCAGTAGGGCCGGGCCGGGATGCGGTAGATCTTGTGCATCGCATAGAGAAAAACCAGGCCGGCGATGGCCGCGCCGCCGCCGCCGCACAGCATGACCAGGCCGTGGAGCAGACCGTCCGGCAACCCGCCGAACAGCCCCGAGCCGAGCAGCGTATAACCGGCGAGCAGCGTAAAGAACAGCGCCAGCGAGGCCACCTCGCGGCTGACCGGCGAATAGCGCAGATTGTTGAAGGCGCGGTAGAAGCGATGCGGTTTGCCCAGATGCAGCATCGAAATCCCCATCGCCACACCCTGCATGCCCAGCAAGGTGAACAACAGCAGGTTGCGCGCCAGCGGATGGGCAGCGTCCGAGAGCAGCTCCAGCCCAAACAGTGGCCCGAGGAACAGCAGCAGAAACGCCCCCACCACCGCCTGCGACAGCAGCGTGAAGATCACCAGCGGGTCTTCGCGGGAACTCAGCTTGCGCAAATTCCATTGCCGCGGCCGGTCCTGTTCCACGATCCGGGTCTTATACTCGCCCTCGCCCTGCTCGTCGCGCTGATAATGCAGCGGCATGGTGTCCGGCCGCGTCATGTCACGCGGCAAGGTCTTCACCTGCTGGAAACGGATGTTGGGGTGGGTGATCTCGGGATCGGGAAAGCCGGGGATGCGGGTCTTGGCCTGCTCGCGCAGCGCCGGCGTGGTCTCGATCAGACCAAAATCCAGCGCGCCGCCGAGACAGGCCGCGGCGCAGGCGGGTTTCAGGCCCACCTCCAGCCGGTCGACGCACATATTGCACTTGGACACGCGGCCTTCGATCGGATCGAGTTGCGGTGCGTTGTACGGACACACCCAGGTGCAGTAACCGCAGCCAAAGCAGGTCTCCGGGTCCTGCAGCACGGCGCCGTATTCGGCGTACTTGGTGTAGGCGCGGGTCGGACAACCCTTCAGGCACACCGGGTCGTCGCAGTGATTGCAGGCCATCGAGATATTCAGCCGCCGGTAGGCGGGATAGCTGCCGCCCTCGACATAGCCCACGGAACGGAAACTGATGTGGGCCGGCAGATCGTTCTTCTCGCTGCACGCCGCCTCGCAGGCATGACAGCCGATGCAGTTGTCGGCGGTGAAGTGGAAGCCGTGCTGCTTGTAACGGTTGGGATGGTCGCTGACACCGCTATCGCCGTTGATGTTGAGGCTCTGGCCGGCCAGTGGATCGGCCTCATCGACCAACTGGATGGCCTTGCCGTAGCGGTTGCTCTGCGGCGTGGCCACATCGGGGATGAAGGCGTATTGCGGTTCGTCGTCGCGTACTTTGTACATGGTGATTCCCTTAAAACGTCCTGGCCGCCCGATTGATCACGGCGGCGGCATCCTGCTGCTCGATGCGCTCGATCCGCACCGCGCACTGCTTGAAGGCCGGCTGGCGCGAGTGCGGATCGAGCAGGCCCAGGCTCAGGCGGTTCACGCACTCATGAAAATGAAACGGGATGAACACCATGTCGCGCCCGACGCGCTGCGTCAGCTGCACCAGCGCCACGGCATCGCCGCGGCGCGACACCAGCCGCGCGTAGCTCATGTGCTCGATCCCCAGCGCACGCGCCGCGTCCGGGTTCATCTCCATGTACGGCGTCGGGCTGAACTTGTTCTGATTGCCGATCTTGCCGGTGCGGGTACGGGTGTGGAAATGCTCCACCACCCGGCCGCTGTTGAGCCAGAACGGAAACTGTTCGTCCGGCCGCTCGTTGTCATCGACGAAGGGCAGCGGGATCAGCTTCGCCTTGCCGTCCGCATGCTGGAACACGCCGTCGGTGTAGAGGCGCGGCGAGCCGGTCTCGGCGCCGTCGCGCATCGGCCACTGGATGCCGCGCTGCTGCTCGATCTTCTCGTGGCTCATGCCGGAGATGTCCACCAGCCGCCCGCGCGACAGCTCGCGCATCTCGTCGAACACCTCGCTTGGTGCCTCCGGAAAGCGCATCTGCCTGCCCTGCGCGAAGCGTTTTGCCATCTGGTTGAAGATCCACAGATCCGGCCTGGAATCACCGTGCGGCGTGAGCACATTGCGGATCAGGTTGACGCGCCGCTCGGTGTTGGTCATCACGCCTTCCTTCTCCGCCCACAAGCCGGCAGGCAGATAGGCGTGGGCGTACTCGATGGTCTCCACGTCGCGGTAGGCGTCCTGCACCACCAGGAATTCCAGCTTCTCGAGTGTCTTGCGGATGCGCGCGGTGTTGGCCATCGAGGTCATCGGATTGGTGGCGATGACCCACAGGCCCTTGATCTGCCCGGTCTCGATGGCGGGAAAGATGTCGGTCATCAGCAGGCCGCGCTTATTTGGAAAAAATTCCGGATCGACGCCCCAGAAGCGTGCGACCTCCTCGCGATAGTGCGCGCTCTCCAGATAACGGTAACCGGGCAGCCCGGAGCACGACGACCACTCGCGCGTGCCCATGGCATTGCACTGGCCGGTGATCGACAGCGAGGTGCCGCCGGGCCTGCCGATGTTGCCGGTGATCAGATTGAGATTGTTGATCCCCACTACACCGTCGGAACCGTGGGTGCTCTGGTTGATGCCCATGGTCCAGATGCTCATCGCCGCGCCGGCGCGTGCATACAGCCGTGCGACGTTGCGGATGGTGTCGGCATCGATGCCGCAGATGCGCGACGCAGTGACCGGGTCGTACTGCGCGACCAGGGCACGGAAATCAGCGCAGCCACTGGTGTGGGCGTCGATGTAGACGCGGTCCTCGAGCCCCTCGCTGAGGATCACGTGGGCCAGGGCATTGAGCAGCACCACGTCGGTGCCGGGCGTGATCGGCAGGTGCAGGTCGGCGAACTGGGCCAGCATCGTGACGCGCGGATCGACGACGATCAGCGGGAACTTGCGCCGCTCGCGCGCCTCGCGCATCCGCCAGTAGATGATCGGATGCTGCTCGGGCAGGTTGGAGCCGAAGGCGATCAGACAGTCGGTGTGCTCGAAATCGCCATAGCAGCCGGGTGGGCCGTCGGAACCGAAGGAACGCTTGTACCCCGACACCGCCGAGGACATGCACAGCGTGGTGTTGCCGTCATAGTTGTTGGTACCGATCACGCCGCGCGCCAGCTTGCCCAGCGTGTAGAACTCCTCGGTCAGGATCTGGCCGGTGGACAGGATGGCGAAGCTGTCGCGGCCATAGTGCTGCTGGATGCGCTGGATCTCGGCGGCCGTCCGGTCCAGCGCCGCGTCCCAGCTGACCTGACGAAACGGTTCAAAGGTCTTGTCGCGCAGCAACGGTTGCTCGCCACGGCCGCTGGAATCAAACAGTTCAAATTCGTAAATGCCCTTGATGCACAACTTGCCGCGGTTGACATCCGCACCGCCGACGCCGCGCGCGCTGACGCCCTTACCCTCTGCATTCACACCCACTTCGATCGAACAGCCGGTGGAGCAATATCCGCAGGTAGTGTACTTCCATTCAACGATCTCCTTGTCGGGGAGCTTGATGGGGTTTTTTTTGGCGCGTCCGAACAGCATTCTCTATTTCTCCAATAGTAAGGAATCGCGGCGCAACAACTACCGCAGCGACAGAAAAATCCGCCCGTCCTGCAGTCGCACGGCATGGACGGCGGCCTGTCCCTCGTCCGGCGCCACGGCGTGGCCGCTGGCCAGATCGATGCGCCAGTTGTGCAAGGGACAGGCGACCTTGCAATCGTAGACGATGCCCTGGGACAGCGGACCGCCCTTGTGGGGGCAGTGATCGTCCAGTGCAAAGACCTGGTCCTCGGCATTGCGAAACACCGCAATGTTGCCCTGCGGCGTGCGCACCACCCGCGCACCCAATCTGGGAATATCCTCGATGCGTCCCACTTCAATCCAGTCGCTCATCCGGCCACCTCTTTCAACAATGTGAACTCATGGGCATCGCTGCCCCCGGAGGCGCGCTCCGCCCACGGGTCCTTCTGGTAATACTGCTGTGAATAGCGGAAACGCTCGGCGAGCGCGCGCCGCGACTGCGCGTCCTCGACCACCTGCTGCCTGACATGGGACAGCCCGACCCGCTCGACCCAGGGCGCGGTACGCTCAAGGTAATGGCCCTGTTCACGATACAGCTGGGTGAAGGCGCAGCAATATTCGATGACCTCCTGCTCACTCGCGACCTTGCATAACAGATCGGTGGCCCGCACCTTGACCCCGCCATTGCCGGCGATATGCAACTCATAACCGGAATCGACACACACCACACCAAAATCCTTGATCGTCGCCTCGGCACAGTTGCGCGGGCAGCCCGACACCGCCATCTTGAACTTGTGCGGCATCCATGAACCCCAGGTGATGCGCTCCAGCTGCACCCCGAGTCCGGTCGAATCCTGGGTGCCGAAGCGGCACCACTCGGACCCAACACAGGTCTTGACGGTGCGCAGCGACTTGCCATAGGCGTGGCCCGACACCATGCCGGCCTGGTTCAGATCGAACCATACCGCCGGCAGGTCCTGCTTGTTGACACCGAGCAGGTCGATACGCTGGCCGCCGGTGACCTTGACGGTCGGAATCTTGAACTTGTCGGCCACATCGGCAATCGCGCGCAATTCGTCCGGGGTGGTCAGACCACCCCACATCCTGGGCACCACCGAATACGTGCCGTCCTTCTGGATGTTGGCATGGGCCCGCTCATTGATGAAGCGCGACTGCTGGTCGTCGACGGCGATGTCCGGCCAGCTCGCGATCAGGTAATAATTCAGCGCCGGCCGGCACACATGACAGCCATCACCCGTCTTCCATTCGAGGAATTGCTGCACCGCCGTGATCGTCGTCAGCTGATGATCGCGGATCGCCTTGCGCACCGCGTCATGGTTATAGTCAGTGCACCGACACAACGGCTTGTCCTGGGTGGCCGCCGCATAGCCGCCCCCCAATGTGGAGGCCAGGATCTGCTCGACCAGGCCAGTGCACGAACCGCACGACGCCGAGGCCTTGGTATGGGTACGGACATCATCAAGCGTAAACAGGCCCTTGCCGGTGATCGCCTTGACGATGGTACCCTTGCACACGCCATTGCAACCGCAGACCTCCATGCTGTCTGCCATCAGCGCCGCGCTGTTCTGCCCGCCATGACCGGAATCGCCAATATGGGCCTGACCAAACATCAGACGGTCACGGAAATCGCTGACATCGGTGCCATCACGCAACATCTGGAAGAACCAGGCACCATCACCGGTATCCCCGTACATCACGGCGCCCTGCAGCCGGTTGTCCTTCAGCACCAGCTTCTTGTAGACGCCGCGCGCCACATCCTTCATGACGATCTCTTCGGAATCTGCACCACCGTGAAAATCACCGGCCGAGAACAGGTCGATGCCGGTGACCTTCAGCTTGGTCGAGGTCACCGAACCCGTGTAACGGCCGATGCCAAACTGTGCCAGATGGGTGGCGCAGACCTTGGCCTGCTCAAACAACGGTGCCACCAGGCCGTAGGACTGGCCGCGATGCTGCACACATTCACCGACTGCATAGACCCGCGGATCATAGGTCTGCATCGTGTCGCTGACGATGATGCCGCGCTCGCAATGGATGCCGGCCTGCTTGGCCAGTTCAATGTTGGGGCGGATGCCGGCCGCCATCACCACCAGCTCGGCCGGGATCTCCAGGCCATCCTTGAAACGTACCGCCCGCACCCGCTCGGTGCCGAGCAGCGCCTCGGTCTGGGTCGCCATCAGGAACTGCAGCCCGCGCTGTTCCAGACTTTGGCGCAACATCTGGCCGGCGATCGAATCGAGCTGTCGATCCATCAAGGTATCAGACAGGTGTACCACCGTCACCGACATGCCGCGCAACATCAGGCCGTTGGCAGCCTCCAGTCCCAACAGGCCACCACCAATGATCACGGCATGCCGGTACTGCCGAGCCGCCTCCACCATGGTATCGACGTCATGGATATCACGGAAACCGATGACGCCGTCGAGGTCATGACCCGGCACCGGGATGATGAACGGCGTCGAGCCAGTGGCCAGCAACAATCGGTCATAACTCGCGCTTATACCCTGCTCTGATCTTACCTCGCGACGGCGGCGATCGATGCCGGCAACCTTGTGGCCAGCATGCAATGTGATGTGATGGTCGTGGTACCACTGCAGATCATTGAGCATGATCTCATCAATGGTCTTTTCACCGGCCAGTACCGGCGACAGCAGGATGCGGTTGTAATTGCCATACGGCTCGGCCCCGAACACCGTGATCTCATAGGCATCGGGCGCAATCTTCAACAGCTCCTCGATGGTGCGCATCCCCGCCATGCCATTGCCGATCACTACCAAACGCTGTTTCATGCTGCATCCCCGAATCAATTCACTACATCTGCATATCAACTCCTGTGCCAATCTGATCGGTTGCGCAATGCACTGTTTATGAACATATTATTTCGACATCGACGATGCGGGCAGTGCAGTGCCCGCACCACGACAGTGCAGCCGTACCCGAATCCGCACAAACAAACGCCGCCGCACATGGTCGCAGCACCATCTTGATACCCGATGACGCTGCTTCTGTTGCCGGCCATGGACCTGCGCCCCTATAATCCGGGCTGGTATCCTCACACTGCTGATCATCATGGCCACCGATTCCACTACACACCGCGTCTCCCTCGCCATTGCGATCCTGACGATCTCCGACACCCGTGATGAACGCTCGGACAGCAGCGGCACACTGCTCGCTGAACGGGCCCTACAGGATGGTCATCAGCTGGTCCAGCGCGCGATCATCCGCGACGACAAATACCAGATCCGCGCCCGGATCAGCCAATGGATCGCCGCTGCCGATGTCCAGGTCATCATCACCAGCGGCGGCACCGGCGTCACCGGCCGCGATATCACGCCGGAGGCCGTGACACCGTTATTTGATCGCGAACTGGCGGGATTCGGTGAGACCTTCCGCTTGCTGTCCTATCAGCAGATCGGGCCATCGACGATCCTGTCGCGCGCCGTCGCCGGCATCGCCAATGGGACGCTGATCTTCTGCCTGCCCGGCTCCAACCATGCCTGTGCTCTGGCCTGGGACCAGATCATCGGCAAGCTGCTCGACAGTGACAACAAGCCTTGCAACTTTGCCAAGCTGATGTCCCGGCTTGCTGAATAGGCGACAGCCGACAGGGTCTGCTCCACGTTGGCCGCATGGCCATCGCATACTGCCGTGATGATTGACTGTGGCCGGCAACACGGCTACGGTGACAGCGGGCATGGCGGCCATAATAGTTGATTAAAATAATAAGGTATCAGGCCCAAGCGGCGCCAGTAAAGCCCGGACAGCACCCCGCCGCTAACTGCACAGTTAGCGGTCAATGCGACCCATCAAGCAACAGCATGGAGTCCAGGGATGAAGAACCGTCGCGCCAACAGCAAGATCAAACGCCAGTTCCAGAACCAGGTCATCTTCAATGTCGTCGTTGCATCATTCTGCCTGCTGAACCTGGTACTGATCTGGGTCTTCGCAGCGATCGACACCCTGCAGGATGTGTCGGCACTGAAGACCATGATTGTCACGGCACTCGCCATCGGTGAGACCGGCGGCCTGTTCGTCATCTATCATTATATGAAACGTGAGACCCACCGCATCGCCGGCCCGGTCTACAAGCTGGAACAGGCGCTGGACCATGTGGGCTCCGGCAACCTGTCGACCACGATCCAATTCCGCAAGGACGATTACTTCCGGGACACCGGCGACCTGTTCAATAGCTCGATCAGCAAGCTGCGCACCCGTATCGGCCATATCCGCCATGTCGCGCTGTCGCTGGAAAAAGAACTGATCAGCCATGGCGCCACCCACGGTGACGCCAGCCTGTATCTGAAACAACTGGTCTCGGCGCTGGACAGCCTGCAACTCGGTGAGGACAGCGCGCATCATGATACAAAATCATAAATCGATATGACAGGGTAAGCACGACCGGATCAATGCCAGTTACCTGATCCCAGCAATGAGGCGAGACCTGAAACCATGACCATCGACGCCCGCCCGACAACAGACTTGAGCCGCAGGGCACTGCTGGGACTGCCTGCCGGATCGCACCGCGACACCGATCACCACCCGGGACACGACGCCTCACCGGTGCGCCGGCGTGCCGTCATCGCCAACAACTGCCTGGTGAACTCAGGCATCGACTGCCGCCAGTGCGTTGAGGACTGCCCACAGCAGGCCATCAGCTTCTCCATCACGCTTGGCGGCCTTCAGCTGCGGCTCGACGACCCGCGCTGTGATGGCTGCGGGGAGTGCCGGCCACGCTGCCCGACCCAGGCCATCTCCCTCCATCAATCCCCGGGGCAATCATGACATGCATCTGTCCAGCCTGATCATCAACGTCCGGCCCGAGAAACTGTCACAGGTGCGCAGCCGCATTGAGGCGGCACCGCTGACCGAGGTCCACCTCGCGGATGCCAGCGGCACGCTGATCGTCACCGTTGAGGCCGCCGACCTCGGCGTACTGGTCGAGGTCGTCGAAGGTTTCCGTGATATCGACGGTGTGCTGTGCCTGACCCCGAGCAGCCACTACTTCGAAGAAGACAACCTTGCCGAACAGGAGATCCGCCGATGAAGCTGAGCAGGCGTGAATTCATCAAGATCAGCGCCGTGGCTGCCGCGGCCAGCAGCGCCGGCCTTACCGCACCCCAGGTCGGTGCCGGGCCACTGGTCGCCGGTGATCCGATCCGCTGGGACAAGGCGCCCTGCCGCTTCTGCGGTGTCGGCTGCGGCGTACTGGTCGGCACCCAGGATGGCCGCGTCGTCGCGACCCAGGCCGATCCGCAGGCCGAGGTCAACCGTGGACTGCAGTGCGTCAAGGGTTATTTCCTGTCGAAGATCATGTATGGCAGCGACCGGTTGACGACGCCGCTGCTGCGCAAGAAAAACGGCGTCTATGACAAGGAAGGCGAGTTCGAGGCCGTCAGCTGGGATGAGGCCTTCGATACCATGGCCCGCAAATACAAGGAGGCCTTGCGCACCAAGGGCGCGGGCTCGATCGGCATGTTCGGCTCCGGGCAGTGGACGATCTGGGAGGGCTATGCCGCCGTCAAGCTGATGAAGGCCGGCTTCCGCTCCAACCACCTCGATCCGAATGCCCGCCACTGCATGGCCTCGGCGGTCGCAGCGATGATGCGCAGTTTCGGCATGGATGAGCCGATGGGTTGTTATGATGACTTTGAACACGCCGATGCCTTTGTGCTGTGGGGCTCCAACATGGCCGAGATGCATCCGGTGCTGTGGTCCAGACTGACCAACCGCCGATTGTCTGCCGATCATGTCCGCGTCGCAGTGTTGTCCACGTTTACACACCGCTGCTTTGACCTGGCCGACCAGGGCATCATCTTCCAGCCGCAGTCCGACCTCGCGATCCTCAACTACATCGCCCATCACATCATCAGCAGTGGCGCAGTCAACAAGGAGTTCGTCACCAGCCATACCTCCTTCCGCCTTGGCAACGCCGACATCGGCTATGGGCTGAAGGCCAGCCATCCCTTGCAGAAGGCAGCCACTAACGTCGATGACGCTGGCGGCGCCAAGACTATCAGCTTCGACGACTACAAGGCCTTTGTCGCCCATTACACGCTGGACGAGGCCCACCGCATCTCCGGGGTGCCGAAGGAGCAGTTGCAGGCGCTGGCCGAGTTGTATGCCGACCCCAAGCGCAAGATCATGTCGCTGTGGACCATGGGCGTCAACCAGCATACCCGCGGCACCTGGGCCAATCACCTGATCTATAACCTGCACCTGCTGACCGGCAAGATCTCGCAGCCCGGCAACAGCCCGTTCTCGCTGACCGGTCAACCATCGGCCTGCGGCACCGCGCGCGAGGTCGGCACCTTCTCGCACCGGTTGCCGGCCGACATGGTGGTCACCAATCCCAAACACCGCGCCGAGGCCGAGCATATCTGGCGACTGCCGCCCGGCATCATCCCGGAAAAACCCGGCTATCATGCCGTCGAACAGAATCGCCGCCTCAGCGCCGGCGAGCTGAATGTCTACTGGGTGATGTGCAGCAACAATATGCAGGCCGCGCCCAATATGCTCGAAGACGCCTGGAAGGGCTATCGTGACCCGCGCAACTTCGTCATCGTCTCCGACGTCTACCCGACAGTGACGACGCTGGCCGCCGACCTGATCCTGCCGACCGCGATGTGGGTCGAGAAGGAGGGCGCCTATGGCAATGCCGAACGCCGCACCCAGTTCTGGCGCCAGCAGGTCCGGGCGCCGGGCGAGGCGCGCTCCGACCTGTGGCAGCTGGTCGAATTTTCCAAGCACTTCCGCACCCAGGAGGTGTGGCCAGCCGAGATCCTCGATGCCCACCCCGCTTACCGCGGCAAATCGCTGTACGACGTGTTGTTCGTCAACGGCGAGACCAACAAGTTCCCGCTGGCGCAGCTGCAACCGGGTCATGACAATGACGAAGCCCGGCACTTCGGCTTTTATCTGCAGAAGGGTCTGTTCGAGGAGTACGCGCGCTTTGGCCGCGGTCATGGCCATGACCTGGCAACCTTCGACACCTATCACCAGGTGCGCGGGCTGCGCTGGCCGGTGGTCAATGGCAAGGAGACCAGCTGGCGCTACCACCGCGGCAGCGACCCGTATGCAAAAAACGGCGAGGAGTTCCAGTTCTATGGTCGTGAAGACAACAAGGCACTGATCTTTGCGCTGCCCTATGAACCACCGCCGGAGATGCCGGACCAGGACTATGACCTGTGGCTGGTTACCGGCCGCGTGCTCGAACACTGGCATTCCGGTTCAATGACGCGGCGGGTGCCGGAGCTGCACCGTGCAGTGCCGAATGCCCAGATCTTCATGCATCCGGACGATGCCAAGCAGCGTGGGCTGGAACGCGGCATGGCCGCCAGGGTGCAATCGCGGCGCGGCGAGATCATCGCGCTGATCGAGACCAAGGGCCGTAACCGGCCACCACCGGGCGTGATCTTTGTGCCGTGGTTCGATGCCAGCCGGTTGATCAACAAGGTCACGCTGGACGCGACCTGCCCGATCTCGAAACAGACCGATTACAAGAAATGTGCGGTCAGGATAACCCGGGCGTGACGGAGACATACCGATGAAAAATCTGGTCGCAGGAACGGTGGCGGTACTGGTGCTGCTCGCGGTGATGTACCTGGTGCCGTCAAAGATCGAATCACTGGTGACGCACTACGCGGCCGAGGACAACACTGCTGCATGGCAGATGGACACCGAACTGGCGCAGGACGGCCTGTTTGATCCATTGCGCGGCCAGACACCGGTGACCTCGTCCAACCCGCCACCACCCGCCTATCACTATGCGACCAATACCGGACCAATTGCGCGCAATTACCTGACCCAGCCACCGGTGATCCCGCACAAGATCGACGGCTACGACATCAACATGCGCAGCAACAAATGCCTGAGCTGTCACAGCTGGCGCAGCTACCGCGAATGGGGGGCCACCAAGATCAGCCTGACCCACTACCGCGACCGCGATGGCAGGGAACTGGACGACGTGTCACCATTGCGCTATTTCTGCACCCAGTGCCATGTGCCGCAGCTGGACGCCAGGCCGCTGGTGCGTAATGATTTCCGGCCGGTTGCATCACTGGACGCACGCTGATCATCGAAAGCAACGAGGCCCACGGTGCTCGAACAAGACGACAAGGTAGTAGAAGACAAACCCCGTCACCCGTTGCTGGCCTGGCTGCTCAGCGGCACGGTACTGGGCGCCTTCGCCGCCGGCATCATCTTCTGGGGCGGCTTCAATACGCTGCTGGAGGCGACCAATCGCGAGGCCTTCTGCCTGACCTGCCATGAGATGAAGGACAATGTCTACCGCGAATATGTCAGCAGCATCCATTACAGCAACCGTACCGGGGTGCGCGCCACCTGCCCGGATTGCCATGTGCCGAAGGACTGGACCCACAAGATGGCCCGCAAGCTCCAGGCCTCGTCCGAGGTCTATCACAAGATCGTCGGCACCGTCGATACCCCGGAAAAATTCGAGGCCCATCGGCTGCAGCTGGCGCAGAATGTCTGGCGGACGATGAAGCTGACCAATTCGCGCGAGTGCCGCAACTGTCACTCGTTTGATTATATGGACTTCACGGCCCAGGACATGCGCGCGGTGCGCAAACACAGCACGGCGCAGACTGCCGGCCAGACCTGCATCGACTGCCACAAGGGCATCGCCCACAAGCTGCCGCTGGCCAACTTCACGACCGCCGATTAATCAATGCAAGATTGGGCTGAGGTGTGAAGCCCAACATGTCAAACTGCAGCAATACCCGCTGCGCGCGCCCTGTCATTTTTGCTCGCTCGAAACACGATATTGAAATATCATCATCCATCGACAATGGTCGCATCAACCGTCACCACTCGCCCAGGCCATGATCCCGTCTGACCAGTTGCTCCTGCTGCTGCCGGCCATCACCGTGATGGCCGCGCTGTATTCATCGGTTGGCCATGGCGGCGCATCGGGCTATCTGGTTGCGATGGTGCTGCTTGGCGTGGCGCCCGAGACGATGAAACCCGCCGCCCTGATCATGAATATCTTCGTCACTGGCCTGGCCTGTTTCAGGCTCGGCCTTGCCGGCCATCTGCGACCGCGGCTGATCCTGCCACTGGTCGCGACCTCGATCCCGGCGGCATTCCTAGGCGGCATGATCAAACTGGACAGCGCCCAGTACAGCCTGATCCTCGGCGGCGCACTGCTGGCATCGGCACTGAAGATCTTGCTGCTGCCGGCAGCGACCGAGCAACCGTTGCGCCAGGCCAGTGTCTGGCTGTTGTTGCTGACCGGCGCACTGATCGGCCTGATCGCCGGACTGACCGGCATCGGCGGCGGCGTCTATCTGAGCCCGATCCTGCTGCTCGCCGGCTGGACAACGATGCGCACCAATGCCGCCACCGCGTCAGTATTCATCCTGTGCAACTCACTCGCCGGCCTGGCCGGACATTACACCACGGGTGCGGCATTGCCGGCGGAGATCGGCTGGCTGGTGCTGGCCGCCGTCATCGGCGCGCTGATCGGCACCGAACTGTGCAAACGGCTGCCGCTGTACAAGCTGTCGTGGCTGCTGGGGATCGTATTAATGGTGGCGGCGTTGAAGCTGCTATCCGAGGCCGTGCCCGGCTGATCCGGGCACGGCCGTCTGCATACTATGGAGTGCGGCGACGTGTCACCGCACTCCATAGGTCTGGGTCTATCCTTCACTGCAGCCCATCAGAACTGCAGGTCTGCCTGCAACCACAGCTTGTCGAGATCCTGTGACTTGGCAAGGTTGCGTGCGACGTTGTTACTGTTGGCATCGCCGCTGTACGCGGCATATTTCGCCAGCAGCGTGACCGTGTTGCCGAACTTCTTCGCTGCCGACAGGTTCAGCTCGGTGCCGTAGTCATAACCCAGATGATCGGCGCTGTATTGATGGTAGGCAGCCATCAGGTTGACGCCGGCAACCGGCATGCCGAAGGTCATAAACATGTCCTGGATGCCATCCTGCGGCGTCGTCAGGAACTTGTCCGCCCAACCATTGAAGGCATGCAGGGTTGCCAAGGGTGTCGCGAACCCATAGGTCCCGTCACCGCTCAACAGCTCATAATGCAGCTTGATCTGCAGGCCGCTGACATCGGCGCCCAGCATCAGGTAATTATAGCTGCCATCCACCGTGCTGGCACCGTCGGCATAACTGCCCTGGCTGGCGTATTCGGCAGTGTACAGCCATTTGGTGCCCTGGCCACCCGGCTGATAACCACCATCAAGGCGCAGCCCGACGGTCTGATTCGAGGCTGTAACGGCAAAGGCCTGGCCAGCATTGTAATCGAGCAGATAACCATAGGCTGAAATAGTGCCGGGCTTGAACCCCTTGTAGGAAAGATTCAGCAGGTCGCTGGACATATTGACCTTGCCCTGACTACTCGCAGCACCAAATACCCGGTTGACGCTATCAACATGGGCATAAAATACCGTGCCGTCCGGTAACGAGGTATTGCTCAGGCTCAGTGCGTCAAAGGTCTGCTGGTTCTGCCGCCAGTCGACGCTGCCGACAAAGCGCTGATTGTCGAGCGCGATCGTCTGCCGGCCATATTTGATGACGGTATTGGTGAGCCCCTTGTAACTCAGATAACCCTGATTGGCCTCGGTGCCGCGCGGATCACTGACGGTCGGATACTGGGTCAGACCGTTGACCCCGCTGTTATAGCGCTCATCGCCAACAACACGCACATCCTCGAACTGCACGAACGCAGAGAGCGCCTTATAATCACCGGTCAAATAGCCCAGTTGAGTGCGCAGCGTCGAGGCCGTTGCGGTCTCGGCCTTGGTTACATCGTCAACCTGTTCCAGACGGTAGCGCAGCTGGCCGGAGGCCTTGCCGGCCTTGATCGCCTCCACGATACCCTCCGCCATGGCCAGCCCCGGGCATACCATGCCCAGCCAAAGCACCGCTGTCGTCACTGCCAGTCGGCGAGGTTTGGAAATAATATTCATCTTGATCTCCTTTATTGATTGATAATGGGTGAATTCAGGCCACTGCCCGGTGTTGTCGTTCGTAGAGAAATTTCAGCAATTCACCGCGCAGCATTGCATAACGGGGATTAGCCGCCAGGGTCAGGCGATCACGCGGCCGCGGCAGATCGACCTCCAGTATCCCGCCGATCGTGGCCGCGGGGCCGTTGCTCATCATCACGACGCGGTCCGACAGCAGCACCGCTTCGTCGACATCATGCGTCACCATGATGGTCGTACTGCCTGCGGCAGCGACAATGCGCAGCAGCTCATCCTGAAGATGGGCACGTGTCAGGGCATCCAGCGCGCCGAATGGCTCATCCAGCAGCAACACCTTGGGTTGCATCGACAGCGCGCGGGCGATCCCGACCCGCTGTTTCATGCCGCCGGAGATCTCATGCGGCATCTTGTGCAGCGCATGTCCAAGACCCACCATCTCCAGCGCCGCCGTCGTCCGTTGTCTTAACTGGGGACGGCGCTCGTTGCGACCGAAGACTCGCTCCACAGCCAGATAGACATTGCCGAAACAGCTCAGCCACGGCAGCAATGAGTGATTCTGGAACACCACGGCACGATCGGGTCCGGCACCGGCGATCTCTCGGCCGGCACACAACATCACACCACTGGTCGCCTTGTTCAGCCCCGCAATCAGATTCAGCAGTGTCGACTTGCCACAACCCGAATGGCCGATGATCGAGACAAACTCCCCTTGCCCGACCGCAAGATTGATGTCACGCAGCGCCACGAACGCCCCCTTCCTGGTTGCAAATACCTGCCCCACATCTTCCAGCAACACATACTTGTTCATATCCGCATCCCTTATGTCAATATTCAAAGCGTTTCGCCACCAGCAACAGCAACTGCTCGAGCAACAGGCCGATGATGCCGACGACGAAGATGGCGATGATGATGTGCTCGACATTCAGATTATTCCATTCATCCCAGACCCAGAATCCGAGACCGACACCACCGGTCAGCATCTCGGCGGCAACGATCACCAGCCACGCGACACCGATCGACAGCCTGATGCCGGTCATCATGTAGGGCAGCACGGCCGGAAACAGGATGCGGGTGAAGATCCTCCATTCCGACAGGTTCAGCACCCGGGCGACATTCAGATAATCCTGTGGCACCCTGCTGACACCGACCGCAGTATTGATGATCATCGGCCAGATGCTGGAGATGAAGATCACCCAGATCGCCGCCGGTTGCGCCTCCTTGAACACCAGCAACCCGATCGGCAGCCAGGCCAGTGGCGACACCGGGCGCAGCAGGCTGATGATCGGTGCTGTCATATAGTTGAGAAATGAAAAGCGTCCCACCATAAAACCGAGCGGAATCCCGACCAGTGCCGCCATGCCGAAACCCAGGCCGACGCGCTGCAACGAATGCACGATATTCCAGCCTATACCCTTGTCATTGGGTCCGTTGTCATAGAACGGATCGTCAAACAACTCCAGCGCAGACTGCCAGGTCTTGGCAGGCCCTGGCAGGTTAACACTCTGCTCGGCCAGCAGCGCCCACAGCAGCACAAACAGCAGCAGCCCGAGCAGCGCTGGCAGCACCTTGTGAACCAGCAGCTCACCCATTGCATTGGCGGACCGTCCCGGTCGTGCGCCGTCATCACTGGATAACCGTGCGGCCGGTGGTGGAACGCCTGCCATTTTTTCCACACTATTGCCCCCGGGTACACTGTCCGGCTGTGGTAAATCTTTCTTGATCTGTGACACATTCATCCCGGCAACCCTCATGCCCTGATCTTGAAACTGGCGGCATAGCCGGCAGGATCCTTGCCTGCCCAGACGCCGCCATCGATAAACTTGCTGGCGCGCAACACATCCCTGGGCACGGCGGTCTTGACCTGCGCGGCCGCCTGCTTAAACAACTCGACCTGATTGACCTCGCGGGCCACGGCCAGATAATCAGGATCAGTCTTCAACAGCCCCCAGCGTTTATGCTGGGTCATAAACCACATGCCATCAGACAACCATGGGAAGTTGACCTTGCCGTCGTGATAAAACTTCATGTAATTGGCGTCCCGCCACTGCCGCCCGATGCCGTTATCGTATTGACCGATAAAGCGCCCCTCGATGACCTCGGCCGGCGCATTGACATAGGACTTGCCAGCGATGATCCCGGCAACACCCTGGCGGTTGGCCACCGTGTCGATATATTTTGATGCCTCGATCACTGCCATGATCATGGCGCGTGCGGTATTGGGATATTTCTGTACAAACTCCTGTGTCGTCCCCAGCACCTTCTCCGGATGATCGGGCCAGATATCCTGGGTCGTCGCGGCCGTAAATCCGACCTTGTCGTAGATGGCGCGGGCATTCCACGGCTCACCGACACAGAAGCCGTCCATATTGCCGACGCGCATGTTGGCCACCATCTGCGGCGGCGGCACGACAATGGTCTTGACGTCATTGAAAGGGTGGATGCCATGGGCGGCCAGCCAGTAATACAGCCACATCGCATGGGTGCCGGTTGGAAAGGTCTGGGCGAAGGTGTATTCGCGCTTTTCGGCATCAAGCAGTTTTTTCAGCGATGGTCCGTCAGTCACGCCCTTGTCCTTCAACTGGTTGGCCAGTGTAATGGCCTGACCGTTGTTATTAAGATTCATTAGAATCGCCATGTTCTTCTGCGGCCCGCCCGTCCCGAGATGCACGCCATAGATCAGTCCGTACAGTACATGCGCCGCATCCAGCTCGCCGTTGGTCAGCTTGTCGCGCACCCCGGCCCAGCTGGCCTCCTTCGACAACGTGACCTCCAGGCCATATTTCTTGAACAGCCCCAGCTCATAGGCCATGACGACACTGGCGCAATCGGTCAGCGGGATAAAGCCGATTTTGAGCTGCGGCTTTTCCGGCGCATCGGAACCGGCCGCCCAGGCCGCGCTGCGCACCCCAGCCGGGATCAGCCCTGCCAGTGCCAGACCGCCGGCCGCCAGACCACCCTTTTTGAGGAAATCACGCCGTGATACATCAGTTGGTTTCCGATCTTTGTTGTCATGATCATTGTTGTCCATCTCAGCCTCCTGTCGTGTTAACAAAAAAGGCGCCCACACTCACGGCCGGATGCCGTGGATGTGGACGCCTTTGTCCGGGTACAGCCCGCCATTGGGCTGCTGATGTCTGCAAAAAAAACGCTACTCCAGCATCCGTGCCGCCATGATGATGCTGTTCGATACCTCGACCAGACGCAGATTGCGATTCATCGCCATGGCGCGCATCCGGTCATAGGCCTGATCCTCGGTGCAGTCAAGCTGGCGCATCAGGATGCCCTTGGCACGCTCGATGAGCTTGCGCTCCGACAACTGACCCGACACCCTGCGCAGCTCCTCCTTCACCATCCTCAGCCGGTCAAACTGCGCCACTGCCACATCGATGACCGGCTTGATCCCCCGCACATCAGGCGCCGCCACCACGTAGCCACAGACGCCGGCGGTGATCGCGGCGCGGACCCGCTCCGGCGCGCTGTCTGCGGTAAAGACCACCACCGGCAGCGGATGCTCGGCATCCAGACGCTGCAACTGCGCCAGCAATTCATCCGTCACCGTTGGCATCCTGACCACGACTATATCCGGTTGCACGTCCTTCACATCCTGGCACAATCTGAAACAGGCGCGGATATGACACATGATTTCACAATCCGCTGCCGTCAGACCGGCCTCCAGCATATGCTCGCCAAGAGCATGACTGTCATCAACCAGCATCACACGCCGCTTCATCACACACCTTTGCAACTGCCCGGTCATGACTGGTTATCAGCAAATGACATGCCAATATGCGTCCCATCCAATACTGCATGAAAATCACCCTGTTGCAACAACGGCGCTGATATCTGCCCTGATACAACATACAAATACAGGGCGGCGTTGTGGTCAAAAGTAATTTTATGGTGCACGGATTATCTCGCGGCGTGATTACCGGAACGCCAGACTGAAGATCAGCAATGACAACAACGCCAGCGACAACACCTGCCACACCAGCAACGGATTACGTTGATACAACGGCTGCCTGGCGACACTGTCAGACTGACCATGACTTAGGCCATGTTCAAGCTCGAAGGCCAGCTCCAGTGTGTCACTGTAACGTTGTGTCGGGTCGACAGCGATCGCTTTCATGACCACCGCATCGAGCCATGCCGGAATATCTGCACGATAACGGCTCAACGCCGTCGGCCGGGTAAAGCGCGGCTGCTGAAATGGCTCGATCTCGCCATACGGATAATGGCCGGTGAAGATCCGGTACAGCGTAACGCCGAGCGCATACAGATCGGTCTGTTCATCGCCGGGATTGCCAGCGAACATCTCGGGCGCCATATAACTCGGGGTACCGGGGATGTCCGGTGCCGCAGCCGCCTCGATACCCGGCAGGCGCGCGACGCCCAGGTCCAGCAGCTTCAGATTGCCATCATCAGCGATGATGACATTGTCCGGCTTGATGTCGCGATGGATGATGCGATTGCGATGCAGGGCATGGATGATGCGGCCAAGTCTGATGCCGATCTCGACACCTTCAGCCAGGCCAACGTGCGCCCTGCCACAGAACCTGTGCTCCAGCGTAGTGCCAGGGCAATAGGGCATCACGCCATACAATGCGCCCTGCCTGTCGCCCCCGGCGGCGGCAATGGTCAGCACTGAAGGGTTCCTGATCCGGCCCGACAACCAGATCTCGCGGATAAAGGCCTCACGCACCGCACGGTCTGAGGCGCGGCGCGGATGCGGAAACTTCAACACCACCTGCTGATCATCGCGCAAGGTATCGTCGGCCAGATACAGCCGGCTGTAACTGCCATCGGACAGCATCATGCCGATCCGGTAACCATCAATAATCTGACCCGGTGCCGGCAGATCGCGGATCGGCAATACGCCGATAACGGAGGCCACATCAGATTGCTGCGCTGACGGCACCTCAAGCACCTCGACCACCAGCGCCGTCATATTATCAGCGGAACCCGCATCATAGGCAGCCCTGACGATCTGCTGCGCACAGACCTCCGGGTTCAGGCCCGAGGCCAGCAGTTCATGCAGCTGACGCTGTTTCAGCACGCCATGGATGCCGTCGCTGCACAGCAGATAGCGATCATGCGCCGCCAGCTCATGTAAGGCATGATCGGCACGCAGCCCTTCGTCTACGCCGACGACACGATACAACACATGATTAAGATCGGGCTGATTCAGCGTGTGGTCCGTGGTCAGGCCCGTCAGGCGACCACTGCGCAGCCGATAGATGCGACAATCACCGACATGGATGATATGGGCATGACGGCCGCGCAGGATCAACCCTGAAAATGTCGTCGCCATGCCACGCAGCTGGCTGTCACAGCGCCCCTGGCTGACCAGCCAGCTGTTGACGCTGTTCAGCGCCTTGGCTGCGGCGCGCTCGACACCGAGCATCTCCGGCAGGCTGTAATAGCCATCGATAAAGCTGCGCACGCAGGTCTCGGCCGCCTCGCGCCCGCCATCGCTGCCACCGACGCCGTCGGCAATCGCCGCAACAACATCCTGCAGACCATGCCCGGCGACGTCACCGAGACAGACCGCGACATAATCTTCATTATTGTCGCGACGCCCGGTCTCGGTCGCCAGACCGGTCACCACCTGCAGGCGCTTATTATCCATGGACCACATCCATTGATTTATACCCGTGCCCCGGACACCGCGCCCCAGGTCGTGCGCCAGCGCCGTTTGACACGGCGGATGCCGAACAGACCGCTGAGCGCCAGCGCGGCGAACACCCAGAAGCCGATCGCAAAGCTGCCACTCGCCGCCTGCGACCAGCCCAGTGCCTTGGCCAGCATGAAACCACCGACCCCGCCGCCGGCACCGACCAGACCGGTCATCACCCCCATCTGCTGGCGAAAGCGCAGCGGCACCAGCTGGAACACCGCGCCATTGCCCATACCGAGCGCCATCGCACCGATGAAGAAGATCAGCACCGCCAGCCACGCGACACCGGGCAGCTCCATCATCCCCCAGCCGGCAACCTTGGCCGTGCCGTCGATGACCGCCGGCCACGGCCCTTCAGGCATAAAGGCAATCAGAAAATAACAGAGCGCGACGACGGTGAACAGGATCTGCAATGAACGGATGCCGCCAAAGCGGTCGGCCATCATGCCGCCGACCGGACGGAAGATCGAACCGGCAAACACCACGATCGCCGCCAGCAGGCCGGCAGCGACACCGGAGACATGAAACCAGGTGACGAAATACAGCGGCAGCGCATTGGCCAGCCCGACGAAGCCGCCGAAGGTGATGAAATAGAAAAACATGAACCACCAGGTATCGCTGTCCTGCAATACCTCGAGGTAGGCCGCCCGTGACACACTGCTCCGCTGTTCCGGTGCATCCTTTGCCATCAGCGTATACAGCACGAATACGATCAGCAGCGGCAACAGCAGAAAACCGAACACCGACTGCCAGCCATACTGCTCGGCCAGCGACGGCACCAGCAGCGCATCCAGCACCACGCCCATGTTACCGGCACCGGCGATGCCGAGCACGATGCCCTGATAACGCGGCGGATACCAGCGACTGGCCTGCGGCAGTGCAACGGCAAAACTGGCACCGGCGACCCCGAGCACAACACCCATCAACTCGACCGCAAGCTTGCTGTCAAAGCCGAACAGCCACGCATAGCCCATACCAAACATAACGATTAGCTGGCCGATCTGGCCAGCCTTCTTCGGTCCGATATGATCGGCGAGCATGCCGAGCGGGATGCGCAATAAGGCCCCGCACAGGATCGGGATCGCGACGATGGTAAACTTCTCGCCGATCGGAATATTCAGATCCTGGGTGATATACAGCGCCAGCGGCCCCAGCACCACCCATACCATGAAACTGACATCAAAATATAAAAAGGCCGACAGCAGCGTCGGGAAGTGGCCGGCCTGCCTGAACTCGCGAAAACTACTCTTCATTGATCCCCCGGGATATACGATGACAACACAGTTGCTGTTGCAGTGCATCCCTTGTGCCAACCATGGAAAATGAAATATTACGCTTGAGAATCAGCATCTTTATTCACTGTACGTCCTGTTGCACGCACCGCCACCGATTCCCAATGCGCACAACTTAGGCCCAGACAATCAAGTTCAGCACTTCAACAGTGCATGGCCCGCTGCCAGTCAACGTCCCTTGTTGCCTGCGGCAGCAGCTTCTATAATCCGTTAAAACCACCCTCGGCCCGCCATGAACACCTGCATCACCGACCACCATTACCCGTCACTGGCCGAGGCAGTCACCCGGCTGTTGAGCCAGGCCCACCCGATCACCGCGTGCGAAACCGTTGCACTGCTCGAGGCCGATGGCCGGATCATCGCTGATGATCAGCGCTCCGGCCTGGATATCCCTGATGTCAACAGGAGCGCAATGGATGGCTACGCGCTGCGGAGTGTCGACGTCACGGCCTCGCGGACCCGGCTGCGCATCAGCCAGCGTATCCCGGCCGGTGCAACACCGGCGGCGCTCGAGCCCGGCACAGCTGCGCGCATCTACACCGGCGCCGATGTCCCGGCCGGCGCCGATGCCGTGGTGATCCAGGAACGCACCACCGCTGCCGGTGACCACGTCATCATCGATGATGCGGTCAAACCGTGGCAGCACATCCGCTGTCAGGGTTCACAAATCCAGGCCGGCACCACAGTGCTGACCGCCGGCACCCGGCTGGCGCCGCCCCAGCTGGCGCTGCTGGCCTCGCTGGGCATCGCCGAGGTCAACGTCATTCGTCGCCTGAAGGTCGCGATCATCAGCAACGGTAACGAGCTGCAGCCGCCAGGCACGATGCTGCAGACCGGCCACATCTATAACGCCAATGTCTACGCGCTGACCCCGCTACTGCAGCGCCTCGGCTGCGAGGTCACGGATCTCGGCATCGTTGAAGATGACCTGGCATCGCTGTCCCGTATCCTGCGGCTGGCCGCTGAACAGTTCGATGTCATCATCAGCAGCGGCGGCATGTCGGTCGGTGACACCGATCACCTGAAGGCCGCAGTCACGGCATTGGGAGAGCTATCGATGTGGCGGGTCGCGATCAAGCCTGGCAAACCATTCGGGTTCGGGCGCATCGGCAACTGCAGCTTCCTCGGCCTGCCTGGCAATCCGCTGTCGGCCCTGGTGACGTTCTGGCTGCTGGCGCGACCGTTGTTGCAGGCCACGCAAGGCGGGCGGTTCCGGCCACCGCTCAGCCTCCCGATCATCGCCGACTTTGACAGCCCCCGACCGGACACGCGCGAATGCTATGTGCCCGGGTTTCTGACGCTCGATGCGCAGCACCAGCCAGTCACCCGCCCGCATGCGATCCAGGATTCGTCGGCGCTGATCTCGATGGTCGACACCCACGGCCTGATTGTTATCCCGGCCGGCCAGACCGTGGTGCGAGGTGACAGGGTCACCTTCATCCCCTACGCCGGACTGCTCGGCTGATGGCCGATGAACAATCCTGGCTGATCACCGGCGTCATCCTGTGTGGCGGCAAAGGTTCGCGGCTCGGTGGTCAGGACAAGGGGCTGATCGAGGTCGCCGGCAGGCCGCTGGCGCGCCACGTCGCTGATACCCTGCGCCCACACGTCCAGTCGCTGATCATCATCGCCAACCGCAACCTTGATGACTATAAAAGAATCTGTCCACAGGTCTATGCCGATGACAGCGGGCCGTATCACGGACCACTGGCCGGCATCGCGTCGGCCCTGGCACAGGTCACGACGCCGTACGCCTTGATCTGCGCCTGCGACATGCCGCGGCTGCCTGCACAGCTGATCGCCCGGTTATGGTCAGGCATGCAGCGTATCGATGCCGATGCCGCCTGTGTCCGCGACCCAACCGGACTGCAGCCCTTCCCGCTGCTGATGAAGACGAAATTGCTGGACAGCGCGCGCCAGTCGCTGGCTACACAACACTATAAACTGGGTGACTGGCTGCTGGCGCAACAGCCGGCAATCATTGACATCCCGGAGACACTGACCAACATCAACGCCCCGCAGGACCTGTAATCATCACCCCTGTTGTAAGCGGCTGGCCGGCTGATTGACCGCCGCCCGCGCGGTTGTACCTGCTTGTGGATAATGGCGCAGGTGCCGGTCCGCGCCGGCTTTGGCAATGAACACACCCCGCTTAGCCCCCTACTATAATTTCTTATATCTTATTCCTAAAGCTCTGAACAATACTTCCGATAAATACCGTGCCAGCCATCACACATTGGCTGACAGCCTGCAAATGCGAAAAACAATAGAGCGGGCAGTCTCGCGCAATTGCCGGCAGGCTGCGGGGGCCGCTGTGATGAATCGACAATGGTGCGCGGAAGCACCTGTAACGGACGCGGATACGATCCGGCAGGGATGCCGGCAACATCTATCCAGTCAAGTGATCACATAAGGATGAGTGCCATGCGCTGGATATCAAGCCTGTCAATCCGAACCAAGATACTGCTGACCGTATCCGTGGGCATCGTCGGATTCATGTGTTATCTGGCATTCAACTACTCGGTGACGGACGGGAACAAGCAGCGCCTGGCACAGATCCGTGACGTATCCTTTCCGGTCCTCGAAATGACCAACGAAAATATTGTCGCACTGGACAAGATCAAGGAGATCCTCAACGGTGCGGTGATGGCCGCCGATGAAGACATGTTGTCAGAGGCCGACAAGCTCTCCGACAAGATGCACGAAAATTTTGCCAGGATCGCCCGGAAAGACACCAGCCGCGCTGATGCCGTCAAGGAACTCGATGGCCTGTTCAACGAATATTATGGCTCAGCCCGCATGTTGACCGTACAGCTCGTCAAAAATGTCGTCGACATGGGCAGCGCCAAACCACGCATCACTGCGATGGATGCGGCGCGGCAGAACTTCGAGCAGAACCTCCGCGGCTTCCGCGAACAAGTATATAAGGCCTTTACTGGATTGATTGAAGAAGCCGGCTCCACGGCGCAGCGCGCCCTGTATATGGGAATACTGATCGCCGTGCTGCTCGCGGTGCTGCTCGGCGCCCTTGGCCTGTATGTCGGAAACTCCATTACCAGCAATATTCGCGGGGTAATCATGTCGCTGCAGGACATGGCCTCCGGCCAGGGTGACCTGCGCAAGCGCCTGGCGAGCCGCCAGCAGGATGAAGTAGGCGAACTGGTCACCAACTTCAACCTGTTTGTCGAGAAGCTGCATGGCATCATCAGCGATATCTCTGTTTCTGTCGAGAAGCTGAGCTCGGCATCGGTTAACATGATGTCAACCACGCATCATTCGGTAAAAGGCATCAAGGAACAACAGACAGATATCGAACAAGTTGCCACTGCGATGAATGAAATGGCTGCAACGGTACATGAGGTGTCAAAGAACGCGAACGAGGCCGCGCATGCTGCACAACAGACCGACGCCGAGACCAATAATGGCAAACAGGTAGTATCGAAAACGACTCGTACCATTGACGAACTGGTCAGTGAAGTCGAGGGCGCCGGCAAGGTGATACAGAGCCTGGCGGCAGACAGCGACAATATCGGCAAGGTGCTCGACGTCATCAAGGGGATTGCCGAACAGACCAATCTGCTGGCCCTCAATGCAGCCATCGAGGCGGCCCGCGCCGGCGAACAGGGGCGTGGCTTTGCCGTCGTGGCAGACGAGGTCCGGACCCTGGCATCACGCACCCAGACCTCCACCGAGGAGATTCAACAAATCATCCAGAAACTGCAGACGGGTGCCACCGAGGCGGTAAAGGTCATGTCCAGCAGTCGTGAAAAGGCACACGCCACTGTCGAACAGTCAGCCAAGGCTGGACAGTCACTTGACTCCATCACGCAAATGGTATCTCGCATCAGTGAAATGAATACCCAGATTGCAAGTGCTGCCGTGGAGCAGAGCGCGGTTGCCGAAGAGGTAAATCGCAATATTGTCACGATCAGCCAGCTGTCGGAACAAACCGCTCAGGACAGCCAGCTGATGACGGCACGCAGCCAGGAAGTTGAAACACTGTCCACGAACCTGCGGCAACTGGTAGCAAAATTCCAGATCTAAAAATACGTCTTCACTCGTCAACCGGGCTGTGTTAATTGACAGCGAGTGCAGACTGCGTCATGTTGATTGACAGGTCTTGCAGATTTGTCAAGAATACCTGATCTCAGGCAGGACTGAGGTGTAGTGCAGGGATGCTGCCCCGCAGCATGTTGGGAAAGGATGCTACGGCAATGTATTGCGCCGGGCGTGGGATAACAATAGCTAGGCCGGAATAACATCTGGCATATGGAGGAGAAACATGGCAATAACAACCCGATCAATGAAACAGAACCTGCCGGCCCTGATACTGGCAGCGATGCTTGCCGGCGGATGGGCGGCCAGCGCCAGCGCCGAGGTGGTGGTCATTGGCAACAAGGCAGATTCCGTGTCGCAGCTGACCCCGGAGCAGGCTGAAGAAATCTATCTGGCCAAGACCACCACCCTGCCCGACGGCTCACCGGTCGAGGTCGTTGATCTGCCCGCTGACAATTCAGTCCGCAACGAGTTTTATCAAAATGTAACCGGCAAGGATGCCTCACAGGTCAAGGCCTACTGGGCCAAGAGAGTCTTTACCGGCCAGGGAACGCCGCCTGAAACCAAGCCCACCGAGGCCGCGGTGGTGCAATGGGTTGCTGCCGGCAAGGGGCGGATCGGCTACGTGAGTCCCGCTGCCGCTGATGGTTCCGTGAAGATCCTTCTGAAGAAGAAAGAGTGATCCATGAGGACCCGTCCTGGAACCCGTCAACATGATAAAAATCAGCCAAGGAGACACGCAATGAAACCAATCAACAAGACCCTCAGCCTGGCCATCGGCGCCCTGTGCGGCAGCGCGCTGCTGACAGCCCCGGCGGCCCATGCCCTGGATATAGGCGCCTTCGCCGACATCGGCTACGCAAGCAGCAACGAGCCCGGCAGCCCCGATAGCTTTGCCATTGGCGGCCTGGATCTCTATTCGACGCAGAAGCTCAGCGCCAATACCACGGCATTCTTTGAATTCGTGTTCGAGAATAATGGCGAGGCCTTCGTCACCGACGTCGAACGCTATTCGGTCAAGCACACCTTCAGCAACGCCTTACAGCTTGCTGCCGGCCGCTTCCATGCGCCACTCGGCTACTGGAACAGTCACTACCACCACGGGGTATTGATCCAGGACACCCCGTCACGCCCTGGTTTCCTCGATTTCGAGGACGGTAACAATGCCACGCTGCCGATGCATAACGTAGGCCTGACGGCCACAGGCAACCTCAGCGCTATCAGTTATGAACTGTCGTATGCCAACAGCAGCGCCTACGACACAACCGGCGGTGCGGGCAGTGGCGAGATTCTGGTCCCGAATGTCGCGGACCAGAACAACAAAAAGGCCATCTTCGGGCACCTGGGTTACAAGGTGCCGGGGCAGAACCTGAACCTCGGCCTGAGCTACATGAATAACACGCTGTTCGAGGCAGGCACGAATGCCGGCTACGGTACGAGCCCAGGTGATGCGCTGGTCGAGATGACCGTTATTGGTCTGGATGGCCGATATGCAGTCAGTAATTTCGATGCGTTATTCGAATATTACAGCTTTGACAACGCGGCCCAGGCGGGCGTAGGTGACGGCGCCAGCCACACCGCCTCGGCCTATTATGCCCAGCTCGGCTACCGCTTCGCCGACAAGTTCAAGGCCGTCTACCGCCACGAGGCCGTGGACTTTGATACCGGCGCCAGTGTCGACGAGTACTTCAATATCCTTGGCACCGCAGTCTCAACCACGGATGTAGCAGCGCTGCGCTATGATGTCGATGACACCAATGCCGTCACGCTGGAGTACAAGACCTACAGTCCGGATGGTGGCGACAGTGTTGACACCACGACCGTCAACTGGTCATTCATGATGTTCTGATCAGCGGCAACGCCCTGCTGATAATGCTGCGGGCCGTATGGCCCGCAGTTTTTTTATCTGTTTGGGGTCAGAGTAGAATGGTACTTACTTAAGCGTTTTTGATAGGAGGCAGCCTGGGTTGAACGGAGTGAAACCCGGGTTTCGCTGTCGCTCAACCCAGGCTACCCGCCGGCTACCTCTTTAAGTAAGTGCCATTCGGGTCAGAGTAAAAACTTTTCGCTATACTTCCGTTGACGGCACCCATGCTGGTGAAAGGAGTTTTTACTCTGACCCCAAACAAACACTCTGGCTGCGCCCTGGCGCTGACCCTGCTGTCCGGCCCTGCGTGGGCCGCTGACGGCCCGACCATCGCCGGCATCCCGGTCGAGTTCATGCTGTTTGCGCTGACGCTGCTGGGTGTGGCGCTGTTCCACCATCAGACGTTCAGGGTCGCGCTCGCCGGCGTATTGGCCGTTGCACTGTATAAGATCCTGGTCACCGGCTTCAAGACCGGGGACGGCATCCCGGGCTTCATCACCCATCTCGGTCACGAGTGGGTGACGCTGGCCAACCTGTTCTGCCTGTTACTGGGTTTCGCCATCCTGGCGCGTCATTTCGAGAAGAGCCACGTCCCGGTCATCCTGCCGAAATATCTGCCCGATGACTGGAAGGGCGCCTTCGGCGTGTTGCTGATCGTCTGGGTGATGTCGAGTTTCCTCGACAACATCGCTGCCGCGCTGATCGGCGGTGCGATGGCCCATCAGCTGTTCAAGACCAGGGTCCATATCGGTTACCTCGCCGCCATCGTCGCCGCCTCGAATGCCGGCGGTGCCTTCTCGGTGGTCGGCGACACCACGACGACGATGATGTGGATTGCCGGCGTCCACCCCGGTGCGGTGTTTGAGGCCATCCTGGCCTCCGGCGTGGCATTGCTGATCTCGGGCTATTTTGCCGCCCGGCAGCAGCACGCCTATTCGCCGATCATCAAGAATGCGCACCAGCACACCCATGTCGATTGGGGCCGGATCTTCATTGTGATACTGATGCTGGGTTTCGCGATGATGACCAATGTCATTGTCAACGTCTACTTCAAATCCATCAGCAGCAGTTTCCCGTTTATCGGCGTCGCGGTGTGGGTCGCCATCCTGCTGACGATCCCGGTGCGTCGTCATGACTGGGAGGTGGTCAGTGAATCGATGAAGGGTACATTCTTCCTGCTGTTTCTCGTCACCACCGCGTCGATGATGCCGGTGGAGGCGCTGCCGGCCGCGTCCTGGCAGTCGGCCTTCGGCCTCGGCTTCACCTCCGCGGTGTTTGACAACATCCCGCTGACTGCATTGGCGATCCGCCAGGACGGTTACGACTGGGGGTTCCTCGCCTTCGCCGTCGGCTATGGCGGCTCGCTGCTGTGGTTCGGCTCGTCGGCCGGCGTGGCGCTGTCAAACATGTATCCGGAATCCAGATCTGCGGTACGCTGGCTGCGTCACGGCTGGCATGTCGCCGTGGCCTATGTCGTCGCCTTCATGGTCATGCTGGCAGTGCTGGGCTGGCATGGCGAGACGATAGTCAGCACCCACGCCACTCGGCCATCGGCCGCGGTAAATCCTCACTTTGAAGCCACAGCCGAGCCCGCGTTACAGCAATAGAGACCGTCATTCTCCGGGCACATCATCCAACATCATCTGGTTTTCAGATGATGTGACGCTCCCCTCTGCTGCAAGGTGATCGGTGGCCAGCAGCATGTACATGGCCGGCACGACAAACAGCGTGAACACGGTGCCGATCGACAGCCCGGTGAAGATCACCAGCCCCATCGAATACCGCCCCGCCGCCCCTGCGCCGCTGGCCAGCACCAGCGGGATGACGCCGAGCACCATCGCGGCAGTCGTCATCAGGATCGGCCGCAGCCGCACCGCCGCGGCCTCCTCGATCGCCGCGCGCTTGGCCACGCCGGCACGCTGCAGATCGTTGGCGAACTGCACAATCAGGATGCCATGCTTGCTGATCAGCCCCATCAGCGTCACCAGACCGACCTGGGTGTAGATATTGATGGTGGCCAGCCCCAGATTGATGAACAACAACGCGCCGAGCAGCGCCATCGGCACCGATACCAGGATGATCAGCGGGTCCCTGAAACTGTTGAACTGGATCGACAGCGCCAGAAATACAATGACAATGGCAAACAACATCGTGAAGACGAACCCGCCCGATTCCTGCATGAACTGGCGCGACTGCCCGGCATAATCGATGCTGAATCCGGACGGCGCGACGGCATGCAGCGTGTCGCCGAGGAATGTCAGCACCTGCTGCTGCGTCACACCCGGCGCATACACCCCCTGGATGGTGGCGGAATTGAGCTGCTGGAAACGATTGATCGATTCGGGTACCACCTCGTGACTGATGCTGGCCACGGTGGAGGCCGGGAGCACCGAGCCATCCGCGGCGCGGATATAATAATCGAGCACCTGGTCCGGATTCAGACGCTCGGCCTGCTTCACCTGCGGTATCACCCGGTAGGACCGGCCGTCGATGGAAAAATAGTTCACATAGCCGCCGCTCAGCGCACTGCTCAGCGCCTCCCCGACATCCTGCTGCGTCAGGCCGAGCGCACTGACCATGTCGCGATCGACCCTGACAGTGCTCTGCGGTTTGTCGATCTTCAGGTCGCTGTTGATGAAAAAGAACATGCCGGTCGCCTGCGCTTGGTCAACCACCTGTTGCACCACGGCATTCAGGCTGGTGAAGGACTCCGTCGATTTGACGACGAACTGCAGCGGCAGCCCTCCGGAACCGGGCAAGGGCGGAAACTGGAAGGCCGCCACCTGCGCCCCGGCAATCCCGTTCCATTTCTGCTGCAGCTCCTGTTGCAACTCCTTGGCATTGCGACTGCGCTCCTCCCATGGCTTGAACAACACACCGCCGATGCCGCTGTTGACCGTCGGGATGCCGGTGATCTGGAACATCTGATCATATTCGGGCAGCTGGCGCGCGATGGCAAAGGCCTGGTCGGCATAGGTCTGCATCTGCGCATTGGTGGCATTGGGCGCCCCGATGATCTGGCCGGCCACGATACCCTGATCCTCTTCCGGTGCCAGCTCGGATGCCGAGGTCGCAAACAGGAACACCACACCGAGCAACAACAGGAAGCCCATGACAATCTGCACCTTCCAGGTGTTCATCGCGCCGTGCAGACGGCGCTGATATCCGTGGCGGACCTTGTCGAAGGCCCGGTCAACGAACCTGACCAGCGCGGTGCTGTCCTGGTCGGCGCGGAAGAATTTCGCGGTCATCATCGGCGACAGTGTCAGCGCGATGATGCCTGACACGGTGACGGCGCCAGCCAGCGTGAAGGCGAACTCACTGAACAGCGCGCCGGTCAATCCGCCCTGAAAGCCGATCGGGACATACACAGCAATCAGCACGATGGTCATCGCGATGATCGGCCCGCCCAGCTCGCGCGCGCCGATCAACGAGGCCGCCAGCGGCGACTTGCCTTCCTTCATGTGGCGATCGACATTCTCGACCACGATGATCGCATCATCGACCACCAGCCCGATGGCCAGCACCAGCGCCAGCAGCGTCAGCAGATTGATGGTGTAACCCAGCGCCAGCATCACGGCAAAGGCGCCGATCATCGACAGCGGGATCGCGACCAGCGGGATGATCACTGCCCTGGCACTGCCCAGAAACAGGAATACCACCAGCGACACGATCAGCAAGGCCTCGGCCAGCGTCTTGACGACCTCGCGTATCGAGCTGTCAATGAAGCGGGTGCCGTCATAGACGATCTTGCCGGTGATGCCGGACGGCATCTGCGCCTGGATATCCGGAAACACCTGTTTGACGCGGCCGATCACCTCGAGGATATTGGCATCGGGGGCCACCTTGATGCCGATGAACACGGCCTTGCGGCCGCCAAAGGCCGTGGTCAGGTTATAGTCTTCGGCCCCCAGCACCACATCGGCGACATCATGCAGCCGCACGACCGCATCACCATGACGCTTGATCACCAGCTGCTTGAACTCTTCGACGGAATGCAGGTCGGTGGCCGCGGTCAGGTCGACACTGACCATCTGGCCCTTGGTCGTGCCAAGCGCGGCCAGATAATTGTTGCTGGCCAGCGCGGCATTGACGTCGCTGGCCGTCACCGCGTAGGCCGCCATGCGCTTCGGGTCCAGCCAGGCACGCAAGGCGAACTGGCGGCCGCCGAGGATCTCGGCGCGCTGCACCCCCTCGATGCCGTCGAGCTGCGGCTTGACGACGCGCAACAGATAATCGGTCAGATTGTTGTTCGGCAGATCCTTGCCGAAGAATCCCATGTACATCGAATCGACGGTCTCGCCGACCTGGACCGTGATCACCGGCTGCTGGGCCTGCCTCGGCAACTGGTTCAATACAGCATTGACCTTGCTGCTGATGTCGGTCAGCGCACGGTTGGAATCATAATTCAGCCGCAGCGTCGCGGAGATCGTCGAGGCGCTGCTGACGCTGATCGACGACAGGTAATCGATGCCGCCGGCCTGGGCGATGGCGCCTTCCAGCGGCTGGGTGATAAAACCGGCGATGGTATTGGCATCGGCCCCGTAATAGACGGTACTGACGGTGATCACCGCATTCTGGGTTTCCGGAAACTGGCGAACCGGCAAGATCGATATGGCCTGCAAGCCGAGCACCAGCACCAGCAGGCTGACGGTGATCGCCAGCACCGGGCGCTGGATGAAGATATCGGTGAAATGCTTCATTGCCTCAATGTTCCTGCGGCGTAGGCGCGGCGTCATTGGCGGGCTGCACGCTGTTGTCTATGATCAGCGGCGTGCCGTTTCTGAGCTTGACCTGGCCGCTGGTGATGACCTGCGTCCCTGGCTGGAGACCCGCAATGATCGCCACCTGGTCACCGCGTGTCGCGCCGGTGGTCACAAACACCTGTTCAGCCACCGGCAAGGCCTTGTCACCGGCCGCGGCCTGCGGCGGCCTGGCGATAAAGACCGTGGCGCCATAGGCGTTATAGTTGATGGCGGTCTGTGGCAAGGTCAGCAACTGCTCCGGTGCGCCACGCTCTATCATCACATTGGCAAACATGCCGGGCAACAGCGCATCATCGGTATTGGCGAGCACGGCCTCGGCCTGGATGTTGCGGGTGGCCGCATCGACGGCGGCATTGATGGCGCGGATCCGTCCGCTGAATTCACGGCCTTCATAACTGTTGGTGGTCAGACGCACCCGCTGCCCCGCCTTCAGCAGCGCTATCTGCCGTTGCGGAACACCGAAATCAACGACGATCGGATCGGTTGCCTGCAACGAAACGATCTTGTCGGCCGAACTGATGAACTGCCCCACGCTGACCCGGCTGATCCCCAGCGTGCCGTCAAAAGGCGCGCGGATCTCCATCTTGTTGACGATCGCCTGCTGCTCCAGCTGCTGGGCCTTTTTGCCCTTCAGGTCGGCGAGCGCGATGTCCAGTTGCGCCTGGCTGATCGTCTTCTCGTTGAACTGCGCCTGGTCACGCTGATAGATAATGGTGGCCAGTTCGGTCGCGGCCTTCAGCGCCGCCAGTTTTGCCAGCTCGGCCTCTGAGTCCAGCCGCAGCAGCAACTGCCCGGCCTTGACGTGATCACCCGATTTGAAGGCGATCTCTCTGATAATCCCCGGCTTCTCGCTGATGATGTCCACGCCATTAACGGCGCGCAGCGTACCCACCGCGGTGATCTGTGGTTGCCATTGTTCGAAATGGGCCGCCATCGCGGTCACCGTTGCCGGCGGCAGCCCGTTGCCAGACAGCCATTTTTTCATCATCGCGGCCTTGAAGACCTGGAAGCCATAAATCGCCCCGAACACCGTCGCGACGCTGACCAGCATGATGAACATGCGCTTTTTCATTACGTGTCACCCTGAAAATCCTGGGAGGTTCTGAATAATTCGTGTCGTCGCATAACGCCATTGCCCAGGCCGCGCATGGCGAACTTCCAGATCAGGCAGCGTGATCCCTGTGTTCGTTGAAACCTGGCGCCAGACCGCCCGTGATATAGACTGGACATGCCGCCCCACTGCCTGACTATACTCTATAGAAACACGTCTTTTCCATATCAGACTACCGGACTGCTAATCCCCAGAACTCGTACTGGTACTAAGATATGTACCGCTACATTTCGAGGATACGTTCTGTGGCACGCCCGCTTGATGATGAGTTCAATTTCTTGGTATCCAGAAACCGTGATCTGTCCCGAATGGTACTTACTTAAGGGGGTAGCCGGCGGGTAGCCTGGGTTGAGCGACAGCGAAACCCGGGTTTCACTCCGTTCAACCCAGGCTACCTCCTATCAAAAACGCTTAAGTAAGTACCATTCTGATCTGTCCCTGATTATTTCGGTGATTATTTTTTATGGGACGTTGAAGATCTCCGTGCCATGCGGCAGCATTGCTGCATCGTACTGCTTACGTTGGTCTTCGCTCATCGCCGCCGTCGTGGGCAAGGCCCGCAGCTTGCAGTGATCAGGGTCCTGCGCACCGGCCGGGATCGCTGGCATGGTCGGGACAAACATCGTTTGCATCACATGAAATGCCGCCGGGGCCACGCAGGCCTTGCTGCCGATCTCAGTCACTTCAGGGATCGACATCACCCCGGTAGTCGTGGACTTGAAGGACGTGCTGTCCGACCTGAGACGCAACAGCGTATTGTTAAACTGGGCAAAATGCAGCCCGGACCCGGAGTAGTTGGCGTATGACACCGGGATCTGCTGAAACGATTTCAGCTGTTGCTCGGTTATGACCTCCCGGTTGCTGGCCAGATCATAGGCCTGCTGCCTGAAGGCATTGACCACCGCAGGGCCCAGCTGACCATTGCGCCCCGGCTCGCCATGACAGGCATTACCGGCCTCATCAATCCAGTAGGCGAACTGATACCCTCCCATCGGGTCAACCTGGATGGACTGTTGATCGGCCGCCTTGGCCCACCAGCCGCTCAGATATACCGTGTCGCTGCCGCAAGCGGCGAGGGCGGCGTCCTTGAGCACGGCCGTGGTCGCGCAGCCACTCACCGTCAGACACAATGCCAGCAGACCGCCGCAAAGCATCACTGCACCAACAGGCTGTACTGCATCATCTGTCGCCATCACCTTGTGTATCATCGTCGACCTTGTGGTAATTATTATTTGTGGAAATCGAGCATGCTCGCCTGCGGCCGCCTGTCATGTCAACAACAAGCCGCGGTCATGTGTCGGCGTGAACCAGCCTGATTATTAGTTGCCCCCTACCCGTTAACCCTCTTCGCCTGGGTATGTCTTCGATTGCAATCCACCGCGCAGCAGCATGGCGCCGAGCAGGGCCGCTATGGCAGCGAATATTGCGCCACTGAGAAACGCAAGGTGGTAGCCGCCGGCAAGCGCGACCGGTACGGCCGCCCCTGTACCGGACAGACTCCCGGTACGGGCGGCGGCGAGGCTGGCCAGCACTGCAAGGCCCAGTGCGCCACCCATCATGAACGAGGTATTGACGATGCCCGAGGCGAGGCCTGAATCACCCGGCGCGACGTCACTCATCGCGGCGAGCAGCACCGGATTCAACGCCATGCCGCAGCCCAGGCCGAGCAACGTCATCCCGGGCAACACATGGGCAACAAAACTCCCACCGACCGGCGACAGCACGAACAGCGCGAGCCCGGCTGCGGCAAGCAACAGGCCCGTTGCGAGCGGCAGCCGGATGCCGAAACGCATGACGAGCCGGGCGGACAAGCCGAGCGAGAAGGCCGCCATGATCAGATTGGCCGGCAGAAAGGCCAGTCCGACCTGCAAGGCGCTGTACCCGAGCACCCGCTGCAGATACAGCGCCGAGATGAAGAACCAGGCGAACATCGCCGCGGCCCACAGCACGCCGACGACATTGGCCGTCGCGAGATTGCGCAAACGGAACAGGCCGAGCGGCATCAACGGCGCACGCACCCGCGCCTCGATAACAAAGAACAGCACCAGCAATATTGCCGCACCGCTGAGCAAGCCGGTCGTCTGCACGGAGAGCCAGCCGGCTCCATTGCCATTGACGATCGCGTAGACCGCCAGCATCAACGCGGTCGTCACCGTCACGGCACCGGCGATGTCGAGCCGCTCGCCGTGTGCCTGCCCACGGTCATCCGGCAACAAGGCCGTACACAACGCATAGACCACGACCCCGATCGGCAGATTGACGAGAAAGATCCAGTGCCAGCTCAGTGCGTTGGTCAGCAAGCCGCCGAGCAGCACACCGATGCTGCCGCCGCCCGCGCACACAAAACCATACACCCCCATCGCCTTCGCCCGCTCGGCCGGCTCGGTGAACAGGTTCATGATCAGCGACAAGGCAACCGCCGAGACCACGGCGCCACCCAACCCCTGCACCGCCCTTGCGGTGATCAGCAGCGCCTGTGTACCCGCCAGCCCACAGGCTGCGGAGGCGAGCGTGAACAAGGTGATGCCGAGCAGCAACAACCGACGGTGCCCGTACAGATCACCGAGCCGGCCGCCAAGCAGCAGGAAGCCGCCGAAGGTCAGCATGTAGGCATTGACCACCCACACCAGCGCGGTCTCGGAAAAGCCGAGGTCGGCCCGGATCGATGGCAGTGCGACATTGACGATCGTCGTATCGAGCACGATCATCAGTACCCCGGCGCACAACACATACAGAGCGAGCCAGCGCTTGTCATGGGCGGGGGTCATCGGCAGGGACGCAGCCTGATCAAGGCATCGCGCCCGATGTTTCGGATTGGCATTTTGAATTCACCGGACCTGCGCGAAAAGCCGCGCAGGTCCGGTGGAATGAGAGATTAGCCATCGGCTTTCAACTTCGCCTATTGATCTTGGTAGGTTCTAGCGAAGTTGATTAACTCCATAGTTGGATCGGACTCAAATTCCGTAGCTAGTTCTATTGCTCTCTCCAAAATGGCGCCTCGCACCCGTGGCGCCATAATCACGCGCATAAACTTGGGAATACGTTTCGTCATAAAGCAGGATGCAAAATATGCGGCGCTAACTTCCCTTAACGAAGGGCTTAGGTCAATTTCTAACGGCGTGATCGACAAGTTAGCCAGTGCATTTTCGAACTCCAAACACGCCAATGAAAACGCTCTGCTAGCGAAGAGGTCTAGCACTCTCTTGAACTGCATCACATGCTCAGAGGGCGACTCCTGTAGGTGCGTTGAAAGCGCATCATCCAAGATAGCGGTGACTTCCTCTGGGCTACCTTCAAAGAATTCCCGTGATGGGCTCGGACGCCCAAACGTCTTTTCAAGAAGAGAATGGGCATAACGCTCCGCCGCGTGGCAGTCCTTTACAAGGTACTCTTTGTAAACTTCAAACTTCGTTGGCACCCCCGTACCCGAGGAAAGTTGTGCCGCACGTGCCGTTGCCTCGTTTGTGGTTTTTCCGACTTTGACCACGCCGGGCATTGACGGATTTACAAGGACATAGATGATGCCGTTTGCCATAGGTGTTTGTCCTAATTGATGCAAGCTGTACTTCGCAGGAACGCGACAGTATTTTCGTACTTCGCTCTTTCGCTATTGCCAAGGGTTTCATAGTGTCCAAACTCAGAAAAATAGCTTGCGAGTGTTTGAGCAGTTAATGGCTGTAAATTCCTGAATTCGTTTTGGCAGATGGCGGGCCAGTTCAATACCGCGCGATTTTGGTGGCCACCACCTTTGACAGGAACAAGATAGTCCTTGATTACTGGCGCTCCGGATCGGAATGTGAATGGGTTTTGCAAGAAGCCATCACGAGCCACATCGCATATTGCAATCGAAAGTAATTGTTGAGTCTCTCCGATATAATAAGCACGCAACAATGCATCCCCGGTAAATAAGTCGTGCCTATCTGATGCGGATGCCTCAAACCATGACCCATGTGCAATACCTGCGCGCAGCGGTATGCCAAAACGAAAGGCACACCTGAAGAGCTCAAAAGCCCGAGCAATAATCGCTTTAAGCGAGTCGCTGTCGTCTCCTCTAGTGCGCATGATGATGGTATCCGAGAAGAACCTTTCAGCTATTCCATCTCGTAATTCCTTGGACAATGGAAGCTCTTCCACATCGGTAGCATCGGCAAGATCGCAAAGCAGCTGCCATGCGGTGCCATTAGATTTTCGCAATACTGATGACATTCCAAGAATATCGAAATGTGCGACAAATACCTTTTCTTCATCTTCTAGTCCGCGCATACGTGCTCCCGATGGCTAACGCAAAGCTAAGCTGCGCCGCTTTTTGGCGGCTTGAGCGCATAGTCAGGGCATAGCTGTTGATAAAGAAACTCTGGCGCAAAATCTGCTCCATTCGGCCAGACGATGGTTTCAAGTTCCTTATTCAGATAAAACTCGGAGAAACGCGATTTATCCTTCAAAGGCTGAAATATTTCACCCCACAGTTCTTTTTCAAGGTCGACCTCACCTTCTATGCCATCTGAAAACCTTAGCCGGATACGGTAATCACCTTGATACTCCGCTTCTTGTAATTTCGGCAACATGGCATCACTCCAATGGTTGAATATTCTTCAAGGCCTTTATTTCTCTAGCCAAGCTCCAGTCTTCGCTCAATTCATTCTTGTATCCAGAAGCCGTGGTCTGTCCCGATTATTCCGTAGCATATCTCCGTCCGACTCAAATCATTCATACCTCACACCGCTCGAAACCGTGGTCCGTCCCTGATTGTTACCTGATTGTTATTATGCTGTTGTTAGTGATTTTAGGTGCTCGATTACTTGCACGTAACGCTGCTCCCCCGATGGATCATTGTGGGTACGGCATATTTCTATAAAGTTTTTCGCTTTACTTGAAATGGCTAACGCATTTTCGGTTATAAATCTTCTTAGCACGTCAGGGGGTTCTCTTCTGAGCCTGAATTTGTCTGCAAGCAGCATTACGCAACCGGTGATGATTTTTGATAGTTCTAGCCTGGTAAGACGCTGCCCGTCAGGTAACGTGGCGTCCATATTGTTTATGAACAAAGAAAAGCATTTCTCAGCATTTTTCTGGCTATCTCCCTTTGCAAACAACCTTCCCATTGCCCAGTAGCAATAAACACTACCTTTTCTTGCTCCCTCTTTGTAGTATTCCAGTGCTTTTTCTTGATCTTGCCGAACACCTTCCCCCCCCTCATACATCTCCCCAATGTATCCATACGCAGGGAGAGCGCCTAGTTTTGCTGCTTGGCGGAACAGTCTAAGAGCTTCGGCATAGTCCTCAAGGTAATTTTCTAGCCCGTAATAGTATTGCTCTGCCTCATCAAAAATTGATGACCATGGAAATGAGTTAGTCATGCATGTATCGAGGTGTAGAGAATCCAACTCATCGGGTTGGCTGTCCTCTAGCAAGGAGTCCGGCTCAGGTAATGTCATATTGCCATCTATTGCACCGGGCGCCAAATTGACTGCTCTGACGGCCTCATTCACCGGGGCGTTAAAAAACTCTCTGTTATCTGAAACCCTGAATCCCTGCTGTTCAAGATAGGCATGAACAAAGGATTCAGCGGCAGAGCAGTTCTGAAAAAGTTGTTCGTACACGACGATAAATGGAGTTGGTAAACCTGTCACTCCAGAAAGTTCTAGCGCTCTTTCTGTGGGGGTGCGTGTGGTCTTTCCCACCTTTACCACGCCAGGCATAGCGCTATTTGCCAAAACATATATGTAACCAAGATCATCCATCGCGTTCTCCCATCCGAGTTTTGTCATTATCCGCTCTTGACTGGCTCAGCAGGTGAGCCAGTCATCGCGACTGCAATGTGAGCCTTCCCTTCTTGCATAACGTCGCAAATCACCGGCACATTGTAGCGGCGTAAGGCTTGTGGCAGTCGTCACAAACGCAGCGCCGCGGAAATGTGTCCGCGTGAATTTGCCTTGTTAGCCTTTTTTTAGGCGCTTTTTGTCTAACTTTAAACACTATTGGTCACCTGCTAGAATTATGGCATTACTTCTAATTCGGTCAATTATAGGATTACCCGTTACGATCGCTCTTGATACTCGCAAGTCTATTCCGTGCGCCAATTCAAACCAGAACTTTCTTTCACTTTGTTTCATGCGCCAACCGAGAATCAATTCGACTGGCTCAATGGGAATATAGTCATCTTCCAATTCTGAATCACATATTACCCGATGCTCTTCTTCATACTGCCAATACTTGTATTTAGTGAGCAACGCTTTTTTGCAGTCAGGAGGCTCGCTAATGTATTCGTTAATATCCTTCGTTGTATCTAGATAGCGCATAGACTCGGCGGCATGAGAGTTAAGAGTGATTGCGATACAAAGCCCCCTGTGGCTATCAGCATAATGGGACCACATTAATGGAATACCTGGCTTTTTACTTAGGCAAAGCACTTTAAAGCGTGCGATAGATTCTCGCCACTTATCATCCAAACAAACAAGGGCTTCATGAAATGCTTTTGTATCCAGATCCTCGGGGATTTTGTCTATGTTATCTATGGCAAGTAAGTTTCCTTCAAAAGGATCATTTAACTTTTCGAGAACACTAAGCCGCATTCGTTTGTTTAAAATAATATCAAGAACACGCTCTCGTTCTACTTTGTTCTCTGGTTTGTCTTCTGGCCAACGCTTATATTTGTAATATCTTTCCAATTTTTACTCCCCAAGCTACATCCATAGTGGCTTCAAAGGCTAACTACAATTAGACGGCAACAACCCCGTATAAAACCGGGTTCGCGCCGGATAATATCGCAACCGTGCCACCAACCCGCTGTTCCACAAGGAAGTCGCCACGGGAAACGCGGTGTTGGATGCCGTTATCACGGCGTTCTTTTGATATCGTTTCATAACACATCCGTGTCACAGGGTTATTGGACTATGCCACAGCTGTTGAAATATTGGCAAGTTGACCTGAGCCGGCCAGGGCACGGGTTAATCCTAACACCTATAATGCATTGCGTTGCTGCGCAACGCTTGGCGGGTTACGCCTGCGGCTAACCCGCCCTACATTCTCACCCCTCTCCCCTACCCCTCTCCCGCATGCGGGAGAGGGGATAAAAAAGGGGCCGCGATGCGGCCCCTTGATACTGCGTATTACATGAAGTGTTACTTGACCTTTGGAGCCAGCTCGCCCTTTTCGTAACGCTTCTGCATGATCTCCAGTGACACGGCCTTGATCTTCGAGGCCTGGCCAGCGGCGCCGAAGGACTCGAAGCGGGCCTTGCAGATGCCCTTCATCGCCTTGGTCGATTCCTTGAAGAACTTGCGCGGATCGAAGTTGGCCTTGTTCTCGGCCAGGTGCTTGCGGATCGCGCCGGTCGAGGCCATGCGCAGGTCGGTGTCGATGTTGACCTTGCGCACGCCATTCCTGATGCCTTCAACGATCTCTTCGACCGGCACGCCATAGGTCTGGCCCATGTCGCCGCCGTAGTTGTTGATGATCGCGAGCCAGTCTTCCGGTACTGACGACGAGCCGTGCATGACCAGATGGACGGTCGGGATGCGCTTGTGGATCTCCTTGACGCGGTCGATGCGCAGCACCTTGCCGGTGGGCTTCTTGCTGAACTTGTAGGCGCCGTGGCTGGTGCCGATGGCGATCGCCAGTGCGTCGACGCCGGTCTTCTTGACGAAGTCCGCCGCCTCTTCCGGATCGGTCAGCAGCATCGAATGGTCGAGTTCGCCTTCGGCGCCGTGACCATCTTCCTCACCCATCTTGCCAGTCTCCAGTGAACCGAGGCAACCGAGCTCGCCTTCGACCGATACGCCGCAGGCATGCGCCAGTTCGGCGACCTTGCGGGTGGTCTCGACGTTGTATTCATAGCTCGACGGCGTCTTCATGTCCGGCATCAACGAGCCGTCCATCATCACCGAGCTGAAGCCCGACTGGATCGAACGGAAGCACACGCCCGGCTCGGAGCCGTGGTCCTGGTGCATGACGATCGGAATATGCGGATACATCTCTACCGCTGCCGACACCAGGTGACGCAGGAACGGTTCGCCGGCATACGAGCGCGCGCCGGCCGAACCCTGCAGGATCACCGGGCTGTTGGCCTCGTCGGCGGCCTGCATGATGGCATGGATCTGCTCCATGTTGTTGACGTTGAATGCTGGCATGCCATAGCCGTTTTCAGCGGCATGGTCCAGCAGTTGTCGCAGTGATATCAGAGCCATGTTAGTCGTCCTCCACAGATTGGTTTCAAAAACAGTTTAAAGACATTTTATGCCGTCTGGCGGGTAATATACACCGCACAAACGTCATGGTTACCGCCCTCAGTCGCCGGCGCGCAGCACCTTCATGGTGTTGGTGCCGCCGTGCACCCCCATCAGATCACCCTTGGTGATGATGACCATATCGCCTTCCTTGACCAGCCCGCGCTTCAACAGCTCGCCGACCGTCTCCTGGTTGACCTCGACATGACTGGAGCTCGACAGATCAAAGGCAATCGGATAGACGCCGCGGTACAGCGTCACCTTGCGCCGCGTCGCCTCGTGGCGCGTCAGCGCATAGATCGGGATGCCGGAGCTGATACGCGACATCCACTGCGTCGTCGAGCCCGACTCGGTCAATGCGGCGATCGCCGTGACGCCGAGGTGATTGGCGGTGTACATCGTCGCCATCGCAATCGCCTCGTCGATATGAGTGAACTCGGCATTGACGCGGTGGTGCGACACCTTGGCCATGCTCTGGCTCTCGGCGCCGCGCGCGATGCGGTCCATCGCCTCGATGACCTTGACCGGGTATTTGCCGGTGGCGGTCTCGGCCGACAGCATCACCGCGTCGGTGCCATCGAGCACCGCATTGGCGACATCAAACACCTCGGCACGGGTCGGGATCTGATGATCGACCATCGACTGCATCATCTGCGTCGCGGTGATCACCACACAGTTCATATTGCGCGCCAGCTGGATCAGGTGCTTCTGTACCCCCGGCAGTTCGGCATCACCGATCTCGACCCCGAGGTCGCCGCGCGCGATCATGATCGCATCGCTGGCGGCGATGATGTCGGCGACACCGGGCAATGATTCGGCGCGTTCGATCTTGGCGACGATGCCACCGTGGCCACCGGCCTTGCGCAGCAGCTCGCGTGCCTCGTTGATGTCCGAGGCATTGCGCGGGAACGACACCGCGACATAATCGGCCTTGACCGCGGCCGCGGTCAGGATGTCGGCGCGGTCCTTGTCGGTCAGCGCCGGCGCCGACAGCCCGCCACCGAGCTTGTTGATGCCCTTGCTGTTCGACAGTTCGCCGCCGACGATGACGTGGCAGATGATCTCGCCGCCATGCACCTCGTCGACGCCGAGCACGATCGCGCCGTCATCGAGCAGCAGCGAGTCGCCGACCTTGACGTCATCCGGCAGCTCCTTGTAGGCGATGCCGACGCGCTCCTCGGTGCCGTCGTCGCGGCCGCAGTGGATGTCGAGCACGAAACGCGCGCCCTCCTGCAGCTCGATGCGCTTGTTGCGGAAGCGGTCGATGCGGATCTTCGGGCCCTGCAGGTCGGCCAGTACCGCGACCTCGCGTCCGACCAGCGCCGCTGCCTCGCGCACCATGTTGACGCGCTGGATGTGGTCCTCGGCATTGCCGTGCGAGAAATTGACCCGCACCACATCGAGGCCGGCGCGGATCATCGCCTCCAGCGTCTTCGGGTTGTCGGTTGAAGGGCCCAGCGTGGCCACGATCTTGGTGCGTCTCATCAATGCGCTCTCTTCAACTTTCGTTTGTTGTTGTTATTTGCCGTCATGCCTGGGTATTACTTCCTGGCGCGTTGTTCGAGGATCGCCACCGCCGGCAGCGTCTTGCCCTCGAGGAATTCGAGGAACGCGCCACCGCCGGTCGAGATATAGGACACCCGGTCGCTGATGCCGTATTTGGCCACCGCCGCCAGCGTATCGCCACCACCGGCGATCGAGAAGGCCGGGCTGTCGGCGATCGCCAGCGCCAGCGTCCTGGTGCCTTCACCGAACTGGTCGAACTCGAATACACCCACCGGGCCGTTCCAGACGATGGTACCGGCCGTCTTCAGCTTGTCAGCCAATATTTTTGCCGTCTTCGGACCGACATCAAAGATCATGTCGTCATCGGTGACATCCTTGACGTCCTTGATGACGGCCTGGGCGGTCGGCGAGAACTCCTTGCCACACACCACATCGACCGGGATCGGCACCTCGGCGCCACGTTTGGCCATCTTGTCCATGATCTTCTTCGCATCACCGACCAGATCGGCCTCACACAGCGACTTGCCGACCTTGAGCCCGGCGGCCAGCATGAAGGTGTTGGCGATGCCGCCACCGACGATCAGGCTGTCGACCTTGTCAGACAAGGAATCGAGGATGGTCAGCTTGGTCGAGACCTTGGAACCGGCAACGATCGCGGCCAGTGGCTTCTTCGGACTCTGCAGCGCCTTGCCCAGCGCATCGAGCTCGGCGGCCAGCAGCGGGCCGGCGCAGGCGGTCTTGGCGAACTTGGCGACGCCGTGGGTCGAGGCCTCGGCGCGGTGCGCGGTGCCAAAGGCATCCATGACGAACACATCACACAGCGCAGCATACTTCTGCGCCAGCTCGTCGCTGTTCTTCTTCTCGCCCTTGTTGAAACGGACGTTCTCGAACAGCACCACCTCACCGGCGGCAACATCGATGCCGCCCAGATAATCCTTGACGACACGCACCGGCTTGCCCAGCAACTTGCTCATGTGCTCAGCGACCGGCTTGACCGAATTCTCCTCGCTGTACACACCCTCTTCCGGGCGGCCGAGGTGCGACATCAGCATCACGCGCGCACCGGCCTTCAGCGCATGTTGCACCGTCGGCAGCGAGGCGCGGATGCGCGTATCATCGCCGATCCTGCCATCCTTCAACGGCACGTTCAGGTCTTCACGGATCAACACCCGCTTGCCGGAAAGGTCCAGATCAGTCATCTTGATTACAGACATGAAACACTCCTGTCACATAGTGAAACCTGAAAATCATTGGTGAAACCGGCGTGCCACTGCGCACTGCGGCTTGACCAATCATTCTTAAGGAACCTCTGATTAATTCAATATTCCAACGGCCGTCATTCCCGCGAAAGCGGGAATCCAGTGATTACAGGCCGTCCTGGATGCCCGCCGGAGCCCGCCCTCGACCCCGATCGGGGCGGGCATGACGACAATTACGAATTAATCAGAACTTCCTTACCCACCGCTCCCCGCTGACCTGCATTCAGGCCGGCGGATGGCAAAGAGGGGCGCATCGTCGCCCCTCCCGTCCAATCATCATATCAACGCGATACGTGCTCAACCATGCGCATCATATTGCAGGTGTAGCCGTATTCATTGTCATACCAGGCCACGACCTTGACGAAGGTGCTGTCGAGTGCGATGCCGGCATCGGCATCGAAGATCGACGGGCTGGTGAAACCACGAAAATCGGTCGACACGACCTTCTCGGTGGTGTAGCCAAGCACACCCTTCATCTCGCCTTCCGACGCCGCCTTCATCGCCTTGCAGATCTCGTCATAGCTGGCTTCCTTCTTCAGCTCGACGGTCAGATCGACGACCGACACATCGGAGGTCGGCACACGGAACGCCATGCCGGTCAGCTTGCCCTTCAGCTCCGGCAACACGACGCCGACGGCCTTGGCGGCGCCGGTCGAGGACGGGATGATGTTTTCGAGGATGCCGCGGCCGCCGCGCCAGTCCTTGCTCGACGGGCCATCGACGGTCTTCTGCGTCGCGGTGGCGGCATGGACCGTGGTCATCAGGCCGCGCTTGATGCCGAACGTGTCGTTCAGCACCTTGGCCACCGGGGCCAGGCAGTTGGTGGTGCACGAAGCAGCGGAGACGATCGCCTCGCCCTTGTAGCTGCTGTGGTTGACGCCGTAGACGAACATCGGCGTGCTGTCCTTGGACGGCGCGCTCTGCACCACCTTCTTGGCGCCGGCATCGAGATGCTTCTGGCAGGTCTCCTGGGTCAGGAAGAAACCGGTGCATTCGATGACCAGATCGACGCCGACCTCACCCCACTTCAGGTTGGCCGGGTCGCGCTCGGCGGTCAACCGGATCTTCTTGCCGTTGACGATCAGACTGTTGTTGTCGACCGACACGTTGCCCTTGAAACGGCCGTGCACCGAGTCGTGCTTCAGCATGTACGCCAGATAGTCCGGCTCCAGCAGATCGTTGATCGCAACGACCTCGATGCCGGGGAAATCCTGTATCGCGGCGCGAAACGCCATGCGTCCGATACGGCCGAAGCCGTTGATACCTACTCTAATAGCCATCTGCTTGCTCCCTGGTAGTGTTAAATCAGTGACTCGGCAGTCTTCACGACGTTTTCCACCGTGAAGCCGAAGTGCTTGAACAGTTCGCCGGCCGGCGCGGATTCACCAAAGCGGTTGATACCGACCACCTTGCCATTGAGACCGACATATTTGTACCAGCCATCGGTGACACCGGCCTCGACCGCAAGGCGGGCAGTGATCGACGGCGGCAATACTGAATCGCGATAGCCTTGGTCCTGGGCCTCGAAGGCATCGACCGACGGCATCGACACCACGCGCACCTTCTTGCCCTTGGCGGTCAGTTCGTCGGCGGCGCCGACGGCCAGTGCGACCTCAGAACCGGTGGCGATGATGATCAGCTGTGGCGCACCATTGCAGTCCTTCAGCACATAGCCGCCACGGGTGATGTTGGCGATCTGTTCCGGCGTGCGCGGCTGGTGCGGCAGGTTCTGACGGCTGAAGATCAGACAGGTCGGGCCGCTGCGGCGCTCGATCGCGGCCTTCCATGCCACCGCGGTCTCGACCGCGTCACAGCTGCGCCATAGCGCCATGTTCGGGATCAGCCGCAAGGTGGCGGTCTGCTCGACCGGCTGGTGGGTCGGGCCGTCTTCACCGAGACCGATCGAGTCATGGGTGTAGACAAAGATCGAACCCTGCTTCATCAAGGCCGCCATGCGCAAGGCATTGCGTGCATACTCGGAGAACATCAGGAAGGTGGCGCCGAACGGGATCAGCCCGCCATGCAGCACGATACCGTTCATGATCGCCGACATGCCGAACTCACGGACACCGTAGTTGATGTAGTTGGCCTCGACGTTGTTGATCAGCGGCTTGTAACCGGACCATTCGGTCAGGTTCGAGCAGCCAAGATCGGCCGAGCCGCCGGTCAGTTCCGGCACCAGCGGTGAATAGGCCTCGATGCAGGCCAGCGAGGCCTGACGGGTCGACGGGCTCTTCGCCGCAGCAGCGGTGGCCTGCACGTATTCCGCCGACTTGGCGGCCCAGTTGGCCGGCAGCTGGCCGTTGATGCGGCGCTCGAATTCAGCCGCCAGTTGCGGGTAGGCCTTCTGGTAGGCGGCGAACTTTTCCTTCCACGCGGCCTCGGCCTTGGCACCCTTGGCCTTGGCGTCCCAGCCGGCGTAGACATCGGCCGGCACTTCAAATGCCGCATGTTCCCAGCCCAGTGCGGCCTTGGTCAGGTTGATCTCGTCCTGACCCAGCGGTGCGCCGTGGCAGGCGTGGCTGCCGGCCTTGTTCGGGGAACCAAAACCGATCGTGGTCTTGCAGCAGATCAGCGTCGGCTTGTCGCTCATCGCCCGCGCCATCTCGATCGCCTTGTGCAGCGCCTTCGGATCATGGCCATCAACGGCCGGGATCACATGCCAGCCGTAGGACTCAAAACGCATCGCGGTGTCATCGGTGAACCAGCCTTCGACATGGCCGTCGATCGAGATGCCGTTGTCATCCCAGAATGCGATCAGCTTGCCCAGGCCGAGCGTGCCGGCCAGCGAACAGGCCTCGTGCGAGATCCCTTCCATCAAGCAGCCATCACCGAGGAACACATAGGTGTGGTGATCAACGATATCAAAACCCTTCTGGTTGAACTGGCCGGCCAGCACCTTCTCGGCGATCGCCATGCCGACGGCATTGGTGATGCCCTGGCCCAGCGGACCGGTGGTGGTCTCGACGCCCGGCGTGTAGCCGTATTCCGGGTGGCCCGGGGTCTTGGAATGCATCTGGCGGAACTTCTTCAGCTCGTCGAGCGGCAGGGCGTAGCCGGTCAGGTGCAGCAGCGAATAGATCAGCATCGAACCATGGCCATTGGACAGCACGAAGCGGTCGCGATTCGCCCACTGCGGGTTGGTCGGGTTATGGACCATGAAGTCATTCCACAACACCTCGGCGATGTCGGCCATCCCCATCGGCGCCCCGGGATGACCGGAGTTCGCCTTCTGCACGGCATCCATGCTCAGGGCACGAATGGCATTGGCCAGTACTCTACGCGATGACATATCACTCTCCTAAAGTTTGCTCAAACAAAAAACCTGCGTTGCAGCATGACACATCACGCTGCAATAACACGTGCCGTCCCGGATCGCAGACCCAGGCGGCAGACGATAATCCCGTTGCCGATCCGTAAAGAAAAAACAGGACCCGGTGGCAACACCGGTCTGTCCCATCCCCTGCCCCATCCTATAGGGTCCCGATGCAGACGCCGCACGGACAGGAAAACCTCCGCCCCGTCCGGATAAAGCGCCTATTTTCGCCTACTTGGAACGCAAGGGCAAGCGCCAGGCTGTCAATGGTCCCAGACTTCTAGTTGGCGGCCTTCCACTTGATCGAGCAGCCGATGCCCGGGATCTGGTTGGCTGGGCCGAGGCCGGTGACGGCCACCTGCTGCATCGCCTCGAACAGGTCGCGGCGGGCTTCAAGCGGGGCGGTGTCCTTGCGGCTGGCATCAAAGCGGCCGCGGTATTGCAGCGCAAGATCGGCATTGTAGCCGAAGAAATCCGGCGTGCAGACCGCGCCATAGGCCCGGGCCACCTGCTGGGTCTCGTCCAGCAGGTACGGGAACGGGAAGCCATATTGCGTCGCGACCTGCTGCATGTTATCGAACGCGTCCTCAGGGTAGTCGGCCGGGTCATTGGACATGATGGCGACGCTGTGGACGCCGAGGCCGGCCAGCTCGCGGGTCGCCACGACCAGCCGCTCGCGGATCGCCTTGACGTACGGGCAATGGTTGCAGATGAACATCACCAGCAGGCCGCGCGGGCCGCGGCACTGCTCAAGCGTCCAGGCCCGGCCATCGGTGCCGGGCAGAGAAAAATCGATGGCGGGCTGGCCAAACTGACAGACCGGGGTCTCGAGACTGACCATGGGGACACCTCCAGCAAGGATGTGGGAACGGGGTATTATAGATCCAGCACGGCATTTTTAATTCAAAAACCTCAACCGCCGTCATTGCCGCGAGCGCTGGATTCCGGGTCGCAGCGTATGCTGCGCCCGGAATGACGGGGAGGGTCCGGGCGAAAAGACGCGCCTGTTTATGTCATCCCTGCGGCAGTCGGAATCCGGCAAGTCGCTGAAGGAAGCTCTGAATAATTCCATCCTGGAATTCTCAGAGCACGGAAAGTGGAAAACGTGGTTTTCACTTTCCTTCATTTTCAATGACCTACTGTCATTGAAAATGGCGGCACATCCGTGTGCCGCAGGAACCTCTGAATTGATCAGAGGTTCCTGAAATGAAAGACCTGGATTCCGGGCCGCAGCGTGTGCTGCGCCCGGAATGACGGGGAGAAGCCAGGTAAAGAGGCTTGCTTGTTTACGTCATTCCCGCGCAAGCGGGAATCCATAATCAGCAGCAGCCTGCCATGCTCATATTGCCACCCCCCTCTAATGATATATAATTGCCCCCTTTGGGATCATGCGGGCCAGCTGCCTGCAGGGTTGTCTATCCACGTCTAACCCGTCTCCGGACGGCAGCAGCAGCTTAGAGGTCATCATGTCGAAATCCTATGTTTTCACCTCCGAATCGGTCTCTGAAGGTCACCCGGACAAGGTCGCGGACCAGATCTCCGACTCGGTCCTGGACGCGATCTTAAAGCAGGACCCGCGTTCGCGCGTCGCCTGCGAGACGCTGATCAACACCGGCATGGTCATCCTGTCCGGCGAGATCACCACCAAGGCCGTCATCGACTACCCGACCATCGTGCGCCAGACGGTGCGCGAGATCGGCTATAACAGCTCGGAGATGGGGTTTGATGCCGACACCTGCGCGATCCTGGTGTCGATGGACAAGCAATCGGCCGACATCGCGATGGGTGTTGACGAGAGCGCCAGCCATGAACAGGGCGCCGGCGACCAGGGCCTGATGTTCGGCTACGCCAGCAACGAGACCGATGTGCTGATGCCGGCCGCAATCACCTATGCCCACCGTCTGGTCAAGCGCCAGGCCGAGATGCGCAAGAGCGGCACGCTGGCGTGGCTGCGCCCGGACGCCAAGAGCCAGGTGACGATCCGTTATGAAAACGACAAGCCGGTCGGCGTCGAGGCCGTGGTGCTGTCGACCCAGCATTCACCAGATGTCGACAACAACACGCTGCGCGAAGGCGTGATGGAAGAGGTCATCAAGAAGGTATTGCCTGCTGAATGGCTGACCAAGAACACCAAATATTTCATCAATCCAACCGGTCGCTTCGTCATCGGTGGCCCGGTCGGTGACTGCGGTCTGACCGGCCGCAAGATCATCGTCGACACCTACGGCGGCATGGCCCGTCACGGTGGTGGCGCGTTCTCCGGCAAGGACCCGTCCAAGGTCGACCGCTCGGCCGCCTATGCCGGCCGTTATGTGGCGAAGAACATCGTCGCCGCCGGCCTGGCCGACCGCTGCGAGATCCAGGTCTCCTATGCGATCGGTGTTGCCGAACCGACCTCAATCACGATCCAGACCTTCGGCACCGGCAAGCTGCCGGAAGACCGTCTGGTCGCACTGGTGCGCAAGCACTTCGACCTGCGGCCCAAGGGCCTGATCGCGATGCTCGACCTGCTGCGGCCGATCTACAAACCGACCGCCGCCTACGGCCACTTCGGCCGCACCGAGCATGATTTCTCGTGGGAACGCACCGACAAGGCCGCGGAACTCCGCGCGAGCGCCGGCATCAAATAAGCCATCCATCACTATCAGGAAACGAACATCATGAGCAAAACCGCCACCGCCGCCCAGGCCAAGGACTACGTCGTCGCCGACATCGCGCTGGCCGCCTGGGGCCACAAGGAGATCCGCATCGCCGAGACCGAGATGCCCGGCCTGATGCAGACCCGCGCCAAGTACCGCGCCCAGCAACCGCTGAAGGGCGCACGCATCGCCGGCAGCCTGCACATGACGATCCAGACCGCGGTGCTGATCGAGACGCTGATCGACCTCGGCGCCGAGGTGCGCTGGGCCTCGTGCAACATCTTCTCGACCCAGGACCATGCCGCGGCGGCGATCGCCGACCAGGGCATCCCGGTGTTCGCGCACAAGGGTGAGAACCTGGAGCAGTACTGGGAATACACCCACCGCATCATGGAATGGCATGACGGCGGCACGCCGAACATGATCCTCGATGACGGCGGCGATGCGACGATGCTGCTGATCCTCGGCTCCAAGGCCGAAAAAGATGCCAGCGTGCTCAGCAAGCCGGGCAGCGAAGAGGAAGAGTATCTGTTTGCCGCGATCAAGAAGCAGCTCGCCATCAGTCCGAACTGGTACAGCTCGCGCAAGGCCAACATCAAGGGCGTCACCGAAGAGACCACCACCGGTGTACACCGCCTGTATCAGATGGCGCTGAAGGGTGACCTGCCGTTCCCGGCCATCAATGTCAATGACTCGGTCACCAAGTCCAAGTTCGATAATCTATATGGCTGCCGCGAATCACTGCTCGATGGCATCAAGCGTGCCACCGACGTGATGATCGCCGGCAAGATCTGCGTGGTGCTCGGCTACGGCGATGTCGGCAAGGGCTGCGCCCAGGCCTTCCGCGGCATGGGTGCAACGATATGGGTCACCGAGATCGACCCGATCTGTGCACTGCAGGCGGCGATGGAAGGGTATCGCATCGTCGACATGAACGATGCCGCGAAGATGGGCGACATCTTCGTCACCACCACCGGCAACTACCATGTCATCACCCATGACCACATGGTGAAGATGAAGGACCAGGCCATCGTCTGCAACATCGGCCACTTCGACAACGAGATCGATGTCGCGTCCTTGCGCAAATACAGCTGGGACAACATCAAGCCGCAGGTCGACCACATCATCTTCCCGGACGGCAAGCGCATCATCCTGCTGGCCGAAGGCCGGCTGGTCAACCTCGGCTGCGCCACCGGCCACCCGAGCTTTGTGATGTCGAACTCGTTCACCAACCAGACGCTGGCGCAGATCGAGCTGTGGAACAACAAGGGCCAGTACACCAACAAGGTCTATGTGTTGCCCAAAAAGCTCGACGAAGAGGTGGCGCGGCTGCACCTGGCCAAGGTCGGCGCCCAGCTGACCCGCTTGACCAAGGAACAGGCCGACTACATCAACGTGCCGCTCGATGGCCCGTACAAGTCCGACCACTACCGTTACTAAGACCAAAACAGGGACAGGCCGCACCTTACCGTGCGGCCTTTTGTTATCAGGACCATGAAATCACAACACGCCTATCCGCTGGCCTACAGCTTCGAGTTCTTCCCGCCCAAGACCGACAAGGGCGCCGACAGCCTGCGCGCCGTCAGCGGCAAGCTGGCCAAACTCAATCCGTGCTTCTTCTCGGTGACCTTCGGCGCCGGCGGCTCGACGCGTGAACACACGCTTGATACCGTCGTCATGCTTAAAGCACACACCGGCATCGATGTCGCACCGCACCTGTCGTGCATCGGCTCGACCAAGGCCAGCATCCGCGAGATCCTGAAGACCTATATGGATCAGGGCATCCACCACCTGGTGGCACTGCGCGGTGATATGCCCTCGGGCATGCACAGCCCGGGTGAGTTCCAGTACGCCAACGAACTGGTCGAGTTCATCCGCAGCGAGACCGGCAGCCATTTCTTCATCGAGGTCGCGGCCTACCCCGAGATCCATCCGCAGGCCAGATCGCCGCAGCATGACCTGCAGAACTTCCAGCGTAAGGTCAAGGCTGGCGCCGACTCGGCGTTGACGCAGTATTTCTACAACGCCGATGCGTATTTGCGCTTCGTCGATGACTGCGAGAAACTCGGCGTCGAGCTGCCGATCGTGCCCGGCATCATGCCGATCACCAACTACACCCAGCTGGCGCGCTTCTCCGACATCTGCGGTGCCGAGATCCCGCGCTGGATCAGGATGCGGCTGCAGAGTTACGGCGATGACGTCGCATCGATCAAGGCCTTCGGTGAAGAGGTGGTCAGCAATATGTGCCGCAAGCTGCTGGAGGCCGGCGCACCAGGCCTGCATTTCTATTCGATGAACCAGACCGAGGCAACACTGGCGATCTGGAACAATCTCGGGCTGTCCAGCGACAAGGCCGCGCGCAGCCGGCGCTGAGACCATCCTTCGATACGTGCCCTGCACTACTCAGGACAGGTTCCTTCGATACGTGCTCCGCACTACTCAGGACGAACGGATAAAGGAGACCGATCGTGGTGAGTAGCGCTGCGTAGCGGCGCGTATCGAACCATACGTACCCTGCACGCTCAGGACGGACTGAAAGAGAACCGTTCGTGGTGAGTAGCGGCGCGAGCCGCGTATCGAACCACGGACAGCACCACGTCCTTCGATACGCCATGCTGCGCATGGCTACTCAGGACGAACGGATAAAGGAGACCGATCGTGGTGAGTAGCGCTGCGTAGCGGCGCGTATCGAACCATACGTACCCTGCACGCTCAGGATGGACTGAAAGAGAACCGTTCGTGGTGAGTAGCGGCGCGAGCCGCGTATCGAACCATGAACAGTTGTGGAATCCATACGGCGCTGATCAGCGCCACGACTTCCGCCACGCCTGATAGTGTGACGGCTGCAGGCGATAGCGCGCGATATTCCCCTCATGCATGCCCATGAGCTCTGTTTCGACAACCTCGACAAAACGCATCCGATCCTGCGCTGGCAACTCCACGGTGGCGCGTTGTCTGATATAAGCGGTGGCCGCCTTCTTGTCCATGCCGCCACGAATAATCTCGGCAACGGCCTCGGCGATCGCGGCGCGATAGCGTAGCCGGAACGGCTCCGGCTCGCCCAGCGACTGGCGCGCCGCCGAATAGCGTGCACATGAGCGCGCGTAGGCCCACACGAACACATCGCGCAGCAACTCGATGCGATTCAGTTCATAGACCCCGAGCATACCGTCGATATAGGCCCGCTCGGGCACATCCACGAACGATAGCGGGCTCAGGTTGTCACGGATCAGCGGCAGATTCGCAGCCAGCCGGGATACCCGTTTGTTTACATCCTCGAACGGTTGCAGATAAGGCAGATGGACCATGGCGAAAAAGGCCTGTTCAAACGGATCGACGATCGCTGCGGCGGTGTCGAGGATCTGCTGGAAGCACTCGTCGATCAATTGCGGTACCTCCAGCGGGTGATAGACCGTACCGGCGACCCCGACCGGGATGGCACGCAACCGTCCGCATGCCTGTGGATCGGCCAGCAGATTATCTGACAGCAAGGCATGCAGATTGAGAACCGTATAGCGATTGAAGCCCACCTCGGCGGCCTGCTCAACCACCAGCTCGATCGCCGCCTTGTGGTTCAGGATCATCTGCGCCTCCAGCGCATCCTTGCCTTCGGCAGCCTCTCCCAACTCCAGCAAGCGTTCCGTTTCCAGCAATGAATAGGTATTGCCTTCCAGACGGCAGGAGTTCCATGACAGATCGATCAGCAAGCGACTGTAGATCTGCCGCGCATGGGTTCCAGCCGGACGCCCGCCATCCGGGGACTGTCCCAATGCGCGCAGGTGCTGGCGGATTTGCTGCGTCAGATAGCAGCTGTCATTGGGGCGGTAGGCCTCGAGAAACGCCCGGTTGTATCCGACAGGATGGCGCTGCTGGATCGGCGCACGGACTGCCCGCCTGATGCCCGCGCCCTCCGGAGAGAGTGGTACATAAGCCTCGCCCTGGGCTTCCACCCTGTCATCGTCACTCGTGATGCGCACCCCACCGCTAATGACAGGCAGCCGGTACCGGCTGCCCCGCGCATGGCCCTCGATAATCAAGCGCTGCTGCGTGACCAGCAGCGCCAGACGGCGCTGCAAGGTGCGGCGCGGCAGCGGCACATCCAGCACGCCACCAATCTCCTCGACCGAGGCCCCGCCGGGAAAACGCGCAACGGCTTGCAGTATGGTATCGAAATCCGCTTGGGAGACCTGCTTGGGCATACCGTCCTCGTCATGGCGTGGCACATAGTATCGCGCCATATAACCAACTTATGTGGCGCGATACTCATTATTGCGCCACATCCAGAGCCACGCAAGCTCGGCGTCACCCCGCCGATCCACACTACACGCAGCCCGCGCGACTGATCAGAGCAGTCGAACCAGACCCCGCGCCTGCTACCGTACTGGCTCAGATAGCCGCGCTCAACCAGCACACGGAAATACTGTAAGGGTATTGTGGTGATGTGCAGGGTGTCGGATCGGATCATGAAACCAATACCACACCCAATTACACCCGTTATCGATGAAGTGGTCTAGACTCGATAAACGCGGACTGATATAGCCCAAAAGAATTAGCCCGCTGCCCAGAACAGGCTCCTTCGATATGCCATGCTTCCTTCGATACGCCATGCTGCGCATGGCTACTCAGGACGAACGGGGGGATGAGGCAAGGACGAACGAGAGGGGGGCGGCGAATTTCAAGATAGTTGTCGCGTGAGCGTGTCATGATCAGGCGGCCATAGCGAGGGTTGTCGCTGCAGTTGCCTTCTGCCGATTGAGCCAGACTACAGGCTCGATATTCCAGTTTCTGATGCCCCCGGTCCAGCGC
>JACREF010000025.1 GCA_016218365.1 Gammaproteobacteria bacterium
ACAGGCTCTGAGGTGGTAACAACTTCTTCAGAACCGCCGCCTTACGCTCCAATGAATAACGAATCATTTCTCACTGCTTTCCGCCCCCAGTCTATCCTTTACTACATCCCGGCAACGCGACAACTACCCTGACACCGGGGGGATCGTATTCAGCTTGTCGCCGAATAGTTGGTGCACTTTGCTCAGTTCGCGCGGGAGAAAGATTTCTCCCTTCGATCGATATGACAGGATGAGCGCTTTGCCAAGGCCGGATGATCGCAAGATTCCTCCTGTTGGTCGGAACAAGGATTTCTCGCTTTGCTCGAAATGACAAGTCATGGGCATCATTTCTTCTTTCTCTGTTTTTTTGATGCGGCGGTTTTCTTGCGCTGCGGTTTGGCTGGCAGTTTCTTCACGGCCTTTTCAAACGCGCGCTCATTGGCTTGCGCCTCACTTTTTAGCTCTTGCTCTATTTCCTCGATGCTGGGCAGCACGGATTGCAAATTCTTTGGCAATACACGGGTCAGCTCGTATTCCGAGACACCGATGGGTTTGTTGATGCCACCCAGGGCATATTCAGCCAGCACCTTGTCTTTGGTCTGGCAAAGGATGAGGCCGATGGTCGGGTTATCCGTGGCGTGTTTGAGTTGGTCGTCCACGACGTTGCAGTAGAAATTCATTTTGCCGGCGTAGTCGGGTTTGAATTTTCCTTTTTTGAGCTCGATGACGACGAAGCAGCGCAGCTTGAGGTGGTAGAACAGCAAGTCGATGTAGAAGTCCTCGCCGCCGAGGTCGATGTGATATTGGCGCCCGACGAAGGCGAAGCCCTGGCCGAGTTCGAGCAGAAATTTTTCCAGGTGGCGGATGAGGCCGGTTTCCAGTTCGCGTTCATGAAACGGTTCTTCGAGGGTGAGGAAGTCGAAGATGTACGGGTCTTTGAGTGTTTGCCGTACCAAGTCGGATTGCGGCGCGGGCAGGCGCGCCGCGAAGTTGCTGATCGATTTACCGTGCCGGTCGTGGGCGTTGCTTTTGATCATCTGGCCAAGGGTGTCACGGCTCCAGCCGTTTTCGATGGTTTGCTGCATGTACCAGATGCGGGTGGGCACGTCCTTCACTTTTTCCATTAGCAGGGCGTGGTGTCCCCATGGCAGTTGCCACAGAAATGTGATTTCAGGTGTTTGTGCCAAGGGCTGTGGCACTTTTTCGGGCGTTTCCATTTGTGCCACGGGCTGTGGCACAAATTCCACCGCACCGGTATAGGCGCGGTAGAACGCGAGCATGCGTTTTAGATTGCGCTCGGAGAAACCCTTTAATTCCGGTATGTCGTTGCGCAGGTCCACCGCTAACCGGGGAATGACGGCGGCACCCCAGCCTTCGCGCTTTTGCCGCTCGTCAATCAGTTGGCCGATGTCCCAGTAGAGCCGCACCAGTTCGGCATTGGCCGCCATGACGGCACGGGTTTGCGCTTGCCGGATGCGGGTTTTGATGTCGGCCAACAGGCCCGCGTAGAAGGAGTGGTCCAGGATCATGCCGCCAACGTCTCCTTCCTGCCTGCATTGCGTGCGCAGGCAAGCAATTTTTCAATGAAGCGCCTGTCATTTCGACCGAAGGGAGAAATCCTTGTTTTTAACGAACGTGAGAGACCATTAGTGGGCATTAAGATTTCTCGCTTCGCTCGAAATGACAAGAGCACTCGAAATGACAAAAGTGGTCGAAATGGCAAGAGTGCTCGAAATGACAAGAGTGGCCGAAATGACATCGTTAGTCGGAATGACATGGGGATAGCCCAAAGTCCACCGCGAGATCGCGCCATTCCGGGTTGGCCTGGATCACCAATGCGTTTTTCTTTTCCCGTCGCCATTTTTTGATTTCCTTTTCGCGCGTGATGGCAGCGTTCGCGTCGGAGGTCTCCTCGAAGTAGGCGAGTTTGTGCACGTTGTATTTTTCCGTGAAGCCTTTGACTGCCTTGGTCTTGTGCTCGTTGACACGGCGAATGAGGTCGTTGGTCATGCCCACGTACATCACCTTGTTGTTCCAGTTGGTGAGGAGGTAGACGAAATACCGGTGTTCCTTCGCCATAGGATTTCTCCCTTCGGTCGAAATGACAATACAGCATGCAGATAAATGATCGTGGAATCATGCCGCCAAGGTCTCGTTCAGTTCTTCAATGATGGTATTCAGCTTGTCGCCGAATAGTTGATGCACTTTACCGAGGCCGCCTTGTTGCGAGAACGGCGCGTACTCGAAGTCGTCTGGCGCGATGCTGAGATTGGCGGCGATGTGGTCGCGGATCATTTCGAGCCAGCGAATTTGTTCAGCTGTAAAAGGTTCTGGATTCCGGCTTTCGCCGGAATGACGGCCTTGGGTCGTGAGCCAGGCCTTGAAGTTGGCGTTGACGCGCTCGGGGAACGGGATGAGTTCGTTGTCCTGGTGGATGGCGAAGCGCACCAGCGACACGAGGTCGGTGAGGATGCGTTTGGCGCTGGCGCCTTTGACCTTGGATTTTTCCAGCGCGGCGTAGGCGTTCCATAGTTGCGATTCGTTCCACAGGTAGGGCGGCTTTTCGATGGCGTCGGCGAGTTCTTTGATATGTTCGAATTGCAGGCGTTTGCCTGCCTGCGTCACGCGGTGACGCGCAGGTAGACTGTAGAGCAGCTGCAAGGCGGTGATTTCGTCTTTGTGGTCCTTGATGAATTGCTCGAAGGATTGGACCATGCCTTGGGCGCGGTCGAGAGCACCTTGAGAGAAACCAGCCTCCAGGACTTCGTCGGGGCTGACGTGGTCGATGGTGATTTCGGTTTTGGCTTTCAGGTCGATCAATAGTTGGCGTAGCGCGGGGTCGTGGAGCGGTTTGACGGCGTCGAGGACGATGCTTTCGCGAACAGATTTCAGTTGTTGCGCCTGCGGCGCGGGTTCCCGGGCTTCGCTACGCTCAGCCCAGGCTACATCGATATCGGGATTGAGAGATTCCACAATTCGATGAGCCAGGTCTTTGAGACCGTAGCCGCCGCTGGTGGCGCGGATCTTTTTGTCATCGTCGGCGGTGATGCGGTGTTCCATACGGGCGAGACGGCCGGCCAGCGAGGTGAGTACGTCGTCTTCGGTATTGCCGAAGGCGACGGCTTGCATGAGCTTCTCAAAACTCACGGTGGGCTTTTGCTCCATCGGTCTCGAATCGGTTTTGTCCTGCTCGCAGACGCCGACGGCGTCGACGATGACGAAGTGGTCCTTGGCCTTGGCGTCGGGGGTGACGCTTTGCAGATCGTCGGCCTTCATGATGCGCACGCCGCGGCCTTTCATCTGCTCGAAGAAGGCGCGGGATTTGACGGCGCGCATGAAGAAAACGACCTCCACCGCCTTGATGTCGGTGCCAGTGGCGATCATGTCGACCGTCACGGCGATGCGTGGCATGGGGCTGGTGCGGAATTCGTTGATGAGGTCCTTGGGTTTCGCGCCGGTGGTGCGGTAGGTGATCTTCTGGGCGAAGTCGTTGCCCTTGCCGAATTCCTCGCGCACGATCTCGACGATGTTTTCGGCGTGGGCGTCGTCCTTGGCGAAGATCAGGGTCTTGGGCACCCAGGTGCGGCCGGGGAAGATTTCGCTGAACAGCTTGTCGCGGAAGGTGCGGACGATGGTGCGGATCTGGTCCGGGGCAACCACGTCGCGGTCGAGCTGGTTGGGGTCGTAGCTGAAGTCGTCGTCGAGCTGTTCCCAGCGCTTTTTGCGGGTGTCGCGCTCCTGAATCTGCACCGAGTAGCCGGCCTCGACCCTGGAGCCGGCCTCGGAGATTTTGGTGCGGATGCGGTAGACGTCGTAGTTGACGTTGACGCCGTCGGCCACGGCCATTTCGTGGTTGTATTCCATCACCAGGTTCTGGTGGAAGAAGCCGAAGGTCTGCTTACTGGGCGTGGCGGTGAGGCCGATCAGCGAGGCGTCGAAGTACTCCAGCACCTGCGCCCACAGGTTGTAGATGGAGCGGTGGCATTCGTCGGTGACGATGATGTCGAAGGTCTCTATGGGTATGCTTGGATTGTATTCAATCGGCTCCGGACTTCGCAGGAGGCCGGCATACGGCGTTGCAGTGCTCGCTGCGCTGCTCATTGCGCTACCAGGCAACTCCGCTGCTCGCTCACCCCGCGCCTTGTCTGCCACCCCCCTGCTGTGCCCGCCATTTCCAAACAAACTGCCAAGTTGATCAATGGACACTTCTTCGAGGTCTTCGGGCAGGTCTTTGCCCTTGAGCATCGAGTACAGACGCTGGATGGTGCAGATGCAGACCTTTGCTGTGGTATCGAGGGTGTTGCCTTGCAGGCGCTGGACGATGTACTCCTCGGTGAACTTGAAGTTGTTGTAGGGCGAGGCGTATTGCTGGAATTCCTTCAGCGTCTGGTCGGCGAGGTTGCCGCGGTCGACGAGGAACAACACCCTTCTTGCACCGGCGAATTTGATCAGCCGATAGATGAAGCTGATGGCGGTGAAGGTCTTGCCGGAGCCGGTGGCCATTTGAATAAGTGCGCGCGGGCGGTTTTCTTTTAATGAGACTTCGAGATTGTGGATCGCCTTGATCTGGGCCGGCCACAGGCCGTGCTCTTTGAGCGGCGGCATGTGTTGCAGGCGGGCAAGGAAGGTTTCGGCTCTGGCCGCATAGATCGGTGTCGCGTCCGCGACCTGGTCCCTGTCCCGACCAGTAGGGGACAGATTTGAAATCTGTCCCCCTTCCTGTAATAACTCGGCCAGCGACTCGGGCTTATGAAACGCAAACACTGGCCGCGAACGCGGCTGCGGATCGAGGCCATTGGTGAAGCGGCTTTCAATGCCGGTGGACTGGTAGGCGAATGGCAAGGGGTCGCGCCAGCGCGGCAGGCCGTCGGGCAAGCCCTGGACATAGCGCGCCGACTGGGTCTCGACGCCGGTCAGCGTCACCCCTTCCTTCTTCGCCTCGATGACCCCGGCCGCCTTGCCATCGACATATAATAGATAGTCCGCAAAGCCATGGCCAGACTTCAGCGGGAACTCGCGGATCGCGACGCCACGCGCGGCCGTGATGTGCGCAGCGGCCGGATCGCAGACGTGCCAACCCGCCCGCCGTCAGCAGGTCGTCGATATGGGTCCGGGCGCGCTGTTCGGGTTCAGCCATGATCCACGTAATAGTTATTCTTATCCGGGGAAGAATATCACAGGCCTGCCCGGCCGGCATCTCAACGGGTTGATATGACGGACAATCATGGTCAGGCGGTGTGGGGGCGGGTTAATCCTTCGCGGGGCAGGCCGGTGGCGAGCTATTTTTCCCAGGGTCCAAAGCCGATCGGCCGCTTGGCCCGGGGCGCGGATGGTGTCATCAATTCCCGGATGGCGTCGAACACCACTTTGAACTGGGCATCGTATTTGCGCTCCAGCGCCGCCAGTTTGCGGGCTAGCTCGGTGTTGGTGGTCAGCAGCTGCCGTAAGCGCACGAAGGCGCGCATGATCTCGATATTGATGTGGATCGCCGTGGGACTGCGCAGCACGCTGGATAGCATTGCGACGCCCTGTTCGGTGAAGGCATAGGGTGGGTAGCGCCTGCCGCCCCAACTTGAGGTCACAAATTGTGACCTCAAGATATTAAACTCCTGATTGGTCAGCTGAAACATAAAATCAGCCGGAAAACGGTCAATGTTTCGTTTGACCGCTTGAGTCAGCACTTTTGCCTCTACTTCATAGAGCTCTGCCAGGTCACTGTCCAATATGACTTTATGACCTCGCACCAGCATGATCGACTGGGTGATCCGTTCCATTGGAACAATGATCTCGCCTTTCCTTGGCGTTTTGGTGGCCATTCCTTGGCTCCTGTGTGTTGAATTGAGCAGCAATAAAGAATAGCACAGCATTTATCGACGGCAAGTCAACGTGGACTCATGTTGGGCTTCGCTGCGCTCTGCCCAACCTACGCGCTGGACCGAGGGGGACAGATTTGAAATCTGTCCCCCTCCCTGGTGACGGGCGCAAAAAAAAGCGGACACAGTTTCCTGTGTCCGCGGGTAAAGGGAGTTGAACGCCTTGTTTAGTTGACTACGCCTAGTTGACTACACTGGGCAGGTGCGGCGCAGCGCCGAGGTTGGCGGTGTCCCAGGCGAACGGGTCGGTCGGCATTGCGGCCTGGTAGTCGGCCTTGGTCAATGCACGGCCGCTGGTCTCGTTGCTGAGCGCGGTGTACGCAAAGCCCTTGCCGGACGGGTCATAGGCCTTTTGCGCGATGAACACCGCGCGCAGTGCCTCGCCATCGGCCCAGCTCAGCGTCTCGCCGTTCATTGCGACGCTGCCGGCCTTGGTGACCGGCGTGATGTTGGCGTTGTTCTGCTCGTCAAAGATCACGTCCCAGCCGCTGCGCTGGCGCATTGCAAAGCGCTGCGCCTCGGAGCTTGGGTCGTTGGCGACATCGAGCAGCCACTGGTCAATATCAAGCCGGCGTGAGCTCAGCTGATCACCGTTGGGCAGGGTCGCCAGTTGCTGTTCCAGCTTGAAGGCCGAACCGAAGGTGGCGTCGGCGATGCCCTGTTCGATCAGCACCTTGTTGACCTGATAGCTGTCGCCACGGTTGTCGATCAGCGCGTGGTTATTGATCTGCGCCAGACTGGAGAAGCCCTGGGACGGGTCACGGATCGCCTGTTTGATGTCGACGTTCGAGCCGGTCTGGAATGAAGACTGCGAGCCCATCGGGATCAGCACCTCGGTGGCAAACGGCAGCGATGAGGCCGAGCCGGTGGCATTGGTATCGGTGATGATCTGGCGAATGAACTTGCCGTTCGGTGTGACGATCTCCTGCTGCAGAAAGCCGTTGTCGACCATGGTACCCGAACATGAGACGGTGCCACCGCAGGAGGCCGCGGTGTTGATGTTGCCGCCCTGCACGTTCCAGCCATCGAAGGCCACCGCTTGCACGGCCAGTGCCGGACTGGCCATGACACCCAACAGATTGAAGATGATGCTCAACTTGACGTGATTAGAGTGGCGGATGGCCATGGCCTTCTCTCCTCTAATTCTGGAACTTCATTATTTGAGTTGTTGCTTACCTCATTGAATTCGGTCGCATTCAGACATCCGCCGCTCGGGCCCTGCCGGGTCGGTACGGGCGATGACTGTGACTTATGTGATTGATAGTCGGGCGGCTGGGCGTGATTGGCAGGCTCTTTGAGCAGGGGCCCGAGGGCGGGCAACTGCCGGAGGCCTACGTCTGTGATATCGTCAACAAATTGACATTTCTTGAGCAAGGCTTAAGGCGGGAACCAAGAAAAAAGGCCAGCCCGGGTCCGGACTGGCCTTGATGTGCGCAGATTTTCAGCAGGGCTTAGTGGCTGCTCTTGCCGTGTGGCTTGGCACTGATCTTGTCCATGACGGCGAACATGACGCCGGAGAACACGAAGGTGACATGGATGCCCACCTTCCAGGCCAGCTGGCGGTCGGTCATCTGGTCCAGCGTGACGAAGGTCTTCAGCAGCTCGATCCCGGAGATCGCGACGATCGAGCCGATCAGTTTGAGCTTCAGGTCCGAGAAATCGACATGGCCCATCCACGACGGACGGTCCTCGTGACCGCCGGTGTCGATCTTGGACACGAAGTTTTCATAGCCGGCGAAGATGATGATGATCAGCAGATTGGCGACGAACACGATGTCGATCAGGCCAAGGATGCCGACGATCAGGTTGCCGTCACCCGGGGCCAGCGCCAGATGAAACAGGTGGGACATCTCCTTGAAGAACATGATCAGCAGCAAGGCGATGGCGATGACCATGCCGATGTAGAACGGCGCCAGCAGCCAGCGCGCGCTGAACATGAAGGTTTCGAGGAATTTTTCGATTTTAGTGATCATGGATCAGTGGATCTCCAATGCGGATTTTAAGGTGCGCTTACTATGGGGGCAGCCCCTGCCTTTATCAACGTGGTGCCCAGGACCGGAATCGAACCGGTACAGCCTTTAGGGCCGAGGGATTTTAAGTCCCTTGCGTCTACCAATTTCGCCACCTGGGCAAGGGAAGGCGTGGGCATTCTAACCGGAATCCCCCTGTCCACCAACCCTCTCCCCTACCCCTCTCCCATTTATGGGAGAGGGGAAAGAGAGAAATGTATGCTGATGTGATAATCGTCGCGGGCGAAATTTGGGATGGACGGAACTTGAGATGGATGTTTGGGCTGAAATGTTGGGCTTCACTGCGTTCTGCCCAACCTACAAAAAATATCAGGGAAGATGGTGTCACCCCACGAATGGAGGCTGGGGTCGGAATCGAACCGGCGTCCACGGCTTTGCAGGCCGCTGCATAACCACTCTGCCACCCAGCCAGAACCCGTGATCTGGGCTGACGCGCTACTTTATGGAAGGTACAAGAAATTTGGAGCGGGAAAAGAGACTCGAACTCTCGACCCCAACCTTGGCAAGGTTGTGCTCTACCAACTGAGCTATTCCCGCTTCGTTCGCAAGTGCCGTACATTGTAGCCAGCAGAATTTTTCTGTCAAGGGTGGAAGTGGTTTGACAGGCTAAGATCTTGATCCTGGCCGGGGTAATCGGCCGGCCGGCCTCGCCGCTGCCCCGTTGATGACCCCGACAGGGGCATCCCCGGGGTTGGCTGACAACTTCCATGGTGGGTGCAATGCGCTGCGCTTATTGCCTTATATTTCTGGGTAGCCATCTCTCTTCCCCGTTCGTCCTGAGTAGCGCGCAGCGCGTATCGAAGGACCGTTCATGGTTCGATACGGCACTGCGTGCCTACTCACCACGAACGGTTTGTTGCCGCACTGCACGCTTGGTCACCACGAACGGTTTGTTGCCGCACTGCATGCTTGGTCACCACAAACGGTTTCTAAAACCGCAGCACCGGCCAGGCCTTTTTCATGTACAGCACCATCGACCACAGCGTCAGCGCGGCGGCGAGGTACAGCATGACGTGGCCGATGGCGATGATCGGCAGCGAGAACAGCGGGTATTTGAACAGCAGCATGATCAGCGCGGTGATCTGGCAGGTGGTCTTGATCTTGCCGAGCATATTGACGGCGACGGTCGCGCTCTTGCCGAGCTCGGCCATCCATTCGCGCAGCGCCGACACGGTGATCTCGCGGCCGATGATGACGGCGGCCGGGACCGCGGTCCACACCGTCGGCATGTCCTTGACGATCAGCACCAATGCCACGGCGACCATCAGCTTGTCGGCGACCGGGTCGAGAAAGGCGCCAAAGGCCGAGGTCTGGCCGAGGCGGCGTGCCAGGTAGCCGTCGAGCCAGTCGGTGATCGCGCCCAGCGAAAACACCAGCGCCGCGGCGATGCCGCTCCAGGTATAGGGCAGGAAAAAGACGATGACCATGACCGGGATCAGCCCGATGCGCAGCAGGGTCAGCAGGGTCGGCGTCGTCATCGCAGTGTATTATCGTTAGTGGCCGTCGGAATGGAATGTATCATAAATACGCTGGGCGAGCGCCCTGTTGATACCGCGGATCTTCATCAGGTCCTCGACCCCGGCGCGCGACACCCCCTGCAGGCCGCCGAACTGGCGCAGCAGCTCGCGCCGCCGCTGGCTGCCGACGCCGGGGATGGTCTCCAGCGTCGAGCTGTTCTGGGCCTTGTGGCGGCGCTGGCGGTGGCCGGTGATCGCGTAGCGGTGGGCCTCGTCGCGGATCTGCTGGATCAGGTGCAGGGCCGGCGAATCGCTGTCCAGGTGCAGCTCCTCGTCGCGGCTGACCAGCAACAGCGTCTCCATGCCCGGCTTGCGCTCCCGGCCCTTGGCGACGCCGACCAGCGTGACCTCGGTGATCTGCAGTTCTTCCAGCACGCGGGCCGCCTGCGCGACCTGGCCCGTGCCGCCGTCGATGAACAACACATCGGGCAGCCGGCCCTCCTCCTTCTTGATCCGCGTATAACGGCGGCTCAGCGCCTGATACAAGGCGGCATAGTCATCACCGGGCGTGATGCCGTCGATGTTGAAACGCCGGTAGTCGCTTTTTAACGGCCCGTCGCTGTTGAACACCACACAGGAGGCGACGGTCTGCTGGCCGCTGATGTGGCTGATGTCGAAACATTCCAGGCGCTGCGGCAACGCATCCAGATGCAATGCCTGCTGCAGCAACACATAACGCTGCGCCAGGCTGGCGCGGCTGCTCAGGTGGCGTTTGAGATTCTGCTGGGCATTGCTGCGCGCCAGGTCCAGATAACGGGCGCGTTCACCGATGACGCGGGTCTGCAGCCGCACCTTGTGGCCGGCGGTCTCGGTCAACAGCTGTTCGATGAACTCCGGTTCGTCGACGTCGGTGCTGAGCAGGATCTCGCCCGGCGTCAGCTGGCCCTGGTAATACTGGCTGAGGAAGGCACTGAGGATCTCGCCCGGCTCGGCCTCGGCCGGGGTCTTCGGATAGAAGGTCTTGTTGCCGAGGTTGTGGCCGTGGCGGATGAAGAACACGTCGATGCAGCTGACGCCGGCCTGCACGGCGACGGCAATGACATCGAGGTCGCCGCGTTCACCGCTGATGTACTGGCGTTCCTGCACGGTGCGCAGGCTGACGATCTGATCGCGGTAATGCGCCGCCTCCTCGTAGTGTTGTGTACTGGCGGCCTGTTCCATCTTCTTCGCCAGTTCGTCGATGACCTCGCTGTTGCGGCCTTCGAGGAACATCACCGCATGGCGGACATCGCGCGCATAGTCGCTGTCGCTGACCAGTTTGACGCACGGCGCGCTGCAGCGCTTGATCTGATATTGCAGACAGGGGCGCGAGCGGTTGCGGTAGAAGGTGTCTTCACATTGCCGCACCTTGAACAGCTTCTGCATCATGTCCAGCGTCTCGCGCACCGCGCCGGCGCCGGGGTACGGCCCGAAATAGCGCCCGGGCTCGCGGCGGCTGCCACGGTACAAGGACAGCCGTGGCGCGAGTTCACCACCGTGCGACAGCAGGATGTACGGATAACTCTTGTCGTCGCGCAGCAGGATGTTGTAGCGCGGCTTGTGCTGCTTGATCAGGTTGTTTTCGAGGATCAGCGCCTCGGTCTCGGTGTGGGTGACGGTGATCTCGATAGTCTGGATCTGCGACACCAGCGACAGGGTCTTGGCCGAGGTCTGGCTGCGACTGAAATAACTGGCGACGCGCTTCTTTAGATTGCGCGCCTTGCCGACATACAGTACCTCGCCACCGGCGCTGTACATGCGATAGATGCCGGGGCCGGACGGCAGCTGGCGGCAGAACTGTTTGCCGTCAAAGGCGGCGGGTTCTGTACCTTCGCGCCGCGGACTCATGCCGCGGCGGTGTGAGCGCCCGTGTCGATGCGGCGGCGGATCGCGGCGAAGACGTCGTCGAACATCTGCGTCGTCAAACGGCGGGTTTGGGTGTTGTAGCGGCTGCAATGGTAGGAGTCGATCAGGCACAGCTCATTATCGAGCAGATGCTCGGCGCCGTGGGCGAAGGGGTAGGCCGACAGGGCCAGCGCCTTTGCCTTCAGCACCGATTCGTGGGCGACGCGGCCCAGCGCCAGGATCACCGTGCCGGGGTGCAGTGTCGCGATCTCTTTGGCGAGAAAGCCGTTGCAGTTCTTGATCTCGCTCGGCAGCGGCTTGTTCTGCGGTGGCAGGCACTTGACGGCATTGGTGATGCGGCAGTCCAGGAGCTTCAGGCCATCGTTGCGGTGCGTCGAGGTTGGCTGATTACTGAAACCATAGCGGTGCAGCGTTTCGTATAAAAGGATGCCGGCATGATCGCCAGTGAATGGCCGGCCGCTGGCATTGGCGCCGTGCATGCCGGGCGCCAGACCGACGATCAGCAGCCGCGGTTGCTCGCAGCCAAACGGCGCGACCGGGCGCGCGTGGTACTCAGGGTATTCGTCCTTGACCGCGTCGAGAAAACCGGACAGGCGTTTGCAGCGACGGCAATCGTGATCAAAAAGCATGGCGGACTATCTTCTTATAGGGATAGTGATCTGCATCAGCACAGATGACCGGGGATGGAGGATGAGTATACGGCAAAGCGCTGAGGGAGAAAACTGGATGTTGTGGTGATCGTTCCCGGGTTTCGCAAACAACGCCCAACCCATCAGGCTACGATCCTGCAATGCCTGGATTCCCGCTGCAGCCTGCCCTCGACCCGATCGGGGGCGGGAATGACAATCATGGTAATTTTTGAATTAATCAGAGTTTCCATAAGTTGGGCTTCGCGGAAAACCGCTCAACCCAACCTACCGGACAGATTGCGTCGATCACTGCATCAGGCAGCGGGTGCTTGCGGCTGTACCTCTTGCACCTGAGGCAGCATATGGGTCTTGACGTCACCACGGCGGCGTTGCAGATAGCCGAGGATCTGGCGCCGCGCGGCCTCGAAGCTGTCGCGGATCGCTACATACAGGTCCTGGTCGGGTTCGCGTTTGACGATGATCTCGTTGCCGGGCAGGCAGACGTCGATACGGACGTTATACAGGTTGCCGTGCTGGCTGTGGCGGTGCGGGGATTCAACCAGGATAACGGCAGGCGGTGATGCGGCTGCACAAGGCCTCGAGCTTCTCGGCCTTTTTCTCGATCGTGGCGCGGGCTGCTTCAGAAAGGGACATATTGCGGGTCGTCAACTGCAATGCTGCTTTCATGGCATTCTCCTTGGAGTGGTCTGCTTGATCTGACAAATAGCGGGACTTTATTATTCCTCCTCATGGTCGCTCAAGATTAAGCATGATACGCCGATTCAAGCCCTGTCAATGGTCCATGACAAACTGGATCAACCGTGTTTTTTATGAGGAGACGCCATGGCTGCACACCTGCCGGAACTGGACACCTGGTATCAGGACAAAGAAGGCCAGATATTCAAGGTGATAGCTGTCGATGAACGGGAACAGGTCGCCGAGATCCAGTTCTTTGACGGCAGCATCGAGGAGATCGAATTCGACACCTGGGCCGGCATGAAGGCCGAGGTCATCGATGCCCCGGAGGACTGGTCGGGGCCGTTTGATGACCTGGAAGAGGAAGACCTCGATTATGCCTCGGAGATCCACAGCGATCATGGTGGCGAGTGGCAGAAGGACATCGAAGACCTGTAATCGCGACCCCGTGCAGCCCAGCTTAGTTCATCAGCCGCCTGACCTCGCGTACATCCGGGATCTGCTCGACCTTGGTCAGCACCTTGTTTAACGTATCCAGGTCATTGATCTCGAGGGTGAAGCGCATCCGCGCGATGTTCTCGCGGGTATCGGAGCGGGTATTGACCGCCAGCAGGCTGATCTTGTCGTTGGCGAACACCGCGCCGATGTCACGCAGCAGGCCCTGGCGGTCGGTCGACAGCACCTCGATGTCGACCAGCATCGGCCCCTTCGCGGCCTCGCCCCACGATACCGGGATCATCCGTTCCGGGTAGACGCGGCGGTAATACAGCACGTTCGGACAGTCGCCGCGGTGGATCGATACGCCGCGACCCTGGGTGATGAAACCGATGATCGGATCGCCGGCGATCGGCTTGCAGCAGTTGGCGATGCTGGTCATCAGGTTGCCGACCCCTTCAATGACAATCCCCGAGCGTCCCAGCTTGCGCGGCGCCAGCGGTCGGTCGCCGCCGGGAACAGGCAGGTCGAGCTTGTCGTCGCGCGCCGGCTCCAGCATCTGCTGGATCATGCTCAGATAGCGCGGCCCCTTCAGGTCACCGTTGGCGATCGCGGCAAAGAACTCGTCGGTACGGCGGTAGCCGAGCCTCTCGGCCAGCTTGTCGATGTTGATCGTCGGCAGCCCGATCCGTTTCAGCTCCTTGTCGAACAGCGCATGCCCTTCAGCGACGTTCTTGTCGAAGTCCTGCTGATGGAACCAGTGCTGGGCCTTGGCACGGGCGCGCGAGGTCTGCAGATAGCCGAGGTGCGGGTTGACCCAGTCACGGCTCGGCCCGCCCTGCTTGACGGTCTGGATCTCGACCTGCTGGCCGGTCTCCAGCGTGTAGGTCAGCGGCACCATGTGGCCGTTGACCTTGGCGCCGCGGCAGCGGTGGCCGATCTCGGTGTGGATGTGATAGGCAAAGTCCAGTGGCGTCGCGCCCTGCGGCAGATCGATGATCTGGCCCTTGGGCGTGAACACATAGATCCGGTCCTGGAACAGGTCGGCCTTGAACTGTTCAACAAAGTCACCGGCATCAGATACTTCATTTTTCCATTCAATAAGCTGTCTGAGCCAATTAATCTTTTCCATGAACTCTTGCTGACGTCCCCGCCCTTCCTTGTAGGCCCAGTGGGCGGCGATCCCGAGCTCATTGTGCTGATGCATCTCATGGGTGCGGACCTGGACCTCGACGATGCGCCCCGCGGGCCCAATGACGGCGGTGTGGATCGAGCGGTAGTTGTTCTCTTTCGGGGTGGCGATGTAGTCGTCGAACTCGCCGGGGATGTATTGCCACAACGAATGAACGACGCCGAGCGCGGCGTAGCAGTCCTTGATCGTATCGACCAGCACCCGCACGCCGAGCACATCATAAAGCTGATCAAAATCGATGGCCTTGCGCTGGATCTTGCACCAGATACTGTAGATGTGTTTGGGGCGGGCGGTGATCACGGCCCGGATGTCGGCACCGGTCAGTTCGGCCTGCAGGCGCTGCACGAAGCCCTGCAGATACTGCTCGCGCTCGCTGCGGCGCTGGTCGACCATGCGGGCAATCTTTTTGTAGTTGTCCGGGTCGAGGAAGCGGAACGACAGGTCCTCGAGCTCCCATTTGATCTGCCAGATCCCGAGGCGGTTGGCCAGCGGCGCATAGATCTCCAGTGTCTCGCGGGCGATGCGCTGCTGCTTGTGCTCGGGCAAGGCGCCCAGCGTGCGCAGGTTGTGCAACCGGTCGGCGAGCTTGATCAGCACCACCCGCACGTCCTCGGCCATCGCCAGCAGCATCTTGCGCAGGTTCTCGGCCTGGACCTGTTCCTTGCGGTTGCTGTCGCCGGCGTGTTTGTAGGCCTGGATCAGCCGCATCTTGGTGACGCCGTTGACCAGGTTGGCGATGGTCTCGCCAAACTGCTGGCGCAGCTCGTCGAGGGTGACGTCGGTATCCTCGACGACATCGTGCAGCAGCGCTGCGGCGATGGTCTCATGGTCGAGGTTCAGCTGGGCCAGGATGCCGGCCACCGCCAGTGCATGCAGGATATAGGGCTCGCCGGAGGCCCGGCTCTGGCCGGCATGGGCACGGTGGGCCAACCGGCAGGCAGCCTCGATGACGGCCATCTCATCATTGCTGCGGCCATCGCGGACCGACGCCAGCCAAGTCATGATGTCGGCATCATCACCGTGCTTGAGCTCTTCAGAGACTATGCTTTTGCTGACCATGAGTGCTGATTCCCCGGGGGGCTGCGCGCCCCACTATGTATCCTTGATCCAGGGTGCCGACACCCTGCTGATCATTTCATCGGCCGTCGCCATTGCGCTCTGGAATGCCGCTTACCATCAATTCTGATGGCTTTCTGCCTGTTTTCAATGGCCTGCAGACCAAAGCACCCTGCAGCACCTTTCCCCGCTGAGCAGCGACTAATCCAAAAGGATTATTTTTATCTGTATCATTATCCTATAAATTGTTAGCTTACAAGGGCATATCCCAAACCAGAAGGTTGCAGATGGAAAGCCTCCACCCGGCAGCGACGAAACCCGCTCACCACCCCTACTCAGGCAGGCCGCATATGTATACCAATATACTCATCGCAGAGGATCACCCGTTGGTCCGGGCGGGTGTCAAGAATCTGCTCAATGACTACACGGTCTATGAGGCCAGCTGCGGCACGGAGGTGCAGGGTCTGCTCACTGACCACCCGGACATCGACCTGGTGCTGCTCGACCTGGTGCTGCCGGATGTGAACGGCCTGGATCTGCTGAAACAGATCAGCCATGACCATCCCGAGCTGCCGATCATCATCCTGTCCGCCTACGATGATTCGGAGCTGATGCGGCGCTGCCTCGATGCCGGGGCCAGCGGTTTCATCCCCAAATCCTCATCACACGAGGTGATCCTCAATGCAGTGAAGCTGGTGCTGTCCGGCGGTGTCTTCATCCCGCCGGAGATGCTGCGCAATACCAACAATCACATGACACCGACCCGGTTACTCGGCATCGGCAAGACGCTGACCGAGCGGCAGATCGAGGTGCTGAGATGCATCGCGGCCGGCAAGTCCAACCGCGATATCGCACAGGCACTGGTTGTCTCCGAGAACACCATCAAGGTGCATGTCGCACATATACTTAAATCGCTGGATGCCAGCAATCGCACCGAGGCGGTGGTGAATGCCCAGAAACTGGGCCTGGTCAGTAAACAGGTCGACCTGGAATAACGCAGACATCAATGCGTCTCATGCATCTGCATGACAGCGTATAACATACCTATGTACATGTGTTCAGGATGGAAGCTGTCCTTGTGGCTGGTCATGCTGGCGCTGCTGCTGACTGCGTCGCCTGTTGCTGCCATCACGCCCCCTGCCGTACTGCTGGTGCAAAGCAGCACCGAGGCCCCATATGCCGAGACTGAGGCTGCCCTGCGTGCAGTGCTGGCCAAACAGGGCGCGGCAGCACCGGCCATCGACAAGGTCATGGCCGGTGACAACGGCACCGCCCTGCCTGACAGCCCACCTCATGATCTGATCATCACCATCGGCACCCGCGCGGCGGCACAGGTCCGATCAGCTGGGCCACATAGCCCGGTGCTGAATCTGTTGATCACGTCCGAGGCCTTCAACAGCGTATGGCAGGACAAGACCCATGCCGCTGCCGTGGTCGTCGATCTGACCAACCAGGACCTGCTGTCGCTGTCGCGATCACTGCATCCGCGACCTGATCAGGTTGGCATCCTGCTCGGCTCAAGCAATAGCGCCGCTGAGGAATCACTGCGCAGTGTAGCCAGACAGGCGGGTGTCACGGCGCTGATCGCCAAGGCTGACAACGAAAAGCATGTCGCCAAGGCCATTACCCGGCTGCTCGATGACGCCGACGTCATCGTGATGATGCCGGACAAGGCGGTCATCACGCCGTATACAGCGAAATGGCTGCTGTACATGGCCTATCAGAAAAAGGTGCCGGTCATTGGTTATTCCAGGGCACTGGCTGATGCCGGCGCCGTGATGGCCGCCTATTATGAACCGGCCGACATCGGCACCCACGGCGGCGAGCTGGCCGTCCAGATCCTGTCGAGTGGGCAACTCCCCACCATCCGGTTGCAACGCCCCACCCGCTACACCGTCCGGATCAATCATAACGTAGCAGATAGTCTGGGCATCCACATTGATGCGCCTGTAACTGATAAGGATCAATCGCAGCCATGAGACGTCTCGGCCTCCAGAACAAGATCATCCTGCTGGTGACGATACCGATCATCCTGGTATCACTGATCATCAGTTATCTCGCCGCCTACATACATATCACCTATGTCGAACACACACTGAACACGATGGGGCGCAAGACCGCAAACCACGTGGCCAGCGCCAGTGAGTTCAGCATCTTCTCGGAGAATTCGTCGGTGCTGAAGGCCATCACCAAGTCGTTCATCCGTGATGATGCGTTGTATGTCGGCATCCATGATGCCAGGGGCGTGTTGCTGGCCGAGAGCGGGTCGGTGACCGGCCTGATTGAAGGGCGTGATTATCTGTCTTTCATCGCCCCTATCACCGCCAGTCAGATTGACCTGGGTGACTATGACCAGGGTGTGATGGCACCTGTCGGACATGTCAAGCTCATCATCTCCAGACAGGATGTCATCGAGAGCATACGGATGACCTGGATCTACACCTTGATCGTCTCCGGACTGTGCATACTGACAGGTATCTATGCGGGGCGGCGTTTCAGCCGCCGGATCACCCGCCCGCTGCTCGAGCTCAGCACGGCATCACGGGCGATGCGTGCCGGCGTGTTCAGGAAGGCGGAATCAAACGCTGCCATGGAGGCCAATGACGAGATTGCCGAGCTGGTCAACACCTTCAATGACATGGCGCTGACCATCCGTCATCAGCACGAAAATCTGGAGACTGGCATCAAGGCCGCCACCACTACCTTGCACAAGACTATCATCGATCTTGGCGACAAGAACCGTGAGCTTGAGCTCGCCCGCGAGGATGCAGTGCGCGCCGAACGCGAGAAAAGCAACTTCCTGGCCAGGATGAGTCATGAGATGCGCTCCCCGATCAATGCCATCAGCGGTTTTGCCAACATCCTTAACAAGACCTGCCAGGGCGGAGAGCAACAGCAGTACACCAGCATCATCATTGAATCATCGCAATATCTCAATGATGTCATCAATGACATCCTGGGCTTCGCCAAGCTCGACAGCGGAGATGTCAACGTCGAACATCAGCAATTTGATGTCGGTGAATGCCTGGAGGTGGCAGTGACGCAGATCTCGCCGTCCGCACACGAGAAGGGCCTGGAGCTGATCCTCAACATGCCTCATGACATCAATCTCCAGGTCGTCGGTGATGTGCTGAAACTCAAGCATATCGTCTCCAACCTGCTGAACAACGCCGTGAAGTTTACTGAGCGTGGCCATATCCTCGTCGACGTCTGCTGTCAAAATGTCAGCAATAACGCCATACGGCTCATCGTCGAGATCTCCGACACCGGTATTGGCATCCCGTCCTCGATGTTCGCAAACATCTTCAAGCCGTTCTTTCAGGCCGACACCTCCTTGTCACGGAATCAGCAGGGTACCGGCCTGGGCCTGGCGATCGTCAAACGGCTGGCGGATGTCCTCGGTGCGACCATCTCGTTCCGCAGCACCCCGGGTCAGGGCACGACCTTCATGCTGGAAATGCCCATCGACCTGGCCACGGGCGTGCCGCACCCGGTTGTCGGGCAGTTCCTCGACGTCGCGGTATTGATCTACGATGAAAACAGCTATGCACTGCGTTCGATCAGGAATAATGTCCTGTTATGGAGCGACCGGATATTCGTGTGCCGGGATATCAACCAGTTTTGCGGTGACAAGGTCAATCTGTTCGGCGGCCAGCTGGATTTGATCATCGTCGGCCTGAGCCATTCAGCCGAGCTCAACGACCGCATCCTGGCCACGGCGACCCGGGTCCTCCAGCAACGGCCGTCGATCTGTTTCATCTTCCTGCTGGCCAGCGAGATGGATCACCTGCCTGCTGCACTCGCGGCCCTGCCCAATGTGCGTTCTGCCGTCAAACCAATCCGTCGCTCACGGTTGTATACGCTGGCATCGGCATTGCTGCAAGGCCCCGCAGATGCAGCTGCACCAGCCCCGCCCGCTGCAGCCGCCGAGGATGACACCCGGCCCCCGGTGAACACCGAGATACTGGTCGCCGAGGATAACCGTTTCAATCGCGAGCTGATCCGGATCCTGCTTGAGGGGCAGGGCTATCAGGTGACCGAGGCGGACAATGGCGAAGATGCCTGGAAGATCGCCGAGGCGATGCGATTCGATCTGATCATCAGCGACATCCATCTGCCGCGGATGGATGGCATCGCGCTGGCAAGACGGATCCATGGCTCGGCCAGGAACCGGATGACCCCGATCATCGCGATGACCGCCGATGTCTTTGCCCGCTCCACCTACCAGCAGACCGGTGTCATCGATGACTGGATACTGAAACCCATCAATGAGGACACGCTGTGGCAGGTGCTGGGTCGGCATTTGAAGCTGGCGATCAAGGAAGGTGATACCGGTCGATTGAATGCCGTGCTCGAATCCAACGCCGACCTGCGCAACCGGCTGGTCAGCGGCCTGCACGAACATGCCCGGCAGATAGAGCACGCCCTGGACGCGGGAGACCTTGCCGCCTTGAGAACGGAGGCCCATCAGATCGCGGGCATGGCAGGTTACTACGGGCTGTCCTCGGTCTACCAGACGGCCTCGATGCTGGATCAGACCTGCAATACGGCGTCAGATATCCCGTCCGTCGAGGCCATGGCCCGGCAGCTGGTCACCATGCTGAGGGTCTTCGAGCTTTCCTCCCCTGCGCTGACCCGGGAGCCCGGCTAGTGAATCTGCAAGACCTGCGGGAGCGTGAGTTTCCGGTCACCGTCGATACGGTGTACCTCGATCATGCCGCCGTGGCACCGTGGCCACGCCGCTGCGCCGCGGCGATCAGCCGCTTCGCCGACGATAATGTCCGCGCCGGTGCGGCCTGTTACCCGCAATGGCTGGAGGTCGAGGCACAGACCCGGCGGCTGGCCTGCCAGTTGCTGGGGGTCAGCGACCCGGATGACATCGCGCTGGTCAAGAACACCTCGGAAGGGCTGTCGATGATTGCCCACGGTCTGGCCTGCCGGCCCGGTGACAACATCGTCATCCCGTCGGGAGAATTTCCGTCGAACCGCATCCCGTGGCAGTCGTTGCAGCCACGCGGCGTCGAGCTCCGCATCGTTGATCCGGCCGCTGGCGAATCGCTGGAATCCGCACTGTGTGGCGCCTGCGATGAAAACACCCAGTTGCTGTCGGTCAGTTCGGTTCAGTATGCCAGCGGCTACCGGATGGATCTGGAGACACTCGGTGAGTTTTGTCGCGCCAATCATATCCTGTTCTGTGTCGATGCGATCCAGAGCCTGGGGGCGTGCCGCCTTGATGCACTGCGCTGCCAAGCTGATTTTGTCGTTGCCGATGGCCATAAATGGTTGCTGGCCCCCGAGGGGCTGGCGATCTTCTATAGCACCCCCGCGGCGCGTGACCGGCTGGAGCTGCATGAATTCGGCTGGCATATGACGGCCCGGCCGCGTGACTTCTCATCACCGGACTGGCAGATCTCCGCCTCGGCCCGGCGCTTTGAATGCGGCAGCCCGAACATGCTCGGCATCCATGGTCTGCATGCCAGCCTGTCATTATTGCTGGAGATCGGCATCGAGCGGATCGAACGGCAGGTGCTGGCCAACAGCGGATTATTGCTGCAACGCCTGGCGCTGATGCCAGCTGCGGAGGTGGTGACCGATCCACGGCCCGGCCACCATGCCGGCATCGTGTCGTTCCGTCACCGCCAGGTTACCAGTGATCGCTTGCAACAGTATCTGCTGCAACAGCGTATCCGCTGTTCAGCCCGTGCAGGCTGCCTGCGGCTGTCGCCGCACTTCTACAATTCCGGGGCGGAACTGGAGACTGTCCTTAACCTGATCTTAAAAGCAGAATTTTCCTTAGCCAGATAACTTGATTAACTAGACAGGGTTAATTACCTTTGGCGTTACAGCAAGGAAAATGGGGCTCCATGAATTTCAATAGATTGGGATGTTTTTTATACCCGCTGGGGCTGTTGGTCGCGGGTACCTGCCCCCCATCGTGGGCCGACGATCCCTTGCAGCAACTGATATCCGAGAGGGATGTGCTACAGGACGTGCCGCTGGTGCTGTCGGCGACTCGTTTACCACATAACCCGTTGAAGGCACCGTTGTCGATCACTGTCATCGACCGCGACATGATCGAGGCCTCGAGCGCGGTCGAGATCCCGGACCTGCTGCGGCTGGTACCCGGCATGCAGGTCGCCAATGTCACCGGCAACAGGCAAAGCGTCGCCTATCATGGTGCAGCCAATGCGTTCTCGAACCGGATGCAGATCCTGGTCGATGGCCGATCCTCCTATGCACCCTTCCTGAACATCATTGACTGGACGCTGCTCGGCATCCAGATCGCCGATATCGAACGTATTGAGGTGATCCGGGGACCCAATGCCGCCGCCTACGGTTCCAATGCCTTCGATGGCACGATCAACATCGTCACGCGCCGCGCCTTCCAGGATCCGGGCCACTATGCCGAGGTGCTGACCGGATCGGTCGAGACGACACGGACCACGTACCGCTACAGCCATCTCTTCGACAATATCGAATTCAAGACCACGCTCAGTTACCTTGAAGATGCCGGTTTTGACAATGTTGATGACCATAAAAAAGTCAGTAACGGCGCAGTCAAGGCAGTCTATTTATTAGACGACAACAATACCGTTGATACCTCCGTCAGCTGGTCTGGCAGTCAGGCCGGTGCCTGTGGCGCCAAATGCGAAGCGACGAATCCTCGCCGTGAAAGCAACAACGATTCCCACAGCGTGCATCTGCGCTGGGAAAAGGCACTGTCGGCCAATGAGGACCTCTCGGTCCAGTTTTATACCAATTATCAAAACTGGGACGACTATTATCTGATTGGGCCGATGTCAGGGTATTCACCCGCTGAATGGGCAGGAATCCTGGGTTTAATCAATGCTAATTATGGCACCTCGTATGACCCCACTACCGAGGCGGTCGAATTCGGGATGTTTCTGGGCACCAGTCAGCGCTACCATCTCGAGGCGCAACACCGACTGCGTTTTGCCAATCAGGCACGACTGGCCTGGGGTGGCAGCCTGCGTCTTGATCAGTTGAAGAGTCGCATCCTGCTGTCGCGTTCCGATTACGTCACCGATCATAGTCAGCAGCTGTTTGCCGATTTTGAACAGCCGCTGACCGAATATGCGTTGTTGAATGCCGGTGCCATGTATGAAAACAGTGGTCTGATCGCCGGCAGGCTGTCGCCGCGTCTGTCGCTGAGCCTGTTTCCATCCAGCCACTCGACGATACGTCTGGGCGCCAGCCGTGGCTATCGCAATCCGTCGCTGCTTGAAGAGTATGAAAACGCCAATGGCCGCTTCCTGTCTAACGGTGTCGTTGCCGATGCAACGACTCAGAGCTCTGGTGACCTCGCACCGGAACGGATCACCGCCTATGAGCTGGCGTTTTTATTCAACTCCGCCGATGGACGGCTGGCCTTTGATTCCAGGATCTTCCGCGAGGAGATCGACAATATCATCACCGATGCCGGTGATTTTAACTCGCTCAATGAAGAGCCTTATTATCTATTATATACAGCCGTTCCCGCCCTCAATACGCTTGCTGGCACACGACGCTGGCTCAATAACGGTCATACCAACGTGGACGGCGCAGAGTTCCAGCTCAAGCTGAGGCCAGACCGCAAGACCTTGCTCAGCTGGCAATACGCCTACCTGCAGGGCGGCGGCAGCATCGTGAAAAAGATCAACCAGCCGGTTGGACCTGCCACCATCTACTACAGCGATGCTGTGATCGGTGAAAGTTTCCCATCGCACAACATCAGTCTGCTCGCCAGCCGCAAGCTGCCGGGCCAGTTCCAGCTCAGTGCCAGTTATTTTTCGATGAGCAAATTGCTGTGGCGTGGTGATGGCGACCGGGTACCCGCCTATGAACGGTATGATCTGCGGGTGGCCCACCCTTTCAGGGTGCTCGGACAGCAAGCGAAGATCGAAGCCATCGGCCAGAATGTGCTTGATAAGCCGTATCAGGATTTCGTCAAACAGAATCTGTTCGACCGCCGCTATTATCTGCAGCTGTCGCTGGCCGGGGGATGACGGGCACCCTCGCCCTTCAATACGCGCTGCTACGCAGCGCTACTCAGGACCAGCGGCGACCGATAAGGTTCAGCAATATACATCGGGGATTCCGCGCGGCCCGCGGAGGGCCATGTTGGGCTGCATTGCATTCAGCCCAAGCTACCGAACTAAGGAAGCTCTGATTAATTCAAAAATGACCACGGCCGCCATTCCCGCGAAAGCGGAAATCCATAATTGAGTCCCTGGTCTATCAAATCTGGATTCCGGGTCGCAGCCAGGCTGCGCCCGGAATGACAGTTAAGGAGATTTTGTCATTCCCGCGCAAGCGGGAATCCAGGTATTACATATGTTTATGGATGTCCGCTGGGGCCTGCCCTCGACCCGATCGGGGGTGGGCATGACGACCATGCGAATTAATCAGAGCCTCCTTAGTGGTTGCCGTGTCGCCTGACATGTCAGTGCTGGGTCTTGCGAAACAGCCGGGAAAAGTTTTCGCTACTGGCCATGATCAGATCTTCTACCGCTATGCCGCGCAGGCCGGCGATGCAATCGGCCACATACCGTACATAGGCGGGCTGGTTTGATTTGCCGCGGAACGGCACCGGCGTCAGATACGGCGCGTCGGTCTCGATCAGCAGCCGGTCCAGCGGCACATATGATGCCGCCTCGCGGATGTCGGCGGCATTACGAAAGGTCACGATGCCGGAGAACGACACATACAGGCCACGGTCCAGCGCCTGTTCGGCCTGAGCACGATTGCCGGTGAAACAATGCATGACGCCCGGCACCGGCTGTTCATCGAGGATGTTCAGTGTGTCCTGCCAGGCATCGCGGCTGTGGATGATCACCGGCAGGCCACTGCGTTGTGCTGCGGTGATGTGATTGCGAAAGCGTTGCTGCTGCCAGTCCAGATCACCGCTGCTGCGGTAATAATCGAGACCGGTCTCGCCGATCGCGATCACCGCCGGGTCTGCGGCCAGGGCCAGTAATTCCTCCACCGCCGGCTCACGCCCTGCGGTTTCATTGGGATGGACGCCGACCGAGGCATAGACCTCCGGGTAACGCCTGACAACCTCAAGCATCGCCGGCAACAGTTCGAGGTTGATCGACACACATAACATCCGCCCCACGCCCTGGCGCCGCGCCTCGGCCATCACCATATCGAGGTCACCACCGAGACTGGCCAGATCCAGCCGGTCGAGATGGCAATGGGAATCAACCATCAGCGTGCGCAATGGCATGGCAGGGTCTCGTGTTGGCAGTTGGCAAGTGATCGGACCACGGGGCCCGCCGCTTACATGGTATGGGTCAGGCGGTCAGACTTCAATGCCCCGCCGAGGTAGGCCTCGATCTTGTTGCGGGCCGCCTTGGAATCCTTGTCATCGGCAAACTGGACACCGATCCCCGGGACGGCATGGGTCGGAGAGCCCTTCGGATTGATCCAGGCGACGCGGCCGACGACCGGCATCTTTTCGGTCTCATCCATCAAGGTCAGCAGGATGAAGACCTCGTCTTCGAGCTTGTAGGGTTTGTTGGTCGGGATGAAGATCCCGCCATGCTTCATGAACGGGATGTAGGCGGAATACAGCGCGCCCTTGTCCTTGATCGCCAGTGACAGGATACCCTGGCGCGCGGCGGGTAAATCAGAGGCCTTCTTGTCGTCTGCCATGTCGGGGTTACCGTGTCTTCCTTGCAAGCTGTATAGCCAGGGTCTCGATGACCAGGGCCGGGTTCAGCGTGGTATGCGCCTCGCGCCGGATGCCGACACACAGTTGCTGCAGTTCGAGCAGCCGTTGCAAGGTGCATCCCGCCGCCAAGGTCAACAGCCGCTCGCTGAGGTCCGGGTTGGCCAGACCGGGTGGCTGTTCCCCGCCCGCCTTCAAACGCACCATGTCGACGAGCCAACTGTCTATCCAGTATAACGATTCTTTCAAACCGAACTTTAGCCATTGTTCGGCAATGCTGATCACCTGCTGCCCACCGCTGATAATTTGGTCAAATCCGCCCAGCACGGCCTCGCGACAGGCCAATAGGTCCTGCTGTTCGGCCAGTTGCAAGGCCTGCAATGGCCGGCCCTGGGCCAGGTCGACGTACAGCGCGGCCTGCGGGCGTTGCGCCGTTGTCAGGCGTTGCTGCAACCACATGATGGCCTGGTCGCGCGGCGGCCGATTGACCCGCACCGCCTGGCAACGGCTGCGCACCGTTGCCGGCAGGGTGGCCGGGCGCTCGCTGACCAGGATCAGCACCCCGCCGGCCGGTGGTTCCTCCAGTGTCTTCAACAGGCTGTTGGCGGCCGCCAGCGTCAGCACATCAGCCGGTGTCACGGTGATGACCTTGGAGGCCCCGTATTGTGGTGTCAGGTTCAGAAAGTGGACGATATCGCGGATCTGGTCGATCGAGATCGACGCCTTGTCCTCCTCCGGCGTCAACGTCCGGCTGTCGGGGTGTCCGTCGCCGTCGACCATCCGGCAGCTGCGGCAGTGTCCACAGGCCTGCAGTGAAGCCGGTTCCGGTGACTCACATAACAGGGCCGCCACCAGTTGGGCGGCAAGCACAGACTTGCCGACACCGGCCGGACCGGCGATCAGCAATGCATTGGGCACCTGTTGGCGTCGCAGCCGTCCGGCCAGCGCATCCCACGCCGCGTGTTGCCACGGATACAGCGCCGCTGCCATCAGGTCTGCTGCGCCAGATACTGGTTGATGACCACCTGCAGCTGCTGCTGGACCTGTTCCAGCGGCCGCACGGCATCGATGACACGAAACCGGACCGGCTGCTGCAGGGCACGGTTCAGATAGGTCTGCCTGACCTGATCAAAAAAGGCCGATTGCTGCTGTTCAAAACGGTCGGCCGCGGCGGCACGGGACGCGGCGCGCCCGAGCCCGGTCGCGACCGGCACATCCAGCAGCAAGGTCAGATCGGGTTGCAGATCACCCTGCACCCAGCGCTCCAGCACCGCAATCCGTTCGGCACTGATGCCACGTCCGCCGCCTTGATAGGCATAGGTGGCATCGGTGAAACGGTCGCACACCACCCAGTGACCCTGGGCCAGAGCCGGTCGAATGACACGCTGCAGGTGTTCGGCGCGGGCGGCAAACATCAGCAACAATTCAGTGTCGTCGGCCATGCCATCATGGCGATGGCCGAGCAGCAGCTGGCGCAGTTCCTCACCGAGGGCCGTGCCGCCGGGCTCCCGGGTGACGACGACGTGTTTGCCGGCCTGTTGCAACAGCTGCTCGACATAGGCCAGGTTGGTGCTCTTGCCGACCCCTTCGATCCCTTCGATGGTGATGAAACGGCCGCGACCCATACCGTCAACCCTTCTTGCGTTTGAGCTGATATTTGCGCACCGCCTGCAGGTGCGCCTGCAGCGTCGCCGAGAACTGGTGCGTGCCATCACCGCGCGCGACAAAATACAGGCTGTTACCCGGCGCCGGATGCAAGGCGGCCACGATCGCGTCCTTGCTCGGGATCGCGATCGGCGTCGGCGGCAGGCCGCTGCGGGTATAGGTGTTGTACGGGGTGTCCGCCTGCAGGTCGCGGCGGCGCAGGTTGCCATCAAACCCCTTGCCCAGACCGTAGATGACGGTGGGGTCGGTCTGCAGCAGCATCTTTTTCTGCAGGCGCCGGATGAAGACACCGGCGATCTCGGGCCGCTCCTCCGCGACCCCGGTCTCCTTCTCGACGATCGAGGCCATGATCAGCGCCTCGTAGGCAGTCCGATACGGCAGATCGGGCGCACGCTCGGTCCAGGTGGCCTCAAGGTATTGCTGCTGCGCACGGTAGGCACGTTGTAATACATCGAGGTCGGTCGTGCCGCGGGTCAGGTAATAGGTATCGGGCTGCAGCAGGCCTTCGGGGTGGCTGACCTTGATACCGAGGCGGCGGCCAATCTCGGCCGGTGACAGCCCGACCAGTGTCTTGTTGATCCAGTCCTTGCTGTGCAGCTCGGCCAGCACCTGCTGCAGTGTCCAGCCCTCGATGATCGCCAGCGGATACTGGACGATGTTGCCGGCGATCACCTGCTGCAACAGCTGACGCGGCGTCATGCCGGGTTCGATGCGGTACTCCCCGGCCTTCAGATGCTGGGCATCCCCGGACAGCCGGGCATGCCAGACCAGAAACCGCGGATGTTCAATCAGGCCTTGCCGGGCCAGGTCATGGGCGAATCCGTTCAGGCTGCTGCCCGGTCTGACCTGAAACATCACGGCGGGTTGCGGTGGCTCCAGCAGCGGCGTGGCGAGAAAGCTGCGGTAATCGAGCAGTATCCAGCCACTGCCGAAACTGCCGATCAGCAGTATGATACCCAGGACCCGCGACCACCACATCTGTTTCACCTGCACACCCTGATCATCGATGGCCTAGCATACACAGGGCGGGGTTTGTTTGCCCAGTGCCTGTTGCAGCTGCCGCGTCAAGGCACCGACCGGATAGTTTTGTTCATCAACCTGGCGTACCGGCCACAACCCGCCCAGGCTGTTGCAGCACATGAGCTCGTCGGCCTGGCGCAGATCCTCAACCGTCAGTGTCGTGATCCGGCAGCCCAGCCCCAGGGCCGCCGCCTGTTCGATGATGACCTCGCGCATCACGCCGGCGACCCCGCACTGCGTCAATTCCGGCGTCAGCAGCTGGCGGTTGCGGACGATGAAGAGATTGCTCATCGTCCCTTCGATCACCAGACCGTCGCTGTCTCGCAGCAGGCCCTCGGTGATGTCATCATCATCCCATTCCTGGCGTGCCAGCACCTGTTCGAGGCGGTTCAGATGCTTGATGCCGGCCAACAGCGGATTATGACCGAGGCGCAGCTGGCAGATCCGGGTGCGGATACCATCGCGGTACCCGTGCGGCGGATAGTCCGGAAACGGCAGCCGCATCATGATCCGCGTCGCTGTGCCCTCGACAGGACTGCGATACCCGCGTCCTGCGCTGCCACGCGTGATGATCAGTTTCAGTACCGCCCGTGTGCTGTCGCGACACAGTTTCGCTGCCTCGTCATACAGCTGCTGGCCATCCGGCGCCGGCAGCCGCAGCCGGCTACAGCCCAGCTGTAACCGCGCCAGATGGCGCGACCATAACAGCGGCTCGCCGTTACAGACCGCGATGGTTTCAAACACACCATCACCGTATTGCAGGCCGCGGTCCTGCACCGGCACGTGTGTGGCCGCGAATCCGTTGACCAGGATCATGCCGGGAGCCGCTGCGGCGGTGCCGGGTCGCTGCCCAGCGCCAGCAACAGGCCTTTGGCCTTGGCGCGGGTCTCGTGCAGCTCGCGCTCCGGGTCGGAATCGGCAACGATGCCGGCACCGGCACGCAGTGTCAGCTGTGTCCCTACACGGACCAGGGTACGGATCAGGATGTTCAGATCCATGTCGCCGTCGCGGTTCACATAGCCCAATGAGCCGGTATATGGGCCACGTGCGCACTGCTCGAGTTCAGCGATGATCTCCATACAGCGCACCTTCGGACAACCGGTGATCGTGCCGCCCGGAAACATCGCGCGGATGACATCGACCGGCGTCACCTCGTCACGCAGCCGGCCGCGGACATTGGACACGATGTGATGGACATGGGCGTAGCTCTCCAGCACCATCAGCTCGTCGACCGTGACCGTGCCCGGCTGTGCCAGCCGCCCGATGTCATTGCGTTCCAGGTCGATCAACATGATGTGTTCGGCGCGTTCCTTCGGATGGTGCAACAGTTCCGCCGACAGCCTGGCATCCTGCTGCAGCTGCGCCGAGCGTGGCCGGGTGCCGGCGATCGGCCGCGTCTGCACCACACCGGCGTGGACACTGACCAGCCGCTCCGGTGACGAGCTGATCACGGCCCCGCTGCCCAGCTCCGCCAGTGCGGCAAACGGTGCCGGGTTATGGCGGCGCAAGGCCTGGTAGACATCCGCGTTAGTGATGCGCTCGGCAATCTCACCGCGCCAGGCCCGGGACAGATTCACCTGAAACACGTCGCCGTCGCGGATATAGTCCTTGATGCGCCGCACGGCGTCGAGAAATGGCACGGCCGGTTCTTCATCGAGGGTGATCGCGGTGAGCGGCCGCTGTGTCAGCTCAGAGGAGGGTGTCACATCCGGCAGCGATCGTAGATCCTGCTCCAGCTGCGCCAGGCAATGGCGGTATTCATGCTCGGCCACCAGATGAATGACCTGCTGCTGATGGTCGCGGATGATCGCGGCCGGACAGCGCCGGGCGCAGGCGATCGGTAGCGCGCTGAACGTGTCTGATGGCAGCTGCAGGCCAGGCTCGATCTCGGCCGCCAGCTCATAGCCCAGATACACAAACCAGCCGCCACGAAACGGCAGCGCTGTCCCGGCCGGCGCCGGACAGCGTTCGCGGCGCCACAGCTGATCAAAGGCGGCGAGGAATCCCGAGCTCGCGCCTTCAGCACCGCTGATCATGCCGGTTGACGTGAGCCGCAGCTCATGCGATGGAAATGCAAACAGGATGTCGTAGCGTGCCTGCCCGGGACCATGAGCGACACTCTCGAGCAGGTATGGATAACGCTGCGGGTGCCGACGATGCAGCGTCAGCAGGTCATGATAACAATCAAGGCGGCGTTGGCTGAAGGTGTCCACAATGCCGCGCTATGCGGTCAGTCGAGGCGGGCAAACACCAGCGTACCGTTGGTGCCGCCAAAACCAAATGAATTGGACATCGTCACCCGGATCTTCATCGGCCGTGCGCTGTTCGGCACATAATCGAGATCGCAGGCCGGGTCGGGCGTGGTGTAATTGATGGTCGGTGGTGCAACCTGATCACGGATCGCCAGCACCGAGAACACCGCCTCGATGCCGCCGGCGGCACCGAGCAGGTGGCCGGTCATCGATTTGGTTGAACTCATCGCCACCTTATAGGCATCCGCGCCAAACGTCAGCTTGACGGCATTGGTCTCGGCGGCGTCACCGGCCGGCGTCGACGTGCCATGGGCGTTGATATAATCGACCTGCTGCGGGGTCAGGCCGGCATCACGCAACGCGTTGACCATGCAGCGGCTGGCCCCCTCCCCGCCTTCCGACGGTGAGGTCATATGGTAGGCGTCGGCGCTGCGGCCATAGCCGACCAGCTCGGCATAGATATGTGCGCCACGCTTCTTGGCATATTCATATTCTTCCAGCACCACGACACCGGCACCGTCGCTGAGCACAAAGCCGTCGCGATCCTTGTCCCAGGGCCGGCTGGCCGCCTGCGGGTCGTCATTGCGGGTGGAGAGCGCCCGCGCGGCACAGAAACCGCCCAGACCGGTGGCCGAGGTCGCCATCTCGGCGCCGCCGGCGATCATCACATCGGCATCGCCATAGGCGATGATACGTGCCGACTCGCCGATGCTGTGCGTCGCGGTGGCGCAGGCCGTGACGATGGCGATGTTCGGCCCTTTCATGCCATACATGATCGACAGGTTGCCGGAGATCATGTTGATGATGTTGCTGGGGACGAAGAACGGCGAGATCTTGCGCGGACCGCCGTTCAGGAAGGCATCATAACCCTTCTCGATGCCGTACAGACCGCCGATCCCGGAACCGATCGCGACACCGATGCGTTCGGCATTGTGTTCGGTGACCTCGATACCGGCGTCGGCAATCGCCTCCTTGGCCGCGGCAATACCATAGTGGATGAACGGGTCCATCTTGCGCGCGTCTTTGGCGGACATATACTGGGTGACATCAAAGCCGCGCACCGAACCGCCGAAGCGGGTCGCAAAGTCGCTGACATCGAAGTGTTCGATCGAGGCAATGCCGCTGCGGCCGGCCAGGATACTGGCCCAGCTGTCCCTGACATTCAGGCCCACGGGACAGACCGTCCCCAGCCCGGTGATGACGACACGACGCTTGCGATCAGACATGAGACACCTGTCTTGTATTGTTCAAGCTGACATTAGGATTGGGTGGTGCGAAACTGCCCGGATCGGTGATTACGTGATCGAGGTCTGGTTGATCATTCAGAGGATCCGGCCGCGTCCTGTCGTAGAGGCAGCAGCCGGAAACAGGCTGAACATCAGGCCTGATGGGATTCAATATAACTGATCGCCTGCTGAACGGTGGTGATCTTCTCTGCTTCATCATCCGGGATCTCGCACTCGAATTCTTCTTCCAGTGCCATGACCAGTTCAACGGTATCGAGAGAGTCCGCGCCAAGATCATCAACAAATGAAGCCGTGCGGGTCACTTCTTCTTCCTTGACCCCGAGCTGCTCGACAACAATGCGCTTGACACGTTCTTCTATGGTACTCATGGTTGTTAAATCCTCCCTCCGGTATTTGGGCAGCGGCTACGCTGCGTTGCGGTATTGTATTGGAAACATTGGCGAGATGCCAGACTAATCACGGCCTGCGCCCGCCCCATCGATTTCTGATATATCTAGCTGTTTTGTCGGATATTATGCCATGTACATGCCACCGTTGACATGGATGGTTTCACCGGTGATGTAGCCGGCCGCGGCCGAGGCCAGAAAGGCCACCGTGGCGGCGATCTCCTCGGGCTTGCCGAGACGCGCCACCGGGATCTGGCCCAGCAGCGCCTCGCGCTGGGCCTCGGCCAGGCCCTTGGTCATGTCGGTGTCGATGAAGCCAGGGGCCACGGCATTGACGGTGATGCCGCGCGACCCGACCTCACGTGCCAGTGACTTGGTGAAGCCGACGATGCCGGCCTTGGCCGCGGCATAATTGGCCTGTCCGGCATTGCCGGAGGCGCCCACCACCGACGAGATACTGATGATCCGGCCCTGCCGTGCCTTGACCATGCTGCGCAGACAGGCGCGTGACAAGCGGAACACCGACGTCAGATTGGTGTCGATGATCTCGTCCCATTCCTCGTCTTTCATCCGCATCAGCAGGTTGTCACGGGTGATGCCGGCATTGTTGACCAGGATGGTCGGCGCGCCAAAGCGGCCGGTGATGGCCTCGATGACCGCATCGATTGATTGAGGATCGGTGACATTCAGCATCATGCCGCAACCGCTGCTGCCATGGTGATCGAGGTAGCCAGAGATCGCGTCGGCCCCGCTCTGGCTGGTGGCGGTACCGATCACCGTGGCACCGTGACGCCCCAGTTCCAGCGCGATCGCCTGGCCGATGCCACGCGAGGCGCCGGTGATCAATGCAATGTCACGTGTCTGGTTCATTATCATGCTCCTGTGTTGGTCAGTGCCTGTTCCAGCGTCTGCTTATCATACACCGGCAGCGTCTCAACCTCGCGGGCGATGCGCTTGTTCAGGCCGGCCAGCACCTTGCCCGGACCACATTCGATGATCGTCGTCACACGCTGCGCCGCCAGTGACTGCACGGTCTCGACCCAGCGCACCGGGCTGTACAGCTGGCGGCTCAAGGCCAGGCGGATGGTGGCAGGTTCGTCCTCGGCGCGGACATCGACATTGTTGATGACCGGGATGCGTGGTACTGAAATCGTGCTGCGCTGCAGCAGCTGCAGCAGCTGCTCGGCCGCCGGTTTCATCAGCGCGCAGTGTGACGGCACGCTGACCGGCAACATCAGTGCGCGCTTGGCGCCGCGCGCCTTGGCCAGTTCGTTCGCCCGTTCGACTGCCGCCTTGTGACCGGCGATGACGACCTGTCCCGGTGAATTGAAATTGACCGCGGCCACCACCTGGCCCTGTGCCGCCTCGGCACACACCTCGATGACGACAACATCATCGAGACCGAGCAGTGCCGCCATCGCGCCCGTGCCCTCCGGCACCGCCTGCTGCATCAGCCGGCCGCGTTGCGCCACCAGGGATATCGCCGTGGCAAATTCCACGGCCCCGGCGCAGACCAGCGCGCTGTATTCACCGAGGCTGTGACCGGCCATCAAGGAAGGCAGCGCGGCGTCTTGCTGCTGCCAGATCCGCCATACTGCAACGCCGGCGGCCAGCATCGCCGGCTGGGTATATTCGGTCTGGTTCAGTTGTGTCTCCGGGCCCTGTTGCACCAGTTGCCACAGATCATATCCGAGCACGGCCGAGGCCTCGGCAAAGGTCTCGGTGACGATCGGGTAGGCGCCCGCCAGCTCGGACAGCATGCCCAGCGACTGCGAGCCCTGGCCGGGAAATACGAAGGCAAGGTGTGATGTCACGGTGGTCATCTCAAGTCATCCCGATACGGCCCTGCCAGATCATGACAGGGATACAGTTTAGAATTTCAGCAATGCCGAACCCCAGGTAAACCCGCCACCAAAGGCCTCGAGCAACAGCGTTTCGCCCGGCTTGATCCGGCCATCGCGCACGGCCACATCGAGCGCCAGCGGGATCGACGCCGCCGAGGTGTTGCCGTGACGATCGACGGTGACGACGACCCGCTCCATCGGCAGCGCCAGTTTCTTCGCGGTCGCGGTGATGATGCGGATATTGGCCTGATGCGGCACCAGCCAGTCGATGGCTGATTTATCCAGGCCATTGGCGGCCAGCGTCTCATCGACGACGCGGCCCAGCGTATTGACGGCGACCTTGAACACCTCACTGCCCTTCATCTGCACGAAGGCCTGGCCGTGCTGCACGGCATCATAGCCCTGCGAGATCCCTTCCGCGACCATCAGCAGTTCGTGGTAGGCGCCATCGGCATGCAGATGGGTCGAGATGATGCCGGGCTCGCTGCTGGCCTGGACGATGACGGCGCCGGCCCCATCACCGAACAGCACGCAGGTGCTGCGGTCCTGCCAGTTGATGATGCGTGACATGGTGTCAGCGCCGATGATCAGCGCACAGCGCGCGCCGCCGGTGCGGATGAAACGATCAGCGACACCGAGTGCATAGACAAAACCGCTGCACACCGCCTGCAGATCAAAGGCCGCCGAGCCATGGATGCCGAGGCGGTTCTGCAGCAAACAGGCGGTGCTGGGGAAGATCCGGTCCGGTGTCGTCGTGGCGACGATGATCAGATCAATATCAGTGGCGCGGATACCCGCGGCATCGATCGCGCGCCTTGCCGCGTGATAGGCCAGGTCGCAGGTGGTCTCATTGGCGGCGGCGATGCGCCGCTCGTGGATGCCGGTACGGTCGACGATCCATTCATCGGTGGTATCGACCATCTTTTCGAGGTCGCTGTTGCGCAATATCCGTTCCGGCAGATAACTCCCGGTACCGGTGATCCGTGCGTAGGTCACACCGCCGGCCTCTGGATCAGCAGCGACTCGAGCTGATGGCCGATGCGCTGCGGCAGATTGTGATCGACCTCGATCCGGGCCTCGATGATGGCATTGGCGAAGGCGCGGACATCGGCGCCGCCATGGCTCTTGATGACGATGCCCTGCAGGCCGACAAAGCTGGCGCCGTTATAACGGCCCGGGTCGATGCGGCGCTTGAAGGCCTTCAGCACCGGTGTGGCGACCCATGCCGCAAACTTGGTCAGCGCGTTGCGGGTGAATTCCTGTTTCATATAGTGGGCGACCATCCGCGCCACCCCTTCACTGGTCTTCAGCGCCACATTGCCGACGAAACCGTCACAGACCACGACGTCGACCTTGCCCTTGAAGATGTCATCACCCTCAACAAAACCGACATAATTCAGGTCACTCTGCGCCAGCAGCTGCGCCGCCTGCTTGACCTGCTCGTTGCCCTTGATCTCTTCGGCGCCGATGTTCAGCAGGCCAACGGTCGGCCGTTCAGTACCATCGACCGAATTGCACAGGATCGAGCCCATGACGGCAAACTGGAACAGGTGTTCAGCGCTGGAATCGACGTTGGCGCCCAGATCAAGCATCCGGGTGTGACCGGTGATGGTTGGCAAGGCGTAGATGATCGCAGGACGCTCGACGCCGGGCAGCGTCTTCAGCACGAAACGGGAGATCGCCATCAAGGCACCGGTGTTGCCGGCACTGACGCAGGCCTGGGCACGTCCTTCCTTGACCAGGTTGATGGCGACCCGCATCGACGAATCCTTTTTGCTGCGCAGTGCCTGCGACGGCAGTTCATCCATCTCGACCCGCTGCGAGGCGTGATGGATCGACAGCCGGGGACCAACGTCCCCGCCGTACTGTCGCAACGCGTGCATCAGGGTTTCCTGATCACCGACCAGAATCAGATTGAGATTCGTCTCGGTCTTCAGGACATTCAGAGCCGCTGGGACCGTGATGGCAGGACCAAAGTCGCCCCCCATCGCATCCAGCGCAATGGTGTCTATCAAACCTTATTCGCCCTTGCTTTCGATAACCTTGCGGCCACGGTAATAACCATCCGGGCTGACATGGTGACGGCGGTGAATCTCACCGGTGGTCGGCTCGATGGAAAAAGCCGGTGGTTTGAGCGCATCGTGTGAACGACGCATGCCACGCTTTGATGGGGTCTTGCGATCCTGTTGAACAGCCATGATTAACTCCTAACTACCACAATCTAATGTTTCGTCGATTTACCCTTCAGCCCGGCCAGCACCGCAAACGGGTTCGGCCGTGCCGGTTGTTCGTCGTGCTGTGCCGCGTCGGCCACCTGCCCGACCTCGATGCCACACTCTGCATCATCATGCAGCGCGACGATCGGCAGCACCAGCAGCACCTCGTCCTCCACCAGTTCATGCAATGAAATGGTGGAGGACGACGGCACGATCGCCGGCTCCAGATCCGCCACCAGCCGGTTGGCCTCGTCTTCCGAGTGCACCAGCGCCAGTGCCAGTTCGATGTCGACCGGCAACACCATGTCGTTGAGACAGCGCTGGCATTGCAGCCGCAGCTGACCGCGGATCGTACCGCGCATGACACTGGTACGCCCTTCGCGGTCAAACTCCAGCTCAACCGCCAGCCGCTCATCACCCGGCAACACGGCGGCAGACAGGCGTACAAGCTCTGCAACCCGCACCATGCCACTGACCGTGCTGCGACGTTCCACAAGTTCGTGGTACTGGACCGTATCCGGTAGCCGCTCCGACATGGCGCATATTCTATGACCTGATTAGGTAACTGTCAAAAATTATTGATAAAATCCCCCTGCCACACCTGCCACACCTGCCACCCCGGGGACAACCATGACCACCACGCCACCACTGATCCTTGCCTCCAGCTCCCCGTACCGCCGCGAGCTGCTGGATCGCCTGGCGGTCCCGTATAGCTGCCAGTCCCCGGACATCGACGAGACCCCGGAGCCGGGCGAGTCCGCGGAACAACTGGTGCGCCGGCTGGCCGTGGCCAAGGCCCGTGCGGTGGCCAAGACGCAGTGCCCCGCGCTGATCATCGGCTGTGACCAGGTCAGTGTTCTGCATGGAAAAATTGCCGGCAAGCCCGGTGATTTTGACCGGGCCGTGGCCCAGCTGCGGGCGGCCTCGGGGCAGACGCTGGATTTTGTCACCGGCCTGTGCCTGTTAAATAGTGGCAGCGCTGCCATCCAGCAGGCGGTGGTCTATTACCGGGTGACGTTCCGGGAGCTCGATGAGGCGATGATCGAGGACTACCTGCGCCGCGAGCAGCCCTACCAGTGCGCCGGGGCCTTCAAATCCGAAGGGCTGGGGATTGCGTTGATCGCCCGCATGGACGGCGCTGACCCGACGGCCCTGATCGGCCTGCCGCTGATCGAGCTGGTGACGATGCTGCGGGCACAGGGTGTAGCCGTGCCTGGCTAGAACATCAACACCTGGAAAAACGCGTGCGGTCAGAACATCCTGGCCGCCAGACTGCCGGTCAGGCTCGACATCGACACGCCCATCTGCCCGACCAGCCGGTCCAGCAATGGCGGGGCAACGGTGTAATCGACGATGTCATCGACCTTGATGATGTCACGCGCCACGTGTTCGTTACTGCCCAGGCCATCGATCAGCCCCAGCTCCAGCGCCTGTTCGCCGGTCCAGATCAGGCCGCTGAAGATCTCCGGATTGTCATGCAGCCGCGCCCCCCGGCCCTGCTTGACGACGGCGATGAACTGCTGATGCACCTTGTCGAGCATCGTTTGCACATACTGTTTGTGTTTTTCTGACAGCGGCTGGAACGGGTCGAGCATGCCCTTGTTCTCACCGGCGGTCAGCAGCCGGCGTTCGACACCGAGCTTGTTCATCGTGTCGACGAAGCCGAAACCGTTCATCAGCACCCCGATCGATCCGACCATGCTGGCCTTGTCGGCGTAGATGTAATCGGCGGCCGATGCGATGTAATAACCGCCGGAGGCGCAGATGTCGGTGACCACCGCATACAGTTTCTTGTCGGGGTGAATGGCGCGCAAGCGGCGGATCTCGTCATAGACATAACCGGCCTGCACCGGACTGCCACCAGGGCTGTTGATGCGCAGCATCACTGCCTTGGCATGTTTGTCCTCGAAGGCATCCTGCAGCGCCTTGATCAGGCTGTCGGCGTTGGCCTCGGCATCATCGGCGATGACGCCGTGGATGTCGATCTGGGCGACATGGTCGTGGCCGACGCCACCATCGATGTCATTGGGCCAGTACAGGATCAGCACCAGCAGCAGATAGCCGAAGAACAGACTTTTGAAAAAGATGCCCCAGCGCCGCGAACGCCGCTGCTCCTTCAGGCCGTGGGTCGCGAGCTTTTCGATCAGCTGTCGCTCCCACACCGGCACGCCGCCAGTGGGCGCTGCAGTGCCGGCCTGTTGCTGATTCACCGTGGTGGCTGCGGCGGCAGCATTGTCGACCGGCTGCTGTGCCAGCCATGGATCGTTGTTGTCCTGACTCATGTGTTCGTGTTTCCCTTAAAATCTGTTCTTAAAGACTGTTATTGATAGCCAACCACTGCGGCAACTCGGTGATGCGGCTGAAGCTGGTCAACGCCCCGTGTTGCAACAGCCGCTGCTGGTCGTGCACCCCGTAGTCGACGGCCGCGGCCCGCGCCCCGGCGTTGCTCGCCATCTGCATGTCGTATTCGCTATCGCCGATCACCAGTGTCTGCCCGGGTGCGACATCCAGCACCGCCATGATCTCGAGCAGCATCTGCGGGTGCGGCTTCGAGCAGGCCTCGTCGGCACAGCGTGTCACATGAAAGAACGGCCCGCAACCGCTCTCGCCCAGTGACCGGTCCAGGCCGCGCCGGCTCTTGCCGGTCGCCACCGCCAGCAGATAGTCATTATCGGCCAGCGTTTGCAAGGTCTCGATGACACCTGGAAACAGCACCGTCCCCTCGTTCGGCCCGGCCAGATAGGCGCGCCGGTAGTGGTCGATGAAACGGCGTACCTCGTCATCCTCAACCCCTGGTAGCAACATGCGACCGGCCTCGAGCAGGCCGAGGCCGATGACATCCTTCAGCACCACGGCCGGCGGTGCCACCCGTCCCAGCTCGACAAAGGCCTGGGCTAGGCAGTCGACGATCCGCGCCTCCGAATCCATCAGCGTGCCGTCCCAGTCGAACACCACCAGCCGGTAGCCGTCACTGCTCATCGTCATCACCCTGCTGTTCCAGCATACTCAACACCTGCTGCAGCTCGGCATCCAGCGGCGCCTCGACCCGGATCGTCCTGCCGGCCTGCCATGGCACGGTGAATTCCAGCCGGGCAGCGTGCAGGAACATCCGCTTCAGCCCCAGCTTGCGCAGCTGGCGGTTGAAGGCGAAATCGCCATATTTATCGTCACCGGCGACCGGATGGCCGCTGTGTTCGGCATGGACCCGGATCTGGTGCATGCGGCCGCTGCCCAGGTCCACCTGCATCAGCGTGGCCAGCGGATAGCGCTGCAACGGCCGGAAGGTGCTTGACGAGGCCTTGCCGTCGTCATCGACGACGGTGCGGCGCCGGCCTGTATCGGTGCCTTGACGCTGCAGGCCGGCGGTGATGGTACGCTCCCCGCCGCGCCATGCCCCCTTGAGCAGTGCCAGATACTGTTTATGCATCCGGCGGTCGATGAACAGTTCATGCAGGGCTTTAAGCCGTTGGCGGTTCTTGGCCACCAGCAGGCAGCCGGAGGTCGCCCGGTCCAGCCGGTGCACCAGGTCCAGTCCCGGACCACGCAGCTGGCGCAGGGCCTCGATGACGCCAAAGCGCAGGTTCTCGCCGCCGTGGACGGCCAGACCGGCCGGCTTGTCGAGGATCAGCAGCTCATCATCCTCATACAGGATGCGCTGCTCGAGCTCACGGCACAGTGACTCCGGCACCGCCTCGCTGCGGGTCTCGGTGACATGCAATGGCGGGATCCGCACCACATCGCCGGCCTGCAGCCGGTAGACTGGCTTGATCCGGCCCTTGTTGACCCGCACCTGGCCGGTGCGCAATACCTGGTAGACATGGCTGCGCGGCACGCCCTTCAATCGCGTCATCAGGAAGTTATCGATGCGCTGGCCGGCATGCTCGGCACCAACGGTGATTTGCTGCACCTCGGTGTTCTTCATGATCCGGTCCCGGCTGGCGACCGGCCATTTTCCAGTGATATCAGGCGGCTAGCCGGCCATATGCCGATTGCGTACATCATGTGAACCTTGTTATATTAGAGCGGTGTCAATCCGGCCCTGGGCCGGTGCTTCATGATCGCCGGCATCAGGACCAGTGGCCAGGGATCATACTGTGTATACAGTTTGGGCGACGGCAGGGAACAGTTGATCGTCACCGTCCACCTCGAGCACATTGCATTGATACACACCAAAGGGTTTCAGGCTGTCTGCCGCGTCGGACAACCAGAAGAGTAAAGAGACAACATCCCGGTCACTGACAGGCCGCGGGATGGTACCGAATCGGGCAAGTAAGAATATCACGCAATTCAGTCGGACTTAATACCAATGACCCCCAGACTGTTACAGACATTGCGACGAGAATACGGATTCGGTGCCTTTCACCTGCCGCAGGGCCGTGAAAGCCTTAAAGGATTTATATTAAATGAAAAGAATGCTGATCAACGCCACGCAACCGGAAGAGTTGCGGGTCGCCCTCGTGGACGGGCAATACCTCTATAACCTTGATATTGAAACACCGTCCCGCGAACAGAAAAAATCCAATATCTACAAGGGGCGCATCACCCGCGTCGAGCCCAGCCTCGAGGCGGCCTTCGTCAACTACGGCGCTGATCGTCATGGTTTCCTGCCGCTGAAGGAGGTCTCGCCGGACGTCTACATCAATCAACCGGCCCATGGTCACAAGGTCGAGATCCGCGAGGTGCTGCGCGAGGGTCAGGAGATCATGGTCCAGGTCGCCAAGGAAGAACGTGGCACCAAGGGCGCGGCACTGACCACCTACATCAGCCTGGCCGGCCGCTACCTGGTATTGATGCCCAACAGCCCGAGCGCCGGCGGCATCTCGCGCCGCATCGAGGGTGAGGACCGCGAGGACCTGCGCGAGGCGCTCAGCGGCCTGACGATCCCCGACGGCATGGGCATGATCATCCGCACCGCCGGCGTCGGCAAGGGCACCCAGGAACTGCAATGGGACCTCGACTACCTGCTCAGACTGTGGGAGGCCATCGACAAGGCATCGAAGGAAAAGAGCGCCCCGTTCCTGATCTATCAGGAAAGCAATATCATCATCCGGGCGATCCGCGACTACCTGCGCCCCGACATCGGCGAGATCCTGATCGACAGCCCGGCGGTCTATGAACAGGCGCGTGAGTTCATGCAGCAGGTGATGCCGCAGACGCTGAGCAAGACCCGGTTGTACACCGACGACATCCCGCTGTTCACCCGCTTCCAGATCGAGAACCAGATCGAGGCCGCCTACCAGCATGAGGTACGCCTGCCGTCCGGTGGTTCGATCGTCATCGATCATACCGAGGCCCTGGTGTCGATCGATATCAACTCCAGCCGCGCCACCAAGGGTGGCGACATCGAAGAGACGGCACTGCACACCAACCTCGAGGCGGCCGACGAGATCGCCCGCCAGCTGCGGCTGCGTGACCTCGGCGGCCTGGTGGTCATCGATTTCATCGACATGACCCCGGCCAAGAACCAGCGCGAGGTCGAGAACCGGCTGCGTGATGCGCTGAAGGAAGACCGGGCACGGATCCAGGTCGGCCGCATCTCGCGCTTCGGCCTGCTCGAGATGTCCCGCCAGCGGCTGCAGACCTCGCTCGGTGAGGCCTCGCAGACCACCTGCCCGCGCTGTAACGGCCGCGGTGCGGTTCGTACCGTCGAATCACTGGCCTTGTCGATCCTGCGCCTGATCGAAGAAGACTCGATGAAAGAAAACACCGGGCAGATCATCGTCCAGCTGCCGGTCGATATTGCCACCTTCCTGCTCAATGAAAAGCGCGACGTCGTCAGCGACATTGAACGCCGGCAGCGTATCCGCATCCTGCTGATCGCCAACTCCAGCCTCGAGACCCCGAACTTCGAGGTCAAACGCATCCGCCGCGAGGACATGCCGGAACAGATCCCGTCGAGTTATCAGCTGGCAACCCGCATCAACCCGGCCGAACGCGCCCAGGAGATGCTGCTGCAGCCTCCGGTACAGGCCGAGGCGCCAGCAGTCAGCAACTTTGTCCCCGGCACCCCGGCACCGGTACCGGTGGCCGAGATTGCAAGCACTGCTGCTGCATCACCGCAACCCGGCCTGATCCGCCAGTTGTGGTCAAGTCTGTTTGGTGGCGGTGACAGTAACGAATCCAAGCCAGCTGCTGCACCGCAGCCGACCGCACCGCTGCGCAACCGCGAGCCCGGGCAGCAGCGCGGCAGTCAACCGCGTGCCGCGAGCGGCAGTGGCGGTGCGCGCAAGCAGGGCGAGGGGCGCAGCCATCGTGATGGTCAGCGCACTGACCGCGATCGCAACCGTGGCGGTAACAATCGTCGTGGCGAGTCCGGTCAGGCACAGCAACAGCCGCGCGCAGCGAGCAGACCTGCCCGTGCAGAACCCGCTGTCAGCGCCGAACCGCTTGCCACAACCCCACTCGTCTCCACCCCGGCGCCGCTGGATGCCACACTGCCCACGCTGGTTGAAGCACCGGCAGCCGTTCAGGATGGCGGCGATAGTGCCGCAACGACTGGACGCGAGGGGCGTGAAGGCGGCGGCAGTCGCCGCCGGCGCAACCGTGGCAACCGCCGGCGGGGCCGGCGCAACCGTGGTGAGGGTGGCACTGCCGCCCCGGAGAGCGACGCCTCCGCGGAAACACCGTCAGAAACACATCATGACCATGACGATTTTTCCGCTGATCATGACGACCATGATATGCCCGGCACCCGCAGTGAATACACTGAGCGCGCTCCGGCCGTGACCATGACTGCCTCGCCAGAACCGGCAGCTGCCCCGACCCCGCCGCGTGAGCGCGAACATGTCGAGCCGGCGGTCGTTGCCTCGCCGGTGCTCCACCATGCCGATCAGCCACCGGTACCGTCCTCATTGAAGATGAGTGTCCGGGTTGCGACCCAAAACATCGCTTTGGGCACCAGCCAGCTGAACAGTGCGCGCAACGAAGGCACCGAGCCGTCACGGCACGACGATTGATATAATATCGGGGTAACACAGCATTCCACGGGTGGCCTGCCTCACAGGTCGCCCCGGATGCTTGCCTGACTGCCTGCTGACTTTTCTTGCTAACGCTGCAGATGGCGTCGCTCAATGTCGGCCAGCAGACCGGCACTGGCCGCGTCAACCAGATCGAGCACCCGTTCAAAACCGCTGTCGCCGCCATAATACGGATCAGGGACCTCGCGGGTCTCCAGATGGGGTGCATAGCGCAGAAACAGCGAGATCTTGCGCTGCAAGGCCTGATCAGGACACATCGCCAGCAGGTTATCCAGGTTCTCGTTATCCATCGCCAGGATGTAATCGAAGGTCTCGAAGTCGCTGCGCGCCACCCGGCGTGCCACCAGCATGCTGAGATCGATGCCGCGGCGCGCGGCCGCCTGCTGGGACCGGATATCCGGTGCCTTACCTATATGATAGGCATGGGTACCGGCCGAATCGATGTGGACGACCTTTTCCAGCCCTCGCGCCTGCACCATAGCGCTCAACACGCCTTCGGCCGTCGGTGAGCGGCAGATATTTCCCAGACAGACAAATAGAACCCTGACCATGAACACTCCTGTACGATGCCGCGCTGTGACGGCGCCTGCCAGATATTGTAATATGGAGCCTGGATGCTGTCGCGGAGCCTAAGTCACCATGGAACAGACTGTTGCTATCAAGGACCTGAGCCAGCTGATCGGCCGTCATATCCGCTATGAGGGCATTGCCTATCAGGTCATCGAGGTGCTGGAACACGATCACAAACTGGTGCTGCAGGATGTTGGCCACCATACAACGATTCAGGCCGATCAACATGGCGAGGCCCGCCGCCGTGTGCCTCAGACCCGGACGCTGCATGTGCCGTTGCTGGATAACAGCCATTTCGACCTCGCCGGTATCGATCTGCTCGATCGTTGAGACACCTCGGCTTAGACGGATAAACAGCCCGTCAGCCGCCTCTGACTGCTGACCATGCCGGTCCACAACCACCGCTGATTACATCAGACTGCGGGCCCAGGCCAGCAGCCGCGGCAGGTCCAGCGCACCGGCCTGACGTGCCAGCTCCCTGCCCTGTCTGAACACGGCCAGGGTCGGGATGCTGCGAATATTATGGCGCTGCGCCAGCCGTTGCTCGGCCTCGGTATCCACCTTGGCCAGCCTGAGCTGTGGTTCCAGTGTAGCGGCCGCCTGTTCAAAGACCGGCGCCATCGTCCGGCACGGCCCACACCACGGCGCCCAGAAATCAACCAGCACCGGCAGATCGCTGTGATTGATGACCACATCGAAACTGGCTGCTGTCAGCGTCTGCGGCTGAGCGGTAAACAGCGCGCGCCGGCAGCGGCCGCAACTGGGGTGATCAACAAGCCTCGCCACCGGGATCCGATTGATCGCCAGACAGTGTGGACAGACGGTATGTACAGGATCGGCCATATAAACTCCGCTGGGGTATATCCGCATAATGAGGTGCATACCGAGCGCTTTCAAGCCGTGACCGTGGCACCGCTGACGTTCACCAGCCGTGTTGACTTGACGCAGTCGCTCTGGCAGGCTGCGCCGGCGATGCCTTGGCCCGCCCCATTGTCTACGCCTTCACGGAGTAACGGATTGTTATCACCGATCTATGCAGCACTGATCCTGATCTGGTCAACGACACCGCTGGCTATCCAGTGGAGCAGCGGCGGCGTCACGGCGCTGTTCGGTGTCACCGGCCGGATGCTGATCGGCACCCTGCTATGCCTGGTGCTGCTGATCATCAGCGGCGACCGGCTGCCACTGCACCGCCAGGCCCTGCAGGCCTATGCCGCAGCGGCCATCGGCCTGTACGGCTCGATGATCTGTGTCTATTGGGGGGCACAATTCATCCCGTCCGGGCTGGTGTCGGTGCTGTTCGGTCTGACACCGGTATTCACGGCCTTGTTCGCAACCCTGCAACTGCAGGAACGCTCCGGGCCGCAGCAATGGTTTGGCATGGCGCTGGGCCTGGCCGGACTGGCGCTGCTGTTTCATCAGTCACTCAGCGATCAGCGCATCGCCGCAGACGGGGTGCTGGTGGTGCTTGTTGCGGTAATCCTGAATGCACTCAGCATGGTCATGGTCAAGGCCCGTAACCAGGGGCTGTCGACGCTGGCGCTGACCAGCGGTGGTCTGAGCCTGGCGCTGCCGTTATACCTGATGACCTGGTGGCTGCTGGATGGCAACTGGCCAGCAGACATCCCGACCCGCACCTGGGGTTCGATCCTGTATCTGGGAATCGTCGGCTCGGTGATCGGTTTCATGCTGTTTTTTCATGTACTGGGTCGAGCGCGTGCCAACCAGGTCGCCCTGATCACCCTGATCACACCGCTGACCGCATTATGGATCGGCCACCTGTTCAACGGTGAAAGTCTGTCGCCACTGTCCTGGCTCGGGACCATGACCATCCTCAGTGGACTCGTGATCCATCAGTGGCACATCATCATCCGGCGCAGCGCGCCGCAGCCACTGGCCAGCACCCGACCCGAGGATTAGAATATCATCCATACTTTCAGGTACTGACATGAACACTGCTGACGCTGCACTCGAAACCGCCATCACTGCCATCAAGTCGACCCAGGGCCGGCTTGCGGTTGCGATCGGCATTGCCATGGGGATCATCCTGATGGTGTATTTTCTGACCTTCTCGATGCTGGTCAATCATCTGAACAGCGGCTTGTTATGGTTTCAGGGACTGAGCGCGATACTGATGATTGTGGCATTCTTCTATCTGCACCGGCTGAGTTTTCAACTGGCGTTATTGCGTCATCGCCGCAGCTTTGGCGGGCAACCGTGGTACGTGCAGCTGACGTCGCGCCATGCAACACAAACGGTACCACAGGTGGTGCGGGAGTTACGACGCTGACAGGATGTTGATAAATGGCGGCGCATCCTTGCGCCGCACACAGGCTGTTTTTCAACAGCCTGCCAAGTGATGACCGCTGATCCGGCCGGCCGAATGTGTCAATTCGTTACAAACCGCCTCCAGCATCCTCAGCTGCTGCTGCAGTTCCAGGACCTGGCCATCATGCCCTGCAGACGCTGGCAGATCTGCCAGCGTACTGGCTGCCTGGTGTAACATCCGCTGCTGTTGCCGCACGGTTTGTGCCAGCCGGTTCATGGTATCGGTCATACCCTCCAGCAGCTGGTTGCAATCCGTAAATTGCCGGATAGCATCCCCAAGAACACTACACTGCCCCTTGAACTGCTGTTGATCGTTCAGCAGGTGATCAACGGTCTGCTGTGAGCTGCGACGCAAGGCGTCGATCATGCCATAGATCTCCTTGGTGGCATCCTGGCTGCGTTGTGCGAGCTTGCGCACCTCGTCGGCAACCACGGCAAAACCGCGCCCGCTGTCACCGGCCCGCGCTGCCTCGATGGCGGCATTCAGTGCCAATAGATTGGTCTGTTCCGATATCGATTGAATAACCGAGGCTACCGCGGCGATCCGGTCAGTATTGCCATTCAATGTTCCAAGCAACTGCTGGGTCTGTCCCAGTGATGTGTCATTGTTGTCGACCAGCCCTGTGATGGCTGACAGCGACTGGTTCAAATTAGCAAAACGGCCGTTGATCTGACGTAGCTGATCCGAGTGTTGCCCGGCCTCCACGGCCAGTGACTCCAGGCCATCGGTCAGCTGCGGTGGCATCACCATGTCGTGACGATGATGTTTTTCTACAGTCCTGACTTGTGATGCAGTGACCACTGCAGCGATCTGCTGGACGGTGTCATGCAATTGCTGATGTGCGCGCTGGATTGTCTGTTGCAGCTGCCGGGAACGATCAATCAGGATATGTACGGCGTCAGGAACATCCACTACCATGGCCCCATCACGGTCAGGCATTGCAAGATCAGGCAGTGCCGCTGACAGCAGCTGTTGCAATTCCGCAGTCATACGGCGATCCGGCGCTGGCCTGCGCAGATCGATAGCGATGCTGACCACAAGCAGTATCAGCGCAGCCACCAGCAACAGGGTTTGCCTGCCGCCGGTTGCCGCCCCACGCTCCATTGTCGTGGCAGCTGATGACAGCTGCTGATAGTGTCCGGTGAGCTGTGTGATATAGCGGTTGCTGGTCTGATACCAGTCTCCAGGATCGACATGAAACTGGCCGCGCTCAGCATGTGCCGTCGCCTGGTCACGAAACCTGTCGAGTGCCTCTTTGTCTGCAGTCAGTGCGCTCTGGAACGCCGCACCCGCCTCAGCCGTCACATCAGACAGAAAGATCTTCTGATAGGCATCCTGTGCCGACACCATTGAGATGAAAGCACTGTACATGCCAATACTGAAACCATCTTCAGCAAAGGTATCCAGCAGGATCGCCTGTTCAACACTGGCGCGCTCGATGACCTGCAGCAGACTGTGCAAGGCGGGGTGATGGGCGGAGTGCCCTCCTGCCGCATCGACGCTGATCCCGGCCAGTATGCCCAGCAACTGGCTGTGCAAGTTAGAGTAATAGTTGATGACCATCCCCACGGTCAAGCGTTGCTCGGCAACACCCTGCCGGACATCGGGCAGGCGTTGCAGTTGCCTCTTCCAGTCATCCAGCTGTGCCGTATCCAGCCGCCAGTCCTGGAGTCGATCTTTAATGGCTGCGATAAAGGCGGCCAGTTGTTGATCGGTATCGCGGTATTGAGTACTCAGGGCATCCATCATCGATCCATCAATGCCCTTCATGCTGCGTATGGCCAGACCACGCTCCTGGCGTAGCGCAGTCAGCAACGGACCCGCCAGCTGCAGGGCTGCCACATCCGGTGGAACAGCGTGCACCGGGGTCCATGAACGCAGCCCCGGCACCGCGGCAACGATGATCAGGGCGGCGGTCACAAGCAATACCAGCATACGTGCCCGCTGTGCCCTGCTGCGTGATGCAGAAAATCCTCTTGCCGGCGCTGCGCTGGGCATCATATCCTCTTGGTCACTCAGTCAAATTACACCCCATGGTCTCATCAAGCATCGACACAGCGACGTGAAACTTAAGCGGCGGTAACCTGTCTAGTGTGGGCATCTTCACCAGCGGGCCTGCCTATGCCGCGTGGCGGCGCTTGGCCATCCGAATGAGAATAGATAAAAATGTTTAATATCAATTATAAATCAACATTATTTAATTATTTACTTAATGTAATAGTCACCGCCGGGATGGCCCTGTATGCCATCTGGACCCTCCCGGCATTTGCCACGGACATCCAAAAGCCCCCGCTGGATCCGGCCAGTTATGAATACCTGGAACTGCCTAACAAGATGAAGGTGGTACTGGTCTCCGACCCGACCGCCACCAAGGCGGGGGCAACCATGAATGTCGCCGTGGGCTCGTTTGATGAGCCTGCGGAGCGCGCCGGTCTGGCACACTTCCTCGAACATATGCTGTTCCTGGGCACGGCGAAATACCCTGACCCCGACTCCTACCATTCTTTCATGTCCAAACATGGTGGCACGGATAACGCCTACACCAGCGCAGAAAACACCGTCTATTATTTCGAACTTGATAATGCCCAGCTCCATGAGGGCCTGGACCGCTTTTCGCAGTTCTTCATCGCCCCATTGTTTAATAGTGAACTGGTGGAGCGTGAGCGGATGGCAGTCGAATCAGAATACCGCGCCAAGGTCCGCGATGAGCCACGTCGCATCGGCGCCGCACTGATGGAAACAGCCAATCCGGCGCATCCCTACGCACACTTTGCCGTTGGCAACCAGGTGACACTGGGGGATCGCCCCGGCTCAATGGTGCGTGACGAGCTGATCAGTTTTTACCAGCAGCATTATTCAGCCAACCTGATGACGCTGGCGATCCTTGGCAACGAGCCATTGCCGGTACTGCGTCAGTGGGCCAGCGAACTGTTTTCGGCCATCCCGAATTCCGACCGATCCGCATTGCAACTGGATACTCCATTGTATCTGCCAACACAAAATCCGCTGCGCATTGATGTCGTGCCGCTCAAGGATATTCGTCAGATGACCATGAGCTTTAGCGTGCCCTGGAGGCGGGAATATTACGCCATCGATCCTACTGAGATCTTTTCCGAGCTGCTTGGCCATGAGGGTTATGGCAGCCTCTACTCCGTCCTCAAGCACCAGGGCTGGATCACCAGACTGAACTCCGGCGCCGGGATTGTGGCCAATAATTTTGCATCATTTGATGTGGATTTCGATCTAACCGAGGAGGGTATCCATCATCAGGACCAAATCATCGCCCTGACCTTCAAATATATCGACCTGATCAAGGCTCGCGGCATCAAGCGCCGATTCCATGATGAAGTGACCTTGATCAAGGATAACAAGTTCCGGTTCCGCGACAAATCATCACCCTCTAATGAAACAACGTTACTGGCCAATAACCTGCAGCTGTATCCACCCGAATTTGTCATCAGAGGCCCTTACCAGACCAATGATTTTAATCTGCAGGCCACCCTCGACATGATGGCATGGCTGCGCCCAGACAACATGCGACTGATCATCGTCGACCCGGCCAACAATGGTGATCACCGTGATCAATGGTATGACACACCCTACGCTGTATCGGCACTGCAACCGGCCAAAGCCGTGCAAGGGGTCTCGTTACTTGCCAAAAAATTATCGCTGCCACCCTCCAATCCATTCATCCCGACCGACCTGTCATTCAAGCGTAACAACCAGGCCAGCACCTTGCCGGTGAAGATCCATGACAGCATCGGCCTGGAGGTGTGGCATCAGCAGGATCAGGAGTTCGGCATCCCCAAGGCCGATGTATTCATCACCATCGACAACGCTACCCGGGCGCTTACCACCCGCAACACGGCGCTGCTATGGGCCTATCTGGCGCTGGTTGACGATGCGCTCGATGAATACGGCTACCCGGCCAATATGGCCGGTCTTTATTATCAGGTCTCGCAATCATTGCGCGGCATCACGATCCAGCTTCATGGTTACAATGACAAACAGGCACGGCTGCTCGATACCATCCTGGATAATATGCTGAAGCTGAAGGTCGAAGATACCCGTTTGTTCACCATCAAACAGAGGATCATCCGCGACCTGATCAATATGGGCATGGATCGCCCCTATATCCAGTCCATGAACGAGACATCACGATTACTTAATCTCAATCAACCCAGTCGCGAGGAATTGATTGCGGCCATCAAACCGCTCACCCGCTCCGACATTAAAACATTCATCAAGACCCTGTTTGGGCAGGCCCGAATTACCCTGCTGGCCCACGGTAACCTGTCGCCCGAACAGGCCATTGCCCTCGGCCAGCATACCCAGCATCGCGTGTCGACCATCGCCAGGGTCAGCGCCGACCGTTCGGTACGTAACGGGATACTGCTCGATAACAAAACCTATGTTCAAAACATACCACTGCAACATGATGACTCATCCATCGTCGTCTATTACCAGGCACACGATGATGATCTGGATACCCAAGCACGCTTTGCACTGCTGCAGCAACTGCTGTATTCGCCGTTCTTCAACACACTGCGCACCGAACAGCAGCTGGGTTATGTCGTTAACAGTGGCGGACAATCCCTGTACCGACGTCCCGGTATACGCCTGGTGATCCAGTCTTCGGTGGCCGCTCCGGATGTCCTGCTCAGGAAAATTGATGCCTTTCTAGCTGAAAATGACAACGTCATGTCAGCCATCACTGATCAGGAGTTCGAGGCCTACCGTCAGGGGCTGTTATCAGAGCTATTGAAAAGAGACCCGAATCTCTCCAGCCGCAGCCAGCGCTACTTTGGCTTCATGGAAAAAGGCTACACCGATTTCCGCTATCAGGAGTCCCTGGCCACGGCCATCCGCGCGACGACCAAGCAACAGATCATCGACACCTATCACCAGCTGTTTCTGGGGCATGACTATGGCCGGTTGATCGTCAGCAATACCGGTCAGCGGCACCACGGCACAGCACTGCCGGAACAGACGGTGCCGATCACTGACGTCGCGGCCTTCAGAGGCTCGCTGCCGCATTACCGCTACTAGCAGGCTGTTGAAAAACAGCCTGCGTGCGGCGCAAGGACGCGCCGCCATTTTTCAAACCGGGTTTATCTACTTGAAAAACATCCTGCTAGCAGAATGCTGAAAAATTTTTGCTTTGCTCCAGGCTGTTTTTCAACAACCTGCTAGGGGGGTGTCGCGGCAAGCTCGAGAATGGCGCGGGCGGCGCTGTTGCCGGCATCCTGGCGCAACAAGTGGTGCAGGCGAGTGAACTCCTGCTGCATCTGACCCACCACCTCTGGCTCATCGAGAAACTGGATCAGCATTTCCCCCATGGTCTCGGGGCGTATGCGATCCTGGATGTATTCCGGGACCAGTGTCTGGGCGGACAACAGGTTGGGCAGTGAAAAATGCCTGACCTTGACCAGACGACGGGCGATCGCATACGTCAGCGTCGATACTCGATAGGCCACCACCATCGGCCGCTTCAACAACATGGCCTCCAACGCGGCGGTGCCACAGGCCAGCAATACGGCATCCGCAGCACACATCGCCTCATGCGACTGACCGATGAACAAACGTACCGGCAGCTGAGGTGCGAGGACACTCAGCCGTTGTGAAAAATAGTCGCGGTGTGACCCACTGATCAGTGGGACGATAAATTCAACATCGGGACGTTGGCGGCAACACCACAGTGCGGTCCTGATGAAATCATCGGTCAGGGCACGGACCTCGCTGCTGCGACTGCCAGGCAACAGGGCAACCACCCTGGCGTCAGGGCTCAGGTTCAATGTGCGACGCGCGGCATGTCGATCAGGTAGCAAATCAATCATGTCGGCCAGCGGGTGGCCAACAAAGCGCACCGGAATGTTGTACCCCTGGTAAAAGGCCTCCTCGAAGGGAAACAGGGTCAGCATCAGATCGACACTGCGGGCGATCTTATGCAATCGATAACGACGCCAGGCCCAGACCGACGGGCTGACATAGTGCACCGTAGTGATACCAGCCCGCTTCAATCTCGACTCAAGGCCAAGATTGAAATCAGGGGCGTCGACACCGATGAAGATATCCGGCGGATCGGCGATCAATTGCCGGGCCAGCCGATTACGGGCGCGCAGCAGCTCGGGGTAGCGTCCCAGCACCTCGGTCAGTCCCATCACCGCCAGCCGCTCCAGCGGATACAGACCCTGACAACCCTGCTCCAGCATGCGCGGACCGGCAATGCCGACAAAACTGATCTCCGGGTGCAGTACACGCAATGCGCGCATCAGATTGGCTGCCAGCAGGTCACCGGAGGTCTCCCCGGCCACGATGCCGATGCGCAGCGGCTTACTCATCACCTGAAATCCGGCTACAACACGTGCTCAGCGCACGATGCCACGGCTGGCCTGACGCAGGAAGTCAGTCAGATAATTCAGTTCCGGGCATCCTGGGTCGAGACTGGAGATCGCAGCGATCGCCTCCTCCACCGGCAGCCCGGATTTATACAGCAGCTTGTAGGACTGGCGCAGCAGCCGCAGTACCTCCGGGCTGAAACCACGCCGCTTCAGGCCTTCAGTGTTCAGGCCATGAGGCGCGGCCATGTGGCCGGATACCAGCACGTAGGGCGGAACATCCTTGGAGATCACGCTGCCCATGGCGGTAAAGCAGTGGGCGCCGATCTTGCAAAATTGATGGACCAGCGTAAACCCGCCGAGGATCGCATGATCACCGACCATGACATGGCCGGCAATCGAGGCATTATTGGAAAATATCGTGTGATTGCCGACCTCGCAATCATGGGCAATATGGGCGCCGATCATGATCCAGTTATCATTACCGAGCCGGGTGATGCCGCGATCCTGTGTGGTACCGCGATTTACCGTGACGTATTCGCGGAAGACATTGCGATCACCGATCTCCAGGTAGGTCGGCTCGCCGGCGTACTTCTTGTCCTGGGGGGCATCGCCAATGGAACAGAACTGGAAGAAACGGTTTTCGGTACCGATCCGGCTCGGGCCGCGGATCACCACATGCGGGCCGATGACACAGCCGTCCCCAATCTCGACCCCGGGGCCAATGATGCTGTAAGGCCCGACCTCAACCCCCCTGCCCAGTCGTGCATCCGCATCAACTTGCGCCGTCGGGTGAATCAAGCTTCGAGTTCCTTGGCTGCACACATGATCTTTGCACTGCACACCAGCTCGCCATCGACCATTGCCGTGGCGTCGAAGCGCCAGATATTGCGCACCGCGCGGATCACCTGTACCTCGATGATCAGCTGATCACCCGGTTCCACCGGTTTTTTGAAACGCGCCTCGTCGATTCCAACAAAATAATACAGAAAGCCGTTTTCCGGCGTGGTGTGGGTACTCTGTGAGGCCAGCAATCCTGTGGCCTGCGCCATGGCCTCCAGGATCAATACCCCCGGCATCACCGGCCGCACCGGAAAATGCCCGGGAAAATACGGTTCGTTGATGGTGACATTCTTCAGCGCTGTCAGCGAAACGCCCGGATTGACGCTCAGCACCTTGTCGACCAGCAGGAACGGATAACGATGCGGCAGGTGCTTCAGGATCTCATGGATATCCATCGTCCCGAGGGCGGATCCATCGTTAATACTTTTATCATTCATTAAGTTGGGCTCTACTTATTATGCAGTTTATCGGTTCCCGCAGTCTCCAGCCGTCTGACCCTGTCCGCAAGGTCATCAAGCTGGCGGTAACGGGCGGCGTTTCGCTTCCATTTGGCATTCTCCTCGACCGGTATCCCGGACGAGTAGACACCGGGATGCCGTATCGAATGGGTCACCATGCTCATACCGGTGATCTGCACGTCATCACTAATCTCCAGATGACCCACTATACCGACACAGCCACCGATGGCGCAACGCGCACCGATACGGGTGCTGCCGGCAACCGCGGTGCAGGCAGCGATTGCGGTATGGGCGCCGATCTGCACATTGTGGCCAATCTGTATCTGGTTATCCAGTTTAACACCATCATGTATCACGGTGTCTTCCAGCGCCCCGCGATCGATCGTTGTGTTGGCACCCACCTCAACATCATTGCCGATGATGACGGCGCCGATCTGCGGGATCTTCAGCCACTCGCCATGATCCGGTGCAAATCCGAAGCCGTCGGCACCGAATACGCAACCAGGATGTATCAGGCAGCGCGCACCGACCTGTACTGTTCCGACCAGGGTGACGCTGGCCGCCAGCCTGCTGTCTCTGGCAACAGTGATCCGGCCGGACAGCGTGCAACCCGGCCCGATGTAGACACCGGGGCCAATGTTGACCTCACTCCCCAGATAACAGTTCGCACCAACATAGGCCGTGGCATCGATGCTGGCGCCCGGCTCAACAACCGCCCGCGGGTGTATCCCGGCGGTAAACGGTGCCGCCGGGTACAGGCACTGCGCCACGCGTGCGAATACCGCATAAGGATCCTGAACGACCCAGGCAGTGACTGGACACTCGGCGGCGTCCTGTTCACGCAGCAATACCGCGGCCGCGCGGGTATGTTTCAGATAGCGATGGTAATGGGTATTGGCCAGAAAGCTCAGCTCTGCGCCACCCGCCTGGTTCAAGGTGGCAATGCCGGCAATCGGTGTGCTGCCATCCCCGCGCAGCACACCGCCGAATTCCGTCACCAGATCTGCCAGACGTCGCGCCACTGCCGCCGCCTTATTTTACCTTGTTGGTCTTCTTCAATTCATCCAATACCTGGCCGGTTATATCCAGCCCATCGTTGGCATAGGCAATACCTTGATAGAGGATCAAATCAAAATGATCGCGCTTGCCGATAGCGACGATGGCCTGCTGGATCTGTTGCTGCAGGACTGCCATCATCTCGTTACGGCGATTGCCGAGGTCCTCGGCAAATGCCTGCTGCTCCTGTCGCACCTTGCGCTGGCGGCCCAGCAGATCAGTGCCAAGCTTGGAACGTTCGGCTTCGGCCATGATCGCGCCGTCCCGCGCCAGCCTTTCCTCGATCGCCTTCAGATCCTTGACCTCCTTGGTGATCCTCTCCTCCCGTTCGGAGAATTCCTTTTTCAGGATGTCAGAGCTGGCCTGGGCCTGCGGTGATTCTTCCAGTAATCGCGCCGCATCAACAAAACCGAACTTGAGTTCAGCCGCCGTCACCGTCGTCATGACAGCCAGACCCAGCAGCAGCGCTAACAATAAGATTGACCTGTTCTTCAAGGTATTCACTCCAATAATGGTTAAAAGAAAAACGATCCCAGCATGAATTGAAAATGTTCTGTGTCGTCGCCGGCTCGCGCATTCAATGGCCAGGCATAGCTGAAGGTCATCGGTGCAATCGGGGTCAGCCAGATCGCGGCGATCCCGGCCGAGGCGCGCATCTCATCCCCCCGCACCCGCGACAGGCCATCGAATACATTACCAACATCGAAGAAAGTACTCAATCGGAAAGACTTGCTCTGGTCAGCAAAGGGTACCGGGAATACCAGCTCGACATTCCCTATCGTCTTCACGCTGCCGCCCTGCGCGATACCGTTGATGCTCGGGCCCAGCGAATTGCTGCGGTAACCACGCACTGACTGACTGCCGCCGGCATAATAATTCTCGAAGAACGGCAGGCTGCTGGTATTGCCATAACTGTCGCCATAACCAACCTCACCCTTCACGACCAGCACCAGATCACTGGTCAGCGGCATAAAGCGCAGGGCACGGCCACCAATCTTGTAAAATTCCAGGCCACTGCCCGGCAACGCCATGTCCATCGACAATGAAACCAGGCTGCCGGAATCGGCAAAGATGGTCCGGTTGCGGGTATCATGCGACCAACCCGCTGTCAGGTTATACATATCATAATGGCTGGTATTCTGGTCCAGATACGAAACATAGACCAGCGGTGTACTGGCACTGGTGTTGATCTGGGTGTTCTCGTAACCCAGCGACACATCGGCATTATCATATTCATTGAGCGGGACCCCGTAGCTGATCGCGCCGCCATAGACATCGGTGGTATAGGCCGCGACATTGGCCGCTGATGAATCCGTGGTACGGTAATAGGCCTTGAAGCCACGACTGACACCATTATCCGTGTAATAGGGATTGGTGTAGGAAAAACTGTAGATGGTATTGACCGAGCTGTTATTGATGTTGGCTGAGACCTTGGTGCCATTGCCGAGGAAGTTGTCCTGGCTGATGCTGGCATTGACCAGAAATCCTTCCGCCTGCGAATAGCCCATGCCTGCCATCAACGTGCCCGATGGCCGCTCCTTGACCGACACATTCAGGTCCACCTGATCATCGACGCCCGGCACCGCCGGGGTCTCGACATTGACGTCCTCGAGATAACCCAGACGCTGCAGGCGTACCCGTGAGCGTTTGACGTTGTCGGTCGAGATCCACCCCCCCTCCATCTGTCGCATCTCGCGCCGCAGCACCTCATCCTTGGTCTTGTCATTGCCGGTGATAACAATCTTGCGGACATAGACCCGCTTCCCCGGAGTAACAAACAACGTCAGGCGTACGGTATTTTTCTCATCATTGATCTCCGGGATGGTATTGACGTTGGAGAATGCATAACCTTCCCGGCCCAGGCGCTCGCCGATGGCTGCGGCGCTTTCCGTTGCGGCACGGCGCGAGAACACATCGCCGGCCTTGATCTTTACCAGCGCAGCCAGCTCATCACGGGGCAGCACCAGATCGCCGGACAGCGTGACATCCTCAACCGAGTAACGATCACCTTCGTGGACATTGACGGTAATATAGATGCCCTTCTTGTCCGGGGTGATCGCCACCTGGGTAGACTCGATGGCGAAGGCGATATAACCCTGGTCAAGATAAAAAGACCTCAGGTTCTCGAGATCCGCTGACAGCTTGATCTTTGAATACTGATCATCGCTGGAAAAAACCCCGGCATCCTTGTCACTGCGCAACTGAAACTGTTGTAACAGCTCTTTTTCAGCGAAGGCGCTGCTGCCAACAATCTTGATGCGGCGGATCTTGGCAACCTTGCCTTCCTTGATGTCTATCTCGAGATCAACCCGGTTATTGTCCTTGGCCACGACACTGGACTTGATCTGTACTGCATACTTGCCCTGAGAGTAATATTGCCGCTCAAGTTCACGTTCGATCCGGTCCAGCGCCGAGCGATTGAAGATCTCCCCTTCCTCCAGACCGATCGACTTCAGCGCCTGTTTGAGCTGGTCACTTTCAATATCCTTGTTTCCGGAGATCGTGATCTTGGATATTGATGGCCGTTCGACCACCTTGATAATCAGCGCATCACCGTCGCGCGACAGTGCGATGTCGTTAAAAAAGCCGCTCTTGAACAGATCATGCAACAACTGATCCGACAGCTGATCACTATACTGGCCACCCACCTGCAGCGGCAGGTAGCCCAGGGCGGTGTCCCGCGACACCTTTTTCAGGCCCTCGAAACGGATCTCCTGAATCACGAACTGCTCTGCCGCAGCGGTCGGGCCGCCGTAGATCAACATCAATGATAGGCCTAGTATGGTTATTATTCTGCTTAACATCATTGATCATCAAGTGAAAAATCGGGCGATGTCATTATAAAAGGCCAACCCCATTAATGCGACCAGAATCGCAATACCGATACGTTGCCCCAGCATCTGGGCATGGTCGGAGACCGGGCTACCCTTGACCATCTCGATCAGATAGAAAAAGAGGTGGCCGCCATCCAGCACCGGGATCGGCAGCAGGTTCAGGATCGCCAGGCTGATGCTGATCAGGGCCAGAAAACCGCAATATGACACCACACCGGCGCTGGCCGAGGAACCGGCATACTGGGCGATGCTGATCGGCCCACTGATCGATGAGGCCGGCACATCACCAAACAGCATATTGAACAGCATCCGCAGCGTCAGCCGGCTCATGGCCCAGGTCTTGTCCAGCGCCGCCCCGAGCGCCGCGAACGGTCCGTACCGTTCCGTCACCTGCAGACTGTTGTCTGCTACCCGCTCCGGTATCCGCACCGAGGCACCAATCCGGCCCGCAGGTTGACCATCGACCTGATGCGTATCCGGTGTCAGGCTCATCGCCATGATCTGGCCGGAGCGCTCCACGGTGACCTGGATCGCCTGCCCGGGTCGGGCCCGCACATAACTGACCCAGTGCTCCCAGTCTTCGATGCCCTGTCCATCGGCCTGCAGGATACGGTCGGCCGCCCTGAGTCCGGCGCGCTGGGCCGGACTGCCCGCCTCGACATGGTCGAGGACCGGTGGAATCAGTGGCCGGTAGGGGTGGATACCGATACTGTTCAGCAGATCTTCGCGGTTCAGTGTCGCGCCGACAGCAGAAAAATCCAGCACCTTGTCCAGCACACGGCCGTCACGCTCACGGATCCCGATGTTAACCGGCCGTAGCGCCAGACTCTGCTCGGTCAGGGAGGTGTACACGCCGCGCCAGCTCAGCACGTCCTCGTCACCGACGCGGGTGATCATATCACCGTCGTGCAGCCCGGCCTGTGCGGCCAGCGACCCGGCATCAATCTTGCCCACCAGCGGCTTGACGCCGGGGATGCCGAGCATGAACACCAGCCAGAAGGCGAGGATCGCCAGCAGCAGATTGGATAGCGGACCGGCGGCGACGATCGCAAACCGCGCCCATACCGGTTTGCGATTGAAGGCCCGGTCCAACTCGTGTTCCGCGACCTCACCCTCCCGCTCATCAAGCATGCGCACGTAACCGCCCAGCGGGATCGCGGCGATGACATATTCGGTCTGGTCCGCACCACGTCTCCAGCTCAGCAATGGCTTGCCAAAGCCGATCGAGAAACGCAGCACCTTGACGCCGCAACGGCGCGCCACCCAGTAGTGACCAAACTCGTGGACCGTCACCAGGATACCGATGGCGATGATAAACCACAGCACCGACAGCAATACTGTACTCATGCGCTGGCCGCCCCGCTGCCGGTCGGCAGCATCTGCTGCGCCTGGCGGCGCGCCAGATCATCATCGGCCAACACCACCGTCAGTGACGAGGCGTCATGGATGGTGCAGTGGTCCAGCACCTGTTCAACGATGCGGGCAATGTCGGTAAACGGGATCAGGCCGGCAAGAAAGGCCTGCACCGCCACCTCATTGGCCGCATTCAGGATCGCCGGCGCGGTGCCACCGCGCGTCGCTGCCTCAAAGGCCAGGCGCAGACACGGGAAACGCAGCAGGTCCGGGGCCTCGAAACTCAGCTGCCCGATCTGGAAGATATCCAGGCGCTGGGCCCCTGAATCAAAACGTTCCGGCCAGGCCAGCGCATGGGCGATTGGTATCCGCATGTCCGCGCTGCCGAGCTGGGCCAGCACTGAACCATCCTGGTATTCAACCATCGAATGGATGATGCTTTGCGGGTGGATGACCACCTGGATCGCTTGCGGTGTCGTCGCAAACAGATGACAGGCCTCGATGACCTCCAGCCCCTTGTTCATCATCGTCGCCGAATCAACCGAGATCTTGCGCCCCATGCTCCAGTTTGGATGGGCGCAGGCCTCGGCCGGCGTGACCCGGCGCAGCTCATGCGGGGCGGTGGTGCGAAACGGTCCACCGGATGCGGTCAGCAGGATGCGTCGCACCCCGACCTGCGCCAGGCCGTCACGGTAGCCCGGGGGCAGGCACTGGAAGATGGCATTGTGTTCACTGTCGATCGGCAGCAGCTCTGCACCATGGTTGCGCACCTCCTCCATGAACAGGGCACCGGACATCACCAGCGCTTCCTTGTTGGCGAGCAATATCCGTTTGCCGGCACGCACCGCGGCCAGCGTCGGCACCAGTCCGGCACTGCCAACGATCGCGGCCATCACATAATCGGTCTCGGCACAGGCCGCGACCTGCTGCAGACCATCGACACCACTCAGCACCGTGACCTCGCTGCCTGCAGCGCGCAGACGGGTGGCCAGCAGCTCTGCGGCCTGCGGCGCGGCCAGCACCGCGAACTGCGGGCGATGTTCCAGACATTGCCGGTACAGACCCTCGACATTGTCATTGGCCGTCAGGGCGACGACGCGATAACGATCACGGTGACGCGCCACAACATCCAGCGTGCTCTGCCCGATCGAGCCGGTGGCCCCGAGTACCGTGATGCCAATCATGCCGCACCACCATCTGCCAGCAGCACCAGCAAACCGAGGGTAAACAGCGGCGCCGCCGCCGTCAGGCTGTCGATACGATCGAGGATCCCGCCATGCCCCGGCAGCACGCTGCCACTGTCCTTGACGCCCGACAACCGTTTGACGACACTCTCAAACAGGTCACCGACGACCGAGATGATGACGGTCAGCAGGCACAGCACGAAGATCAGCACACCGCCACCAACACTGCCGGCCAGCAGCAGCGCCGTGGCCAGGGCCAGTGGCAACGTCAGCACCAGGCCGCCGAAGACACCCTCCCAGCTCTTGCCAGGGCTGATGTGGACGGCCAGTTTGCGGCGCCCCCAGCGCCGGCCGGCAAAATAGGCCCCAGTATCCGCGCCCCACACCAGCAGCATCAACAGCAACACCAGCACCCTGCCATCCGGCAGACGTGTCAGCAGCGCCATGATGCCGAGCCAGCATGGCAACAGCACGATCAGGCCGACCACCGTGCCGAACCATAATGGTGGCCGGCTGGCATGCAGATGGCCATGACGCTGGTAATACTGCAGCCACGCCATCACCACGAGCCAGAACAGCGTCGCCAGCGCCAGACAGATCATCGTCATTGTGAGGTCGGTCATCACCCAGGCCATGATCCCAAGCGTGACGATCAGCACGAAGATATAGGCAAGACGGTCCTGGGTACGCCGCAGGCCGGCCAGCGCCGACCACTCCCAGCCCGCCAGGCAGATCAGCGCGGCAAACAGCAGCGATAACAATGATGGCGGGAGAAGGAACAACGCTGCAAGAAACAGCGGTGCCAGCACGGCGGCGGTCAGGATGCGATGCTTAAGCACTGTTGAGTTGTCTCAGCTGTTCACTGGTACGACCGAAGCGGCGCTCGCGCTGTGCATACCAGCCCAGCGCCTGATCAAAGGCCTGGCGATCGAAATCAGGCCACAAGGTAGCGGTAAAATACAATTCGGTGTAGGCCAGCTGCCACAACAGGAAATTACTGATGCGTTGCTCGCCACCGGTACGAATGAACAGATCCGGTTCAGGAAGGTTCGCCAGTTCCAGCGCCCCGGCCAGCCGCCGTTCATCGATGTCAGCAACACCCAGTTCACCACGCTGCACCTGGCCACACAGGGCCTTTACCGCCTGGGTGATGTCCCAGCGCCCACCATAATTGGCGGCGATCGACAGTAGCAGGCCATCATTGGCCGCCGTGGCACGTTCCGCGCGTTCGATACGCGCAGTCAACCCGGGGCCGAATGCCGAGCGATCACCGATGAAACACACGCGGACATTGTTGTGCTGCAGCTCACCGACCTCACGCTCCAGCGCCGCGCTGAACAGATCCATCAGCAGGCCGACCTCCTCCTCGGGACGTTGCCAGTTTTCGCTGCTGAAGGCGAACAGTGTCAGCGCGCCAATGCCACGTTCGCGGCAGGCGACGACAATATTGCGCACCGCCTCGACCCCGGCCTTGTGGCCGACAAAGCGCGGCATCAGCCGGCGCCGGGCCCAGCGGCCGTTGCCATCCATGATGATGGCGACATGGGAAGGCAGTCGTGTGGGAGATGATGCTGAGGGATCGTCCGCTGCACTCATGTATATCTGTCCAAGTCACCGATCAACATTAGCAGGCTGCTGAAAAAACGTTATCATCTGCGATCGGCCATCTGGCCGGTCAGATCTCCATCAGATCCTTTTCCTTGGCCGCCAGCAGCGTATCCACCTCAGCGACGAAACGGTCGGTCAGCTTTTGCACCTCGTCCTCGGCGCGCCGCTCATCATCCTCGGTGATCTCTTTCTCTTTCAGCAGTTCCTTGCAGTCGGTGTTGGCATCGCGGCGGATATTGCGGATCGCGACCCGTGCCGCCTCGGCCTCGCTGCGCACCACCTTGATCATCTCCTTGCGCCGCTCCTCGGTCAGCGGCGGCAGGATCACACGGATCACACTGCCGGCAGTCGACGGGTTCAGGCCCAGATCGGAGGTCATGATCGCCTTCTCGATCGCCGACACCATGTTCTTCTCCCATGGGCTGATCGTCAGCGTGCGCGATTCCGAGGCGCTGATGTTGGCGACCTGACTCAGCGGCATCATGCTGCCGTAATAATCGACCCGGATATGATCCAGCAGGCTGGGGCTGGCACGCCCGGTGCGGATCTTGGCAAACTCACCCTTCAACGCCTCGACACTCTTGGCCATCCGTGCCTGGGCGTCTTTTTTGATATCGTTGATCATCTGCGTATTACCCTCTCTCGACCAGCGTCCCTTCGGAACCGCCCATCACGACATCCTTCAGGGCGCCATGTTTGAATATATTGAACACCCGCAGCGGCATGTTGTTGTCACGACACAGCACGATCGCGGTGGCATCCATGACATTCAGCTTGCGATCCAGCACCTGGTCATAGGTCAGCCGCGGCAGGAACACCGCCTGGGGGTCCTTCTTCGGATCGGCGGTATAGACCCCGTCGACCTTGGTGGCCTTCAGCACTGCCTCGGCGTTGATCTCGATACCGCGCAGGCTGGCCGCCGAATCGGTGGTGAAGAACGGATTACCGGTGCCGGCAGCGAAGATGACGATACGGCCCTTCTCCAGATGACGGACCGCGCGGCGCCGGATATAGTCCTCGCAGATCTGGTTGATCTTGATCGCCGACATCACCCGCACGAACATACCCTGATGCTCCAGCGCATCCTGCAACGCCAGTGCATTCATCACCGTCGCCAGCATGCCCATGTGATCCGCCGTCACCCGGTCCATACCCTCGCCGGCCAGGTTGATGCCGCGGAAGATGTTGCCGCCACCGACCACCAGCGCCACCTCGACGCCGCTGCCGTTCAGCTCACTGATCTCGCGGGCGATGCGGTTGATGATCTTCGGATTGATACCGTAATCATCATCGCCCATCAGCGCCTCACCGCTGAGCTTCAGCAGTATCCTCTTGTAGCCGGGACGGTCCGTGCCCCTGGGTTCGCTCAAGACTGGTACCCCTTGGCCTGGGCCATCACCTCTTCGGCAAAGTTCTCGACCTTCTTTTCGATGCCTTCGCCGACCTCGAAGCGATGGAAACGGCTGACCTTGGCATTGGCCTTGGCCAGCAGCTTGTCAATCGTGGTCTCCGGGTCCTTGACGAACGGCTGACCGAGCAGTGTCACCTCGGCGAGGAACTTGCGGATCCGGCCCTCGACCATCTTCTCGATGATGTTGGCCGGCTTGCCGCTGTCGGCGGCCTGGGCCATAAACACCTCTTTTTCCTTGACCAGTGTCGCGGCCGGCACATCGGCCTCGCTGATCGCGATCGGGTTGGTGGCGGCGATATGCATCGCGATGTCCTTGGCCAGCGCCTCGCTGCCGCCGTCCAGACAGACCACGACGCCGATGCGGTCCCCGTGCAGATAGGTCCCGATTGGACCGGCGCTGTTTTCCAGCAGCTCGAAGCGGCGGACGTTGATGTTCTCGCCGATCTTGGCGATCAGCTCCTTGCGCGCGGTCTCGACCGTGGTGTCCTTGCCGCTGTGCAGCGGCAGCGCCAGCAGCGCATCCAGCGAGCCGGGCTTGCTGTTGATGATGCAGGCGGCGACCGCGTTGGCGAAGCCCTGGAAGTCGTCACCCTTGGTGACGAAGTCGGTCTCGCAGTTGATCTCGACCATCGCCGCGACATGCTGTTTGGCATTGGTAAGGATCTTGATGTTGCCTTCGGCGGCGGTGCGGTCCGCCTTCTTGCCGGCCTTGGCCAGACCCGCCTTGCGCATGTGTTCGATCGCGGCGTCGATGTCACCGTTGGTTTCTTCCAGTGCCCGCTTGCATTCCATCATGCCGGAGCCGGTGCGCTCGCGCAGCTCCTTGACCATACCTGCTGTGATTGCCATGTCATCTACCTCATTGTGTCTAGTGCATCACGCCCGGCGGAGCCGGGCGTGATCATGTCATGATTACTCTTCGTCAGCGCCTGAAGACGCCACCTTGGTGGGTCTCTTCTTGACCGTCACCTTCTTCTTCGGCCGGTTATCTGCCGGCGCCTCGGTGACATCAACGAACTCTTCCTCGTTACCCAGCAATGCCGAGGAACGGCCTTCGAGGATGGCGTCGGCGGCCATGCTCAGATAGAGCTTGATGGCGCGGATCGCATCATCATTGCCGGGGATGACATAATCGATACCGTCTGGTGTATTGTTGGTGTCGACCACGGCAACCACCGGGATGCCCAGCTTGCGCGCTTCGCAGATGGCGATGTTCTCGTGACCGACGTCAACGACAAACATCACATCCGGCAGCCCGTTCATGTCCTTGATGCCGCCCAGATTGCGGTCCAGCTTGTCCATCTCGCGCTTCAGGCCCAGTGCTTCCTTCTTGCTCAGGCGCTCGTGCTGATTGTCAGCGAACATCGCGCTCAGTTCCTTCAGGCGCTTGATCGACTGCTTGACGGTCTTGTAGTTGGTCAGTGTGCCGCCCATCCAGCGGTAGTCGACGAACGGCATGCCGGCGCGGATCGCCTCTTCGCGAATCACGTCGCGGGCCGCGCCCTTGGTACCGACGAACAGCACCCGGCCCTTCTTGGCCGCGACCTTGCCGAGGAAGTTCATCGCCTCGTTGAACAGCGGGACGGTCTTTTCAAGATTGATGATATGGATGTTCATCCGTTCGCCGAAGATGAACGGAGACATCTTGGGATTCCAGTAACGGGTCTGATGACCAAAATGAACGCCAGCCTCAAGCATCTGGCGCATGGATACATTTGCCATGGTAAAGCACTCCTATGTCGGGTTAAACCTCCATATACCCCACCGTTCCACCCGGCAAGCCAGGCACCCAGAGCGGTGTGTCGGTATATGTGCGGATTAATAGTTAATGTTATCCCCTGGCCGCCGCGGCTGCGGCAGTTCGGGAGTGCGTTTTATAGCATAAACTGCCATATTTCACAATGGGTTAAATTGACGGCCGGTGCCACCGGCCCGCTGCCGGGCGCCGACCACTGACAAAAGGTCGTCAGGTAGTGTATCTTGCCGTAAAATCACGCCTTTTCATTGCGTTATCCCTGCGTTAATCATGGACTTACAATGGCAATACTGATCAAGACTACGGATGAGATTGAAAAGATGCGGCTGGCCGGCCGGCTGGCCGGCGAGGTGCTGAGGATGATCGCCCCCCATGTGCAGGCCGGCATCGCCACCGACGAGCTGGACCGGATCTGCCATGACTATATCGTCAACACCCAGCAGGCGATCCCGGCCCCGCTCAACTACCGCGGCTTTCCGAAATCGATCTGCACCTCGGTCAACCACCAGGTCTGCCATGGCATCCCCGGGCCGAAAAAACTCAAGAACGGCGACATCGTCAACGTCGATATCACCGTCATCAAACACGGCTATCACGGTGATACCAGCAAGATGTTCCTGGTCGGCGAACCCTCGGTCCAGGCGCGGCGCGTCACGCAGATCAGCCATCAATGCATGTGTATCGGCATCAATATGGTCAAACCCGGCATCACGCTCGGCGATATCGGACATGCGATCCAGGCCCATGCCGAGGGCCACAACTGCTCGGTGGTGCGTGAATACTGCGGCCATGGCATCGGCCGCAATTTTCATGAGGACCCGCAGGTGCTGCATTACGGCCAGCCCGGCACCGGCATCGTGCTGGAACCCGGCATGATCTTCACCATCGAGCCGATGATCAATGCCGGCAAGCGCCATGTGAAGCTGTTACCTGATCAGTGGACGGTGATCACCAAGGATCACTCACTGTCGGCACAGTGGGAACATACGGTCCTGGTCACCGACACCGGACATGAGGTGCTGACGCAGCTGGCCGGTGATGAACTGTGACGGGCTAGGAGCATGCTGACCCCGCAGATCGATGACGAACTGTTTGATGGCGGCGCCTTCGCGGCCCGGCTCGCCGCTGACAGCGATCCATTGAAGCTGTTTCGGGAGGCGCTGCAACGTGGCAAACAGGTGCTGCAGCAGCGCTTTCGCAGCGGCAGCGATGCCACGATGCTGGTCCCGCAACAGACCGGCCTGACCGATGCGCTGGTCACCCGGGCCTGGCAGCGTTTCTTTGCCGCCGCCGACCCGCGGGTGGCGCTGATCGCTGTCGGCGGCTATGGCCGCGGTGAACTGCACCCCGGCTCCGATATCGACCTGCTGATCCTGCTGACCACCCCGTGCCATGATGAATTTCGCAGCGCGATTGAACAGTTCCTGACGCTGTTGTGGGATATCGGACTCGAGGTCGGCCACAGCGTCCGTACCGTCGATGAATGCCGTGACGAGGCGCTCCGCGATGTGACAATCGTGACCAACCTGATGGAGTCGCGTTGCATCGCCGGCCCGCTGGCGTTATATGGTGCGATGACCGTGGCCACCAGCGCCCCGACGCTGTGGAACAGCCGGGAGTTCTTCGCCGCCAAATGGGAGGAACAGCAGGCGCGGCATCGCAAGTTCCATGATACTGCCTACAACCTTGAACCCAACGTCAAGGAAGGCCCGGGCGGTCTGCGCGATATCCAGATGATTGGCTGGGTCGTCAAGCGCCACTTCAATGCCGGCACGCTGCACGACCTGGTGGACCACCAGTTCCTGACCGCCCAGGAATACCAGGCGCTGATCGATGGCCAGGGCTTCTTGTGGAATGTGCGCTTTGCGCTGCACATGCTGGCCGGACGGCGCGAGGACCGGTTGCTGTTTGACCATCAGAAGGCCCTGGCCGAGCTGCTCGGTTACCGCGACGAGGCCGGTCACCTCGCGGTCGAGAAGTTCATGCAGGCCTATTACCGTACCATCACTGAGCTCGGCCGGCTCAACGAGATGTTGCTGCAGTTGTTCCAGGAGGCGATCCTGTATGCCGACAGCGCCACCGAATGCCGCAGCATCAACAGCCGCTTCCGCAGCTGCAATGGCTTCATCGAGGTCACCCATAACGGCATCTTTCAGCGCTATCCGTTCGCGTTGCTGGAGCTCTTCCTGATCCTGGCGCAACACCCTGAGCTTCACGGGGTACGCGCCACGACGATCCGGCTGATCCGCTCCAACACCGAACTGATCAACGACACGTTTCGCAATGACCTGCGTTGCCGCTCGCTGTTCATGGAGATATTGCGCCAGCCTCACGGTATCACCCATCAGCTGCGGCGCATGAACCGCTACGGCATCCTTGCCGCCTACCTGCCGGTGTTTGCCCGCATCGTCGGCCGCATGCAATACGACCTGTTCCATGTCTATACCGTCGATGACCACACGCTGATGGTGATCCGCAACCTGCGCCGTTTCACGGTCCGGGAACACGCCCACGAGATCCCGTTCTGCAGCCAGGTCATCCAGCGCATCCCGAAGCTGGAGCTGCTGTATCTGGCGGCGCTGTTTCATGACATCGCCAAGGGCCGGGGCGGCGACCACTCGGAGCTCGGTGGCAGCGATGCCGAGGAGTTCTGCCTGCACCATGGCCTCAGCGAATATGACACGGCCCTGGTCAGATGGCTGGTCAAGAATCACCTGCTGATGTCGATGACGGCGCAGCGCAAGGACATCAGCGACCCCGAGGTCATCGCCGAGTTTGCCACTGCGGTGCGCGACCAGGGCCGGCTCGACCACCTGTACCTGCTGACCGTCGCCGATATCCGCGGTACCAGCCCGGAGTTGTGGAACACCTGGAAGGATGCGCTGCTGATCCAGCTCTACACCGCCACCAAACATGCCTTCCGCCGCGGCCTGGAAAACCTGGCACAGAAGGATGAACTGGTGCGTGAGGCGCGCCGTGCCTCGTTTGAGCTGCTGGAGAGCCGTGACGGGATCAATCTGCGTCATGCCGAGGCGCTGTGGCAACGCCTCAATGATGACTATTTCATCCGCCACGATCCGAACGAGGTGGCCTGGCAGACCGAAAGCATGCTGCGCCATGGCAACGGCCCACTGCCGATGGTTGCGTTCCGGGCCGAGATCCGCCGTGGCGGCACCGAGATCTTCATCTACAGCGCAGACCAGGACCATCTGTTTGCGATCACTACCACGGTGCTCGACCAGATGGGGCTGAACATCGTCGATGCGCGGATCTACACCAGCCGTGATGGCTATACACTGAATTCATTCATCGTCCTCGACGAGGCCGGCCAGGCGATCGACGACCAGCGCCGGCTGCAGGAGATCTCGCAGGCCCTGCATGACGGCATATCACGCAATGATCTGGCAGCAATGCACGTCACACGGCGACGCCCGCACCGGCTGAAACACTTCTCGATCCCGACCGAGGTGCATTTTCGCGCCCACCCGCGCCAGCGTTATACCTATATGGAGCTGATCACCGCCGACCGTCCCGGGCTGCTGGCGCAGGTTGGCCGGGTCATGGCCCAGCATGGCATCCGGGTCCACAGCGCCAAGATCGCCACCTTTGGCGAGCGGGTCGAGGACGTGTTCTTCATCACCGATGCCGCCAACCGCCCGCTCGATGACGAACAGCAACGCTCGGCATTATCGGTGGCAATCTGCGACCGGCTCGACCAGCCATGATGGCGGTTACCCGGCAACGTTTGCAGCACCTGTGGCAACACCATGCACCGGCATTGCTGCTGGCCCTGCTGACACTGCTGTTTGCTGCCGCCGGTGAACAACTGGCTGCGTTGCTGCGTTATCAACGCTCGGCGATCATCGAAGGAGAATGGTGGCGTGTCGTGACCGGACACCTGGTCCATCTGGGCTGGCCACACCTACTGATGAATCTGGCCGGACTGGTGCTGATCTGGCTGCTGTTCGGCCGTTTGCTGAACTGGCGCCAGTGGCTGCTGGTCTGGCTGCTCAGCTCGCTCTCCACCAGCCTCGGCCTGTGGTGGCTGGAGACCGACCTGGAATGGTACGTTGGATTATCCGGGGTATTGCACGGGCTGTTTGTCGCCGGCGCCATGGCCGCGATCTGCCGTGGCTATCGCGCCGAGATCGTGTTGCTGCTGGTCGTTACCGCCAAGCTGCTGTGGGAAACCTCTCACGGCCCACTGCCCGGCTCCAGCAGTCTGGCGGGTGGCGAGGTCATTGTCGCCGCCCACCTCTATGGTGCGATTGGCGGCCTGCTGCACGGGATGCTTGCCATGCTCGGGCGGTTCGGCAAAAGATGGCGCAAAGGCTAACAAGCTGTTAAAGAATCAAGCTCCATCAGCAGCTATCTACTGCATAACCAGAGGCCGCACCGGATTCGGGTGTTCAATAGCGGATCGATATGGATAACGGGCACGCCTTGTAATCGCTGACCTCAAGGCCCGACATTGACCAGCTGCAGCAGTAATGAATGAAGACGCTCGTGTTGCTTTTTGGTTGGCATATACGTCGATCTTGATAGCAACAGCTCTCTGGGCTGGATATATGACCTTGCAAGCAGCGAACGATCATGACAAAGACAATATATTCTTCCATATCCAGCAGGGTGAAAATGAACCGGCACAGCGCCGTACTCATTTCTTTGATACTGATTATTTTATGGAATATTTTGGCGTGGTACATTGCAGCATCTTTCTATCAAACCAGGACAGATTCTCTGATTCAACAAGAGACCAGCCTTTCTCGTCAGCATGCTAATGATCTGGCTGACAGTATCCGTAGAAACCTGAATTACATGCATGGCATCCCGGATCTGATGAGTCATCTGATACGTGTCAAATGGGCCCTTTCTAGATTTGGCCCTGACACCAAACCATCATCAAGCCCGCTTGAGCAGCGGCGCCAGCAATGGACTGCTGACCCCGCCTTGAAGGATCTAAGCCAGTACTTTTCACTCGCGGCAAAGGACCTGAATGTAGACATCATTTTCCTGTTAAATGCAGCGGGGGATTCTATTGTAGCAAGCAATTGGGACAGCCCGTCATCCAGCATTGGCCCTAATTTTGCCGAACGTGAATATTTCAAAAGGAATATTGCCGGTCTGACCGGCATGCAATATGCCGTAGGGAAGACCACGCATATACCCGGCCTGTATTTTTCCAGCCCGGTAATCATCGATGGTAAATTTCTCGGGGCGGTTGTTGCAAAGATTGATGTCGAGAACCTGACCTTTCTCGTCAGGGATTATGATTCCTTTATCACGGATATCAACGGCATCATCATGCTGTCACACGACAGGGCACTGGAGATGCGCGCGTTGCCTGGCTCCGCTATTAACACCTTAAGCAATGAGGATAGACTTCAGCGCTACCGCAGAAGCACCTTCCCCATGTTAAATATTACCCCATGGGGAATCCAAAGATTCCCTTCATTGATGAAGATGGATGATCATGCCATCCCGCATATTATTGCAACCAGTGAACTGCCTGAATACAGTCTGAAGGTTTATTCCTATAGGAAAATGGTCGCCATTCCCTCCCTGGAGCAGGATCGTGTGTGGTTCGCCCTGATGCTTGGTGCGGTAGGCAGTTTGCTGATCATCGTGGTCAACGGCACCGTTACTTATTTCAAATCGGTCATCAGCTCAAGGGCTGAGCTCAAGGAACTGAATACTGAACTTGAGAATCGTGTCGAGCAACGCACAGCTGCCTATAAAGCCGCCAAGGTGGAGGCTGAAACCGCCAATCTTGCCAAGAGTGAATTTCTGGCCAGCATGTCTCATGAACTGCGCACACCCATGAATGCTGTGCTCGGCTTCGCCCAATTGATCAGCATGGACCCTAATCTGTCTAAGAGTCATAAAGAGTGTGTGGATGAAATCATCAGAGGCGGCGACCACCTGCTGGATCTGATCAACCAGGTGTTGAGCCTCGCAAAAATTGAAAGCGGTAACCTGGAACTCACCATCGAATCGGTCGAGCTGGACGAGGTAATCAGCGAATGCCTGGCCCTGACCCGGCGTTTGTCCGCCCCCCAAGGCGTCCAGATTGAAAGTGACGATTTTTCAGGGATCATACTGCGTACCGATCGCCTGCGCCTGAAACAGATATTGCTTAATCTACTTTCCAATGCCGTCAAATACAACCGCCCTGGCGGCAGGGTAAGGCTGCACTTTGCTGATCACAATACGCAGATGTTCCGTATCATGGTGAGCGACACCGGCAATGGAATTCCTCAACAACGCCAGCAAGACCTGTTCAAACCGTTTAACCGGCTCGGTGCCGAGGGCGGGAATATCGGCGGCACCGGCATTGGCCTCACCATCTGCCAGCAGATCGTCGAGGCGATGGGCGGCACGATCGGCTTTGAAAGCATCCATGGTAGCGGCAGCACCTTCTGGATTGAGTTACCGCGGGAAAAAACTTAGGGAACCTCTGATCAATTCGCATTGTCGTCATGCCCGCGGAAGCGGGCATCCATAAACACCTGTAATACCTAGATTCCCGCTTTCGCGGGAATGACGGCCGTGGTAATTCTTGAATTATTCAGAGCTTCCTTAGATCGCCTCCCCCATGGTGCGTCAATCTGCTTGTGCAACCCTGTAACTGGCCAGATTACGAGCCTCTTCGGCATGGATTATAGTTACGGGTACGGGGTAGTGCCACTCACAGGGATGCCTCAAGTTTAATCCCTCCCTCTCCCCTGCTCCCACTGCTATACTCACCCTCGGACGACTCGGGAAATGCTGGCACAAGGGCTAAAGAATCAGGCTGCGGCGGCAGCTATCTGCTGCATAACTAAAAACCGTACCCTGCGCGGGCGGTACAATGGCTGATCGATATGGATAACGAACTCAACGCAGACGAAATCGCGACCCTCAAACAGCGCATCGAGGAGCTGAAGGTTGAACACCGCGATCTCGACGACGTGGTGAAACGGCTGATCTCAATGCCTGATGTAGACCAGCTGCAACTGCAGCGGATGAAAAAGCGCAAGCTATTCCTCAAGGACATGATCGCCAAGCTCGAGAGCCAGCTGATCCCGGACCTCGACGCTTAACTCAGATATCGCATCCATGACTGAAAAAACACTCTTTAACAAGATATCGTAAAATGATCAAGTTCGAAAAATCACTCATCTTCACAGTCACATCAGGCCGCAGTGGATCTGCCTATTTATCACAATTGCTGGGCTCGTTACCTGGAGTACATTCGGAACACGAGCCGGAACCCAACTTCGTTCATGCAATGCGGCGCGCACAGCAAAATCCTGCTGTCGCCCTGGCATTTCTCCGCGATCACAAGTTACCGGCAATATCCAGGGTAACTGAACCAGTATACGCTGAATCCTCTCACCTGACGTGTAAAGGTTTTATTGAACCGATGATTCAGCTTGGCCTGCGACCTGGCCTGATATTCCTACGGCGCCCACCACGCGAGGTCGCATGGAGCCTTCTGGAGAGAAATACTATTCCAGGCCGTACCACATGGGGATGGAGTTACCTGCTGGAGCCTCGTGACCCGAATGTACTACCTCTCCTTGGCTGGGAAACCCTGTCCGATTATCAGCTGTGTTTCTGGTATGCGCTGGAAATTGAGCGTCGTTGTATACGTTATACCGCCCTGGCTGGTGAGCTCGGCCTACCTAACGCTGATGTGACCAACATGGAACTAAATGACTGGGAGTTTTTCTCCCGTATGCTGAAAAATCTTGGCCTTGCTGAAACCGACCAGGTTCGCGCCGCTCATGCTGATATCAGCGCAAAGGTTCACAACGTAAACCCCAAGCGCATACAAATGCCGATAGAGCAGCTGGCGGTGGCTGAACAGCAGGTCTGGAATCTGGTTGCCAGCTTCGAGCCGCTGCTGCAACAAGGCATCAAGCGGCGCTATGGCCGGTCTGATTGAATCACTGGAAAAAAACGCTACCGCCTTCCGCCAGTTTGGCGCCAGTTTCCAGTTTGGGGTCAGAGTAGAATGGTACTTACTTAAGCGTTTTTGATAGGAGGTAGCCTGGGTTGAACGGAGTGAAGCCCGGGTTTCGCTGTCGCTCAACCCAGGCTACCCGCCGGCTGCCTCCTTAAGTAAGTGCCATTCGGGTCAGAGTAAACAGTTTGGAGTCAGAGTAAAAACGCGCTCACCACATTTTCTTCAACGAAAGTATGGCGAAGAGTTTTTACTCTGACCCCAAACTGACCTTCAGCGGATTTATCCAATACCAACTATGTTGCGCAGCAGATAACCTGTCAGATAGGCCAGGCTGGCGGCGGCGCCGCCGGTCAGCAAGGTGCCGATCCCGGCGCGCCACACCGGCTTGGCAAACACCAGACTCTTCAGCATGCCGATCGCAAAGAACACGAACGCGGCAATCACGGCACTCAACACGAACTGACGCTGCATCTCCAGTCCTGGCACCAGTAATGGCAGCAGCGGCAAGGCCCCGACCATCAGGAAGGCCAGGAAGGTTACGGCGGCAGATTTGCCTGGGCTTGGACTCGTTTTCTGCAAACCGTGTTCTTCGGTCAGCATCGTTTCTATCCATAAACGCCGGTCCTGACTGATGGTCGCGACGATGTGCTCTAATGTTTCACCGTCGAAGCCCTTGCCCTGGAAGATCTGACGGATCTCTTCGCGTTCACCGTCCGGAATCTGCTCGATATGCAGCGCTTCGGTGCGCCGGATAGCGTCGGCATACTCCTGCCGGGCCTTGATCGATTCATAATTGCTGACGGCCATGCTGAAGCCATCGGCAAACAGATTGGCAAAACCGAGGATCAGCGCAATGGAGGCCGACAACCCGGCGCCGACCGCACCGGCCACCACCGCAAAGGTCGTGACACAGCCATCGATGCCGCCCAGCACGGCATCAGAGATGGTCTGCGAGCCGGCGGTTCCGGCCAGCCGCTGCTGGATCGCCTCGGGACGATGTTCGTTATAGAGATGTTCGGGAGTGGTCTTCTTCACGGCTGCCTGTCCCTTGGCCGGCGGTTCCGGCCAGCCGCTGCTGGATCGCCTCGGGACGATGTTCGTTATAGAGATGTTCGGGAGTGGTCTTCTTCACGGCTGCCTGTCCCTTGGCCGGTTGCGTCCGGCCGACCGCGAGAGAAAAGGTTGATGGTGTTCAGGCCGTCTTCCTGATCGCGTCTCCGGCGTCAAGATTGCGCGCCAGCAGCGCCTTGTCGCTGACGGCAACCGGCACGGCGATCCGCACCCGGTGATCACTGCCGGCGACCTCATGGCGCGGCGCGCCGCCCAGATCGAACATGCGCTCGAGCACAAAGCTGTGATTGCCGTCTGGCGTCAACAGCTCCAGCGAGTCGCCAACAGTGAACTTGTTCTTGGCTAGCACCTCGGCCAGACCGGTCGCAGCATCATAGCCGGTGATCTCGGCGACAAAACGCTGTTTGTAGTTGTCGGAGCTGTTCTGCAGATAGTTCTGGTGTTCATCACTGTGATGACGCTGATAAAAACCATCGGTATAGCCGCGGTTGGCCAAGGATTCGAGCTTGCCCGGCAGGCTGAAATCAAACGGCCGGCCGGCCACCGCGTCATCGATTGCCTGGCGATACAGCTGCGCGGTACGCGCGACATAATAATGCGACTTGGTGCGGCCCTCGATCTTCAGCGAATCGACACCGATCCGAACCAGCCGCTCGATGTGCTCGATGGCGCGCAGGTCCTTGGAGTTCATGATATAGGTGCCGTGTTCATCCTCGAAGATCGGCAGGAACTCACCGGGCCGTTCGCTCTCCTCCAGCAGGTAGACCTGATCGGCCAGCGAATGGCGCGGGATGTCGCCGCAACCGGACATGCTCGGCGCCGACAACAGCGAGGAGAAATCCTTGATCTTGATGATATCACCGCTGACGTCCTCGCTACCCTCGGATACCTTGTATTGCCAGCGGCAGGAGTTGGTGCAGCTGCCCTGGTTCGGATCGCGATGGTTGAAATAACCCGACAGCAGGCAACGCCCCGAATAGGCGATGCACAGCGCGCCGTGGACGAACACCTCGAGCTCCATGTCCGGGCAGCGCTGCTTGATCTCCTCGATCTCGTCCAGCGACAGCTCGCGCGACAGGATGACGCGCGACACGCCGACCGATTGCCAGAAGCGGACCGTGGCATGATTGACGGTATTGGACTGCACTGACAGGTGCACCGGCATCTCGGGCCAGCGCTCGCGCACCAGCATGATCAGACCCGGATCGGCCATGATCAGCGCATCGGGGCCGAGCGCGATCACCGGCGCCATGTCCTTCATGTAGGTGTCGACCTTGCGCACATGCGGATAGATGTTGCTGGCGACGTAGAACTTCTTGCCCTGGGCATGGGCCTCTTTGATGCCGGTTGCCAGGTTGTCCTGCATAAAATCGTTGTTGCGCACCCGCAGGCTGTAGCGCGGCTGGCCGGCATACACCGCATCGGCGCCATAGGCATAGGCGTAGCGCATATTGCGCAAGGTGCCGGCCGGCGACAGCAGTTCGGGGGCCTTGGGTGCGCTCATGGGCTATGTCCTAATCCGGGTGGGTGATCAGCCGGCAATTATAGCATTTTACCGCCCGGCCAGTCCGGCCGTGATCAGCTGATGGGCCCAGTCGAAGATGGTCTGTACCCGCTCGACCAGCAGGCCACGGGCCTCGTGGTACGGCAGCCAGCGGTATTCCTCATGCTCGGGATAGCCGAGCTCGGGGCTGACCGGCAGGTCGACGGCCATCGTCGGTGCATGGGCGACATAATAGCGGGCGACCTTGTGCTGACGGTACGGCGCGGTCTCGCGATAATCATGCCCCCAGCGGAAGTCCAGCCCAGTCAGCGTCGTCTCCTCGGTGACCTCGCGGATCGCAGCGGCCAGCGGCGTCTCGCCGGGTTCGAGCCGGCCCTTGGGGAAATCCCAGTGGCCATGGGCGCGCAGCACCAGGTAATGCGGCACCGTGTCACGGTAATGCAGCACGATGACGCCGGCCGACAGCCGCGGCGGCATCAGGGAATTTAACAGGTCGGCGCCCTGTTCCATCCTTGCTCAGATCAGATCTTGCTTCATAGGAAGTAGCCTGGGTTGAACGGAGTGAAACCCGGGTTTCGCTGTCGCTCAACCCAGGCTACCCCCTTAGATCATGCGTAGCGAAAGGATGGCTGGGCATTTGAGGCCGGCACCAACGCCACGGCCGTTCAGCGCGTTTTTTATCACAGCTCCGGCCCGAGCACACAATCCTGCGGGATAAAGTTGCGCTCCTCCAGCGCCTCGGCCAGATCCTCCCAGTCGGCATCCGGGTTCTGCTGCTCGATCTGGGCGATGATGGCGGTGACATGGCGGTAGGCCTCCTGGGTCTCCATGTCGGAGGGGATCTTCAGTACCCTGATCTCTTCAGGGACGGTGGCCGGCAGGATCATCAATCGGTAAGGCATACGCTTCTCCATGGATCGTGACGACGGCAAGCTGCTATCATGTTAATCCGAATAGGCCCCGGATGCCACAACAGCTGCTGGCGGGTTACCATTCGCCAGATATCTGACACGACCCACAACGGAGCACTGTGTGAAACTGACCGCCGAGGATTTCCGCAACTGGGAACACAAATCGATCACGCTGCTCGGCATGTCCGGGGTCGGCAAGACCCGGCTGGCGATGATGCTGCGTCACAACGGCTGGTTCCACTATTCCGGCGACTACCGGATCGGTACCCGCTACCTCGATGAACCGATCCTCGACAACATCAAGAGCAAGGCGATGGAGATCCCGTTCCTGCGCGACCTGCTGCGCACCGATTCGATCTACATCCTGAACAACATCACCGTCGATAACCTGGCGCCGGTGTCGAGTTTCCTTGGCAAACTCGGCAACCCGGAAAAGGGTGGCCAGGCGCTGCGCGAATTCAAGCGCCGCCAGGCCCTGCATCACCAGGCCGAGATCGCGGCGATGCGTGATGTGCCGGAGTTCATCCGCAAGGCGCAGCAGATCTACGGCTACAAGCATTTCATCAATGATGCCGGCGGCAGTGTCTGCGAACTCGATGACCCGGCGACCACCAAGGTGCTGGCCGACCATACACTGATCCTGTACATCAAGGCCACCGACAAGGACGAGAAGGAGCTGATCCGCCGCGCCGAACGCGAGCCCAAGCCGCTGTATTATCGCGAGGCCTTCCTCGACCAGCAGCTCGCCGAATACATGGCGCAGGGCCAGCTCGCCTATATCGCACAGATCGACCCCGACCAGTTCGTGCGCTGGATGTTCCCGCGGCTATTCTATTCCCGCATCCCACGCTATGAGGCGATCGCCGGCCAGTACGGCTACAGCATCACCACCGACGAGCTGTGGCAGGTCAAGTCACCGGCCGATTTCATCACCCTGGTCGAACAGGCCATCAAGCGCAAGGGCAGCTGAGCTGCTGACCAGTACGTAAAGGAGACCGCTACATGCCTCTGGTTGCCAATTCCGACCTCCCGACCTTCGCCCGCCTGCGCGACGAAGGTGAAACCATCCTCGGCCGCGACTTTGCCCAGCAGCAGGAGATCCGCGAGCTGCATATCGGCCTGCTGAACATGATGCCCGATGCCGCGATCGCCGCCACCGAACGGCAGTTTTTCCGGCTGGTCGGCGAAAGCAACCAGATCGCGCAGTTCTACATGCATCCGTTCACCTTGGCGGAGCTGGAGCGCTCGCCGGAAGGGCGTGCCCATGTCGCCAAATATTACAAGTCATTCGATGACATCAAGGCCCACGGCCTCGATGCGCTGATCATCACCGGCGCCAATGTCACCGGCCCCGAGTTGTCGGCGCAGCCGTTCTGGAAGCCGCTGATCGAGGTCATCGACTGGGCCTATGACAATGTCACGTCGACGCTGTGTTCGTGCCTGGCGACCCATGCGGTGATGGAGTTCCGTTATAACCAGAAACGCCGCCACCTCGGTGACAAGCGCTGGGGCGTGTATTCACATCATGTCGTCGACCGCAAACACCCGCTGGTCACCGGCGTCAACACCCGCTTCGACGTGCCGCATTCACGCTACAACCAGATCGATGCCGAACAGTTTGCCACCGCCGGCCTGCATGTACTGGTCGACAGCGAGGACGCCGGTGTCCATCTGGCCGTCAGCGCCGACCAGTTCCGCATCGTGTTCTTCCAGGGCCACCCGGAATACGACTACACCAGCCTGCTGAAGGAATACAAACGCGAGATCAACCGCTTTGTGCTCGGCGACCGGACCGGCTATCCGCCGTTCCCGCAGCACTATTTCACCCCGCAGAGCCAGGCCATCCTCGATGAACACCGCGAGCGCGTCATCGAGGCGATCCAGCGCAGCAGTACGCCGCCGAACCTGCCCGAGGAACTGATCATCGGCGAACTCGACAACACCTGGCATGACACCGCCGAGGCCGTCATCAACAACTGGATCGGCACCGTCTACCAGCTGACCAACATCGACCGCCGCCTGCCGTTCCAGCCCGGCATCAACCCCGATGACCCGCTCGGATTACGCAAGCGCTGAAGCACGCAAGCATGGCTTCGATCATTTCCTCGACAATACCGCACCTGGAATTAATAAAACCCGGATGGGTAGTTAGCAGCGGCATCCTCCCTGTTAATTACCCCTGCGGAGCTCTGCCATGTCTTATCAGGGCAACCGGTACCTAAGATCATTTCACTTTGACTTGATTTTGGCGCCACCACTGATGCCACGCTTGCAGGGAATGAAAATCCGTCAACTGTCAAGGTGAAGTTCCAGTTGACGGTTATCCAAACACTGGTATGGTTCGCAAACACTACCTGAGGCGGACATAATGAGCTGATCACCTGACTGGTGATTGCATCCTGGCGATTTATCTCGGCCTTGATGTTCGCAACGGCCTGATTCCTGGCAGCCTCTCGTCCCAGCCTTTGATTGGTGAACTGTTGCTGTCGGCGCGCGCCCTCCTCATCTGCTTTCCGCTGGTCTTCCGCGCGCTGGGCCTGATTCCGGCGCACATCTTCTTCGTATTTGCTGACGCTCTCTTTGTGCTCCTGTTCACGTTGCCGTTGCTCCTGTGCGCGGCGGTCCTGGTTATAATCGTATATAGCAGTTGTCCCTTTCAGCCCACCACCCATCTCAATGTGACCCATGGCCGGTGGGCCGGACGCTGAAGGCTGGGACTGACTGCCACCTTGCCTGTCGTATATCACCGTTCCTGCTATCGGCGCACTGTTGGCAACAGCAGCATTTTGCCTGGCGCGCTGCTCAGCTGCGAGTGCCGCCTCACGATTGAAGGCCTCCGCCTGCGCCGCTTCGGCCTGATACGCCCTGTCCTGTTGTGCTTGCGCCAGGCGCTGTTGCGCTTGCTGCGCCAGCAATTGACGCTGCTGTTCCTCTTGCCGTGCTTGCGCGCGGTCGGCCTTGTTTTGCTCGTTTTGTGCCATCACGCCGAGCAGCGTGCCCAATGCCGCCGCCGTATCGCGCGAATCCCGCTCCCTTTTTCGCGCCAGTTCCTCCTGGTAAATTCGCGCATCCTCAGCGGCCTTTACCTTCGCGAGCCGCTCCTGCTCGTCCTCGCGGGCCTTTGCCAGGCGTTCGCGTTCTTCCCGCGCCTGCCGCGCTGCCGGGTCCTCCTCTGCAAACTGCCCTATTGTGCCATCTTCGTTGTAGCGCTTGCCTGCAACCAGTTTGCCGAACTCGTACAGTCCTTCCTCCTTGAGATTGCCGTTAGGCCATTTAAGGGTACCCTTGCCTGAAGGTTTCACATGCACATCCAGTCGTCCTTGGTATACCTCACCGCCTGGGTAGACAACCACCTGATCGAAATTCTTATGAGGGGCATCGTTGTCACCTACCCAGCCGATGCGCCGCACGCCATTGGCAAGCAAAAAGTCACCCTTGCCACTGACACTAGTATTAAAAAAATCTCCGCGATGAATTTCACCATTATCAAAAAACATGGTTCCATACCCAGAGGGATATTCACCGCCATTGTTTAGAAAGCCTGAGTGAATCTTTCCAATATAGATGATCTTTCCTGTGGTGCCGTAGGTGAGTTTCAGTACATCCTTATCCGCGGCATCAATCTGGGCGAGAAGACCCAGTGCATAAACACCATATTCCTTGACCCTTGCGTCGCGTGCTTCTTTCGATGCATCCCAACTATTTCCTTCAAGGATCGTTCGTACCGCTGGCAGTTGTTCGACCTTCCTGGCGGCATCACTCAGACTGGCTGTAAAAACGTGGTTGGAGGTGACTTTCTTGCGATACCCAAAAAGGGATTTAGTACCTTCGCCCACGGCGGCCTTGAGATTGACAAGAAAGGTCTTGGCGGTAACGCATGATCTTTTCGAACCCATGATCAGATCGCAACCGGCATGGGCTGTGCATAACTTGATCTGCTCCTGGATGTCTGCGTCCTTGAGTTCTTCGCAGTTCGCGATATCAGGGCGCAACCCGGCCATAGCCGGCAGGGATAACAAAAGCAATGCGAGTATTTGGCAGGTGATTTTAAGACTTTGCCTCGCTGTTGAATGCCTGCCTGAATTCAGGCTGCTGCGATCCCCAAATCTCAACTTCATCACTTATTCCTCTGTAAAATATAGGTTCATTGTTATTGAGCCGGGCGACATGCCCTGGCTACGGCGTCCATGACGGGCTGCTGGGCCACAGCACTCACCGGTGTGAGTCAGGAGAATTTTAATCTTACATCTTACTCCGGGCAAAGCTAATTACTGGCCACTGGAGAGTTCTGTGAGCTGCTGCAATTCATCGGCACTAAACCCCGCCTCTAGCCGCGCCTCGACATGGAACGGCCCGCGCAGAGACGCGGTGAAATACTGTTGCAGCAGTTCGATATAGGTCTGCTGCGGATCGAGGCCGCGCTGCTGGCACAGATGGTGGTACCAGCGGTTGCCGATCGCGACATGGCCGATCTCGTCACGCAGGATAATATCGAGGATCTCGACGCCGCGCGCATCGCCGGCGCGGGAGAGCTTGTCGCGTAGCGCCGGGTTGGCATCCAGGCCGCGCGCCTCCAGCGTGCGTGGCACCAAGGCCATGCGCACCAATGGATCATGGGCGGTCTTGCGCGCCATCGTCCACAGCCCGTCATGGGCCGGGAAGTCACCATATTGATGACCGAGCTCGCGCAGCCGGGCCTGCAACAGTGAAAAGTGACACGCCTCCTCATCAGCGACGCGGACCCAGTCGTCGTAATAGTCAGCGGGCATGGAACGAAAGCGATAGATCGCATCCCAGGCCAGGTTGATGGCATTGAACTCGATGTGCGCCAGCGCATGGTACAGCATCGCCCGCCCCGCGCTGCTGCCGGTACGGCGCCGGCCCAGCTGGCGGGACGCGACGAGCTCGGGCCGCTCGGGTCGCCCCGGCTCCAGCGCTGCGACCGGCTCGGCATCGACCGCGCGTGACAGCCGGCCGCCGCGCCAGTCCTCGGCGGTCTGCTTGCTGAGCCGGGCCTTATAGTCGGCGTCGCTCTCGGCCAGACAGCGCTCGGCCAGCTGGTACAGGGTCGGTGTGTTCATAGTTCCATTCTAGCATTACCGGTCATCAATCCCCGCCGCCGATATCGCGCCGATATCCCCCGGCCCCGCGCTTGGGTAGAATACACAGCGGTTTATTCATTTAATGGAGCGCGCTGTGCCCAGAGTCCTGCTGATCGTCGCCGTGCTGGTCGCGCTGTATTATGGCCTGCGCTGGTTTTCCCGGGCCCCGACGCCGCAGGCCAGGGCGGTCATTGGCCGGTTGCTGGTGCTGGGGCTGTCCGGTCTGCTGCTGCTGTTATCGGTGCGGATGCATAACTGGCTGATCATTGCCGGTGCGGTGCTCGGCTATATCGGCTGGCGCGTCTACCGGCAACGACAACAAGCCCGGCAAGATACGTCGACGACCCCGCCGCCACCGCAAGGCGCCGCGATGACGCGTCAGCAGGCGCTGTCGGTACTGGGGCTGCAGGACGGCGCCGATGAACAATCGATCATCGACGCCCACCGCCGTCTGATACAGAAGCTGCACCCCGACCGCGGCGGCAATGATTTTCTCGCCGCCCAGATCAACGAGGCCAAGCGCACGCTGCTCGGCGACTGATGCCGTCGCTTTTCCGCCAGCACCGCCGACGGGTCGGCGGCACACGACCCGCCGCCCTGCACCCGTCACACTGAACATATACCGTCACTGTATATGCAATGCTGATGATTTGACGGACATTACTATCCGCGCCATCTATGCTGCTGATACTGGATGCCGCATGGCATATTAAATGCAGCCGTCCTGTCATCAGGTCAGCGCGTGGCAACAGCCCTCCGCACCGCCCTGACGCGCCATCTCGTTAGACTTGCAACAAGGAGGGGAACTTATGTTTGACTATCTGGCAGAATCGATCTTTATATCTTTTTGTATCGGTGGCATTGCCGGGGCGATCATTGCCCTGCATCTGAGCACCCGCAACACCGTGGCCACGACCGCACGGGCCGGCGAGCTGCCGGTCAAGACCAATGACCGCTCCACGCAGCGTTGAGCGATCACATAAGCATGGCATGGATATTGCTGTTATTAAGACGGGAGTGAACAGAGTGCCGTACCCTGCCCCCCGCTGGGTACGGCGCCACACCTTAACGGTCTGCTTCTCTCCTCATTCTGGAACTTCGGGGCGCTGACCGCGCCCCGTCTTTTTATCACACCCACACTAATCGCTGGCATCCGCCAGCAACGCGTCGATGACCTGCCCGTCCGTGCGCCTGACCACCAATAACCCGACACTGCGCCGCCCCTCGAACGAATAAAACAGGTAATCAGCCTTGCTGCCGCCATGTTTGGCGACCAGACGATCGATATCGCCCTTGATCTGCGGAAACAGCCGGATGCGCTGATCGATATCATCGGCCGCGGCCGGCAGATATGTGCCGGCGTCGCGGTAATACTCGGCATAAAACGCCAGCTTCATGCCCTGCTCCATGTCCTGCTCCACCTTGGCCATGAACGCCGGGTCATCGAACGGCAGGTCGACATAGACCACGCGCGGTCCACCGCCCCAGCCGGTGCTGCGCAGCGACGGATCGGGCAGCTGCTGTTGATCGACGCTGCTGGCTGGCACCACGCTGAACATGGTCTTCACCAGCGCGACATAGACCGGCCGTTCCTTGTAGGCCACCGACATCCCCCAGGCCAGCGCCAGCAGCTGCAGCACGATGATGATCGACAGGTCGACGTTCAGCCGTGGCTTGTCGCGACGATAGACGACAAAGGTGCACAGCGGTCCAAGCAAGACATCAACGAGGATGACGACCTTCAATACATCCCATACCTGCTCGATCTTGAAGTAGGGATAGGGATACCAGACAAAATAGATCAGCGCCAGACACAGCGCGATGACCAGCAGACTGAACAGCAGATGCAGCGCAAAGGCGCGCGTCTTATCGAACCACATCGTTCCTCCACACGATTATAGCAGCCTGTCAGAGACCAAAAGGCAGCTTCTGTTTCAACTTGCGTTTAGCCTTGTCGAGCTGGTCATCGGCCTGGCTGCGGAACTCGTCCACCTTGGCGTCCAGCAGCTGTTGCAGCTGATTCTGGGTGGCCTGCAGCGTGTCGACCCGGCGCCTGAACTCCGTCAGTTTGCCCTGGTATTCGGCGCTGACCTCCTGGCTGCGGCTGTTGAGCTTGCGGCTCAGATCCGCCTCGACCTCACGCTCCCGCGCCAGGATGCGGTCGCTGATCTGCGACCGCAGCTTGTCATCCAGATCTGATGACAAGGACAGCGCCGGCTCACCCAGCTCGCCTTTGACCTCGGCCATGACGATGAACTGGTCGATCTGCTGCAGGATATGCACCACCTCGGCGGCCAGTCCGCTGTCGGCATCGCTGGTAAACCTGACCTTGCTGAAATCCCCGGTCAGATGGGCCTGCAGCTGCTGGTCATTGATCCCGATGTCGCCGCTGAGCTCGGTCACTGCACTTTGCATGACGATCGGCAACTGTTCGGCCGACAGCACCTGCACATCCTTCAGTGCGATACCGTGCACGGCAAAGTTGACCGCATCCTGGCGATGTCCGGGGTAGGTGCGATCAAACACGCCATTGACCTCAAAGCCGGCCACATCCAGCAGGTTTTCGGCGCGGATCGCCAGCGTCATCGGGCGACCGAGACGTTCCGGCTGGGTGGTGACATTGCGCACCGTTGCCTTGAGCTGGCTGCCGGACCAGCGCACGTCGACCCCGACCTTGCGGATCAGGAAATCAGGCAGTGGATGCGCGGTCGGGAAATGGATGTTGCGTCCCTCGGCCCGCGCCGGCGCATGCTGCCGCGACTGCAGCAGCGGCTGGGCACGCTGATACCAATATAGACCATCCCTGACCCAGCCTTCCGATTCCTGGCCAAACAGCAGGCCGCTGACCGACGGCAGACTCCTGGCCCCTTGCAGATACTTTTCCTTCAACCTCTTCAGGTCATCCGCCGGTGCCTGCCGCAACGTCTGGACCTTGTCATCGAGTATCTGGTAACTGATGTTGTACTGGTCGATGGTCATCGTGACATGTTGCTGGGCCTGATGGATGTCCTTTTTCAAGGCCACCAGTTCATCGCGGCGTTTGACAAAATCATCCACTGATTTGACCTTGCCCTGGGTCAGCTGGCGGGTCCTGAACTCGAAATCCTGCACTGTCCTGGCATCCGGCAGCCGCGCCTGCAGCTGGTCGATCTTGCCCTGTTCGGCGGCATAACTGTCCTGCAGATCATTGGCACGTGCCACCACCAGCAGGTTCTCCCGCGCCAGGATGTCCGCCGGATCAGGCAGGCGTGCCAGGGTCTGCTTCATCAGCTGTCCGGCGGCGGAGCTCTCGGCCCCGCCGCTGTCCCTGGCGTGATTGGGCAGCGCCCCGGAATGGGTACGCTGGGTGCCGAGGCGCAGCGCATCGACCGACAGGTCATCGATGACGACATGACCCAGCATCAGCTTGAGCAGATCGAGATGGATGCGGGCCTCGGTGAACTCGAAGATGTTGCGCATTGGCTTGTCACGGTCGGCAACCGCCATGTCATACAGCGTCACACCGAGCGGGAACAGGCTCAGATCAACGCTGCTCAGCTCGACACGCGCCCCGGTGAGGGCCTCGGCGCTGTTGATGATATTGCGCTTGATAAACGGATCAACGGCCATGAACCAGATCCAGCCAAACAGCAGCAGCAATGCGGCCAGCGCCACCAGGCCTTGCCAGCGCAACGCGGCCATCATCGACCACCGCCGAGATCAGCAAGGGTCTGGTAGGCCTTGTACAGGCGACTGGCCATCAGCAGCCGCATCAAGCGGGTACGCATCACCCACTGCATGATGTGCTGACGGTAGGCAACAACAATATGATGACTGAGCCAGAACAACGGCACCACCAGCAGCAGCGACACGATCAGGCTGCCGAGGGTGATGGTATGGTTGAAACGCGTCAGCCGCCACAGTTCGGATTGATACAGACCGGTCCAGAACGAGGCCAGGCCGGGCTGGGTCAGCAGATAGCCCCCCAGCTGGTCAAAATACGGATCGAACAGATAACCGATGCCGGAAAACAGCCCCCATGACAGGAAAAAGGTCGACAGATTGATGCGCAGTCCAAAGGCCAGCACCAGGATCAGCAGGTTGTGAAAACGCCATAATGGCGTCAGACCGATGATCATGCCCAGCACCAGCGCGCCGCAGATCTGGGCCGGGTGGGCCTCGGAATTGAGCACCCTGAGTACCTTGATTGTCATCCTGAGCATGCATGTCCCCTTGCTGTCGTCGGCGGGCCCGGAGACCGCAGTACGGGCCGGCTATCCGAATTGCTAATGATCTCTGCTATAATGCGCGCTGGCAAGCTGTCCGTTAACCGGCATGGGCGTCGCAGCTTCTCTATCTACCCAAACCGTCACGGGACCCGCTATGAAAATCTCCGCCAACAAGGTCGTCACCATCAATTATGTTCTGAAAGATACCGAGGGCAATGTCCTGGACACTGCCAGCGACGGCAGCTTTGCCTACCTGCATGGCAGCAACAATATTATTCCAGGGCTGGAAAATGCGCTACAGCAGCGCCAGGCCGGCGAGACATTGTCGGTACTGATCCCGGCTGAACAGGCCTACGGGCTGCGCGATGAGCGTCTGCAGCAGACCGTGCCGCGCGAGATGTTCGGTGACATCGACGCGCTGGAACACGGCATGCAGTTCCACGCCGAATCTCCGGACGGCGAGATGGTGGTGGTGACCGTCGTCGATATCAGCGGTGACGAGGTTACCGTGGATGGCAACCACCCGTTTGCCGACCTGGCCCTGAACTTCGACGTCGAGATCGTCGCAGTCCGTGACGCCAGCGCTGAAGAGCTGTCCCATGGCCACGTCCATGGCGCGGGTGGTCACCATCACTGAGGAATCTGATTCAGGAAGCTCTGAATAATTCCATCCTGGAATTCTCAGAGCACGGAAAGCGGAAAACGTGGCTTTCACTTTCCTTCACTACCATGACCTGCTGTCATGGTAGTGGCGGCACATCCGTGTGCCGCAGGAACCTCTGAATTGATCAGAGGTTCCTTAATTGAAAAATTACCACGGCCGTCATTCCCGCCCTCGATCGGGTCGAGGGCAGGCTGCAGCGGGAATCCATAATTGAGTCTATGATTTATCAAAATATGGATTCCGGGTCGCAGCCACGCTGCGCCCGGAATGACAGTCAAGGAGATTTTGTCATGCCCACCCCCGATCAGCGGCGGGCATGACGACACGACTTAATCAGGGTCTTCCTAAGCTGCGGATCGGTGCTGGCAGATCCAGTGCAAATAACGGCCCAGGCCCATGAACGGTTCGCTGGTGCTGCACAGACGTTCCATGTCGATCAGTTCCTCGATGGAACGGCCGCGGCGATCATCCTCGCTCATGTAATCATAGAAGGTCCGGATCCCGGCCCGGGCGCTGATCGTCAGGCCGGCGCCGTGCAGCCAGTGCTGCACCTGCAACGGGTCCAGCGGGTTACCCGGCGCCAGGCTGGCCGCGGCCATGTTGGTGCTGGCGCTGCCGGAACTGTACAGATTGCCGCGCACCAGATTCTTGAAGATCAGCGCATTCACGTTGTAGAACATCAGCGATAATCTGCCCTGCGGCGCCAGCAATGCGGCCAGGGTCTGAACCGCCGCGCCAGGATCCGGCAACCACTCCAGCACGGCATGACAGGTGATCAGTTGATAACGCTGCGGCTGTTCGAGCAGGGTCTGGAACGGCGCCGGGACATAACTGACCTGCGCCTCCGGACAACAGGCGTTGATATAGGACTGCGCCTGCTCAATCAGCCGCACCGAGCTGTCGCAGGCCGTGACCTGATGCCCCAGCGCCGCGAGCCGTGCCGCGACATGACCGGTACCGCAGCCGGCATCGAGGATGGCCAGCGGCCGTCCTTCATAATGCAGTTCCGGCAGCTTGTCGAGCATATGGCCCCACAACACCTCCAGCCGCAACCTGCCCTTGGGTGAATCGTACAGGTTCTTGCGCCGCTGTCCGCCACGGCCTTCGGAGTTCTGATCCTTATGCGCCACACCGCCTCCTGCCTCAGCAGCCATCACCCAGCACCGTCCGCCACCATCCACCACCCGCGACAAGCGCCGTGACGTCCAGCGCCAGACCACCCGTGTTACCGGGTGTATCGGCCGCGTGCAGGCCGGTCATGCGGGTGTGGCGGGATCTCCGGTAAAAATATCCGGCGACAGATGGCGCTGCAGCCGGGCAACGAGCGTACTGAGACCGCCGTCGGCATAGGGCAGCGCCGGGAGCCGCCCCCAGACCGGGGACGGCCAGGCCGGGTCGTTGCGATAGCGGACAATATGATGGACATGCAGCTGCGGCACGACATTGCCCAAGGCGGCGATGTTCAGCTTGTCCGGGGCAAAGGTCCGAACCAGCGCCGTGGCCAGCTGGGTGGATTCGCGCATCAGCTGCTGCTGATCGCTGTCGGCCAGCTGGTAGATCTCGCTGATGCCGTCGCGCTGCGGCACCAGGATGAACCACGGATAGTTTGCATCCTTCATCACCAGCAGCCGGCACAAGGCAAAACGCCCGATGACCCGGCAATCCTGCTGCAACTGCGGATGTAATATGAACATCGATACCCCGGATGGATGGCTGGCTGACCAAACACCACAATACCGCAGGGCCAGCACGCTGTCAGCCGCGCTCCGGCTGTTATATAATAGCCGGCTGCACCGTGCCGCTATTCAGTCGCGGCCATAACTTTGCCCTATAAGCCGATGATCTGTAATGAACCATAACGACCAATTGTTCCGCTTCATGCTGGAGGAGACCCCGGTGCGGGGTGAATACGTCCGGCTCGGAGAGAGCCTGCGCACGGTGCTTGGCAAGCAACCCTATCCGGCGGCGGTGCAGCAGGTGCTGGCCGAGGCCATCACGGCCGCGACGCTGCTCAGCGCTACGCTGAAGTTTGATGGCTCGCTGATCCTGCAGATCCAGGGCGGTCAACTGCTGACCCTGCTGGTGGTGCAGGTCACCTCGCAACGCACCGTGCGTGGCATGGCCAGCTGGCAGGGCGAGATTCACGACCAGGGCTTTCGTGAGCTGGTCGGGCCAGCCAAACTGACCATAACCGTCGAACCCCGCCATGGTAGCGAACGTTATCAGAGCGTGGTCAGCCTCGATGCCGACTCCCTGACCGGGGCCTTCGACCACTATTTCCGTCAATCCGAACAACTGAACACCCGGCTGTGGCTGGCCAGTACGCCGGCTGCGGCAGCCGGACTGCTGCTGCAGGAGCTGCCCGTCAAAGGCGGCGCCGAGGACCATGATGCGTGGGAGCGTGCCAGCCAGCTGACGGCGACGGTGACGGCACCGGAGATGTTACAGCTCGACCCGCACACCCTGCTGTACCGTTTATACAACCAGGAACAGGTCCGGCTGTTCGAACCGGAACCGGTCAGCTTCCGGTGCAGCTGTAGCCTGCAGAAGATCGAGGACATGCTGCGCGGTCTGGGTTATGACGAGGCGCAGGATATCCTGCGTGAACAGGGGCAGGTCAGCATCAGCTGCAGCTTCTGTAATCACCAGTACCGCTTCGACAGCATCGATATCGAGCGGCTGTTTGCGGCCAGCCTGCCGCCGGGTGACCTGTCGTCAACACGGCATTGATCAGAACTGCATCCGGGTCAGATACAGCAGGACCCCCGCCAGCGAGATCATCGTCAGCAGCGTCAGGTACAGCCGGTAACTGTCGTCGGCCCGGCGGTTGCGGCGGGCGCTGAGCACCAGCCCGAATCCGCCCAGAAACACCCCGAGCAGCATCAGATAGAAAATATTCTGTGCCAGATCAAAATCCCAGGTCCGGCGCAGATCCACGGTCAGGTTCAGGCCGTTCAACAGCCGCTCATCAATGACGCTGCGTTGCGGGTGGGCCTGATCGTAGAGGAACAGCGCCGCCAGCAGACCGAGATAACCGACAATACCAAAGGCACGCAACACCATGACCCAGCTGTCGGCACGATGACGCCGCTCGACGGGCTGATGCGTTTCCGTCCCGCTGCCCTGCTGTTCGGTCATGTCAAATACACTCTGTCAATGATCCCCCGGACACCGGCATTCTCAGAGCGGACGCCCGGCCTCCCGCTCCGCGTCTGCGGCCTTGGCGGCCTGCTCCCGCCGTGCCATCACGACACCGGCGGCGATCGGCACGATGACCACCAGCACCAGGGCGAGCATAACCATGGTGCCCCCCGATACCCGCCCGGCCAGCTTCGACAACACCATGATCACCACAAAGGCCCCGATTCCGAACACCGCCAAGCGCTGCAAATCCTTCATCGTGCCCCCTGAGCTTCCTGGATAACCGGGATATAAACCACCGGTGGTCATTCTAGCAGCCTGCCCCGGAACGTGCTAACAACCGGCTGAAAAACCCGGTCAGCGGGCGGCGCCAGGCGGAAACGGGCGAAAAGACGCCGCCCTGGTATCGCAGCCTGATTTGATCAGAAAACAGTCATGATATAAAATCCTGTCATGCCCGGACACTATTCAAGGATTAATCCCTGATTAAGCTTAGTGCATTCTGGACGATAATCATACATACCGCCTCATCACACATTCCGGCCCTCAGAGCAACACAACACATGAAAAAGACCCAGCCCGCCAACAGGGAACAAACCGCCACCCCCGCTGCCACGGCCGGACTGCCGTCGCGGGAGACCGTCGCGCTGTTGCAGCTGGCCACCACCCGGATCGCCCATGCCATACACGACAGCGACCAATCGATCGTCAGCCTGATGGGCTCGTTCACAGCCATGGCCGCTGCGCTGCAGCAGATCGGCGACACCACGCAGCAACTGCCGGCCGGTCCCGTCAGGGAAAACCTGCACCAGCAACGCGACATGGCGGCGCAGCATGTCCAGACTATCATCATCGCACTGCAGTTCTACGACCGGATGACGCAGCGCCTGAACCTGACATCACATATCCTGGACATGGCGGCGCAGATCCTCAGTGACCCGCAGGAAGCGGGCACACCGGGCTCATGGGGTGAACTGCAGCAGCTGATCGAATCCAAATACACACTGGACGCCGACCAACCGCTGCTGAACGGCACTGCCCACAAGGCCGGCCAAAAAAAATCGGGAAAGCACCGTCCGAAAAAACCGGATCCGGACATCGAATTGTTCTGATCGCTGACGGACCCGGCGCGGCAGCGGCAATCCGTCATGCGCCGTCGCCATGACGCATGACCAGCTTGATCGCTGCATTATCACCACGCGCCCGCACAAACGCATCATGGATCTGTCCTATCGGTATCTGCGAGATCCATTCCTCGGCCAGCAGCTGGTGCAGATGGCAATGCCGCGCCAGTAAGTGTATCGCCGGGGCAAACTCCCCACAGCGGGAGCTGTGCAATGCGATGCCGCGCTGCTTGATCGCAGCGGCCAGCTCCTGGCGCTCCTGTCCGCTATAGATGAGCGCACCCCCGGGATGCAGCGCCATGCCGTCACAGCGGAGCGGTCCTGCCAGCCAATGGTCGGCCTGATCCAGCGTCGCCACCTCGATGCTGCGGGAGCGCACGGCGCGGGTGCCACGCAAGGTCAGCGGCCAGCGCGGATCGTCCGCAGCGTCCAGCGGCGGCAGCAGCGCCAGCTCATTGACCACCAGCTGATCCAGCTTCGACATGCCGGACACCGGCAGGCCGTGTGTCGATTTCACATGGACGATACGACGGGCGTATTGCAATGCCGTGATCAGGCCTTGTGGGCTGCCGGTGGTGTCAAAGACGATGTCATACTGCCCCGCCGCATCGTCCCCGTCACGCTGCGCCACGAACCGCACCTGATCGGCGCCGAAGGCCACACACATCGACGCCAGCTGTGGCCGGCGCAACAGTGCGGTGATCGAGAAATCGAGATCATGGCGTTGACGATAATCACTGAGCGCCGCCAGCAACAACATCCCGAGGCGGCGCGGCCCGAGCACCGCAATCTGGTCGCCCTCGTGGGGCGGGGTGAAATGCAGCGCCCGCAGCGCCGCGGCCAGCGGTTCGATCGCTGTCGCCACCACCGGATCGATGGCGGCCGGCAGGAGATGGATCGCCCGTTGCGGGGCCAGGATATACGGGGCAAACCCGCCCGGCAGCCGGTCGATGCCCAGCGTCAGGCGCTGTGGACAATGGCTGGACCAGCCCTGGGCGCAACACGGACAGCCACTGCCATCCTGCCCCAATGCCAGGTGCGAGGCATTGATCTCGACCACCGCCATCTGGCCATCCGCCTCGACGACGATCTCATGACCGGTGATCTGCGGCAGCGCAAACGGCAGCCGGTGGCGTGCCAGATCGGTGGCGCAGATGCCGCAGTAATGAACCGGCAGCAGCCGGTAGCCGGGACCCAGCATCAGCCACGGCTGATGCTCACGGAGGATCTGCCAGCCACTCTGTTCACTGCCGCTGTATTGATAGCGGGTGACGACGAAGCGGCCATCCTGCTGATACTCGGGCGCATCGAAGGTCACGGATTTCACGCTTTTTACTCTATTTGGATCGCCAGCAGCATGTCAGATCATATCGATAGTGACAAGGCGCTCCTTTGCAGACAGATCCCGCTATAATATCTGCAGCCAATCCCCGGACCCCGCCATGACCCGCCATCGACCACCGGCCGCCCGCTCCTCGCTGTATATCACCCGACAGGGCTTTGACCGGCTGCAACACGAACTGCAGGCCCTGTGGTTGCGTCGCGCCGATGTGACCCGCGCCGTGACGGCCGCGGCCGCCGAGGGCGACCGCTCGGAAAATGCCGAGTATATCTATCGCAAAAAGGAGTTGCGCGAGATCGACCGCCGTATCCGTTATCTGCAACAGCGCTTGCCGGACCTGAAGATCGTCGATACGGTCCCTGACAACCTGCAGCAGGTCTTTTTTGGCGCCTGGGTCACCATTGAGGACGATCAGGGAGCGGCCTGCCGTTATCGCATCGTCGGCCCCGATGAATTTGATGTCGCCCATCACCTGATCAGCATGGACTCACCGCTGGCCCGTGCGCTGCTGAAACAGCGGCTCGACGATCAGGTAATAGTGCCGACACCGGATGGCGACAAACGCTATCTGATCACTGACATCCGCTACGATAGCTGAGCCACGATGCGCAGCATACCTCCTGACAGCATCCGGCACCGCGGCGCGCTCAGCAATCCGGACAACCGTTATGATGCCCTGCGGCGCGACGATGTCGATGACGGCTGGTACACGGCCGATGAACAACTGCCGCCGCTGGCAACGACACTGGCGATCGATCACAGCCGGAGCATCATCAGTTACAACCAGTCACCCGATGTGCCGTTTGACCGCTCGATCAACCCCTACCGCGGCTGTGAACACGGGTGCGTCTATTGCTTCGCACGACCGAGCCATGCCTGGCTCGGTCTGTCGCCCGGGCTCGATTTCGAGACCCAGCTATTCTACAAGCCCGACGCCGTGCGGCTGCTGCGCAACGAACTGGCCGCGCGGAATTATCGCTGCGCGCCGCTGGCCCTCGGCATCAACACCGATGCCTATCAGCCGGTGGAACACCGGCTTGGCCTGACGCGGCAGCTGCTCGAGGTCCTGGTCGAGACGCGCCACCCGGTGACCATCGTCACCAAATCGGCATTGATCGAACGCGATATTGACCTGTTGTCAGAACTGGCCCGCCACCGCCTGGTCCAGGTCGCGCTCTCGGTCACGACCCTTGATCACGCGCTGTCCAGAAACCTGGAGCCACGCAGCGCCGTCCCGCGACGCCGGCTGCAAACCATCCGGACGCTGCAGGCCGCCGGCATACCGGTGTCGGTACTGATCGCACCGCTGATCCCGTTTCTCAATGACCATGAACTGGAACATATCCTCGAACAGGTGCATCAGGCCGGCGCGCTGCAGGCCGGCTATGTCATGCTGCGCCTGCCCCATGAATTAAAAGATCTGTTTCGTGAATGGCTGCAACGCCATGTCCCGTTAAAGGCCGCCCATATCATGAACAGGATCGCCGACCTGCATGATGGCAAGACCTACGATGCGCGTTTCGGACAGCGGATGCGCGGCAGCGGCCCCTATGCCGACCTGATCGCGCAGCGCTACCGTCGCGCCATGCAGCGCCTTGGATTCAACGGCCTGCCCGCGCTGGACTGTACGCAGTTCACCCCACCACGCGACCCCCACAACACCCAGATCGAGATGTTTGACTCACGCTAGCGCCGTGCTGGCCCATCGATCCGCTGCCTTTAAGAAAACATTAAGAAGCGATGTTGCCAAACGATCAGCCCGCGACACACCATTCCGGATCAATACCATACTAAAATCATAACTATTCGAACTAAGCTGGCCGTTCTATATACAACATCAGTGATTTAAGAATTTCTGTTATTGACATCACGTGACTATTCTCCGAGAATGCACCCATATTATTGAACCAAGCTGGCGCCGATAGTCGTGTCCGGCGCATCCAGAACCTACAGATCTGCAGATATACGGTGTGCCCGGACCGGCACGGACTTGAAATCATCCATTTCGGCCAGATATTCAAAGTGTGAACTAACGACGATGTCCATTGTCTGACTCGCCAGCCTCAGCAAACGACGACGATATTATAAATTTCTACCTACAGGTGCTCCATGCCACACACTATCGATCCCAATATGCCCTCATTGATGCAGCCTTCTGTGGCCGGTGAGGCCGCGCCTTATCATTCCGGTGGCGCTAATCCAGTCGTCGCCCGCAGCAGTGTCATGATCAACCAGTCGCTGGCGATCCTGATCGATGGCAACAATATGGAACGCAGCATCCATACCGAGACCAACGACACCAGCACGATGCTGAACTTCGACACGCTGATCCCGAAGCTGGTCGATAACCGCAGCCTGAACCGGCTGATCTATTTCCGTGAAGGGCGCCAGATCTCGTCCAAACTGGGTGACCGCCTGCATCAGCTGTATCACGGCTCGGTGCGCCCCTGCCACAAGAGCGCCGACATCCCGCTGACGATCACGGCGATGCAGCTGGCGAGCAAGGTAGATACCATCATCATCATGTCCGGTGACTCGGATTATATCGAGCTGGTGCGCCACCTGAAGTTTGAAGGGGTCCGCGTCGAGATCGCGGCAGTGCGCAGCAGCGCCGCCCGATTGCTGATCGATGAGGCCGATTATTTCCATACCATCACCCGCCAGGACTGGTTCACGCTGAAGCCCAGATCAGGTACACCACCGCTGGCACCGCGGCGCCCGCCGGTCACTCCCGACCAGGAAGGGGTCATCGGCGTCAGCACCATCGCCGCTGAACAGCCCGGCATCCTCCCCGGCAACCCCGTTGTCGTCGAGGATGACGATGAAGAGTTCGAATATGTCCAGGAAGAGGCCGTCATCGATGGTGAGCCCAACTTCAACACCCCGGACAATAACGGCTATGGCACCCGCAAGAAGCGTTTTATCCGCAACAAGCCGGCGTTAAAGCCGAACATGGCGGTGTAACCACCACCGCCCCGTACTTCCCGACTGCGTGCTGACCCAGGCTGCCGGCATGGTGAAATTTTCACAGCTTGCCATCGGCCAGCGCTTTGAATTTCAGGGGCAGCATTACACCAAGTCCAGCCCGTTGCTGGCGACCGCCGACAGCGGCGGCGCGCAGCGCATGATGATGCGCGCCGCCCTGGTCAGTCCGCTGGGAAACCAGCTTGGCAACACCGTCGATCACAAGGACGTGGCCGCCTCCATCGCGCTGCGCTGCGCCATCGATGACTACCATGCCAGCTGTCTGCACAGCATCGAGCAACTGGCCAGCGCCGAGAATCATCACACACTGGCTACCCTCAGGCAGCAGCTGGAACAGGCCCGACTGCGGCTGCTGGCGCTGGCCACGGATTAACAGCCGGCCGCTACGCCTGACCGGTCTTATCAAAAAAATCCGGGTCAGAGAGCAAATATTCCTAATATTGAAAGAATTCCACTCTGACCCGAATGGCACTTACTTAAGGAGGTAGCCGGCGGGTAGCCTGGGTTGAGCGACAGCGAAACCCGGGTTTCACTCCGTTCAACCCAGGCTACCTCCTATCAAAAACGCTTAAGTAAGTACCATTCCACTCTGACCCTGGTTTCC
>JACREF010000024.1 GCA_016218365.1 Gammaproteobacteria bacterium
GGCGGTCCATTTCGACAGCGCCAGCGACAGGAACGAGCCACCCATGCCAAACACCAGCGCAAACAGCAACACGCCGTTCAGGTTCAGGTCGACGCCCTGGCTATCGAGGAAGCCCTCAAAACCCAGGATCCGCAGCGAGATACTGAGGACGACCATGATCGCCAGGTTGGTGACCAGGAACAGAAAGATACGCTTCATTACGCTATGACTCCGTTACGATTCAAAAAAACGGCCGGTATGGCGGCCATGACAACAACATAGGGCCGGGATTGGCTGATTTCAACAGTCATTTTTCCGCCACTGTCAGCCGGTCGACCTGCTGCAGCCCGCGTGGCAACAGGCTGCCGCGGCGACCGCGCTCGCCGGCATAGTGCTCCAGATCCTTGGCAGCCAAGGTCAACTGGCGCTTGCCAGCCCCCAGCACCAATGACCTGCCGGCCGGGATGATCGCCAGATGCAGCATCAGCTCCGCGCGCGCCGCGGCGCGTGCGGTCGGGATCGCGATGATCTTGTTACCCTTGCCGCGCGCCATCTCCGGCAGATCCGCCAATGCAAAGACCAGCATCCGGCCTTCATTGGTGATCGCAGCCAGGCGATCAGTGGCCGGATCGCTGACCCGCAGCGCCGCCAGCGCCCGGGCGCCATTGGGCAGGCTGAGCACGGACTTGCCGGCCTTGTTCTTGGCCAGCAGCTCCTCAAACGGGACGATGAAACCATACCCGGCATCACTGGCCAGCAGATAGCGGTCTGCCGCCTCGCCCGCCATCAGACTGACGAATTCGGCCCCGGCCGGTGGGGTAAAGCGGCCGGTCAGTGGCTCACCCTGACCGCGTGCCGACGGCAGGGTATGGGCCAACGCCGAATAGGTCCGGCCGCTGCTATCGAGGAACACCACCGGCTGCGTGCTGCGGGTATGCAGCGCAGCCAGATAACTGTCGCCGGCCTTGTAACTCAAGGTCTGCGGGTCGAGGTCATGCCCCTTGCCGGCCCGTACCCAGCCCTTGGCCGACAGCACCACCGTCACCGGCTCGACGCTGACCAGTTCGGTTTGATCCAGTGCCTGCGCCGAACTGCGCTCGATGAGCGGCGAGCGCCGCGCATCACCATATTGCTCGGCATCCACCGTCAACTCGGTACGCAACAGCTCCTTCATCAATTTCGGTGAACCCAGCCGTTTCTCCAGATAGGCGCGCTCGGTCTGCAGCTCCTGCTGCTCGCCGCGGATCCTGATCTCCTCGAGCCTGGCCAGTTGCCGCAACCGCAGATTCAGGATGGCATCGGCCTGGCTCTCGGACAAGGCAAACCGTGTCATCAACTGCTGCCGCGGTTCGTCTTCATGGCGGATGATCGCGATCACCTCGTCGATGTTCAGGAAGGCGGTCAGCAGACCATCGAGGATATGCAAACGGGCTATGACCTGATCGAGCCGGAATTGCAAGCGCCGTGTCAGCGTCTGCAGCCGGAACTCCAGCCATTCACTGAGCAGCGTGCGCAGGTCCTTGACCTGGGGCTTGCCATTGAGCCCGATCATGTTCAGGTTGACGCGGTAGCTGCGTTCCAGATCGGTGGTCGCAAACAGATGTGACATCAGCGCCTCGATATCGACACGGTTGGAACGCGGCACGATCACCAGCCGGGTCGGATTCTCGTGATCGGATTCATCACGCAGGTCCTCGACCATCGGCAGCTTCTTGGCATTCATCTGCTGCGCGATCTGCTCGAGGATCCGGGAGCCGGACACCTGATACGGCAACGCGGTGATGATGACATCGCCGTCCTCCAGTTCATAACGGGCGCGCATCCGCACCGAGCCCAGGCCCTTCTGATACATCGCCAGCAGTTCGCTGCGTGGCGTGATAATCTCGGCCGCGGTCGGGTAGTCCGGTCCCAGGATGTGCTCACATAACTCGGCAACCGTCGCCTTGGGATGTTCCAGCAACCGGATGCAGGCGCTGGTCACCTCCCGGACATTGTGCGGCGGGATATCGGTGGCCATGCCAACGGCGATGCCGGTCGCGCCATTCAGCAGCACGTGCGGCAGTCGCGCCGGCAACAAGGCCGGCTCATCCAGTGTGCCATCGAAATTCGCCACCCAGTCGACGGTGCCCTGCCCGAGTTCGGACAACAGGACCTCGGCAAAGCGTGCCAACCGCGCCTCGGTGTAACGCATCGCGGCAAATGACTTCGGATCGTCGGATGACCCCCAGTTGCCCTGACCATCGACCAGCGGATAGCGATAGGCAAACGGCTGGGCCATGTGCACCATGGCCTCGTAACAGGCGCTGTCACCGTGCGGGTGAAATTTACCGAGCACATCCCCGACGGTGCGCGCCGACTTCTTGAACTTGGCGGTCGCTGCCAGCCCCAGCTCCGACATCGCATAGATGATGCGACGCTGCACCGGCTTTAAGCCATCACCCAGATGCGGCAGCGCGCGATCGAGGATCACATACATCGAATAATCGAGATAGGCCTTCTCGGTAAAAGAGGCCAGCGGCAGGCGTTCGACGCCTTCATAGTTGATCACGGATTCACTCATAGCAGCCGGCTCTCGGCAAGGTTACCCTTCTGTTCCAGCCAGCTCTTGCGATCGACGATCCGCTTCTTGGCCAGCATCATGTCCATCATATTATCGGTGTGATCACCATCGCTAATCGTCAGCTGCACCAGGCGCCGGGTCTCGGGCATGATCGTGGTCTCGCGCAACTGCAGCGGGTTCATCTCACCCAGCCCTTTGAAGCGCTGGACGTTGACCTTGCCACGTTTGCCCTCGGCGGAGATCCGGTCCAACACACCCTGCTTTTCCGCCTCGTCAAGCGCGTAATAGACATCCTTGCCGACATCGATGCGATACAACGGCGGCATCGCGACATAGACGTGTCCGGTCTCGACCAGCGGACGGTAATGGCGCAGGAACAGCGCACACAGCAAGGTGGCGATGTGGGCACCGTCGGAATCGGCATCGGCAAGGATGCAGACCTTGCTGTAACGCAGGCCGCTGAGGTCCGCCGACCCGGGATCGACGCCGATCGCCACCGAGATATCATGCACCTCCTGCGAGGCCAGCACCTCGGCCGGATCGACCTCCCAGGTGTTGAGGATCTTGCCGCGCAGCGGCATCACCGCCTGGAACTCGCGATCCCGCGCCTGCTTGGCCGAACCACCGGCCGAATCACCCTCCACCAGAAACAGCTCGCTGCGTTCGGCATCCTGGGCCGAACAGTCGGCCAGCTTGCCGGGCAATGCCGGTCCGGCCGACACCTTCTTGCGCACCACCTTGCGCAACGAACGCAAGCGCTGCTGCGCGTTGTTGACGGCCAGCAGCGCGATCGCCTCACCGACCTCGACATGCTGATTCAGCCACAGACTGAAACTGTCCTTGACGACACCGCCGACAAAGGTCGCGCTCTCGCGCGATGACAGACGCTCCTTGGTCTGACCGGCAAACTGCGCCTCCTGCATCTTCAATGACAGGATATAGCTGCAACGCTCCCAGACATCCTCCGGCGCCAGCTTGACGCCCCGTGGCAGCAGATTGCGAAACTCGCAGAACTCGCGCACCGCCTCGGTCAGGCCGCTGCGCAGGCCGTTGACATGGGTACCGCCCTGGATCGTCGGCACCAGATTGACATAACTCTCAGTCAGCAGCTCGCCGCCTTCGGGCAACCACAACACCGCCCAGTCCACCGCCTCGGTGGTCCCTTCCATGCTGCCGACAAACGGCTCGGCCGGCAGCAGCTCCAGTCCCTGCAATTCACCGAGCAGATAATCACTGAGTCCACCCTGATACTGCCAGTGCTCGGTCTCACCGCTGGCCTCATCATAGAGATCGATGGCCAGCCCCGGGGCCAGCACCGCCTTGGCGCGCAACAGGTGTTTGAGTTTCGGCAGCGCAAACTTCGGGCTGTCGAAAAACGTCGGATCGGGCCAAAAGCGCACCGTGGTGCCGCTGACATTACGGGCAACCGACCCTGTCACTTTCAGCTCGGTCTGTTTGTCGCCGTTGGCAAACACCATCTTGTATTCTTTGCCATCACGGCGTACCGTCACCTCCAGTTTCTTGGACAAGGCATTGACCACTGACACCCCGACACCGTGCAGCCCCCCGGCAAACCGGTAATGCTTGCCGGAGAACTTGCCGCCGGAATGCAGCCGGGTCAGGATCACCTCGACGCCGCTGACCTTTTCTTCCGGGTGGATGTCGACCGGCATGCCGCGACCGTCATCGACGACCTCGACTGAACCATCCTTGAACACGCTCACCTTGATGCTGTGCGCATGACCGGCCAGCACCTCGTCAACACTGTTGTCGACCACCTCCTGCACCAGGTGATTGGGCCGGGTGGTATCGGTATACATGCCAGGCCGTTTGCGTACCGGCTCCAGACCACTCAACACCTCAATGTCGGACGCCGCGTATTTTCCACTCATACCTGGACTGTGTCTGCCTCGGGCTGTCTTGATAAAGGGGCCTAGCTTACCATGGGGCCATCAGTGATGCAGCGCCTGCCGTCATCAGGCCAATTGCGGTACAATCGGCGCTCCCCGCCGCCCTGATGCCGCGCATGGAGAATGGTAATGACCAAAAAAACCAGCAAAAACAAAACACCTGATTTTGAACAGGCGATGTCCGAGCTCGAGACGCTGGTCGAACAGCTTGAGCAGGGTGACATCAGCCTGGAGGAGTCGCTGCAGCATTTCGAACGCGGCATTGCCCTGACCCGCCATTGCCAGCAGGCGCTGAAGACTGCCGAACAGAAGGTCCGCATCCTGCTGGAAAAAAATGGCCAGGCCAGTCTTGAGGCCTTTAATGAAGAAGACACAACGGATGCCGACTGAAGACCTCGACCCATTCACCGAGCGTTGCCGATCACGCATCGAACAGGCGCTGGATCAGCGCCTGCCCACCCCCGTCACGCTGCCCGCCGCGTTGCACCAGGCGATGCGTTATGCAGCGCTGTCCGGCGGCAAGTATGTACGCCCCTTGCTGGTCTATGCCACGGGTCAGCTATTTAATGTGCCGGCAGCACGCCTCGATGCCCCGGCCTGCGCCGTGGAACTGATCCATGCCTATTCACTGGTCCATGACGATCTGCCGGCGATGGATGATGACGACCTGCGGCGTGGCAAACCCACCTGCCATAAGGCCTTTGATGAAGCCACTGCGATCCTGGCCGGCGATGCCTTGCAATCCCTGGCCTTTCAGATCCTGGCCACCGATCCGGCGCTGGATGTGCCGGCATTCACCAGGCTGGAGATGATCCGCATCCTGGCCGAGGCCAGCGGCTCACAAGGCATGGCCTGCGGCCAGGCCATGGATCTGGCGGCAGAAGGGCAACGACTGACCCTCGCTGAATTGGAAAACATGCACCTGCACAAGACCGGGGCGCTGATCCGCGCCAGTGTGCGCCTCGGCGCCCTGGCCAGTGAACATTACACCGCGCAACAGCTGCTGCAGCTCGATGACTACGCCCGACACATCGGCCTGGCATTCCAGATCCGCGATGACATCCTGGATATTGAAGGAGAGACCGAGGTCATCGGTAAACCACAAGGCTCTGACATCGCCCGTAACAAGTCGACCTACCCTGCCCTGCTTGGCATTGATCAGGCGAAACTTTTAGCCCGAGATCTCCATAACCAGGCATTGGTCGCTCTGGAGGGGTTCGATGACAAGGCCGAAACGCTGCGCAGTATTTCGCAATACATTGTTCAACGCGCTCGCTAGCTGCAATAAGCTGCAATAATCAGTAATTGGTCTCGGCCGCCACGCCGGTACGCCCGTCTGGGCCGTAGGCATCACGTATTTGTTGTTTCTTTTTTTCCTGCTCAACCAGTTCACGGGGCAGGTTGTTGGTGTCGGCCATGAATATCGATACCTGCGCCTCCTCACCACCGCCACCACGGCCCCCTGCCCCCTTGACAAGGGTATTGCCTGCTACAGTCACTGATCCGTCATTGATGTCACGATCATAGATACCATAGCTGACGCCGCCATTGCCTGCCGGCCCATGGTTGCTGGTATCGGCGCCAGCCCCGCCATTACCTGCCCGGATGGCATTGTTCTGAATCGATGCAGAGGCAACCCCATAGCCCAAATAGATACCGTATGAAGGTCCACCGCTGCCCGAGGCGCCATCCCCGCCACGACCGCCATCACCACCGCGACCGCCATCACCACCACGGGCAAATACAAGCGTATTAGGCACATGAACAATGGCGCCCCTGCCACCCCGTCCGCCCAAACCAAATAAACCACCGGTTCCTCCGGCCCCACCGTTACCGCCATTTCCTGAGCGAATATCATTGCCTTGCAAGCTGGCACTGCCAATCAGATGCAGGGCCACCCCGGCAGACACCCCACCATCGGCACCACCGGTCGCCATAGTCCCCTGGGTTCCAGGTTCGCCCCCGCTTCCGCCTCCGGCACCGTCAAACCATGGCCTGGTGGGAGCAGTAACGCAGTAACTTCCCCCTCCACCGCCGCCGATGAGGCCCGGCTGACCATCGGTGCCACCTTGACCGATCACTGCCTGATTAAGGCCCATCATCCCATCAAAGGTCCCCGTCCCATCTCCATTAATTACTCCATCGACCCCATCGGCCCCTGCTGTCCCGGTTAAACCGCTCTCCCCGCTCATGACATCAACCGTTCCCGCCAACCCGCCAAACGCACCGCCACTTCCTGCGAAACCTGGCACCTGACAACTGCCGCCATTGGCGGCAGCCTGACCACCATCCCCCCCATTGGCGACGGCATAGGTACTGATGGCCCCAAGTCGGGTCTCACTGGTCACCCCTGACAGCCCATTGGCGCCAGGCGCACCCTGCGTCCCGTTGGCCCCTGCTGCCCCGTCACCGGCACGCAGCACATTATCCTGTAGAACCAGCGTCGCCACCCCGGTCACATGTACCGCATAGGACGATCCACGTAACAGGTTCGCCACCTTATCAAGCTCATTTACCGATGCACTGGTAATCGTGTTATTGCTGATCCAGAACACAGGACTGCCGCCGCCACCCGACACCCTGACACCAAAGACATCATGGTTTGCTATCAACGGCGCCGATGCCTTGATCTCAAACCCCGATATCTCAGCGCCATGCATTACATTCTGAAAGTGGATTCCGTTGTAATCAGTTACAATCTGTACCGGGTGGCTTGACACATCTCGCGTCCAATCTGCGCCATAGCCCCCATACATGCTAACGCCATCCCGGGCAATCAATGTGTTGGCGATCTCGTTATACGCACTAGTGCTGCCGTTGGCGGACTGACGCACCTTGACATAGAGATCAGCAGCCGCTGTATTGGCAAGCGCCAGGCCCTGTGAAATCGTGGCCACAGGGGCAGTGAATGAACCATCATTGACATCATCACCCAAATCACCATCTACAAAAACCATGCGACTGACATCCTCCATTACCTGGACCGTGACCAGCGCCGGGGCACTGTAACAAATAGGTGTCACGCCATCAGGCTGGTAAAGCGCCGTCTTGACCCGCAACTGAAAACGCAGCGTCCCAATGATGTCTGGCGCAGAAAAACTCTGCGTAATCCCAATCACCGATTTGGTTGGTAGAATGCCGGTGCCGCTGAGTTGCCGCCACTCATATATTGTTGCCGCCGGACTGCTGCCGCTGCCATCCAGCACAACAGCCGTGTTGCGGTTCACAAACCTGCTGGCACCCGGATTGGCCTGTACATCAACCGGCTCGGAGTAAAAAGAATACTGGACCGCACTCCAGTTCCCGGCCTTGTCCACCGCCTTGTAACCCAAGATATCCGTGAGACAATCCAGGGTTATTGGGTACGGGGCCTGGTAGACCGGTGACGACGTATCAGGGTCAGTGTCATTGGTCGTGTAATAGACCGTAGCACAACCTGACCCATCTCCATCACTGCAGGTCAGCCAGTACAAATGACCTGCAGTGGTTACAGTCACTTGTGGTGGAGCCTTGTCTATCTGATATGCGACGCTATAGTCAGGTGAACGGTTACCCTGTTTATCAATTGCATAAAACCTGACAACAGTAGATTGAGTGATATCAATTAAGCGCACTACAAGCCGCGAATTAATGGTCGGTGGCGATCCATCCAAGGTATAGTGAATATCGCCGCAGCCAGACACCGGGCCGGTTGAGCCGTCATCACACTTCAGTTCCAAGGCCAGATCGTGGTTATACAGCCCTGGCGCAATCGAGGCAAAGGCCACAGGCGGTTGCCGATCCAGCCCGCTCAGGGCACGCTCCAGCGGATCGTCCTGGGGCGGGCGGCAGCCAGCCAATATCAGCAACATCGCCCCCACTACGGCCCATGCTGATGATCTGAATTCTCCCGCCATACCCATCATTCCCCGCCAGTCTGCGCCAGAGCCAGACCGGCCGCACTCTTGGCACCCATCAACGCCCGGAATAGGCTTGCCCTGAAAATAACCCGCTGCGTGATGTTAGCACAGGACTGATTTTTCAATCCTTAACTTGCTCTCAAGACTGACAAAATATCACTTTACCATCAAGAGATTATTGCACGTCAAAATATCGCCGTCTCCGGAAAATCTGTGTAAAATGGCGCGATCCTTGTCAGGAATCACTGTCTGCCCCATGACTGAGCCGCGCCCCTACCCATTGCTGCCCGCCGTCCACGCCCCGGACGCACTGCGGGCCTTGCCGCGGAACCTGCTGCCCGGCCTTGCTGATGAGATCCGGCAATTCATCATTAGTTCCACCTCGCGCACCGGCGGGCACCTCGCGGCCAGCCTCGGCACCGTCGAGCTGACGATCGCGCTGCATTATGCCTTCAATACACCGGATGATCGCTTGGTCTGGGACGTCGGCCATCAGGCCTATGCGCACAAGATACTGACCGGCCGCCGCGAGGCCATGGCGACGCTGCGCCACAAGGGCGGGCTGTCCGGTTTCACCAAGCGCAGTGAGAGTCCGTATGACCCGTTTGGCGCCGGTCACTCCAGCACCTCCATCAGCGCCGCGCTCGGCATGGCCATTGCGGACCGGCTGCAAGGGCTCGCCCGGCACTCGGTGGCAATCATCGGTGATGGTGCAATCTCTGCCGGCATGGCCTACGAGGCCTTAAACCACGCCGGACATGTCGGCTGCGACCTGCTGGTAATCCTCAATGACAATGACATGTCGATCTCGCCGAATGTCGGCGGCATGTCCAAGTATCTGACCAAACTGCTGACCGGCAAACTCTACTCGACGGTGCGAGAAGGCGGCAAGAAGGCACTGAGCGGGGTACCGTCGATCCAGGAATTCGCCCGCCGCGCCGAGGAACACGTCAAGGGCATGGTGGTGCCAGGTACGCTGTTCGAGGAGCTGGGTTTTAATTACATCGGCCCGATCGACGGCCACGACATCAACCTGCTGATCGACACCCTGGGTAATCTGAAACACCATAAGGGTCCACAGTTCCTGCATGTTGTGACCAAGAAGGGCAAGGGTTACACCCCGGCCGAGAATAATCCCTGCACCTACCACGGCGTCGCCCCCTTCAATATCGAAACCGGCAAGATCGAGGCCAGCCGCGCCGCGGGCGTGTCCTACACCGCCGTGTTCGGCCAATGGTTGTGTGACATGGCCGCCGCCGATCCACAGCTGGTCGCCATCACACCGGCAATGCGGGAGGGCTCGGGCATGGTCGGGTTTGCCGAGACCTACCCGGAACGATTCTTCGATGTCAGCATCGCCGAACAACATGCCATAACGCTGGCTGCAGGCATGGCCTGCGAAGGCCTGAAGCCGGTGGTCGCCATCTACTCGACCTTCCTGCAGCGCGCCTACGACCAGCTGATCCACGATGTGGCGCTGCAAAATCTGCCCGTCATGCTGGCCATCGATCGTGCCGGCATCGTCGGCCCCGATGGCGCGACCCATGCCGGGGTCTATGATCTCAGTTACCTGCGCTGTCTGCCCAACCTGCTGCTGATGGCGCCCGCCGATGAAAACGAGTGCCGGCAGATGCTGTATACCGCCTACCGCCATGACGGCCCGAGCGCCGTCCGCTATCCACGCGGCAGCGGCCCCGGCGTTGCCATCACGCCGGCGATGCAGCAGCTGCCCATCGGCAAGGCTGAATTGCGCCGCCGCGGTACCGATATCGCCATCCTGTCGTTTGGCAGCCTGCTCCACGAGGCCCTGGCTGCTGGCGATGAGCTGGACGCCACCGTCGTCAACATGCGTTTTGTAAAGCCCCTGGATATCGAACTGCTGCGCAAACTGGCACTGGAACATATACTGCTGGTCACCCTTGAGGATAATGCCGTCCAGGGCGGGGCCGGCAGCGCCGTCGCCGAGGCCCTGGCCGAGCTCAACCGTACCATCCCGCTGCTGCACCTCGGCATCCCGGACTGCGTCACTGCCCAGGGCGACCGCAGTGAACTGCTCAGTGATTACGGCCTTGATCATCGGTCCATCGTCACCCGTATCCGGAGCCGGATGCGGCCAGATACTTGTAATGCTGTGGCCGTTGCGCTAAATTCTTAGTGTTTTACTAGGTTATTAACCATGCCCCCCCGCTACACACTGAAGATCGTCACCGACTTTGCATCAGCGCATACCTTGCGCGACTACCCCGGCCCGTGCAGCCAGATGCATGGCCACAACTGGAAGGTGGAGGTTCAGGTCAGCGCCTCCCAGCTCGATGCGGCCGGTATGGTCATGGATTTCAAGTTGATCAAGGAGGCCGCCCGCCAGCTGTGCGCGCAACTCGATCACCGCTACCTGAACGAGATCCCGCCCTTTGATCACATCAACCCCACTGCCGAAAACATTGCCTGCCACTGTTACCGCGAACTGTCCAAGACCCTCAATACCACCCGGGTCCGGGTCAGCGGCGTGACAATCTGGGAGACCGACCGCGCCTGCGCCAGCTATTCCGAGGATATCGAATGAATACCAGTGATCTGATGGTTGACGTCCAAAGCAAACACGATAGCCGGCTGATGCCGATCAACAAGGTCGGCATCAAAGACATTCGCCACCCGGTCACGGTGCGCGACCGTAGCGCCGGTATCCAGCACACCATTGCAACCTTCAACATGTATGTGAACCTGCCGCACAACTTCAAGGGCACACACATGTCGCGTTTTGTCGAGCTGCTGAACTCCTACCAGCGCGAGATCTCGGTGGAATCCTTTCATGACATGCTGTCGCGGATGCGCAAGCAGCTGGATGCCGAGGCCGGCCACATCGAGATGCGTTTCCCGTATTTTATCAGCAAGCCGGCACCGGTCAGCGGCGTGGTCAGCCTGCTCGACTATGATGTGACACTGATCGGCGAGACCACCAAGGACAAGACCACGATCATCATCAAGGTCGTCGTCCCGGTCACCAGCCTGTGTCCATGCTCGAAGGAGATCTCCGACTACGGCGCCCACAACCAGCGCTCACATGTCACGATCACCGCGCGCACCGAGGAATTCGTCTGGATCGAGGACCTGATCAACATCGTCGAACGCGAGGCCTCGTGCGAGATCTTCGGTCTGCTGAAACGCCCTGACGAAAAATACGTCACTGAACGCGCCTATGACAATCCGAAATTCGTCGAGGATATGGTGCGTGACGTTGCCAGCCGCCTGAACGAGGATCCGCGCATCAGCGGCTATAGACTGGAATCCGAAAACTTCGAGTCGATCCACAATCATTCCGCCTATGCGATGATTGTCAAAAACATGGAATAAGGCCGGCTGCGCGGGTCCTCACCCGATGAAGAGCGTCAGCGCCTGCAGACAGACAGCGGCAAGCACAGCGGCGACCACATCATCAAGCATGATGCCCAGACCGCCCATCACCTGACGATCAATGGCATGGATCGGCCATGGCTTGGTGATATCAAAGACCCGGAACAGTACAAAACCGCCGATCATCCACCCTATGCCGGGTGGCGCCAGCGTCATCGTCACCAGATAGCCGACGATCTCGTCCCAGACGATACCGGAATGGTCATGCACCCCGAGTTGCTGCGATACACGCTGGCATAACCAGACACCGAAGCCGAACAACAGCGCGACCACCAGCAGGTACCACGACAGGTTTAGATCCTGCAGCCACCAGTACAGCAACACACCCGGCAAGGTGCCAAAGGTCCCGGGCGCAAAGGGCATGGCGCCACTGCCGCAGCCAAAGGCAAGAAACTGCCATGGATCACGCCATACCGTCGCCGGCACCCGGTTGCGCCCCGTCATCGCTGCGCCCTGCCGGCAAAATGGTCATAACCGGTATGCGGCGGCGTGTACTGCCGACCCTGCCCGTCAAGACAACGCAATCCGCGCTGGGCCTCGATGACACCGATACAATGACAGCCGAGTTGATACAGCATCCGGGCGCACTCCGCGACACGCGCCGGCGCTATAGTGAAACACAGTTCATAATCATCGCCGGCGGCCAGTTGCAGGTCATAGACCGCCTCCACAGCCATGCCGGCCCGTTGCAGACGGGTACAGGCCTGGGCAAAGACCGTTGAGCGCGGCAGGTCCGCCAGTCTGATCGTCGCGCCGACCGCACTGGCCGTCAGGATATGGCCAAGATCAGCGAATAGGCCATCCGAGATATCAATCATGGCATGGACACAGGGACTGAGCAGCAGCGCCTGTTGCAGCCGCGGCTGCGGCCATTCCAGGCGCTGCGTGCAAGCCACGAGCTCCGCGCCGTTCAAGACAACGTCGGATGATTGGCGCGCCAGCAGGGCCAGCCCGGCATCACCCAGTGTACCGGTCACATAGATCAGATCACCGACACAGGCGCCGGAGCGACGTCGGGCCTGACCCGGCGCGAGCAGGCCAATCGCCTGGATCGTGATCGCCAGTGGACCTGCAGTGGTGTCACCTCCGACCAGCTGGACGCCAAACGCGTCGCAGGCACGGCGCAGCCCCCGTGCCAGACCACGGCACCAGTCCAGATCGATGGACGGCAGTGTCAGCGCCAGCGTCAACCACGCCGGTCGCGCGCCCATCGCTGCAAGATCACTGATATTGACCGCCACCGCCTTCCAGCCCAGGGCCTCGGGGGAGACATCCAGGAAAAAGTGCACCCCTTCGACCAGCGTATCCGTGGTCACTGCCAGCTGCTGTCCAGCGACAGGCTCCAGCACTGCGCAATCATCACCGACCGCCAGCACCACATCGGCGCGGGGCGCCCCGATATCGGCAAACAGCTGTGTGATCAGATCGAATTCCGAGACGGTCATGTCGCATCCCTGTGCCGGCGATGATGCAATGTTATCATGCTCAGCAAGAAACGGCGCCAGGACAGTCCTGCAGTGCAGTGCGCCTGCTCAGGACTTGGGGGGCTTGTTTGTCACACCAGGGGATTTTAACTCGGTGACTCGCAGCTGCTGGGCCAGCGTATCGAGGATGCCGTTGACATACTTGTGACCGTTCTGCACCCCGAACACCTTGGCCTGCTCGATGGCCTCGTTGATGACGACGCGAAACGGGATCTCGTGGTGCAGCACCAGCTCACACACCCCTAGCCACAGGATCGCACGTCCCACCGGGTCCAGCTCCTCCAGCGGACGATCCAGCACCGGCTCGAGATGCGCACTGAGCATCCCGACATTGGTGATGATCTCGTTGAGCAGTTCAGTGAAATATGCCCGGTCAAGACGGCCCTGATCCTTGGCCAGGATGAATTCGACATCCGACGCGTCCGGGACCTGCCGGGTCATCTGCCACTGGTACAGCGCCTGCACCACGCAGCTGCGTGCCAAACTTCGTGCGTTCATGGGTTACTGATCGCCGCCTGGAGTATCGTCACAGCCGGCGCAACAGGCTGACCATCTCGATCGCCGTCAGCGCAGCATCGGCGCCCTTGTTGCCCGCCTTGGTGCCGGCACGCTCGATCGCCTGCTCGATGGTATCTACCGTCAGCACACCAAACGCCACCGGCATATCATGGTGCAGCGAGACCTCGGCGATACCGCGGGCACAATGGCCCGCCACATAGTCGAAATGCGGTGTGCTGCCGCGGATCACTGCACCGAGCGCAATCACTGCATCGACACGCCCACCCTGGACGATCTTCTTGCAGGCCAGCGGGATCTCAAAGGCCCCGGGCACATGGACCAGCTCGATGTCCTTGTCGGCCACACCATGGCGCCGCAGCATGTCCAGCGCACCGCTGACCAGGTGATCGACGATAAAACTGTTAAACCTGCCGGCGACCAGCGCAAAGCGCATGCCCTGGGCGTTGAAATCACCGCTTGTTGTTTTGATATCACTCATCTGGTTCTGTTCCGTTCCCGCTTTATTCGCACTCGGCCGCCACCCGGCACCCTGTCCTGTCACTTATCGGCCGCACCTGGCAGATATTCGACCACCTCGAGGCCAAAACCGGACAGGCCATGCATCTTTTTCGGCGTACCGATGACCCGCATCTGCCTGACCCCCAGGTCAACCAGGATCTGGGCACCGACCCCAAAGGTGCGCAGCAGGTCGCCGGCCGCTGGTTTTGGCAAGTTTACCCCTTTCTTGCCCGTCTGGTAATCCGCCATCAACCTGACCAGGTGCTTGGGATCTTCGCCATTACGCAGCACCACAATGATGCCGCTGCCGGTGGCCGCCACCCGCTGCATGGCCTCGCGCAGCGGCCAGGGCAGATCGGGACGTTGCGCGCCCAGCACATCACTCATCGTATCTTCGAGATGGACCCGGACCAGCACCGCATCGTTGAAATCCGGCTGACCATACACCAGCGCCAGGTGCAGGCGCTCGTCGATCGACTCATGGTAGGCATACATCCGGAAGGTCCCGCAAACGGTCGGCAGCGGGCACTCGGCAATCCGTTGCACGGTCTTTTCATTGCGGATCCGGTATTCAATCAGGTCGGCAATGGTGCCGATCTTCAAGCCGTGCTGGCGGGCAAACTGTTCGAGCTGATCGCGCCGCGCCATCGTGCCGTCTTCATTCAGGATCTCGACAATGACGCTGGCCGGTTCAAGGCCGGCCAGCCGGGCCAGGTCGCTGCCGGCCTCGGTATGGCCGGCACGGGTCAACACCCCGCCCGGCTGCGCCATCAATGGAAAGACATGGCCGGGCTGCACCACATCCTCGGGCCGGGCCTGCGGCGCAACGGCGGCCAGGATGGTCGTTGCCCGATCGGCGGCCGAGATACCGGTGGTCACCCCGTGTGCCGCCTCGATCGATACCGTGAAGTTTGTCGATTGCCTGGCGTCGGTATCCTGCACCATCAGCGGCAGCCGCAACTGGCGGCAGCGCTCACGCGTCAATGTCAGGCAGATCAGGCCGCGGGCATAACGTGCCATGAAATTGATATCGTGCGGACGCACCAGCGCTGCAGCCATGACCAGGTCGCCTTCATTCTCGCGATCCTCGTCATCCATCAACACCACCATGCGTCCCTGGCGGATGTCGTCTATCAGCTCCTTGACGGAATTCAGTGCCATTGCCTTACCTTCAACCGCTCAGATGTCTTCTGATGTTGCGATGTAACCGTGCTGCACCAGAAATTCATGGCTGACATCCTGATAGCCTCTGCCCGCATCGGGGCCGGACAGCAATCGCTCGAGATAGCGCGCGATCAGATCAACCTCGATATTCACATCGACACCGGGCCGATAGTCGCCGATCACCGTCTTCACCATGGTGTGCGGAATGATGTTGGCCTCGAAACCGCTGGCGCTGATCCTGTTGACCGTCAGGCTGGTGCCATCGACACACACCGAGCCCTTGACCGCGACATAACGCCGCAGTGGTTCGGGGATGTCGATGCCCAGCCGCGTCGAGCCGCCATCCGGCTGCAGCGCCACCACCCGGCCGACAGCGTCGACATGGCCGCTGACCAGATGCCCACCCAGCCGGGTCGTTGGCAACAGGGCCTGCTCGATATTAACGCGGCTGGCGGGGCGCAATGACGAAAGCGTGGTGCAGGACAATGTCTCATTGGATACATCGGCGGCAAAACCGTGCCCATCCCGCTCCACCACGGTCAGACAGACACCATTGACTGCGATACTGTCCCCCAGCCGGACCAGCGCCAGATCAAGATCCGCGCTGTCTATCCAGCAGCGCTGGTTGCCCCCGCGCTGTTCAACGCTCCTGATGACGCCGATCGTTTCAATTATTCCGGTAAACACCTTGACCTCTGGTTGTCATTGTCTGTGCATCATAGCAGTTTCATGATGCGATTACCCTGCATCCAAGGACACTGCTGTAGCCGGCACGGGCCGGGCGCGGATTCGCCAGTCCACACCGAGGGCGCGACTATCGATGATCTGCAGTTGCGGGGCATCCTGCAGATGCTGCAGGCCAGGCAGATCAAACAAGCCACGCGCAGCACTGCCCAACAACCGTGGCGCAATATACAGCAACAGCTCATCAAGCAGCCCCGCCTGCAACAAGGCGCCGCTCAGTACCGCACCGGCCTCGACCTGCACTTCATTGATACCACGGTCGCCCAGCAGTTGCAGCACGGCAGGCAGATCGACGCGCCCCGAACCGTCCGGCAGGCTGGCCACCTCGGCACCACAACCCTGCCAGGCAATCAGCTCTGACTCGGATATCCTTGCTGCGGTGACAATCAGCACCGGACCCGGTTGCTGCAGCAACCGGGCGGTACGTGGCAGCCGCAGCCGGCTATCGACGACCACCCGTAGCGGCTGGCGCTCCCGATCCATGGCCAAAGCACCATCCAGCAATTCGTGACGAACCGTCAGACGCGGATCATCCTGCAGCACGGTACCAATCCCGGTCAATATCGCATCGCTGCATGCCCGCCAATGCTGTACATCGCGACGCGCCGGCTCAGCCGTGATCCACTGACTCTGCCCTGTCGCCATCGCGGTACGTCCATCAAGACTCATCGCCAGCTTGCAGCGCAGCCACGGCCGCCCCTGTTCCATACGCTTGATGAATCCTGGATTGAGTTCCCGTGCCTGCTGTTCACAGACCCCGGTCACCACCTCGATGCCGACCTCGCACAACCGGGTCAGGCCGCGACCACTGACCCGGGGATTGGGATCGGTCATGGCAACCACGACCCGCGCCACTTTCGCGTCAACCAGCGCATCGCAGCACGGGGGTGTCCTGCCGTGGTGCGCACAGGGTTCCAGTGTCACATACACAGTACTGCCTCGGGCCTGCCCGCCTGCCTGCTGCAGGGCCAGCACCTCGGCATGCGGTTCACCGGCCCGGCGGTGCCAGCCTTCGCCTATGACCTGGCCATCACGCACCACGACACACCCCACGCGCGGATTGGGCGCGGTGGTGTACATGCCCCGGGCAGCCAGGCGCAGCGCCAGCGTCATATAGTGCTGGTCGGCCATCAGCGGCATCGACCAAGCCCGCACGGACCCCGCAACAACATCACGTTCCACGCCCTCATCGTTCAGTCACTGCCATCTTTCAGCAGCGACAACTGGCTACGCCTGGTATCCCCGGCAGACTGTTGCTGCAGACGCTCGATCTCCTCGCGGAAGGCATCGATATTCTGAAACTGCTGATAGACCGATGCAAAGCGGACATAGGCCACTTCATCGAGATCGCGCAGCTCATCCATGACCCATGCCCCAAGGTCGCGCGACGGGATCTCGCGCTCGCCGCTGACGTGCAACCGATGCTTGATGCGATCCAGTGCCGCGTCAATGTCCTCGGTCGCCACCGGCCGTTTCTCGACCGCCCGACCGATGCCGCGCCGCAGCTTGTCTTCATTAAATGGCTCCCGCGAACCATCACTCTTGATAATGCGCGGCAATACCAGCTCGGCGGTCTCAAAGGTGGTAAAGCGCTCGGCGCACTGCTGGCATTCGCGCCGCCGCCGCACTGCCGCGCCGTCGCTGGCCAGCCGCGAATCGATTACCTTGGTATCTTCGGCCTGACAGAACGGGCAGCGCATGATGGATAGGTGCCTGACCCGGCCTCAAGGCCTGTCAACCCTGACCATAGACCGGAAAACGCCGGCACAACGCCAGTACATCGTTTTTCACCCGCGCGATGACCTGGGGATTACGCAGATCATCGAAGATGTCACAGATCCAGCCCGCCAGCATACCGGCCTCGGCCTCCTTGAAGCCACGCGTGGTGATTGCCGGCGTACCAATACGAATGCCACTGGTAACAAACGGTGACTGAGGATCATTGGGCACACTGTTTTTATTGACGGTGATATTGGCCGCCCCCAGCGCTGCATCCGCATCCTTGCCGGTATAGTCACGACCAATCAGATCGACGAGAAACAGATGATTGTCGGTACCACCTGACACAATCTTGTAACCGCGTTGCCGCAGCGTCTCGGCCATGACCCGGGCATTGGTCATCACCTGCTGCTGGTAGCTGCGGAACTCCGGCTGCAGGGCCTCCTGGAAGGCCACGGCCTTGGCGGCGATAACATGCATCAGCGGCCCGCCCTGGATGCCGGGGAACACCATCGAGTTCAGTTTCTTCTCGATCTCCGGATTGCTGCGCGCGAGGATCAGCCCGCCGCGCGGCCCGCGCAAGGTCTTGTGGGTCGTGGACGTGGTGATATCCGCCAACTGCACCGGATTCGGGTACAAGCCGGTCGCCACCAGTCCTGCCACATGGGCAATATCGACGAACAGATAGGCGCCAACCTCATCGGCGAGATCACGCATCCTCTGCCAATCAACAACACGTGAGTAGGCGCTGAACCCGCCGACGATCATCCGCGGCCTATGCTCACGCGCCAGCCGCGCCATCTCGTTATAATCGATCTGACCAGTCGCCGGGTCGAGCCCGTATTGCACCGCCTTGTAGATCTTGCCGGAAAAATTCACCTTTGCCCCATGGGTCAGGTGCCCGCCGTGAGCCAGGCTCATGCCGAGGATCGTATCACCCGGCTCCAGCAAGGCCATATACACCGCCGCATTGGCCTGGGAACCGGAGTGGGGCTGGACGTTGGCATAGGCCGCCCCGAACAGGGCCTTGGCCCGATCAATGGCCAACTGCTCCACGATGTCGACGTATTCACAGCCACCGTAATAGCGCCTGCCTGGATAGCCTTCGGCATATTTGTTGGTCAGCACCGAGCCCTGGGCCTGCATCACCCTCGGGCTGGTGTAGTTTTCCGAGGCGATCAACTCGATATGCTCTTCCTGACGGCGTTCCTCAGCCTTGATAGCCTCCCACACCGCCTGGTCGAACTGCGCAATATTCATGTTTGCTGTAAACATTACCCTCATCCCGATGCTATTGACTGTATATTCCTACTAGACGCCCAACCCTGCCTGCCCAGCTTTGGCAACACCCCGACCGGCAACCATAACTCAGTGATATAAAGAAGGATTAATCCATATTAGTGCAAAATTTCGACAATTCTTCTTTCTTGGCCGGAACGCTATGATATACTGAATCACCTATGATCTTCACCACAGGCATGTGATATTGGAGGTCGCCAGTGTGTCACGCCGGGATGGCTGACCGGCGATCTGGCGGAGACCATTATTGTGTGCGCCCGGCCCAGACCCTATGCACACCACAAAATGAGCTCCTGTCGATAATACGGCGTCAATCACCGAGACAGGCCAGTGACAAAGAGCGATATCACCAATAACACACCTGGCGACTTGGGCAACAGGATATTAACCCTGCTTGATGGACTGCGCAGTGACCCCACCGGGGCCGCCATCTACGAACATATCCGTATCATGCTGGCAGCACATGAGCACACCGAACAGGATCGCCAGCATGCCAATCGCCAACTGCTGGAACTGCTGACCCAGATCCTGGAGCAGCAACCCGGCATCGCCGCGTCGTTACGCCCCCATCTCCAGGTGCTGAGGATGAGACTGAATCACTCATTGTCGGCTGCAGAGTTTTACAGCATCACATCAATCATCGCTACCCTTTCGGCTCACGACCGGCGCAACCCGGCCGCAGTAGACCCGATGATCTCCGTTAAACTGGATAACCAGGATACGACGCAGTATATGGCGAGCCAGCCGTCAATCTCCACAACCTTGGATACACCGACGACCACGCCGCCACAGAATAAGGCTATTGAAAGCCTGCTGGCGGCGCTCACCGACGACAGCAGCGGCGAGGATGACACAACACCCGTCGTCCAAAATAATTCGCTGTACCGCAAACAGCTGGATGATAAGCGGGCCCGGATCCAGAAGATCCAGCAAACCCTGACCCAGCAGGTCAATGAGGTCATCCGCCAGAACGAGGAGTTCGGAGTGCTGCTTGAGGTTGAGCATGAAACCTTGCGCCAGACTGATGACATGGCCGAGATCAACACCTTGAAACACTCACTGACCCGTCAGATTGAAAAGCTGCGCAAGGGACATGACTCCATCGCCCGCAAGCTCGACAAGGCCAAAAATTATCTGAAGATCATCGAGTCCGAAGGACATCTGCTGAATGACGAGCTGACCCGTGCCCACATGCTCAGCCTGACCGATGAGCTGACCGATCTGCCAAATCGTCGCGCCTTCATGCGCCGGCTGGAGGATGAGGTTGCACGCGTCCAGCGTTATGGCTCACCGCTGACGCTGGCACTGATCGATCTCGACCACTTCAAGGCCATCAATGACAAGCTGGGGCACCCCGCCGGTGATGAGGTCCTGCGCAATTTCTCCAAGAATGTGCTGTCACTGTTCCGCCACCATGACCTGGTAGCGCGTTATGGCGGCGAGGAGTTTGCGATCGTGCTGCCAAATACCACCCTGGAGGGTGCGGAGCGCGCCCTGCAGAAGGTCCAGCAACGTACCGCCGCGGTGCCGTTTGATCACGACGGCGAGTCCCATCCGATGCCGACGTTATCTGCCGGGATTGCCCAATATCACCCCGGCGACACCCCGGGCATGCTGATTGAAAATGCCGACCGGGCCTTGTATCAAGCGAAAAATCTGGGACGCAATCGCATCGAGATCGCCAACGGTCGCAAGCGCTACAGCACACCTCGCAACGCCTGAGCAGTATTCACCGCATGATGCGGCGAAGATTACCGCCGCTCCCACTGCCCAGACAACCCGGCAAGGTCTGTCAGCGTTTCGCCTCGCCCTTGTCGGCGCCTTCCTTGTGCGGCGGCAGCAGATCCTCACGGCTGACACCCAGCATCAAGGTCAGCGCGCTGGCCACATACACCGACGAATAGGTACCGAAACCGACACCGATGATCATCGCCAGCGCAAAGCCGTGGATCACCTCGCCACCGAATAGGAACAGCGCCACCACCACCAGCAACACCGTCAGCGAGGTATTGATGGTGCGAGACAGTGTCTCATTGATCGAGATATTAACCACCTGCTGCGGGGTCTCGCGCCGCAGCCTTCTAAATCCCTCCCGCACCCGGTCATAGACCACGATCGTGTCATTGATCGAGTAACCGATGATCGCGAGGATCGCTGCCAGCACCGTCAAATCGAATTCGATGCCAAAGAGCGAGAACACACCCAGCGTGATCACGACGTCATGAAACAGCGCCAGCACTGCGCCCAGTGAAAAGCGCTTCTCAAAACGCACCGCAACATAGATCAGGATGCCGATCAAGGCATAGATCACCGCCAGTATCCCGTCGCGAATCAGCTCATCACCAACCTGGGGACCCACGTATTCAACGCGCCGCATCTCAACCTGGGCGGTTCCTCCCTGACTCAATGCCTCCAGCACCCGGTTGCTGAGCTGGGCACTGCTCTCTTCCTGGCGCGGCGCCAGCCGGATCAGCAGTTCACGCGGACCACCGTAAGACTGGACGACCGCCTCGGAAAAGCCGGCCTGATCCAGTATCTGGCGCACCTCGGCCGCCGCCACCGGCTGCTGGTAACCGACCTCAATGACGGTACCACCGGTAAAGTCGATGCCCAGCACCAGGCCACGGGTGAGCAGAGAATACACCGCCACGGCCATCAGGATCGCGGAGAACGTCATCCCGATATGGCGCTTGCCCATGAAATCAATAGTGGTCTTGCCCGAAAACAGATTCATGTCAGCACCCCATCAGATTGCCAGTTTGCCCAGCCTGGTCAGCTTGCGCCCACCATATGCCAGATTGATGATCGCCCGCGTCCCCAGGATCGCGGTAAACATCGAGGTCAGGATGCCGATCGACAAGGTCACGGCAAACCCCTTGATCGGACCGGTGCCGAAGGCATACAACACCATGGTCGCCAGCAACGTTGTCAGATTGGAGTCGGTGATCGTCGCAAAGGCCTTGTCATAGCCGGCATGGATGCTGGCATGTGGTGTATTGCCGTTACGCAGCTCCTCCTTGATACGTTCGAAGATCAGCACGTTGGCATCCACCGCCATCCCGATCGTCAACACGATGCCAGCGATGCCGGGCAAGGTCAGCGTAAACTGTAATAATGACATAACAGCCGTGATCAAAACGACATTCAACAGCAGCGCCAGATTGGCCACCATGCCAAACATCCGATACCAGACCACCATGAACACCATCACCAGCACAAAACCGACAATCACCGAACGCAGCCCCTGGTCAATATTATCCTGACCCAGGCTCGGACCCACGGTACGCTCCTCGATGATCTCCATCGGCGCTGACAGCGCCCCGGCGCGCAGCAGCAAGGCCAGGTCACGGGCCTCGCGCGTGCTGTCCAGACCGGAGATCTGGAAACGCTTGCTGAGCTGGTCGCGGATGGTTGCGACGTTGATGACCTCCTGCACCGTGCGGGTCTCATGCACCGCAACACCGTCGATCATCCGGGTCTCGGGCTTGTTTTCAATGAAGACCACGGCCATCGGCTTGCCGATGTTGTCCTTGGTCACCGCGCTGATATGGGCCGCGCCCTTGCCATCGAGGGTGATGAATACGGCCGGCGTACCACTCTGCGAATCGATCCCGGAGGCCGCATCGATGATCTGATCCCCGGTCACGATGATACGTTTCTTCAGCAATAGCGGCGTGCCATTCCGCTCGCGATACAGTTTTGATTCCACCGGCACCCGTCCGGCCACTGCGGCCTCGACATCACCGCTGGTGTCCACCAGACGAAACTCCAGTGTCGCCGTGGCGCCGAGGATCTCCTTGGCGCGGGCCGGATCCTGCACACCAGGCAACTGAACGACGATCCGCTCCAGGCCCTGCTGCTGGATCACCGGCTCGGCCACACCCAGTTCATTGACGCGGTTACGCAGCGTGGTGACGTTCTGCAACACCGCCTGGCGCTTGGCCTCGCGTAATTCCTGATCACTCAAGGCCAGATGCAGCGCCACAACGCCGCCCTCATCGAGCTCCCTGACGACCAGCGCCGGCAACTCGCGGCCGATCACCTGCTGGGCCGCGGACCGATCTGCTGCCGAGGTGAACTGGATATCCACGCCACCCTGCTCGGAGCGCAGTATCGATCGATAGCGCACCTTGTCCTTGCGCAGCATGTCACGCAGATCGCTGATATAACGTTCGTCAGCCTGCTGCAGCACCGCCTTCATGTCGACCTGCATCAAGAAATGCACGCCACCGCGCAGATCCAGCCCCAGATACATCGGTACGGCATTGAAGGCCTTCAACCAGGCCGGTGTCGCCGGCACCAGGTTCAGCGCCACGGTATATTCATCCCCCAGCGACTGCTTCAGCAGGTCCTGGGCGCGCATCTGGGTCTCGGTATCCGAGAACAGCACCGACAAGCGATCCGGCGATGGTTCGACGCCCTGATAGGCGATGCCGGCATCCTTCAGTACGGTCTCAACGCGATGTACTGTGCCTTCGGCCAGCGTATCGCTACGCGCCGGCGCCACCTGCACCACCGGCCGATCACCATACAGGTTCGGCAATGCATAGACCGTCGCAACCGCCATCACAACCACGATGAGCAGATACTTCCACAATGGATACTGGTTCATGTCGTAATCATCCTGCGTGAAAATCCGGGCCGGAATGGCACGTTATTATTTCTTGATCGTGCCCTTGGGCAATACCGAGGTCACAGCACCGCGCTGCAGCTGGATCTCGACACCGGCAGTAACCTCGATACCGACAAAGCTGTCATCAAGCCGGGTAATCTTGCCAACGATCCCGCCGCTGGTCACCACCTCATCACCCTTGGCCAGCGCCTCGATCATCTTCTTGTGCTCCTTGGCCTTCTTCATCTGCGGCCGCAGCAACAGAAAATAGAAAATGACAAAGATCAGGATCAACGGCACCATGCTGGCGATTGTCGACTGCGCCGAGGCCGGTGCGGCCTCCGCCCATGCTTCACTGATAAAAAGACTCATGCTTCCCTCGAAATTGACCGGGTGGATAAACCTGCGCGATCTTAACACAAAGGAGGCACATTTTCCCCCCTCCGGGCATAGAAGCCGGCGACGAACTGCTCCAGCACCCCGCCGGCAATGGCCTGACGCAGCTCGCGCATCAACTGCTGGTAATAGGCCAGATTATGGATGGTGTTGAGCCGGGCGCCGAGGATCTCGTTACATTGCGACAGATGCCGCAGATAGGAGCGGCTGTAATGACGGCAGGTGTAGCAGCTGCAGCCGCTGTCCAACGGTCCGGTATCGTTGCGATGGGCGCTGTTGCGAATCCGGATCACCCCGCTGTCGACGAACAGATGGCCGTTGCGGGCATTACGTGTCGGCATCACACAATCAAACATGTCGATGCCGCGCCGCACCGCCTCGACCAGATCCTCGGGCTTGCCCACCCCCATCAGATAGCGCGGCCGCAGCGCCGGCAGCTGCGGCACGGTATGATCGAGGATCCGGATCATGTCGTCCTTGGGTTCACCGACCGACAGCCCGCCGATCGCATAGCCATCAAAACCGATCTGCTGCAACCCCGCCAGCGAACGATCGCGCAGGTCCTCAAACATGCCGCCCTGCACGATACCAAACAGTGCCGCCGGATGATCACCATGGGCCTGCCGTGAACGCTGCGCCCAGCGCAGCGACAGCTCCATCGATGCCTGCGCCGTCTGAAAATCGGCCGGGTAGGGCGTGCATTCATCGAAACACATGATGATATCGACACCGAGCGCCTGCTGAACCGCCATCGACTCCTCCGGGCCGAGAAATACCCGGTCACCATTAACCGGCGAGCGGAAGGTCACCCCCTGCTCGCTGATCTTGCGCAGGGCCCCGAGGCTGAACACCTGGAAGCCGCCGGAATCGGTCAGGATCGGTCCCTCCCAGTGCATGAACTGATGCAGGCCACCATGGGCCGCAATGACCTCGACACCGGGGCGCAGCATCAGGTGGAAGGTGTTGGCAAGGATGATCTCGGCACCGACCTCGCGCAACTCCTCCGGCGTCATGGCCTTGACCGCCCCATAGGTGCCGACCGGCATGAAGGCCGGGGTCTCGACGACACCGCGCCCGAAGCGCAGCTGGCCGCGGCGCGCCCGGCCATCATTGTTCTGGACTGTAAACTGCATCGTCACACGGCTGCTCCTGTGGCGGGACCGATCATCATCGCATCTCCATAACTGAAAAAACGGTAGCGCTGCATCACCGCATGACGATAGGCCTGCATGACCTGCTCCATACCGCCAAAGGCACAGACCAGCATCAGCAGCGTCGACTCCGGCATGTGGAAATTCGTAATCAGCATGTCGACCATCCGGAAGCGATAACCCGGGGTGATGAACAACTCGGTCTCGCCACTGTAGGGGTGCAACTCACCACCTGACGCCGCGGTCTCCAGGCAGCGCACCGCCGTGGTGCCGACGGCGATGATCCGCCCGCCCCGCTGCCGCGTCTGCCGTACCTGATCACACAGCTGCGCATCAACCTGCAGATATTCTCTGTGCATCCGGTGCTGACTGAGGTCATCCACCCGTACCGGCTGGAACGTCCCGGCACCGACATGCAATGTGACGAAGCCGCTGCTTATACCCCGCTGCGCCAGCCGCTCGATCAATGGCTGGTCAAAATGCAGACCGGCGGTCGGCGCCGCGACCGCCCCCGCCGTCCTGGCAAACATCGTTTGATAGCGCTCACGGTCCTGCGGCTGATCGCCACGGGCGATATAGGGCGGCAACGGGACATGGCCGTGCTGCTCCAGCAGCTGCGCCACATCGCCCCCCTCGACCAGCCGCAGCCGGATGAAGCCGCCATCACGCCCGACGACCTCCGCCTCGACCGCGCCCTCCAGCGTCAGCCGCATCCCCGGCCGCGGCGGCTTGCTGGCGCGCAGCTGGCACAGCAACTCCCTGTCGCCACACAACCGCTCGACAAACACCTCGACCCGGCCGCCGCTGGCCTTATGGCCAAACAACCGCGCCGGGATCACCCGGGTATCGTTGAATACCAGCAGATCCCCGGCCCGCAGCAAGGCCGGCAACAGGGTAAACTGGCGGTCACAAACCGCCCCGGTCACCGGGTCCAGACACAACAGCCGGCTGGCGCTGCGCCGCTCCAGCGGGTACTGGGCAATCAGCTCCTCGGGCAGCTCATAATGGAAATCCTGTCGCAGCATGCGGTTCTCGTGTGAAACGGCGCCATTATACGCCAGACCTGCCGGTTCGCCTGCGCCTTGTCACTGGCAACGACAGGCCGGTATACTCTGGCCCTCAATGCCGGGGTGGCGAAACTGGTAGACGCGCCAGACTCAAAATCTGGTGGTGGTGACACCATGTCGGTTCGATTCCGACCCTCGGCACCATGAGTTGGGCGACCTGCCGCCTATCCTCTAATATAAAATGCAGATTGGGCCCCCGCGGCTCATGAATCTCCCCGTTGCTGCCGAGAATTGGGGATCGGCCTGCAGGCCCCAATAACACCAACCATCATCACCCAGGAACATCGCCCCATGAGCGGAACCCGTTTCAGACTGGAAGTACAACCCGTCATCCCGGAACAGATCGGACGGCTGCGCGAGCTGGCCAATAACCTTATGTATTGCTGGGATTCGCAGATCCGCAGCCTGTTTATCCGCCTTGACCCGGAGCTGTGGCGGGAATGCGGCCATAACCCCAAGGTATTCCTGCGCCGGGTCTCGCAGCAGAAGCTCGAGGACGCGATCCGTGACGCCGTCTACCTGCAGGATTATCAGAAGGTGATGTCGGCCTATGACGCCTACAACACCATCCTGCTCAACGAGGCGACCAAGAATCACAAGCTGCCGCTGGACCTGGAACACGACACCATCGCCTATTTCTGCGCCGAGTTCGGCCTGCACGAAAGTTTCCCGATCTATTCCGGTGGCCTCGGCATCCTGGCCGGCGACCACTGCAAGGCGGCCAGCGACCTCGGCCTGCCGTTTGTCGGCGTCGGCATGCTGTACCGTCAGGGCTATTTCAACCAGACCATCGACGGCAATGGCAACCAGATCGCCCATTATTTCGAGACCAACCCGGCCGACCTGCCGATTGAGGCGGCGCGTGACGCCAGCGGCCATGACATCCATGTCCACATCGAGATGCCGCGGCGCAGTGTTGAGCTGAAGGTATGGCGGGCGCGCGCCGGCCACATCACGCTGTACCTGCTCGACAGCGATCTGCCGGGCAACAGCGACGAGGACCGGCGCATCACCCATCAGCTGTATGGCGGCGACCGCACCACCCGCATCCAGCAGGAGATCGTCCTCGGCATCGGCGGGGTCCGGGCGCTGCGCGCCGTCGGCGTCAAACCCACGGTATGGCACATCAATGAAGGACATGCCGCGTTCATGATCATGGAACGCAGCCGCGAGCTGATCGAACAGGGCTATGATTTCGACTCGGCATTGCAGCTGACTGCGGCCAGCACCGTGTTCACGACCCACACCCCGGTGCCGGCGGGTCATGACATCTTCGATCACGCGCTGATCCTGCCCTATTTCCGCGAGTATCTGAAACGGGCCAACATCGAAGAGCAGCGCTTCCTCGAGCTCGGTTCCTACCCTGGCAATCCGCACAGCTTCAACATGACATCGCTGGCGCTGCGTGGCTCCTGCTACCACAATGGCGTCAGCCGCATCCACGGCCAGGTCGCCTCGCAGATGGAAGGGTATATCTGGCCGCAGATCCCGGCCGATGAGAATCCGATCGGCCATGTCACCAACGGCGTGCATGTCCCGACCTTCCTGGCGCGCGAATGGGTCAACATGTTCGACATGTTCTTCAAGAGCGGCTGGCGCAATGAACTGCTCAATGAACAGTACTGGCAGGCCATCGACAAGATCCCTGACCACAGCTTCTGGAGCATCCGCCAGTCGCTGAAGACCAAGCTCTATCACAACCTCAACCAGCGATTGCTGCATCAGTACCGGCGCAACGGCCTGAGTCCGACCCAGATTGAACGTCTGACCCAGCACCTGGCCTCACCGGAGAAGGACATCCTGACCATCGGTTTTGCCCGTCGCTTTGCCACCTACAAGCGGGCGACGCTGCTGTTCTCCGATCCGACCCGCCTGGCCCGACTGGTCAACAATCCCGATCGCCCGGTGATGTTCATCTTCGCCGGCAAGGCGCACCCGCTTGACGCCCCGGGCCAGCAGCTGCTGCGCACCATCCACGAGTTCTCGCTGAAACCGGAATTCGAGGGCAAGATCATCATGGTTGAGGGTTACGACATGGCGCTGGCCCGCAAGCTGGTCACCGGTGTCGACGTGTGGCTGAATACCCCGCGTTACCCGCTGGAGGCCAGCGGCACCTCGGGCGAAAAGGCCGGCATCAACGGCGTACTCAACCTCAGTGTGCTCGACGGCTGGTGGGGTGAAGGCTACAACGGCCATAACGGCTGGGCGATCGCGCCGCACGCCCAGGGCTTCGATGAGGCCTTCAGCGACCGGGAAGAGGGTCGCGAACTGCTCGACCTGCTGGAAAACGAGGTCATCCCGCTGTATTACCAGTGGGGCAACCACGGCTACTCCAAAGACTGGATCCACAGCGCCAAGTCCTCGATGAAATCGATCCTGCCGCGCTTCAACTCCCAGCGCATGGTCATGGACTACGTCAAACAGTATTACAGTCCGGCCATCCGTCATGCCCGCACCCTGCAGGAACAGAACGGCGCGCCGGGCCGTGAACTGGCGCAGTGGAAGAGCCGGGTACGCCGTGCCTGGCCCAATATCCGGATGCGCCGTACCGACAAGTCACACGATGAGATCACCGCCGGCTCCACTATGACCATCGAGGTGACGATGCACCTCGACGGTCTGTCGCCGGAAGATATCGTGGTTGAATGCCTGCTCGGTCGCGTCTCTGCCGACATGGCACTGTCCTGTGACGAGATCTATACACTGGCACCCGCGGGACATAATGCCGGTAACGAGACGGTATTCCGCCTGGAACTGAATTCACCGCTACCCGGTCTGCAGTATTACCAAGTCCGCGCCTACCCCTATCACAAGCTGCTGGCGCGGCGCTTTGAGACCGGCTTGATGCAATGGTTGTGAGTGACGCCGGCCGCCCAGGCGGCCGGCGCATCACGAGCGATGATATAACTGCGTCAGCCGGGTCAGCCGCTGACGCTTGTCGTCTGTCAGCATCGCCCAATCGAACTGCCACAGCCAGTTACCGTCGCTGGTACCGGGCACATTCATCCGGTGCGTGCTGTCCAGCTCCAGCACATCCTGCATCGGGATGATCGCCAGACGCGCCACCGAGGCCAGCGCCGCGCTGATCAGCGGCCACGGCATCGGCGCCTGCGGCCCGCCCAGATACTCCAGCACATAGTCGCGCGACGGCTGCGGCAGGCCGTTGAACCAGCCCAGCGTCGTATCATTATCATGGGTCCCGGTGTAGACCACACTGTTGATGACATGGGCATGCGGCAGATACGGATTGTCGGCATTGCCGCCAAAGGCAAAGTGCAGGATCTTCATGCCCGGCAACCGGAAGCGGTCACGCAAGGCCTCGACCTGCGGCGTGATCACGCCGAGATCCTCCGCCACCAGCGGCAGACCGGGGCAATGACTGACCAAGCGCTCAAGGAACGCGGCGCCGGGACCCGGCCGCCACTGACCGTTCTGCGCGGTCTGCTGATCACCGGGTATCTCCCAGTAGGCCTCGAAGCCGCGAAAATGATCGATGCGCAGCATGTCGACCTGCTGTAGCTGACTGTCGATGCGCCGCAGCCACCAGTCATAATCACCCTCCGCCAGACGCTGCCAGCGATACAGCGGATTGCCCCAGCGTTGCCCGGTGGCGGAGAAATAATCCGGCGGCACACCGGCGACGTGCGCCGCCCCCCCTTGGTCATCGAGATCAAACAGTTCAGGCCGCACCCAGACATCGGCGCTGTCATGGGCCACAAAGATCGGAATGTCGCCAAAGATCAGCACCCCGCGCGCATTGGCATAGGCCTTCAGCGCCTGCCATTGCTGGTGAAACACATATTGCTCGAAACAGACACGCTCGCAGGCCTCACGCAACTGGGTATGCATCGCCAACAGTGCGGCGGGGGCGCGGCTGCGCAGGCCGGCAGGCCAGGCAAACCACGGCTGGCCATGATAGTGCTCGCGCAAGGCAATAAACAGCGCGTAATCCTCCAGCCAGTCATGACGGGCACGAAATGACTGATAGTCAGCCTGCTGCTCTGCCGTGGCGCACTGGGCGAAACGCCCGGCCGCGCAGCCGAGCAGGCGCACCTGCCGCGGCTGTTCACCCTCGCCACGCCGTAATGAATAATCCTGCTCGCCGACCAGGCCCTGATCGCGCAAACGTTCAATACTGATCAGCCGTGGATTACCGGCATGCACCGACAATGATTGATAGGGTGAGCCATCGCTGTGGGTTGGACCCAGCGGCAACACCTGCCAGACACTCTGGCCGCACTCGACGAGGACATCAACGAAGCGGTAGGCCGCGGCCCCCAGATCACCCGGGCGACCGGCCGCCGTCCCTGGTAAAGAGGTCGGATGGAGCAGGATACCTGCCCGGCGCCGCGCCAGTGGCTGCGCCGCAGGGATCAATGTGTCCCTGCCTGCCCGGGCCGCATCACACCGCCCTGCGCCGGATCACCGCCGCCATGACTGATCACCGACTGCAGTTCGGAGGGCGGCGCCACCTGCAACAGCATATAGAGATTGTGCAGATGCAACCTGAAAAGTTTCTCAAAATCTCCGACCGTCTCGGCCGGATTGTAATCCCCGAACCACCAGAACCAGTCCGAGCCTTCACAGGCGGCCAGTTGGTGCAGCAGCCGCTGGCGCCTGTCGGCGTCAATTGTGCCGGCAGCCAGTGCCTGGTCATAGACCCGCTTGGCCTCACAGAGCATGTCCCAGCCACGGTTCTTGTCGGCATCACCCATCCACGTTGAGAAGGTTCCGTAGACCCAGCTGCCGGCCACCAGCCGTTTGAGCTGTGCCGGGGCGGGGGCGGCAACATCAAGGGTATCAGCGAAGGTCGTCAGGTCAAGATCCGGATGGTTGGCCAGCCGGCGATACAGCGCGCTGAGGAAGTAATAGCCATTGCTGGGGTAGGACTCCCAGGCATTCTCGCCATCCAGGATGATGGATACCACCCGATGATCGCCATTGGCAATACATTCCTTGGCGATATTCTCCAGGTGGTGAACCATATTGTTGACGGCATCATCACCATGCCAGCTCGAATAGGTGAAGCCGATCAGATCCGACAGTCCGTCATCGCGAAAGAAGCAGATCGGCCGCAGGCCATCGACACGGTAAGGGCGATGCATCCTGCTTTCTACCGTGGTGTGCTGCGGCAAGGCCATCTGCGCCAGGCTGTTGCGCAGGATGGATTCTCCTGTCGCCAGCCATTCAAAACCGAATTCGCCCAGCAAGGCCACCGTCGCGTCACTGACCCCCCCCTCGGACGGCCAGCAACCACGCGGCCGCTGCCCGAAGTAACGCTCGAACACGGACAGGCCATGCTCGATATGCCAGCGCGCCCGCTGCTGGCCACCGGGATAGGACGTGCTGACCGGCAGCGGCATGTCGGTCACCGCCTCGCGGGCAGTGGCAAAATTGAGCAGCAACGGCAGCATCGGGTGCGCATAAGGGGTCATCGACAACTCAACCTTGCCCTGTTCGCTGAGCCGGCGATAGCGCCCGATCAGTGTATCCAGCAGGCCGGCAATCACCTCCAGCAGTACCCGGCGATCCTCATGGTCGAACATCCGACCCTTTTCGACCAGACGCTGTATCCGGCGATCATGCATCCGCACCGTCTCGCCCAGCCAGGCCAGGTGATACCAGACCACCAGATCGGTGATCACTGGCGTCGCCAGATACCCGCCCATGCCGTCACGATCAAGCGCCAGCTTCACCAGCTGGGCAAGGCGCCGGAATTCATCAAAACGATTGATCAAACGACTTTCGTTGACACGCAAACAGGCGCGCGCCAGCCGTTCGCGTTGTGCCTCATCAAGATTGTCGAGCTGTGGCGCTGCCAATGCCGCCAGCAGCGGATCGGTCAACGACGTACCGTGCTGCAGATGAGACTCCAGCTGCCGTGCATAATCATCGATCTGTTCAAGCAGGATCGGTACGAAATTGACCACTGCCCGTGCACCCGGCGTCAGCTCCAGCAACGCCGCCATGTCTACATAATCCTTGATCGCATGCAGATAGGTCCATGGCAGCTGGAAGCTGCCGGTCGCGAGATCACGGTATTCCGGCTGGTGCATGTGCCAGCACAGCACCACCTTGAGGCGGGTACGCGGTTTATCGGACACGGTGGATATCCTGTCCCAGCATCTCCGGTGTCACCAGCACGACACCTTCAGGACTGACATTGAACCGCTGCTGATCCAGTGCATGGTCCTCACCAATGACGGTGCCGTCCGGGATGATGCAGGCCTTGTCGATGACCGCCTTCCTCAGCCGGCAGCGCTTGCCAATCTTGGCGTCAGGCAGGATCACGCAGTCCTCAACAGTACTGTAGGCCTCGATCTGAACCTTGGAAAACAGCAGCGAGTGGCGCACCGTGGCCCCGGAGATGATGCAGCCCCCGGATACCATCGAATCGACCGCCATGCCACGCATGCCGTCATCATCAAAGACAAACTTGGCTGGCGGCAACTGCTCCTGGTAGGTCCAGATCGGCCAGCGGTCATCATACAGATTCAGCTCCGGCGTCACGCCGATCAGTTCCATGTTGGCGCTCCAGAAGGCGTCGACGGTCCCGACATCACGCCAGTAGGCCTGGGCCTGGGCCTGGCCGTCACCCTCACGGAACGGGTAGGCAAAGACCCGGTATTTATGCACCGAGTGCGGGATGATGTCCTTGCCAAAATCATGACTGGAGGCCGACTGATCGGCATCCCGCGTCAGCTGTTCAAACAGGAACGAGGCATTGAAGACATAGATGCCCATTGATGCCAGCGCCAGATCACTGCGCCCCGGCATCGGCTTGGGGGCATCCGGCTTCTCGACGAAACTCTGCACCCGCGCCTGTTCATCGACCTCCATGACACCGAAGGCCGAGGCCTGAGCCACCGCCACCTCGATGCAGCCGACTGTCATGTCGGCCTGCTTCTCGACGTGATAGGCCAGCATCGGTCCATAATCCATCTTGTAGATGTGATCGCCGGCCAGGATCAGCACATATTTCGCATCATGGCTGCGGATGATATCGAGATTCTGGAACACGGCATCGGCGGTCCCCGCATACCAGCTCTCGGTGATGCGCTGCTGTGCCGGCACCACCTCGACAAACTCACCCAGCTCGCCGCGCAAAAAACTCCAGCCCTGCTGGATATGACGGATCAGCGAATGTGCCTTGTACTGGGTCAGTACCGAGATGCGCCGGATATTGGAATTCAGGCAGTTGGAGAGCGGAAAATCAATGATGCGGAACTTGCCGCCGAACGGCACCGCCGGTTTGGCGCGCCACTGCGTCAGCTCCTTGAGCCGGGAACCCTTGCCGCCGGCCAGGATCAGGGCCACGGTGTCGCGGGTCAGACGGCTGACAAAACGGGCCTCGCGGCCGCTGCCGCCAAATAACTGGTTATTCATCGAGTGTAGTCCGCTTTCCTGATCTGCCGGGACGGTGCGTTGTATCATTGTACACGCCATCCCGGGTAGTATCGACATCAAGCCGATTATGTTGAGATTGGCTATCCACCCGGAAAACCCGGTAGTATAGTTTCCGACCGGGCCGGCATCATCAGCTGCTGACAATCTAATTTATCCATAGGCCGCTAGCAAGAAATGGCAATCAAGACCCCGACACCCCCGCTGCCACCGGAACTGCAAAGGCTGCTGGCTGCCCGCCATCACGATCCATTCGAGCTGCTGGGACTGCATAGCGAAGGCCCGCAGGATGTGGTCCGGGTGTTTCTGCCGCGGGTACGCGAGGTCAGCATCGTCGAGAACCGCCAGCCGCTGCAGCGGGTACAGAACAGCGACCTGTTTGAATGGCGCGGCGCCACAAACAGCCTGTCAGGCCCGTACCGGCTGCGCTGGACTGATGATCATGGTCATGTCCACAGCGCCTACGACCCATATTGCTTCCCGCCCCAGCTGTCGGAATTTGACCTGCATCTGTTCAACGAGGGCAAACACCGCCACAGTGAGCAATTTCTGGGCGCACACCTGCATGAGGTCCAGGGGGTCCATGGGGTATTGTTTGCCGTCTGGGCGCCGAACGCCGAGCGGGTCAGTGTCGTCGGCGACTTCAACGGCTGGGACGGGCGCTGTCACATGATGCGGGTACGCGGCGGCAGCGGTGTCTGGGAACTGTTCATCCCGGGACGGATTGCCGGCGATCTGTACAAATTCGAGATCCGCAACCGCGAACACGGCAGCCTGCAGCTGAAGACCGACCCCTACGGCCGGCGCTTCGAGACCCGTCCCAACACCGCATCGATCGTAGTCGAGGACAGTCACTTCCAGTGGCATGATCAGCCGTGGATGACCCGGCGCCACGCTAATCGCTGGATGCATGAACCGATGTCGATCTACGAGGTCCATCTCGGTTCCTGGCAACACGATGACCATGGGCATTTTCTCAATTATCGCGACATGGCCCAGCGTCTGGTCGCCTATGTCAAACACCTGGGCTTCACCCATATCGAACTGCTGCCGATCACTGAACATCCATTTGACGCCTCATGGGGTTACCAGACCACCGGCTATTTTGCACCGACCAGCCGCTTCGGCACCCCGGACGATTTCCGTTATTTCGTCGATCACTGCCATGCCAACGACATCGGCATCATCCTCGACTGGGTACCCGGCCATTTCCCCAAGGACAGTCATGGCCTGGCCAGGTTCGATGGCAGCCCGCTGTATGAACATGCCGATCCGCGGCTCGGCGAACATCGTGACTGGGGGACGCTGATCTTCAATTACGGCCGTAACGAGGTGCGCAACCTGCTGCTGTCCAGCGCGCTGTACTGGCTCGATGAATACCATCTCGATGGCCTGCGTGTCGACGCCGTGGCCTCGATGCTGTACCTGGACTATTCACGTGAACCCGGTGACTGGCTGCCCAATATCCACGGCGGCAATGAAAATCTCGACGCGATCACCTTCCTGCGCGAACTCAATGCACTGAGCCATGAGCTGTGTCCCGGCACCGTGGTCATTGCCGAGGAGAGTACCGCCTGGCCAATGGTGTCACGACCCACCTGGCTCGGCGGGCTCGGCTTCAGCATGAAATGGAACATGGGCTGGATGCATGACACGCTGCTATACATGAGCAAGGACCCGATTCACCGCCATTACCATCACAACATCCTGACCTTCAGCCAGCTGTATGCCTATACGGAAAACTTTGTGTTGCCGTTCTCCCATGATGAGGTGGTACACGGCAAGGGCTCGCTGCTGAACAAGATGCCCGGTGATGAATGGCAGCGTTTCGCCAACCTGCGGCTGCTGTACACCTACCTGTTCACCCACCCCGGCAAAAAGCTGTTGTTCATGGGCACTGAATTTGCCCAGGGCCGGGAATGGAATCACACCCGACCGCTGGAATGGTATGTGCTCGATTACCCGTTACATCGCGGCATCTTTGATCAGGTGCGCGACCTGAACCGGCTGTACCGGGATTATCCGGCGCTGTACACCCACGAGTTCGAGCATCAGGGCTTTGAATGGATCGACTGCAATGACTCCTCGCAATCCATCCTCAGTTATCTGCGCCGCAGTGGCGACCAGTTCATCGTCGTGGTGCTGAACTTCACCCCGATACCCCGCTATCACTACCGGATCGGCGTCCCGGCCGCCGGCAGTTACCGCGAGGTATTCAATTCGGATTCCAGTTACTACGGCGGCAGCAACATCGGTAACAGCGGCGCACTGCACAGCGAAGATCAGCCGTGGATGGGCCGACCACACTCCATCGATATCACGTTGCCGCCACTGGCCGGACTGGTATTCGCGCTGAACCGCAACTCATAACCACCACAGCACAGCGGCCAGACCCAGCGGCGGCAACCACTCGTACCATAGCGGGGCCGGCAACAGCTCCAGGCTTAACGTCCGCAGCGGTTCCTGCTCGGCCTCGGCATGAATACGTTGCACCAGGGCCCCCATCCGCTCGGCAATGCGCTGTAATGCGGCCGAATAGTTGACCCTGGCAGCGCCCATGGCCTCCGCTGCCGGCTTGGATGCGGCCAGCAATGGTCCAAGTTCGCGCTCGATCCTCGGCAGGGTTTCCAGCACCAGCAGCATCCGCAATGCGAAACGCTCCCGTGACAAACCCAACACCCGCAGTGGTGTCACCAGCTGATAGAGCGCAGCACAGAGCTGGCGACGCGTCGTCACCGCCAGCAACACCGTCACCGCCATGACCACGGCAAGCAGTGACAGGATGCGCAACCCGCCCTGCAGCACCCCTTCCCGGCTTGGCATCCAGGCGGCATTCCATTCCTCAAGCAATGGTGCGCCCGGGGTCATCCATAGATAAATTAAGAAGATGGTCAGCATCAGCCAGCGTATCCGCCGCAGCATGCCACGCAACGCCACCCACCATTCACGCTGCACCAGCATGGCCGCCGCCAGTGCCGCCGCCGTCACCATGACCAGCAATGGCCCGGCATAGGCCAGCCCGATGACCAGCACCAGAAAAAATACTATGCGAATCAGCGGATGCATGGCGGGTAATCAGCAGTGGCTAACAGGAATCGGGGTGTCAACCGATCTGGGCGAGCAGTTGCTGCGCCTCCTTCTTCTGCTCATCATTACCGTCCCTGGTGATCTCCTGCAAAATATTGCCGGCACTTTCCTGATCACCCATGTCGATATAGGCACGCGCCAGGTCCAGCTTGGTGGCGATCTCGTCCTCGCTGGAAAACAGCGTGCTACCGGCGACATCCTCGTCTTCACTGGTTGCTGACAGCCAGTCAATCTCATCATCCAGCGTACCGAGCAACGGATCGGATGGCTGCTGGTTATCCGCCACACCTGCCGCCGCCAGTTCCAGATCCTGGCTCAGGCCCTGATCGGCCGCCCCGCCCGGCGCCTCCTTGTCATCCACCATCGACATCAACTCACTGAGGGCGTCGGCCATCCCGCTATCGCTGGAGGAGCCGGACGCTGGCGATTCTTCGACACCAACGGTATCAAACTCCATGGTATTCGATAAGGCGGGCTCCTCGTGTGCCGTGGCCGTGCCGGTTGACGGCACCTCCACCACATCAGCCGGCGCCTGCTCCACAATAAACTCCAGTCCGCCGCCCGTGCCTGCATCAGCACGCGGCAGCTCGACAACTGCTGCGTCTGGCTCAGCGGCTGTCGAGCTGGCCAGATCAAACTCCAACGCATGCTCATCGCCTGCAGGTAACCCGATGTCTGATTCCATTGCCGGCCCGGTCATAGGCTCATTACGCAACGGGGCCGCATCGGCCGGTATTGTCGGCTCCTGTGGTGCGCTACTGTCGCCCAAGCCACCCAGCAGACCACTACTGTCGAGTGACATCTCCAGATCATCAAGCTCCTTGCCCAGATCACTGTCGAGGTCACCCCCAGGCAGATCGATCCGGCCACCTGTGTCACTGAGCGCCGCATCATCGACCAGCGGGGCACGTGCCATCTGCACCTTCTGGGCTGCGCCGCTGAACAACGGGTGATCCGGGGCGATGCGCATGCCGGCATTGGCCACCTGATCCCAGATGGCGCCTGCGCCACCGCTCTCCTGGTGCAGTTTTTCCGCACCGGCAACAAATTCCTCGCGCTTACCCGCCGCCGCATAGACCTCTAGCAACTTGCCGGCAATATCCTGGCGCTGCGGATCCTGGCCAAGGGCCTCTTTCAGCAATTCCTCGGCCCGATCAAAGCGATGATAGGCGATGTAGACATCGGCCTCGGCCAGCACATCGATCTCATCGATCTCAGATCCGATCTCCACCGGGACACCCTGCGATGACGGCGTAGTCATGCCATCCAACGCGTCCACATCCTGTGACGCTCCGGCAGAGGCCGGCCCCTGATCATGTTCTTCGTGCTGCATCGTGGCAAAATCTTCCAGCGCCGCCTGGCGACGCTTCCTGATCATCACCAGCCCGCCACCGATCACCAGCACCACGGCGGCAATGGCACCAAGCATCATCGTATTCAGCGAGGATGCCAGCCCCAGCACCGTCTCAACGATCGACACCAGCACACCCGGTTCTTCAACCGCCACGGGTTCAGCAGGCAGCGGCGTCACCCGGACTGGCGGGGTCGGGGTAACCTGTTGCGGTGGCGGCACCGCGATCTGGTTGTTCTCTTGCTCGGCGGTCGCTTCTGCCTGCGACGGCTCTGTTTGTGACTGTCCCGCCTCAGCTTGCTGGCCTTGCTGCTGCAACGCGGTCAGCGTATCGGCACGCATCGACAACAGCCGTTCCATCTTCGCCAGCTGACCTTCAAGCTGGCTGATCCGGTCACGTAAGGCGGTATTCTCCTGCCGGCTGATGTCAGTGGCCTCGATCGCCATCTGCAGCTGCTTGCGCACCACCTCGAGGTCTTCCTGCTGGAAGTTCTCACCTGCTGCGACCGTGGCAGCCGGCGGCTGCGGTACATCCTTGGCCTCCGGCACCACCAGCTTCAGGCGCGCCCCGCCCTGTTGCGCCCGCGCCGGAGGTTGCCCGGACACCGTGCCGGATTGATCAGCACCCAGCGGCCGGACACCAGCCTGACCTGCACGCTGCTGCTTGATATCCAGCCAGCGCTCATAGTGTAGACGGGACTCGCGATCGGCCTCGGCGGCGCTCATCGCCTGGATCAGCGCCGGATCAGGGATACGCAGTACATAGTCAGCCTTCAGCTCATTGACGTTGTTGTTGATAAACGCCTCAGGGTTGCTCTTCAGCAAGGCCATCATCACCTGCGGCACCGTGGCGGATTCCGGACGTAGCGCCTTGGCAATATTCCACAGCGTGTCATCACGTTTGACGCGGCCGTAATACAGTTCGTTGTCACCGCGCCGGCCCTCTCCAGGTAACTGGCGCGGCTGTGATGTGGCCGCCGAAGGCTGCGGACCTGCGGCCTGTTCTTCCGGCGTCAACTCCGATGGCGCCGCCATCATCTCTGCCGGTTCATTGCCAGGCTCATCGACCGGGGCCGATGGCGCTGCACTGAGCGGGGCCTCGATGGCTGCAGGTGCCTCATCGCTGACGATCGGCAGGTCGAGCAACACCGTGTATTCGCGCACCAGGTGCCCACTGGACCAGTCGACCTCCAGCAGAAAATCGAGAAAGGGTTCCTGGATCGGGGCGCTGGAAGAAATCTTTATATAGGGGACGCCGTTCCTGACATCGACCTGGAACTGGAGCTCGGATAATACCGGCAACGGCTCCAGCCCGGCCTTGTCAAAATCGGCTGCTGAGGCGATCGAAACCTTGATTGTTTCTGCCTCAGCCGGATTGGTGGCCAATAATTCAACATCTGCATTAAAGGGCTGATTCAGGGCCGAGTGCAGCTCGATCTCTCCAAGCCCCAGCGCATGCCCCGTCCCGGGCAGGATTCCAAGCGCAACCATGCATGCATAGGCCAATGTGCGCAATGTTCCGTCTCCTTTAAACACTCACTCGTCCCTACTTATACGTTTATGCGTCAAACAGCAACAGTTTCAGAGATTTTTTTAAACCCCATTCGTGCCCACCCCGCAGCGTCACACCCGCTACCACGGACGGAAATACCGCCAAGGCAAGACCCTGTCCGGGCCAGCGAAAACAACTCAGCCGCCGCCGGCGTATCCTCAATAACGTCACCCGGGAATATTTATTTAGTTTCCCGAATCATGGCGTATTCGGGCCAGGCCCTGCCAGCACCCGAAACTGGCGCCGGCACAACAGCTGCCAGTACGATGATGGCAGGCAGGTGACCTGTAGCAAGACGTCAACTCCGTGACTCATGTTCCCTGATCAGCCGATGGTCAGGCCGAATGTTCGAGCAGTATCCTCAACATGCGGCGCAGCGGCTCGGCGGCGCCCCACAACAGCTGGTCACCGACGGTAAAGGCCGTCAGATAGTCCGGCCCCACTGTCAGCTTGTGCAAACGTCCTACCGGTACCGTCAGCGTACCGGTCACGGCCGCCGGCGTCAGCTGGCGCATCGTGTCCTCACGGTCATTCGGCACCACCTTGACCCAGTCATTGGACGAGGCAATGATCGCCTCGATGTCCGGAAGTGGTACATTTTTCGTCATCTTGATCGTCAGGGCCTGGCTGTGACAGCGCATCGCACCCACCCGGACACACAGCCCATCGATCGGGATCGGACTAGCGGTACGGCCCAGGATCTTGTTGGCCTCAACCTGCGCCTTCCACTCCTCGCGGCTCTGGCCGCTATCGAGCTGGCTGTCGATCCACGGGATCAGATTGCCGGCCAGCGGTACCGGCCATTGTTGCAGAGGGTAATCGGGGCTGCGTATGAACTCGGCCACGCCCCGGTCGATGTCGAGGATTGCCGCGGCCGGATCATCGTTCAACGCCTTGACCGCATCGCTGATCGCACCCATCTGCCGGATCAGCTCGCGCATGTTCTGCGCCCCGGCGCCGGAGGCCGCCTGATAGGTCATCGGCGTGATCCATTCGATCAGATTTTCACGGAACAGACCGCCGATCGCCATCAACATCAGACTGACGGTGCAATTACCGCCGACATAGGCCTTGATGCCGTCCCTCAGGCCCACCTTGATAACATTGAGGTTAACCGGATCAAGGATGATGATGCTGTCATCCTTCATCCGCAGCGTCGACGCGGCGTCGATCCAGTAACCGTTCCAGCCCGCGGCCAACAGCTTGGGATAGATCTCCTCGGTATAGGAACCACCCTGGCAGGTGATGATGATGTCCATCGCCTTCAGCTCAGCAAGACTGGCGGCATCTTTCAGTGGCGGCACCGGCCGGCCAACATCCGGCCCCGGGCTGCCAGGCTGCGAGGTCGTGAAGAACACCGGCTCGATCAGTGCAAAGTCGTGCTCCTCGCGCATCCGCTGCATCAGCACCGAGCCCACCATGCCGCGCCAGCCGATCAGCCCTACCCGTTGCATCGCCATCATTCCCCTCCGTTGCCGCGTATCATTCCGGCAATCCTTAAAGTTATGTTGTACTACACCGACAACGCGGCCACCACCGCATCACCGATCTCGCGCGTGCCCACCTTGCGACAACCCTCGGCATAGATATCCGGGGTCCGCAGACCCTGATCCAGCACCCGCTGCACCGCCTGCTCGACCCGCAACGCCAAGACCTCATTATGCAGCGAGTAACGCAACAGCATCGCCACCGACAGGATGGTCGCCAGTGGATTGGCCACACCCTTGCCGGCGATGTCCGGGGCCGAGCCATGGATCGGTTCATACATGCCCTTGCCATGGACATCCAGCGCCGCGGACGGCAGCATGCCGATCGAACCGGTCAGCATCGCTGCGCAGTCCGACAGTATGTCACCGAACATGTTGCCGGTCACCATGACGTCAAACTGCTTCGGCGCCCGCACCAGTTGCATCGCGGCATTATCCACATACATATGACTGAGCTGCACCTGTGGGTAGTCCTTGCCGACGCGGGTCACGACCTCGCGCCACAGCTCAGTGGCCTCCAGCACATTGGCCTTGTCGACCGAACACACCCGACGATTGCGTTTCAACGCGGTCTCGAAGGCGACGCGGGCGATGCGCTCGATCTCGGACTCGGCATAGACCATGGTGTTGAACCCCTGGCGTTCGCCATTGTCGAGACGGCGGACACCACGCGGCTGACCAAAATAGATGTCACCGGTCAGCTCACGGATGATCATGATATCGAGCCCGGCCACGACCTCGGGCCTCAGTGTCGAGGCGCTGGCCAGCTGCGGGTAGAGGATCGCCGGCCGCAGGTTGGCGAACAGCTGCAAGCCGGCACGCAGGCCCAGCAGGCCCTTCTCGGGGCGTAGCGCGATGTCCAGTGACTCCCACTTGGTGCCGCCAACTGCACCCAGCAGAATTGCATCGGCGGCACGTGCCAGCTGCATGGTCTGCTGCGGCAGCGGCGAGCCAAAGGCATCATAGGCCGCGCCACCGACCAGCGCATGTTCCAGCTCGATCTTCAAGCCATGGCGCTGTTGCAGCGCAGCGAGCACCTTGACCGCCTCGGCGACGATCTCCGGCCCGATGCCATCACCGGCCAATATCAGTATCTTCTTGCTCATGCTTTGTACTCTTGTCAGGACTAAATTATTTGCTGGCAGTAAACAGCCACGGCGCCTCATTGCGCCGCCGCGCCTCGTAGCCACGGATCTCAGCGCTGTGTTGCAAGGTCAGGCCGATCTCGTCCAGCCCGTTCAACAAACAATGTTTGCGAAAGCCATCGATATCAAAGCTGAAATGTTCACCGGTGGGCAGAGTGACCTGCTGAGACTGCAGATCAACCTGCAGTCGATAGCCGGGCTGCTGCGCCACCTCGCTGAACAAGCGGTCGACCACCGCGGTCGGCAACACGATCGGCAGCGCCCCGTTCTTGAAACAGTTATTGAAAAAGATGTCGGCAAAGCTCGGTGCGATGACACAGCGGAAGCCGGCATCGACCAGTGCCCACACCGCATGTTCGCGCGATGAACCGCAACCGAAATTGTCGCGCGCCAGCAGGATCTGCGCGCCACGGTAGCGTGACTGGTTCAGCACAAACCCGGCATTGGGCCGGCGCGTGGCCGGATCCTGTCCGACCTCGCCGACATCCAGATAACGCCATTCATCGAACAGGTTGGGGCCAAAGCCGCTGCGCTTGGTCGATTTCAGGAACTGCTTCGGGATGATCGCATCGGTGTCGACATTGGCGCGGTCCAGCGGCGCAACCAGGCCGCTCAATGTGGTGAAAGGCTGCATCAGTGCCCCCCCTGCCAGTGGCGGATATCGACGAAATGCCCGGCGATCGCGGCGGCGGCGGCCATCTGCGGGCTGACCAGGTGGGTGCGTCCACCCGGCCCCTGTCGGCCCTCGAAGTTGCGGTTCGACGTCGACGCGCAACGCTCACCGGGCTCGAGGCGGTCGGCGTTCATCGCCAGACACATTGAACAGCCCGGCTCGCGCCACTCGAATCCGGCCGCGATAAAGATCCGGTCCAGACCCTCGCGCTCGGCGGCCTGCTTGACCAGCCCGGAACCCGGCACCACCAATGCCTGTTTGATATTGGCGGCCACATGACGGCCCTGTACCACGGCGGCTGCCGCGCGCAGATCCTCGATCCGCGAATTGGTGCAGGAACCGATGAACACCTTGTCGATCCGGATATCCTGGATCGCCACCCCGCCCTCGAGCCCCATGTACTGCAGGGCCCGCTCCAGCCCGTCGCGGGCCACCGGATCGCTGAGATCGGCCGGACGCGGCACATAACCATCGACGCCGGCGACCATCTCCGGCGAGGTGCCCCAGGTCACCTGGGGCGCGATCTGCGCCGCGTCCAGCGTGATGACCTGGTCGAACACCGCATCGGCATCGCTGTGCAGCTGCCGCCAGGCGGCCACCGCCTGATCCCATTGCGCATCCGTAGGGGCGTAGGGGCGGCCTTTGACATAGTCGATCGTCTGGTCATCGACCGCGACCATGCCGGCACGGGCGCCGGCCTCGATCGCCATATTGCACAGCGTCATCCGTCCCTCAATCGACAGGGCGCGGATCGCCGCGCCGCCGAACTCGATCGCATGTCCGGTGCCACCGGCGGTACCGATGCGGCCGATGATCGCAAGGATGATGTCCTTGGCAGTGACGCCGGGTTGCAGCCGGCCATCGACCCGCACCAGCATATTACGCGACTTCTTCTGCATCAGGCACTGCGTCGCCAGCACATGCTCGACCTCGGAGGTGCCGATGCCAAAGGCCAGCGCGCCGAAGGCGCCGTGGGTCGAGGTGTGCGAATCGCCACACACCACGGTCATGCCCGGCAAGGTTGCACCCTGTTCCGGGCCGACGACATGGACGATACCTTGCCGCAGGTCATTCATCATGAACTCAGTGATGGTGAACTCGGCGCAATTGCGGTCCAGCGTCGCCACCTGCTCGCGCGACACCGGATCGTCGATACCCTGGGAACGATCAGTGGTCGGGACATTGTGATCCGGCACCGCCAGCACCGAATCACGGCGCCACGGCGTGCGGCCGGCCAGCCGCAGTCCCTCGAAGGCCTGCGGCGAGGTCACCTCATGCACCAGATGGCGATCGATATAGATCAGGCTGGAGCCGTCATCGTTGTCATATACCCGATGGGCGTCCCACAATTTGTCGTAAAGGGTCTTGCCGGCCATGCTGTTTACCGCTGTCGTATCAATGGGTTCGTAAGCTGCTATGTTACCATTATTTACGCCGCTGCCCAGCGCAGACACCACCGGCGGCCGACCGCGCCTTGTCTGTCCCGGGTGGCCGTGACAGAATTGCGCCTTTGACTAGGATCCGAGCACCCATGACCGCCCGCATCATCGATGGCAAGGCAATCGCCGCCGGCATCCAGGCCACGATCCGGCAACGGGTGACCGAGCGCCAGATGCAGGGCCTGCGGCCACCGGGCCTGGCGGTGATCCTGATCGGCGACAACCCGGCCTCCGAGGTCTACGTCCGCAACAAGAAGCTGGCCTGCGAAAAGGCCGGCCTGCTATCGCGGGCCTTCCATCACCCGGCGACGATCACCGAGACCGCGCTGCTGACCCTGATCGATCAGCTGAATGACGATCCGGTGATCGACGGCATCCTGGTACAACTACCGCTGCCGGCACACATCGACAGCGAACGGGTCATCGAACGCATCCACCCCGACAAGGACGTCGACGGTTTTCATCCCTATAACGTCGGCCGGCTGGCCTTGCGGCTGCCGCTGCTGCGACCCTGCACGCCGTATGGCGTCATGATGCTACTGGAGTCCACCGGGCAGGATGTCCGCGGCCTGGATGCGGTCATCGTCGGCGCCTCGAACATCGTCGGCCGGCCGATGGCGCTGGAGCTGATGCTGGCCGGCTGCACCGTCACCGTCTGCCACCGCTTCACCGGTGAGCTCGCCGCCAAGGTCGCGCGCGCCGATATCGTCGTCGTCGCGGTCGGCAAACCGGGCATCGTGCGCGGCGAATGGATCAAACCGGGCGCCATCGTCATCGACGTCGGCATCAATCGCCTGGCCGATGGCAAGCTGGTCGGCGATGTTGATTATGACCATGCGGCGCAGCGCGCCGGCTGGATCACGCCGGTACCGGGCGGGGTCGGGCCGATGACGATCGCGATGCTGCTGCAGAACACCTTGTACGCCGCCGAGAAGCTGCACGGCGCCGGCTGATCAGCGCGTTATTTGCGGCGCCACTCGGTCTTGCCATTCGGCTTGTCTTCCAGCACCACGCCCTGCGCATCGAGCTGCTGGCGGATCCGGTCGGCCTCGGCCCAGTTCTTCGCGACGCGGGCGGCCAGGCGCTGCTCGATCAGCGCATGGACGTCCTCGACCGACAGACCTACTATACCTGTTGCAACCACAGAGTCATCTTCAGAGGTAACTGCAACCTTTCCAGAAATAGTTACACCTGGTCCGCCCTGAAGATATTCTTCAACATCACAGGTCAAGATTCCCAGCACGCCCGCCAATGCCTTCAGCTGCCGTACCAGGCGTATTGCCATCCGAGGGTCATTGTCGCGCAACCGATTGATGTCGCGCGCCAGATCGAATAGCACTGCGATGGCAACCGGCGTATTGAAGTCATCATCCATCGCATCCTGAAACTTGGCCAGATACTCATCCTGCACCAAATCGGCTTCAACATCGCTGTAATCACGCAAGGTCCGATATAGACGATCCAGCGCCGCCTTGGCATTCTCCAGACTCTGGTCCGAATAATTCAGCGGGCTGCGGTAATGGCTGCTGAGGATGAAATAGCGCACCACCTCGGGGTGATAGCGCTGCAGCACATCGCGCACCGTGAAGAAGTTGCCCAGCGACTTGGACATCTTCTCGTTGTCGATGTTGACGAAGCCGTTGTGCATCCACACGTTGACGAAGCGGCAGCCGGTCGCCGCCTCGCTCTGCGCGATCTCGTTCTCGTGATGCGGGAACATCAGGTCCATGCCACCGCCGTGGATGTCGAAGTGATCGCCGAGGCACTGCGTAGACATCACCGAGCACTCGATATGCCAGCCCGGCCGGCCCGGCCCCCACGGCGACTCCCACTGTGGTTCGCCCGGTTTGGCCATCTTCCACAGCACAAAATCCAGCGGATCGTCCTTGGACTCATCGACCGCCACCCGTTCGCCGGCACGCAGATCGTCGAGCTGTTTACCGGACAAGCGGCCATAGGCCGGGAAGGTGCTGACATCGTAATAGACATCGCCGTTACCGGCCTGATAGGCAAAGCCCTTGGCGATCAGCATCCGGATCATGCTGATGATCTGCGGCATCGCCGCCATCGCCCGCGGCTCCAGATCGGGTCGCAGCACGCCGAGCGCATCGGCATCACGGTGCATCTCGACAATAAAGCGCCCGGTCAACGCCCCGACGGTCTCGCCATTGTCCTGCGCCCGGCGGATGATCTTGTCGTCGATGTCGGTGATGTTGCGTACATAGGTGACCTGATAACCGCGGTGGCGCAGGTAACGCACGACACTGTCGAACACCACCATGACCCGGGCATGGCCGACGTGACAATAGTCATAGACCGTCATGCCGCAGACATACAGGCTGACTTTACCCGGCTCGATCGACTGGAACGGCTCCTTCTGGCGGCTCAGGCTGTTATAGATCTTCAGCATAGTAGGGTTTCCTGGCACATGAATGCCTTTCAACATATATAACCTGATGTAACCTGCTTGCCAGCTCGATGCTCTTATACTTTGTTTTCAAAAGGATAGCATCCAATCCGCCCTGCACAAAGCCAGCATTCTAGCACAGCGTCAGGACGGCAGGCACCGCTACGAAATTAGCCTATTTCATTAACCTTGCTTAAATACACTACAAATGTTGCCGTTATATCACATGCAGTAGATTCTGAACCATTCGCATGCCAAGGACAGCCCAAGCACCCGACCCAACCATTGGGATGGTTCAGTATGGTCATCAACTGATATTACAGGGTTCAACATGAAAAAAAATCTTCCAATCACAGGCCGGGAACGCATCCTCACGGAAGAGGAAATCATTGTCTCAACAACCGACCTGAAGGGTTGCATTACCTATATCAATGACACCTTCACGGAGATCAGCGGTTTCAGCGCAGAGGAGTCGGTCGGCAAGAACCATAATGTGGTCCGCCACCCTGAGATGCCGCCGGCCGCGTTCGCCGACCTGTGGGCCACGCTGCAGGCCGGCAAGTCCTGGATGGGCATCGTCAACAACCGCGCCAAGAATGGCGACAACTACTGGGTCGACGCCTATGTCACGCCGATCTTCGAGCATGGGCGCGTCACCGGCTATCAGTCGGTCCGCACCAAACCGGCCGCTGATGATGTGGCGCGGGCCGATGCGCTGTACCAGAGCCTGATGCAACCCGCCAGATTCAAGCTGAAGCTGCCGAGCCTGGGCCTGGGGCTCGCCGGCCGGATCACCACCACCGTCGGCGCCGTCATGACCCTGCTGCTGGGCGCATTATGCGCCACCACCGACCTCGGTATCATCGCGGCCACAGTGGCCGGTGGCATTGGCCTGGGCCTGGCCGCCTTTGCCGTCCGCAGCTTGACTGCACCGCTGCGTGCCACGGTAGACAAGGCCCATGAGATCGTCAACAACCCGGTCATGCAGCGGGTGTATACCGGCCGTGCCGATGATATGACCGCACCGCTGCTGGCGATCCGCATGCTCGAGGCCAGGCTGCGCACGGTATTGGGCCGCGTCACCGACTCGGCCGGTAATCTTGCCGACATCGCCGCCCGCACCTCCGCCGGTGTTGAACAGTCTTCTGGCAATCTCGCCCAGCAACAGGAACAGACCGAGGCGGTCGCCACCGCGATCACCGAGATGAGCGCCACGGTCGCCGAGGTGGCCCGCAACACCGAGCAATCTGCACACTCCACCAAAGAGACCGAACAAAGCACCCGCGCCGGTCAACAGGCGATCCAGAATATCGTCACTTCAACAGATGAGCTGTCCGATAAGGTCAAGAACGCCTCCGGTGTGATCCATACCCTGAAGGCCAAGACCAATGACATCGGCATCATCCTCGAGGTCATCAAGAACATCGCCGAACAGACCAACCTGCTGGCATTGAACGCCGCCATCGAGGCCGCACGTGCCGGTGAACAGGGACGCGGTTTTGCCGTGGTTGCCGACGAGGTGCGGACACTGGCACAACGCACCCAGAAATCGACCAGCGAGATCGAACAGGTCATCGAGAAGCTGCAGCACGAGGCCAATAATGCCGTGTCAGTCATGGAACAGAGCTGCCAACTGGCCATCAAAAATGCCGACCATGCCCGTCAGGGTGGCACCATGCTTGACGCCATCGTCAAGCAGGTCGGCATGATCACCGAAATGAATAACCAGATCGCCTGTGCCGCCGAGGAACAATCTGCGGTATCGACAGAGATCAGTCGCAGCATTGAGAAAATCAATGGGGCCGCCAAGCAGAATACCGCTGGGGCCAAAGAGATCGCCCGTGCCAACAAGTTGCTGGCGGAGCAGGTCCGCAGTTTCAGCAACATGCCGCGTCAATTCAGCCATTAAACGACTATAGTCCCGGGGGCGATATCACCCCCGGGCAGACCGCGCTTCTGCCTGCAGCAAACACTGCTCTTCCGTCATCGCTGCAAAGCCTTTATGATTCCTTGCATCATCCATGACGATCCGGACATCTTTCATGATCAAATCCATGTTGCATAAGTTGTTACTGGCACTGGCCTGCAGCCTGCTCCTCGGGCAAACTGCTGACGCAGCCGACACGCCTCAAGTCAGGATGCAGACGCGGTTCGGCGACATTGTCATCGAACTCGAGGCCGACAAGGCACCCCAGACCGTGAATAACTTTCTCGGCTATGCGCGTGACGGCTTTTACGATGGCACGATCTTTCACCGCGTGATCCCGGGCTTCATGATCCAGGGCGGTGGCTATACCCCGGCCCTGCAACCCAAACCGACCCGGTCATCGATCAGGAACGAGGCCGATAACGGCCTGAAAAACCTGCGCGGCACCATCGCCATGGCCCGCACCGGTGACCCGCATTCGGCCAGCGCCCAGTTCTTCATCAATGTGGTGAACAACCCGTTCCTTGATCATCGCGGCAAGTCTCTTGATGGCTGGGGTTATGCGGTATTCGGCCGTGTGATCCAGGGCATGGAGATCGTCGACCGTATCGCTGCACTGCCCACCGGCGGATCAAACAACCCGCTGTTCCAGGACGCGCCGCGCCAGGCCTTTGCCATCGACCACGTCTCGGTCATCACCAGCGCCGTGCCACCCCGGACCACCGGCCACTAGCAGGCGGCTAGCCGGATCATGGCGACACTGCTCATCTCCGATCTGCACCTGAGCCGCGAACGGCCGGCGCTCAGCCGATTGATGCTGGCCTTTCTGCACCACGGGCTGACAAACACCCGGCAGCTCTACATCCTCGGCGACCTGTTCGAGGTCTGGATCGGTGACGATGCCATCCCCGATGAGTATCAGCAGGTCATCGCGGCGCTGCATGATTGCCGGCGTCGTGGCATCGAACTGTATTTCATGGCCGGTAACCGGGATTTCCTGTGTGGCGGCGGATTCGCGGCGGCCAGCGGCTGCACGCTGCTGGAGGAGCCGCAGGTGCTGCGGCTGGCCGGACAGGACACACTGCTGATGCATGGCGACACGCTGTGCAGCGATGACCAGGACTACCAGCAGTTTCGCCGCCGGGTCCGCGACCCGTACTTCATCCGCGACTTCCTGGCCAAACCGCTGGCTGAGCGCCAGACGATCGCGCGCCATTATCGCCAGCAGAGCCAGTTGCGCAGCAGTCAGAAGTCTTATCAGGATATGGATGTCAATCAGCAAACGGTAGCAAGCGCACTGCAGCAGCACCGCTGCCTGCGGCTGATCCACGGCCATACCCATCGACCGGGGCGCCACACGCTGACACTGTCAGATGGCCAAACAGCCGAACGGATCGTACTCGGTGACTGGTCCGATAAGCAGGGCAGTGTGCTGCGTTGTGATGACACGGGTTGCAGTCTGGAAACCTTCACCCTTGGTGATCTGGCCCGCTGAGGCCGGAAGCGGCTAGCCGCCAGCCCCCATCGCCAGGGCACGGGCACGGCTGGATGGATCACCTGATGCATCATCACGGCTGACGCCCCAGGCCTGCAGCACCGGCTGCACCAAGGCCTGCATCATCGCTACATGCTCGTCGTCATCATTCAATGCCGGGATATATTGATACTGCTGACCGCCGGCCGCCAGAAACAGCGCGCGGTTCTGCAGCGCCACCTCCTCCAGCGTCTCCAGGCAATCGGCGGAGAACCCCGGGCTGATGACCTGTACACTGGCAATCCCCTGCCGTGCCCACGCCTGCAGCGTCTGGTCGGTATACGGCTGCAGCCAGGCCTCGCGGCCAAACCGTGACTGGAAACACAACTGCCAGCGCCCTTCGGGCAATGACAGCTGCTCGGCCACCCGCCGCGCGGTCTTGTGACAATGACAAAAATATGGATCCCCGCTGTCAAACATGCGCTGTGGCGTGCCGTGAAACGAGAACATCAACCGCTCGGCCTGGCCATGCTGCTGCCAGTGCCGCCGGACCGTCGCCACCAGTGCCGCGATGTAGGCCGGATGATCGTGATAATGATTGATCCAATGCAGCTCCGGAACACGGCGCCAGCTGCGCAACTCCTCCCCGATCGCATCGAAGGTCGAGGCCGTGGTACTGGATGAATACTGCGGATACAGCGGCAGCACGACGATCCGGCTCGCACCGGCCTGCTGCAAGGCCCGCAAGGCGCTGGCCACAGACGGCTGGCCATAACGCATGCCGAGCTCGACACGAATGGCAGCTCCATATTCTTGGCTCAGCCGTTGCTGCAAGGCCCGGGCCTGACGCTGCGAGATCGCCAGCAACGGGGAGCCCTGATCGTTCCAGATCGTTGCATAGGCATGGGCCGAGCGGCGCGGCCTGATGTTGAGGATCACACCATACAGGATCGGCAGCCATAACCAGCGCGGGTACTCGACGACACGCGGATCGGACAGAAACTGTTTCAGATAGCGGCGCAAGGCCGCCGGGGTCGGTGCATCCGGTGTGCCGAGATTGCTGAGCAGCACCCCAGTAAGATGTCCGCTGCCATGGGTATACGGGAGGGTCTGTGATGTAACCGTCATGCCGATTGTGATGCCTCGTCAGTTGCCGCTTGACCAGACAGCGTCGCTGCGCTGCCTGTAGCGGATTATGTACTACAAGGGTGCGATTACCAAACCATGGCAGGGGTATGGCCAGCGGGACGCGAATCGGCTACGGTAACGGAAATACCGCATCATCAAGACATCAGCCGAGACAAGGAGCGCCCCGTGGACCAGTTCGCCGATTTACAAACCCTGCTGAAGAAAAAACGCGCCGAGCTCGATGAGCGGGTGCATCGCATCAAGGATGATGCGCGCCATATCAGCGATCCGCTGGAACAGGACAGCAAGGAGCGTGCGGTACAGCAGGAAAACGACGAGGTACAGGACGCACTGGAGAAAGAGGCGCAGATCGAACTGCAGGCCATCGACCGCGCGCTGGCACGTATGACCAGTGGCCGTTACGGCCTGTGCCGGGACTGCGGCAATCCGATCGCGATCGAGCGATTACGCGCCCTGCCCTACACCGACCGCTGCATCGACTGCGCCCGCTGACAGCCTGCTTAACCCCTGCAGCTTACGCAGGTCCTGGCTGCCCTACCAACTCCTTTAACGCGCTGGCGGCCTCGGTAAAATCGCCATTCAATTCCAGCGCCTTGAGCAGAGACACCCTGGCCAGGGCGGCCTCGCCCAGCGCCTGCAGCACCAGTCCTAGCTGGTAATGGGCGCGCGGGTGATCAGGCTGCAGTTCCAGCAGCCTTTCCAGGCATTGCCGCGCCTCCATCAGATGACCGCTGCGCTGGCAGACCATGGCCAGCTGAAACCAGCCTTCAGCGGCAGTGGGCACCGCCTGCACCAGCTGCCGTAACCAGTTCCGGGCCAGACCCAGCTGCCCGGCGTGATAGGCATTCTGGGCCAGGCCGTGCAGGGCCTCGGGATCAGCAGGCCTGGCGGCCAGCACCCGGCGCAACAGCAGATCGGCCTTGCCATGCTGGCCGTGACGGGCCAGCCTGCGGGCCTCGCTGATCAGGGATTTGACGTCATCGGTCATGGTGAACTGCCAACCGAGCATCCAGAGAGGGAATTGAACAGCAACAGAAAAACCATCTGCCGACCAGCAACCGTCAGTCGGGACGATATCGACAAGACAACAGCCACCTTGGCCACCGCTGAGGATGACCTCTGACTATCCGGGGACAGGCCGGGGCGTGACCAAAGTGGCCAGCCCCGCGATACACCTAATCCAATCAGGCAGGGGTTACGTTCGCCGCCTGCGGACCCTTTGGTCCCTGGATGATGTCCATGGTCACTTTCTGTCCTTCACGCAGCGACTTGCGTCCTGTACCGTTGATGGCGCTGTAATGAACGAATACGTCCTTACCGCCTTCATACGCAATAAAACCAAAACCCTTTTCATCATTGAACCACTTAACGGTACCGACTACTTGCTGTGACATAACGCCCCTCTTGATTACAATTCACCAGGTCACCCTGGTCTCAGACCAAAGCCATCCTGCGATGGATGACCCCGCCATACTATACCTGCGGCCAATTCCAATCAATATTTAGCCCGGGCTTCCAGGCGAAGGGCCATCACGGGCCATCCCGCCGGCGCTGGAAGGCCATCAGATCGCGGCGGGCCTTCTTGTCGGGGCGTCGCTCGGGATGGGGGGCCAGCTGGCGCAGCAGCCGGCGCTGCTCACTGTCGGCCTGACGTGCGGCCAAGCTGGCCGCGATTTCCTGGTACAACTGCTGGGCCACACTGGCCGAGCCGCGGCGTTGCGACAGCCCTCGCACATGGACGGTGAAGCGTTCTTCGCCGCGAACGATCTCGAGTTCATCGCCCGGGGTAAGGATGCGACTGGCCTTGACCCGGGCGCCGTTGACATGCACCCGGCCACCGCCTCCGCCGCCAGGGCCCGGGTCTTGAAGAACCGGGCCGCCCACAGCCACTTGTCGACGCGGACCGTGGCGCCGTCGTCGTTCATCGCCCCTGCAACATCAGCGCCAGCAACAGCTCATTGGTTCGTTTGACAAAGGCCGCCGGGTCCTGCAATTGCCCGCCTTCGCTGAGCAGCGCCTGGTCAAACAGCAGCTGTGACCAGTCGCGGATCCGCGTCTCATCGTCCAGCTGCTTTAAGTTCCTGACCAGCGGGTGATGCGGATTGATCTCCAGCGTCGGCGTCGCCTCCGGCACCTGCTGCCCGGCCGCCTTCAGCAGCTTCTGCAGGTTGATCGCCATATCGTGCTCACCGACGACGACACAGGAGGGTGAATCGGTCAGACGGTGCGTGACCCGGACCTCCTTGACCTGCTCGCCGAGCGCTGTCTTGATCCGCTCGACCAGCCCCTTGAACTCATCGGCGACCTGCTCGAACTTCTGCTTTTCCTCCTGATCATCAAGCGCGCCCAGCTCCAGACTACCCTTGGCGACCGATTGCAGCGACTTGCCGTCGAACTCAAACAGATAACCCATCATCCATTCATCGACGCGGTCATGCATCAGCAGCACCTCGATGTCCTTCTTACGGAACACCTCGAGATGCGGGCTGCTGCGCGCCGCCGCCAGCGTCTCGGCGCTGATGTAATAGATCTTGTCCTGACCTGGCTTCATCCGCGCAATATAATCCTGCAGGCTGACCCGCTCGCCACTGCTGTCATGCGTGGAATCAAAGCGCAGCAACTGGCAGATCCGCTGCTGATTGGCCATGTCCTCGACGACCCCTTCCTTCAGCACCTTACCGCACTGCTCCCAGAAGGTCCGGTACTTGGCGGCATCATTTTTTGCCAGGTCCTCGATCATATCGAGGATCTTCTTGACCGAGGACCCGCGCATCACCTCGATCTGACGGTTGTGCTGCAGGATCTCGCGCGACACATTCAGCGGCAGGTCATCGGAATCGATGATGCCACGGACAAAGCGCAGATAGTTCGGGATCAGTTCCTCGGCGGCGTCCATGATGAATACCCGGCGCACGTAAAGCTTGACGCCGTGGCGCTTGTCACGGTCCCACAGATCAAACGGGGCACGGGACGGAAGGAAGAACAGCGAACTATACGACTGCCGGCCCTCGACATGGGCATGGGTGTGGACCAGCGGGCCCTCGAAGTCATGCGAAAGATGCTTGTAGAAGTCCTGATACTCCTGCTCACTAATATCGTTACGGGCACGTTTCCACAAGGCCGAGGCCTGATTGATACGCTCCAGCTTGATGCGTTCCAACCCCCCGTCTGCCGCCTGCCCCTCAGCATCCTGTTTGGCCATCATGATCGGCAAGGCGATGCTGTCGGAATAGCGGCGCACGATGCCGCGCAGCCGGTAATCCTCCAGCAATTCCCGTTCATCGGCGCGCAGATGTAATGTGATCTCGGTGCCACGCGTGGCCTTGTGGGCCACCTCCAGCGTGTAGCTGCCCTCGCCGGAAGACTCCCAGCGCACGGCATGTTCGGCCGACAGGCCGGCGCGCCGGGTCGTCAGCTCCACCCGCTCGGCGACGATAAAGGCTGAATAGAAGCCGACCCCGAACTGGCCGATCAGCTGGGCATCCTTGGCCTGATCGCCGGACAGTTTCTCGAAAAACTGCCGGGTACCGGAGCGGGCGATGGTGCCGATGTTGTCGATGACCTCCTGACGGCTCATACCGATGCCGTTATCCCGGATGGTCAGCGTGCCGGCCTGTTTATTGAAACTGACCACGACCTGCAGTTCGCTGTCCCCCTCATACAGGGCATCATCCCCCAGGGCCTCGAACCGCAGCTTGTCGCAGGCATCGGAGGCATTGGAGATCAGTTCACGCAGGAAGATCTCCTTGTTTGAATACAACGAATGGATCATCAGTTGCAACAGCTGCTTGGCCTCGGTCTGGAATTCGAGGGTTTCCTTATGTACATCTACCGACATGGCTCACTCCTTCAGTCAATTCAATAATTTCCGCCCCGGTATACCGCCAGGCCCTGGCGCCACAATGGGGATAGTAGCGGAAGATTTCAACTCCCCAGGCCATCACACCCCGCCGAACCGCTGCCCTGACGAGCCCCGCTCACCCAGTCGGCGGGCGACTTTCGCATTTATACATCCTCAATGGCATACTGACCCCAGACACCCCGGACCATGGCCACCGCTGGCGACACACAGCACTATTTTAGGATAACGCGGACCGGGACCGATACAGTGCAGGGAATCATACCGCCAATGAAGATCCAGACCATCGCGACGACACCGTTCAGCGACCAACGCCCCGGAACCTCCGGGCTGCGCAAGAAGGTCAGTGTATTCAAACAGCCTCATTACCTGGAAAACTTCGTCCAGGCGCTGTTTGACTCCATAACCAGCCATGGCACGACCCTGGTCATCGGCGGGGACGGCCGCCATTACAACCGCGAGGCGATCCAGATCATCCTGAAGATGGCCGCCGCCAACGGCGTCCGCCGCGCCGTGGTCGGCCGCGGCGGCCTGTTGTCGACACCCGCCGCCTCACACCTGATCCGCAAATACCGCTGCGATGGCGGCATCATCCTGTCGGCCAGCCACAATCCGGGCGGCCCGGACGGCGACTTCGGCATCAAATACAACACCGCCAACGGTGGCCCGGCCCCGGAAAAGGTCACTGAGGCCGTCTTTCGCCGCAGCCAGCAACTGGGTCAATACCATATCGTCGAGGCCGCCTCTGTCACGCTCGATACCCTCGGTGAAACACCGCTGGGCTCGTTACAGGTCCAGATCGTCGATCCGGTCGCCGACTATGCCGATCTGATGGAACAGCTGTTTGATTTCACCAGCATCCGTGCCCTGCTGCGCAGCAACACGTTCACGATGCGTTTCGACGCCATGCATGCGATCACCGGCCCCTATGCCCATGACATCCTCGAACGACGACTCGGAGCGCCTGCGGGCACAGTGATCAATGGCACACCGCTGCCTGACTTTGACGGCGGCCATCCCGACCCCAACCTGGTCCACGCCCATGAGCTGGTCACGCTGCTGTCCGGCCCCGGCGCCGCGGACTTCGGTGCTGCCTCCGACGGCGACGGCGATCGTAATATGATCATCGGACGTGACTGCTTTGTCACCCCCAGCGACAGCCTCGCGATCATGGCCGCCCACTCCCGGCAGATACCGGGCTATCATGCCGGCCTGGCCGGTGTCGCCCGGTCGATGCCGACCAGCGCCGCCATCGACCGTGTTGCCAGCAAGCTTGGCATCCGCTGTTATGAGACACCAACCGGCTGGAAGTTCTTTGGCAACCTGCTCGACGCCGGCCACATCACGCTATGCGGTGAGGAGAGCTTTGGCACCGGTTCCGATCATATTCGCGAAAAGGACGGGCTGTGGGCGGTATTGTTCTGGCTCAATATCCTGGCCGTACAACACCAGTCTGTCGCCAGCATTGTCAGCGAACACTGGCGCGAGTTCGGCCGCACCTATTACACCCGCCATGACTATGAAGAGATCGACGCCGACATCGCCAACCGGATCATCGACGGGCTGCGCCAGATGCTCGGCACCCTGACTACCCGCACCGATATCAACCCGTGCATCATCGTGGCCGATGACTTTTCCTACCACGATCCGGTGGACGGCAGCCTGTCCCAACACCAGGGGATACGCATCGGCTTTGCCAATGGCGCCCGCCTGGTGTTTCGGCTGTCCGGCACCGGCACCCAGGCCGCGACACTGCGCCTGTACATCGAGCATCATGAACCCGACCCGCAGCGCCATCATCAGGACACCCAGCACACGCTGGCCCCGTACATTGCCATCGCCGAGCAACTGTCCGGCCTACGTCGTTTGACCGGCCGCGCAGCACCGTCGGTGATCACCTGACCCGGCATCATCTCCCTTCATACCCGCTGGAGGCCCCATGCGCTACACCCGTCGTTTCAATGAACTGAACATCGGTGACATACCGCTGGTCGGAGGCAAAAACGCCTCGCTGGGTGAGATGTACAATGCGCTGGCCGGCCATGGCATCCATGTCCCCAACGGCTTTGCGATCACCGCCGACGGTTACCGCAACTTCATTGAACACAACCAGCTCGGCGACAAGGTCCGCAATGAACTGGCACGGCTGCAGGTCGATGACACTCATGCACTGAACAGAAGCGGGGCACGCATCCGCGAATGGATCAGCAATGGCGAGATGCCCTCCGGCCTGGTTGATGAAGTCGTCGCACTGTACCGGGAACTGGAGGCTGAATACGGCGAGGAGGTCGATGTTGCGGTACGCAGCTCGGCCACCGCCGAAGATCTGCCGACGGCATCGTTCGCCGGCCAGCAGGACACCTATCTGAATATCCGCGGCATCCGCAACCTGCTCGCCACCTGCCGCCAGGTGTTTGCATCGCTGTTTACCGACCGCGCAATCTCGTATCGCCATCATCAGGGCTTTGACCACCTCGATGTCGCCTTGTCCATTGGCGTCCAGAAGATGGCGCGCGCCGATCATGGCTGTTCCGGCGTGATGTTCACCCTCGACACCGAGAGCGGGTTCCGTGATGTGGTGTTCATCACCGCCGCGTATGGCCTGGGTGAAAACATCGTCCAGGGCAAGGTCAATCCGGATGAGTTCTATGTCTTCAAACCAACACTGGCCCGGGGGTTTCGACCGATCCTGAAGCGTCAGCGCGGTGACAAGGCGATCAAGATGATCTATACCCATGACGCCGTGGCCGGCATGTCAACCCGCAATGTCCGGGTACAGCGCGAGGATCGAGAACGCTTTGCAATCTCCGATGACGAGGTGCTGGAGCTGGCGCGCATCGCCGTCGTTATCGAACAACATTATTCGCAACAGGCCGGGACTGACCGACCGATGGACATCGAGTGGGCCAAGGATGGAAAAAGTGGCCAGCTGTTCATCGTCCAGGCACGGCCCGAGACCGTACAGGTCAACCGCAGCGCCACGACCCAGCAGATATATTCACTTAAAACACGCGGTGAGGTGATCGCAACTGGCAAGAGTGTCGGCAAAAAGATTGCCAGCGGTCGGGCACGCGTGATCCTCGAGGCCTCACAGATGCATGAGCTGCAACGCGGAGAGGTTCTGGTCACCGACATCACTGACCCGGACTGGGAGCCGGTGATGAAACTGGCCTCAGCGCTGGTCACCAACCGTGGCGGCCGTACCTGTCACGCAGCAATCATCGCCCGTGAACTGGGCATCCCAGCCGTGGTTGGCTGTGAAACCGCTACCCATGCCATCACCAACGGTCAAGCCATCACGGTATCCTGTGCCGAGGGTGACACTGGCCTTGTCTTCAATGGCCAGTTGCCGATCGACATCAAGGAGATCAATCTGCGCCTGACTCACAAACCCGCCACCAAGATCATGCTGAATATCGGCAACCCGGAACAGGCCTTCGAGGCATCACAACTGCCGGCCGACGGTGTCGGACTGGCGCGTCTGGAATTCATTATCAACAACAGCATCCGCATCCACCCGCGGGCGCTACTGGAATATGCGCAACAGGATGAGGCCACCCGCCACCAGATCGATGCGATCTGGGCCGGCTACCCTGATCCGCAGAGTTTTTACATCAAGCGCCTAGCCGAAGGTGTCGGCACCATTGCCGCAGCCTTTTTCCCCCGCCCGGTGATCGTCCGCATGGGCGACTTCAAATCCAATGAATATGCATCGCTGATCGGTGGCGCCCGTTATGAACCGGCCGAGGAGAATCCGATGATCGGTTTTCGCGGTGCCGGGCGCTATTTCTCGCCATCCTTTGCCGAGGCCTTCCGGCTGGAATGTGCCGCGATGAAACGGGCCCGCGAATACATGGGACTGGATAACATAGCCCTGATGATCCCGTTCGTGCGCACCGTTGACGAAGGGGTCAATGTATTGAGGCTGATGGAAAAGGAAGGACTGCGGCGTGGCGACAATGGCCTAAAGATCTATATGATGTGCGAGATTCCGTCCAATGCGCTGCTCGCCGATGCCTTCCTCGAACACTTTGACGGCTTTTCAATCGGCTCCAACGACCTGACCCAGCTGACCCTGGGGGCTGATCGTGATTCCGGGCTGATCACCGGCTTTGATGAACGCAACCCGGCTGTCAAGATGCTGGTCGAGATGGCGATCAAGGCCTGCAAGCGGCACAACAAATATATCGGCATCTGCGGTCAGGCGCCGTCCGACTATCCGGAACTGACCGCCTGGCTGGTCGAGCAGGGCATAGAGTCAATATCCCTGAATCCTGACTCAGTACTGCCAATGATACAGGTGGTTATAGAAGAGGAAAAAAGACTGGCGCACACACGCAGCAGGTAGTTACGGCCTCAGCCGTCACGCTCTTCGATCCACGCCATCTGGATCGCCTCGAGGATCCGCTCACCGCAGCGGGCGACATCATCATCAAACCCGTCCAGCGCCACGATCCAATCACGCAACTCGACAAAATTCACACGTAACGGGTCAGCATCAGGGTGCGCATCCTCGAGCGCCAGCACTATCTCCAGGGTATCGATCCACTTCATCGTCATACTCCATCCCCGCGGGGGAAAGTCACTTGCCCTCGGATACCTGATTAATCGTGTAGCGTGGGATCTCGACCACCAGGTCCCGATCCTGTACTACGGCCTGACAGGCCAGCCGCGAGTCTGGATCAACGCCCCAGGCCTTGTCCAGCATGTCTTCTTCCGCATCACTGGCCTGCGGCAACGAATTGCGGCCTTCACGCACCCAAACATGACAAGTGGTGCAGGCACAAGACTTCTCGCAGGCATGCTCAATATCTATGCCATGTTCAAGTGCCGCATCCAGAACTGTCGTGCCAGCCCTGATCTCCAGCACCTCACCGGCCGGACATAGGGTCTCATGAGGGAGAATGATCAGCTTTGGCATCGATCACTGTCCCGAAAATTCATCAACGCGATGGCCGGAAAGCGCAGCATTGATTGCGACATCCATACGCCGCTCAGCCAGCGACGCCGCGGTCCGCTCCAATTGATCCATGGCCCGGGTAATGGCATCAACATCCACTGAATTGTACAGTGCCTCTAGTCTGCTCAGTGCGCTCTGCAATTCATGCTGCTCCTGTGAACTCAGCAACTGCCGACCACCCTGCTGGTAGGCTGCCGTTACCGCCTCGATAGATCGCGCCGCCTCGACCTGAACCTCGCGTAACTTGCGCGCCCCGACATCTTCGGACGCATGAGCCATCGAATCTCGCAGCATCCGTTCGATCTCACCATCAGATAAGCCATAGGAAGGTTTGACGATCACACTGCTCTCGACACCCCGGGTCTGTTCCCGTGCACTGACACCCAGCAGACCGTCGGCATCAACCTGGAAGGTGACCTGGATACGGGCAGCGCCAGCCACCATCGGTGGAATACCATGTAATTCAAAGCGTGCCAATGAACGATTATCCTGCACCAGTTCACGCTCACCCTGTAGCACATGGATTGCCATAGCGGTCTGCCCGTCCTTGAAGGTGGTGAACTCCTGGCTGCGCGCCGCCGGGATCGGCGTATTACGCAGTATCACCTTCTCCATCAGGCCACCCATGGTCTCAATTCCCAGTGACAATGGCAGCACATCGAGCAACAACATATCATCATCACGCTTGTTACCCACCAGGATATCGGCCTGGATCGCAGCGCCGATCGCTACCACACGATCCGGATCAATATCGACATGTGGGGGACGGCCAAAAAACCCGCCAATACGTTCACGCACTCGAGGGATACGGGTCGAGCCACCGACCATGACCACCTCGGCAATCTGTGATGGATCCAGTCCCGCATCACGCAACACCCGCTGACAGGGCACTAATGTCCGGTCAATCAACGGATCGATCAACCGCTCGAATTCCCGGCGCCTCAGCTTCCCCTGCCATGCCGTGCCATCGGGCCGGGCAATATCCAGCCCCACTATATTGTTGGTGCTCAGCAGTTCCTTGACCCGCTTGCCGGCACGCAGCAGCCGCCGTTGCAAACGATCATCGATATCGCTACCCAGAGCGGCGTTTGCCACGATCCACTCAGCGAGCAACCCGTCAATATCATCTCCACCCAGTGCGGTGTCGCCGGCAGTGGCCAGCACCTCGAACACCCCGCGGGAGAATCTCAGGATCGAGACATCAAAGGTGCCGCCACCGAGATCATAGATCACATAGACACCCTGTTCGCGCTGATCCAGACCATAGGCCACCGCTGCAGCCGTCGGCTCATTCAGCAGGCGCAACACATTCAAGCCGGCGAGCCGCGCCGCATCCTTGGTCGCCTGACGCTGAGCATCATCGAAATAGGCCGGCACGGTGATCACTACACCGTCCAGCTCTCCACCCAATTTGGCCCGGGCACGCTGCGCCAATGACTTTAGGATCTCGGCAGAAACCTCGATGGCCGTCACCTCACCCGCTGCAGTGACAATCCTGGGCGTAGTACCTGGCTGAGCTGAAAAACGATAGCGCAACTGGTTGCCCTGGTGGCGGATATCTTCCAGGCTGCGCCCCATCAAACGCTTGACCGAGACCACGGTATTGAATGGGTCCTCAACGCTGGCGGCGTAGGCCTGCGCGCCAACCTGTACTTCGGCGGTGGTGTATCTGACTACCGAAGGCAGCAGATGTTCGCCGTCACTATCGGCCAATGTTTCACACCGTCCACCCCGGGTTATGGCGATCAGGGAATTGGTGGTGCCCAGATCGATCCCTGCTGCACGGCGTACCGCGTGTGGCGCGCGTGATTGTCCTGGTTCACTGATCTGGAGTAGTGCCATTACAGGGTCTCTTCCCGCCGATCTAGCTCTTCGAGCAAACGATACATGAACTGCAACTTGTTATACAGGACATGCAACCCCGCCAGATCACCTGCATGATGAACATCAGCCGCCTGCGAAAACAACATCGCGCAGGCCTGGCTTAGACTCTGACGTATCCGCTGCAGTTCAATCCGATCATGCGCAGCCGCCAGCTCTTCACGCAATTCGATCTGCTGCCCAAGAAATTCGCCGTCCAGTGCTGCGGTGGCTGAGGAAACGTCGACACCGGCAATCTCCAGCAGGGAGCGCAGACGGGTAAGTGGAGCCTTCAGAGACTGGTAGGCCTGATTGACGCGCGCTGACATCTGCATCGCTATCCGGCGCTGCGCATCACCGCTACTGGCAAACCGGTCAGGGTGCACGGCCTGCTGTAACATCCGGTAACGCCGGCTCAGGTCATCCAGATCTATATCCAGTGCAGGAGGGATATCGAATAACTCGAAATCGTTTTTGGCGAGCCGCGACATGACTGCGGTCAGACACTAAAACTTTCGCCGCACCCGCAGCTGTCCTTGACATTCGGATTATTGAACTTGAAGCCTTCGTTCAGCCCTTCACGGGTGAAATCCACCTCGGTACCATCCAGATACAGCAGGCTCTTCGGATCGGTGATTACCTTGACATCATGCTGTTCGAACACCACATCATCCGCCGCAATCTCGTCACATACCTCAAGCACATAGGCCATACCGGAACATCCGGAGGTCCGGACGCCCAGCCGCAGGCCTACACCTCGTCCCCGAGTGCTCAGAAAGGACTTGACGCGCTGGGCGGCATTTTCGGTCAGTGTAATCGTCACGTAACGTTTCCTCTTGGCTCAGCCAGCAGCCACGTCCGGCTTGGTCGTGCCGGCCCCCTGCAGCATCTTGCTCTGATAATCCTTGATCGCAGCGCGGATGGCGTCCTCCGCCAGCACTGAACAGTGGATCTTGACCGGTGGCAGCGCCAGCTCAGCGGCGATGTCGGTATTCTTGATCTCAAGCGCCTGCTCCAGCGTCTTGCCCTTGACCCATTCGGTCAGCAATGAACTCGATGCGATCGCCGAACCACAGCCATAGGTCTTGAATTTCGCCTCTTCAATGACACCCTGGTCATTGACCTTGATCTGAAGCTTCATCACATCCCCGCACGCCGGGGCGCCCACCATACCGGTGCCAACATGGGTGTCATGAGGATTAAAAGAACCGACATTCCGTGGATTCTCGTAGTGATCCAGGACTTTTTCACTGTAGGCCATGTCTTTAACTCCTTGCTAAATTAATGTGGGACCAGGGTCACACGTTTTCAATGGGCAACCCACTGCACCTTGGCAAGATCAATACCGTCTTTGTACATATCCCACAGCGGAGACAATTCACGCAGGCGGCTGATACTGTCACGCACCGCCTTGATCGTGTAATCAATCTCTTCTTCTGTGGTAAAACGTCCTATCGAGAAGCGAATCGAGCTGTGCGCCAACTCATCTGGACGACCAATGGCGCGCAGCACATAAGATGGCTCCAGACTCGACGAGGTACAGGCCGAGCCACTGGACACCGCCAATGATTTCAGCGCCATGATCAGCGACTCACCTTCAACATAATTGAAACTGACATTCAGGTTGCCGGGGATTCGTCGCTCCAGGTCACCATTCAGATATACCTCTTCCATTTCACGCAACCCATTCCACAGCCGGTTACGCAATTTCTGGATCTTGGCGCCCTCTTCCCGCATCTCCTCCCTGGCAATGCGGAAGGCCTCACCCATGCCGACAATCTGATGGGTGGGCAGGGTACCGGAACGCATGCCGCGCTCATGGCCACCGCCATGCAGCTGCGCCTCGATACGCACCCGTGGCTTGCGCCGCACATACAGGGCACCTATGCCCTTGGGACCATAGATCTTGTGTGCTGACAGCGACAGCAGATCGATCTTCATCCGCTCCATATCGATCTCAACCTTGCCGGCACTCTGCGCCGCATCACTGTGAAACAGGATGCCGCGGCTGCGACACAACTCACCAATCGCAGCAACGTCCTGGATCACCCCGATCTCGTTATTGACGTGCATGATGGACACCAGAATGGTATCGCTGCGCAAGGCAGCCTCCAGCTTCTTCAGGTCAATCAGTCCGTTGGGTTCAGGATCCAGGTAGGTGACCTCATATCCTTCGCGTTCCAGCTGGCGACAGGTATCCAGCACCGCCTTGTGTTCTGTCTTGCAGGTTACGATATGGCGACCATTCTTTTTGTAAAAATGTGCCACCCCCTTTATCGCAAGATTATCGGACTCCGTTGCACCTGAGGTCCAGACGATCTCTTTTGGATCGGCATTGATCAGTGCCGCCACCTGGTTACGTGCGACATCGATCGCGTCTTCCGCCTTCCAGCCGAATACATGTGAACGCGACGCCGCATTACCAAATACGCCATCCAGCGTCAGGCACTGCATCATCTTGTCGGCAACCCGCGGGTCGACCGGCGTGGTCGCTGCATAATCAAGATAAATCGGCAATTTCATTCTTCAACCTCAATAAAATCTATGCCCACGAACCCAGTGACCGAGACAGAAATCCCGAAGTCTGTTGTGCCAGCACTGCAATCAGCTGCTCAACATCCTGCGTGGTGTTACCTCGACCAAGGCTGACCCGTATTGCGCTGCGCGCCATTTCCTCATCAACGCCCATCGCCAGCAATACATGACTCGGTGCGCGACCACTGTGACTGTCGCAAGCCGAGCCACTCGACACCGCGATCCCGGCCTCGTTCAATGCCAGCACCAGGGCCTCGCCATCATAGCCGGCTACACCGAACAACACCGTGTTTGGCAGTCGCTCAGCATATCGCCCAAACACCGTCACCCCAGGCAGCGTGGCCAGTCCTGATTCCAGCCTGTCCCGCAGCACACGAAGACTGCTCTCGTATCCAAACTTCAATCCCGCAGCTGCCAGCTCCGCGGCGGCGCCAAATCCGACGATGCCCGCAACATTTTCCGTGCCACTGCGTAAGCCCGCCTCCTGCCCGCCACCTCGCAGCAGTGGCTCGATCTCCACTGCGCGATCAATGATCAGGGCACCAACTCCCTTTGGTCCGTTCAACTTGTGGGCCGAGAGACTCATCAACTGTGCACCGGTCGCGGCAAAATCTATCGCCACCTTGCCAGCAACCTGCACGGCATCAGTATGCAGGATCGCCCCCATCTGTCGCGCCTGCTCAGCAACCAGCACCATGTCCTGGACCGTCCCGGTCTCATTATTTGCCATCATCACAGACACCAACGCAGTATCCGTCCTGACCCCGGCCTGTAATGACTCTGCCACTACCCGTCCCTGCGCATCCACATCGATGCTCCGCACGTTCACACCATCCGCCTGCAGCGACCGTGCCGTCTGCAGCACCGAGGCGTGTTCGATCGCACTGATTGCCAGCGTCCGCCCCCTAGCCAGTCGTCTCATGCCCTGCAAGGCAAGATTGTTGGCCTCGGTACCGCCACTGGTAAACACCACCTGTGCCGGCGACACATTTACCAGTGCCGCAACCTGGATCCGCGCCTGATCAATGGCCGACCTGGCAACACGTCCGGCACGATGGACACTGGAAGAATTGCCATGATGCAGACGCAAATAGGGCATCATTGCTGCCAACACCTGCTGATCAAGTGGCGTCGTGGCGTTATGGTCCAGATAGATCGTCATGGCATCATGAGACCCGCAGGTGCCGGCCAGCCGCTTACTGTACAGCTGCGATCGGGATCACTGGCTTGTGCTTAACCAAGGCATCCTGACGCCCGGAAATCTCCTGGACAGCGCGGTGCTCCACCAGATTGCCCAGGCTGATTCCCTCTAGGAACTTATAGATCTGCTTGCTCAGATCACACCACAGATCATGGGTCAGGCACGGTTCTCCGTCCTGACAATCTCCCTTGCCATCGCAGCGGGTCACACTGACCTTCTCGTCAATCGCAGTGATCACTTGTGCAATATCGATATCAACAGCGGCACGGCTTAACTGGTAACCGCCGCCGGGGCCGCGCGCACTGATTACCAGCCCACTGCGGCGCAGTTTGGAAAATAATTGTTCAAGATACGACAGCGATATTCCCTGACGCGTTGAAATGTCGGCCAATGGTACCGGGCCATCATTGGCATGCAGCGCCAGATCCAGCATTGCGGTTACAGCATAACGACCTTTGGTTGTCAGTCTCATGGCAGCGATCTCACTGAGGTTGTGGCTGGTATAGGCTATTTTACAATTCTGAGTGTTTTAGTCAACTATAAAATAATTCTGATTAACCGCATCTATTATAAGACGACTTGTCAATTTTGCTCTGTTATATTATTTTTTTCAATAGAATCAACCTTATATATATCAAGCTCTGGTAGCGGCTTTTCGCTGAGCTCCAGACCATGCTGGCGTAGCGCCTGACGCATCTCATCAACCCGCCCGTCCATCGCATGCATATGATCCAATAAGCAATTCACAGCATGTGCCACAGGATCAGGCATATCCTGGGTTGCTCCATAAGCATCAAAACCGATCTTTTTGGCAAAGGCCTTGCGTTGCGCATCCTGACCCTGCAGTGGTAGCGAGACCACCCGACCGGGCACCCCTACAACCGTCGCACCGTCAGGCACGTCCTTTACCACCACCGCATTGGACCCCACCCTGGCATTATCACCCAACCGGATCGGGCCCAGCACCTTGGCCCCGGCACCGATTACGACATTATTGCCTAGCGTAGGGTGACGCTTGCCGTGCTCCCAACTGGTCCCGCCCAGCGTGACCCCGTGATACAGCGTACAATCGTCACCGATCTCGGCAGTCTCTCCGATCACCACGCCCATACCATGATCAATGAAAAAGCGCCGGCCGATGCGTGCCGCCGGATGGATCTCGATGCCCGTCAACCAGCGCGCCACCAGTGACAGCCAGCGCGCCAACCATTTCAGACCAATACCCCACAGCCGATGGGTGATCCGGTGCATGATCAAGGCATGCACCCCCGGATAGGTGGTCAGCACCTCAAAGGCATTGCGCGCAGCCGGATCACGGTCTAGCACGCAAGACACATCTTCTCGTAAACGTTTAAACATAGTGTGTTGACTTTTCCATTAGGCGTCTCTGCGCCAGTGATTCCTGCCAGCACCTGCGGCACTCATCGCACCCAATATCCCGCGCAGGATGTTGATCTCGTTCTTGTCAGGCCGGACCCGTCCATACAGACGACGCAACCGGTGCATCAGGTTTCTGGGCTGCTGCAGATCGAGAAAATCAAGCTCCACCAGCACCTGTTCCAGGTGGCAATAAAACAATTCCATCTCGCCGGCGGTAGCATATTCACCGGCCACCTCGCTCAGTGGCAACTCCTCGGCATCAACACTGCTGGCAACGAAGACCTCATAGGCCATGACCTGTACCGCCGCTGCAATATTCAAAGACGAAAAATCGTCACGGGTTGGTATCCGCACGTGGACATGGCAACGCCCCAACTCGTCATTTGAAAGACCTGAATGTTCACAGCCAAATACCAGGGCTACCGGTGCAGCCCCCCTGGCCTCCGCCACCAACTGCCCGGCACATTGCCGTGGCGTCACGGTGGGCCAGTCGATGGTGCGCGATCGTGCGCTGGTACCGGCGACCCAGACACATTCTGCTACCGCCTCATCGAGGGTCTCGCATACACGGGCATATTGCAGGATATCATCCGCCCCTGACGACATCGCAAATGATTCGGCATTCGGCAGCACCTTGGGGCGCACCAGCATCAGATGGGATAGCCCCATGGTCTTCATGGCACGGGCAGCGGCCCCGATGTTTCCGGGATGGGTGGTACCTACCAGTATAATGTGTATACGATCCAGCATCGGCATAGCATAGCGGCTGACATGGTCCGGCAACAAGGAACAACCGTGCCCAAAGGTGCTGATTCTGGTATCATTCCGCGTCCCCAGCCACAACCGGTACCCGCCTGATGCACCCGATCATCACCATTGCGACGCGCGCCGCCCGCCAGGCCGGGACCGTCATTATGCGCCACTACGAAAAACGCGATCAGTTGCAGGTCTCGAACAAGGCCCGCAATGACTATGTCAGCGAGGTCGACCGCCTGGCCGAACAGGCCATTGTCGACATCCTGCGCAAGACCTATCCGGATCACGGCATCCTGGCCGAAGAAGGCGGTCATACCACCGGCGATGAACACCTGTGGATCATCGACCCGCTGGATGGCACAACCAATTTTCTGCATGGCTTTCCGCAGTTTTCGGTCTCGATCGCCCTGCAGGTCAAGGGCCGGATTGAACAGGCGGTGGTGTACAACCCTGTCAACGACGAACTGTACACGGCCTCACGTGGCCGCGGTGCCCTGATGAACAGCCGGAGGCTGCGGGTCAGCGGCGCCAAGGAACTTGAAGGGTCCCTGATCGGCACCGGTTTCCCATTTAAGCAGCCCGAACATCTGGACTGCTACCTGCAGACCTTCCGGGCGCTTCATACCGAGGTCGCGGGTATCCGCCGCGCCGGTTCGGCGGCACTGGATCTGGCCTTTGTCGCCAGCGGCCGCCTTGATGGGTTCTGGGAGATCGGCCTCAACCCCTGGGATATGGCTGCAGGTGTGCTACTGGTTGAAGAGGCTGGCGGCCTGATCGGTGACTTTGCCGGTGGACACGATTATATGAGCAGCGGCAACATCGTTGCCGGCTCACCAAAGATATTCAAGGCCATCCTGCAGAAGATCAGGCCCTTGCTGAGCAGCACCTTGCAAAAGTAACGGCAATGATGGCGGCCCCTCATCGCAGCTGAGCCGAACATGACCACAGACAGCATCCCGGTGTTTCTTTCTCCGCAGGCCCTGGTCGGCCAGACCGGAGAATACCCTGTCAGGATCTTCGATGTCTCGGCCGCAGAGACCTACCAGGACAGCCATATCCCCGGCGCCATTGCCGTCGATCCGCAAAGCTATCTACGCAACTCACCACCGGTCATCGGCCTGCTTCCTGCACCAGGAAACATCGCCGCATTGCTGTCCAGACTCGGCATCACTCCGGAGACACGGGTGATCGCCTACGATGATCAGGGTGGCCGGGTCGCCGCGCGCCTGCTATGGACCCTGCAGGTTGCCGGCCACAAAAAGTTTGCGCTACTCGATGGCGGATTCAATAGTTGGCGCCAACATGACCTGCCGGTCACCGCTGATATCATGCATGCCACACCGTCGGCAGCGCACTATCCGGTTCAGTTACAGCACCATCTGATTGCAGACAAGGAGTATATCCTCCGACACCTGAAGGATCCCTCGGTTACCATCGTCGATGTGCGCAACCCAGACGAATTTTACGGAATCGAGAAACGTGCCGCCCGCAATGGCCATATCCCCGGTGCGATCAATCTTCCATGGCAGCAGGTGCTCGATGGCCAACAGCAGCTGTTGCCAAAGATACAACTGCTGCGACTGTTACAAGAGAAGCATATCCTGCCGGAACATGAGCTTATCGTGCACTGCCATTCCCACCAACGCTCCGCCCACACCTGTCTGGTGCTGCACGCACTGGGCTACCAGCGGGTCCGCGGCTACCCCGGGTCGTGGTCAGACTGGGCCAGCTACAGCGACACACCGGTCGTCTGTGACTGAGGCTGCCAGCACCGCCCGGGGGATGCTAGAATTGGCCATTCCCGAACACAGCTGGCCATTCCATGGACTCCACCGCACCGGCAATCTCCGGCACTGCCCGACACACCCCGATGATGGAGCAGTATCTGCGCATCAAGCGCGCCCATCCCGGCATGCTGCTGTTTTACCGGATGGGCGATTTCTATGAATTATTTTACGAGGATGCCCGCCGTGCCGCCGAGCTGCTCGACATCACGCTGACCAGCCGCGGCCACTCAGCGGGCCAACCCATCCCGATGGCCGGCATCCCGTATCATGCCGCTGAGAGCTATCTGGCACGGCTGGTGTCACGCGGCGAGTCGGTCGCCATCTGCGAACAGATCGGCGATCCGCAGGTCAGCAAGGGCCCGGTTGATCGTCAGGTGGTGCGGATCATCACCCCCGGCACGCTGACCGATGAGGCGCTGCTCAGTGAACGCCGCGAAACCCTGCTGCTGGCCCTGCACGAAGCGACCGGAAATTATGGCCTGGCAACGCTGGACCTGGCCGCCGGGCGCATCTCACTGATCCAGTGCACAAACTGGGAGGCGGCACGTGATGAACTGGAACGGCTGAAGCCCGCAGAGCTGCTGATCAGTGAGGATGCCACGTGCCTGGCCGCTCTGGGCAAACGTCCCGGCCTGCGGCGGATGCCGCCATGGTATTTCGATCTTGATACCGCAACACGCTCCTTATGCGAGCAATTCGCCACGCATGATCTGCGCGGCTTCGGTTGCGATGACCAGCCACTGGCCCTGATCGCCGCCGGTTGCCTGTTGCATTATGCCGGTGAGACGCAACGCACCCGGCTGCCGCACCTGCACACCTTGCAGGTTGAACGGCGCGACGAGGCGCTGCTCCTCGATGCCATCAGCCGTCGCAATCTGGAACTGGAATACACGCTGTCGGGCGGCACTGAGCATACGCTGCTGTGGATCATAGACCGTACCGCCAACCCGATGGGCGGCCGGCTGCTGCAACGCTGGCTCGGCCGGCCACTGCGCGATCACGCACTGTTGCGTCAACGCTACGCCGCCGTCAGCACCCTGATGACCGACAACCTCCATCATTCCCTGCAGCGTATCCTCCGCGCAACCGGCGATATTGAACGGATACTGGCGCGGATTGCCCTGCGCTCGGCCCGGCCACGTGATTTGGCGCGGCTGCGCGATGCACTGGCGCAGCTGCCGGAAATCGGCCTGCTGCTGCACGGCGCGTCAGATCATATCGGCAAACTGCTGGCCACCAGCGGACAGTATCCGGAACTGCACGCATTGCTGGATCGTGCCATCATCGAAAATCCGCCGATGCTGATCCGCGATGGCGGCGCCATCGCCAGCGGCTATGATGCTGAACTCGATGAACTGCGCCAGCTCAGCGAACATGCCGATGGCTTTCTTCTTGATCTGGAGCGCCGCGAACGCGAGTGTACCGGCATCAGTTCGTTGAAGGTCAGTTACAACCGGGTCCACGGTTACTACATCGAGATCACCAACAGCCATGCCCAGCGGGTCCCTGATCATTATCAGCGGCGCCAGACGCTGAAGGGTGCCGAGCGCTACATCACACCGGAGCTGAAATCCTTTGAGGACAAGGTGCTCAGCGCCCGTGAGCGCGCGCTGAGTCGCGAGAAGGCATTATATGAAGAGCTGCTCGACCAGTTATTACCGCATGTGCCTTCCCTACAGCACAGCGCCAATGCGCTGGCTGAATTGGACGTGCTGGGCTGTTTTGCCCAGCTCGCTGACACATTGAATCTGTGTGAACCTGAGCTAAGCAGCCATGAAGGGCTCTCCATCATCGGAGGGCGTCATCTGGTCGTCGAGGCCGTCTCCGACACCCCGTTCATCCCCAATGACGTTGAATTCGATCCGCAACAGCGCATGCTGATCATCACCGGCCCGAATATGGGCGGTAAATCGACCTATATGCGGCAAACTGCCCTGATCACGATCCTGGCCCATATTGGCTGTTTCGTCCCGGCCAGCCGTGCCAGTTTCGGCCCGCTCGATCGCATCTTTACCCGCATTGGCGCCTCCGATGAACTGGCCAGCGGCCGCTCCACCTTCATGATGGAGATGACCGAGACCGCCAACATCCTCAATAATGCCACTGCGCACAGCCTGGTGCTGATGGACGAGATCGGACGTGGTACCAGTACCTTTGATGGCCTGTCTCTGGCCTGGGCCTGTGCCCGACATCTGGCTGCCAGCTTGCGCGCCTATACAATGTTTGCGACCCATTATTTTGAACTGACCACGCTGACTGACACCCTGCCGGGTGTCAGTAATGTCCACCTGAGCGCCGTCGAACACGGCGACCGGATCGTCTTTCTGCATGCCGTGAAACAAGGTCCGGCCAGCCAGAGCTATGGTCTGCAGGTCGCCGCCCTAGCCGGCATCCCGCGCCAGGTCATCGCCCAGGCCAATGAGTACCTGCAGCAACTGGAGCAGCATGCCCATACCGATCGGCCCGATGCCGGGGTTGAAGTCCAGATGCCATTATTCTCGGCACAGCCCCACCAGGCCGCCATTGATGCGCTGCGGGCCTTGCACCCGGATCAGATGACCCCGCGCCAGGCGCTGGAGGCACTGTATCACCTGCAAACCCTGCTGGCATCACCCGGCGAGCAGGCTCGCCATCCCGGCCTTTTGTGATTAACATAGACACATGCCCTGATCCGGTGTCTCAAGCAGAAAGGAGTCCCTCATGACCTTTGTCGTCACAGATGAATGCATCCGCTGTAAATACACTGACTGTGTCGAGGTCTGCCCGGTCGACTGTTTTCACGAGGGGCCGAACTTCCTGGTCATCGATCCGGATGAATGCATCGATTGCACATTATGTGAACCTGAATGTCCGGCGGCGGCCATCCATGCCGAGGATGATGTGCCCGACCATCAGCAGCAGTTCATCGCCCTGAATGCCGAGCTCGCCAAGCAGTGGCCTGTCATCAGCGAGAAAAAAGACCCTCCTGCTGACGCTGAGGAGTGGGTCAATGTAAAGGACAAACTGCAATACCTTGAGCGTTGAATCCCAGCCCGTAACACCGACGCAGCACCGCATCATCATCGTCGCGGGTCACGATGATCCGCTGGATTGCCTGGTCGAATATCTCAGACAACAGATAAATCAGCCGTCGAACCTGACCCATTGCACCGTCATTGTCCCGCCGGTTGCACCGCACTCGCATATCCGGAACCACCTGCTGACTGGCATCGGTAGCCCGGCGTTGCTGGGCCCCGAGATCTGTTCGCTGCAGCAGTGGCTGGCACGCAGTGCGCCACTATCAGTCCCGGTAATGCCTACCCGTACCAGTGAACTGATGCTCGCCGAGGCATTGCAACAACACCCGGAGCTGGTCGGGGACAACAATCTGTGGGCACTGACCGACAGCCTGCTGACCTTCTTCGAGCAGTTGTCAGCCTGGCACGTCACTCTGCCACAGGATCTTGATGACTTCACCGATCTGCTGGCCAGGGGATATCACTATCTGTCAGCCCCTGCAGCACCACTGAACCAGGAGGCACGCATCGTCCACACCCTGTGGCAGGCCTTCACCAAACAACAAGCCGGCGAAGGTTATACTGACGAACATACGCTACATGCCCTACGCTTGCATGCCAGCCTGCAGCGCATCCCCGATGGTACACAGCTGATCCTGCTGTGTCCGCTCCAGCTGACCCCGGTCGAGGTCACCTGGGCCAGGACCCTGCTCGATTGCGGCAGACTGACCATTATCGTGCACGGTGAACTGCCCACCACCAATACGACCCCATCACACCCTGACAGCCCGCTGGCACAACTGCTGGACACGCTCGGGACCGCCCATACTCACTATCAACGCACTGTCCCCAATCATTATTATCAATTCCTGAACACCACCTTCGCCCCACACGTCTATCGAGACCCTGCGCAGGCCATCACACCTGCCGCCCCCTCCCTGTTACAACGCGCCCAGGGATTTGCTGCGGACTGCCCGCGCAGTCCGCTTCAGGACAGGATCACCGTCTACAAAGGGGATAATGCCGAACAGGAGGCGCGCGCCGTCGACATCCAGGTCCGGCGCTGGCTGCAAGACGGTAAGCATAACATCGGCATTATCTGCGAAGACCGGCGGCTGGCGCGCCGACTGCGTGCGCTGCTGGAACGTGCCGGTATCACGCTCCAAGACCGTTCCGGCTGGGCACTGTCGACAACACGGGCCGCGGCAACCCTGGAGGCGATGCTGCAGACTGCTGAGGAAGATTATGCCCACCTGCCACTGCTGGATCTGCTGAAATCCCCCTACTTTGTCCTAGAGCAGTCGCCGGGGCTGTCACTGGCAACGGTGTTTCAGCTTGAGCAGGATATCATCCGGCGCGAAAACATCGCCCGAGGACTGCAACGCTATCGCCAGCATATCCAGTTTCGTCAGCGACGCGCCGCACAACATACCGACCAGGATGCCCCGCTGTTAAAACTACTGGATCTCGTCGAGTCATTATGCGCCCCACTGACACCATTTCTCACCGGCCGCCATCCGCCAGCGAGGATACTGTCTGCAATGCTGTGCGGCCTGGAGACAAGTGGAATGCTACAACGCCTGGATAACGATCCGGCTGGCGCGCGACTGATCGAGGAGATCCGTCTGCTGCAACGGTCCCTGATCGGCCGCAGCCTAGACATGAGCTGGCAGGAGTTCCGCGCCTGGTTTGGCCGGGCACTGGAAAAGGCCCATTTCATCATTGGTGCCGACCCATCACCGGTACAGCTGCTGACGCTGGAACAGTCCCCGCTCGCCAGGTTTGATGCCGTGATCATCACCAGCACGGATCTGACTCACCTTCCCGGCAAGGTCCCACCCACGCCGTTTTTCAATGACGCTGTACGCAGAGAGCTTGGATTACCCACCAGCGCTGTGGTCCACAGCCATCGCCTCCATCATTTCCTGACCCTGCTCAGCCAGGCAACACGGCTACTGATGACCTGGCATCAGGACAGCAACAGCGATGACGCGCTACCCAGCCCATGGCTGGAACTGATCCAGACCTTCCATGATCTTGCCTATAAAACATCATTGCTTGATCACGAGCTGCGCCGACTGGTATTGCGTCACGACAGCCAGATCTGCGATCGCCAGGCAGCCCTGCCCAGGCCCAGCCTCCGCCCGCGCCCTGTACCGGTCGCCAATGAACTGCCGGACGACATGACTGCCAGCATGTATCAAAACCTGGTCAACTGTCCCTATCGGTTCTTTGCCGCCCACATACTCAAGCTACGCGCCCCGGATCGGGTGCGTGAAATCATGGAACGGGCGGATTTTGGCAGCCGCATCCATCAGGTTCTGCAACAATTCCACTCCGGGCCTGTGAGCGCCGTTACCGCCGACCGCACCCAGCTGTTGCAGCGCCTGAATGCCATATCACGCGCAGTATTCTCCAGCGATATCGAAGATAATCCGGAGCACCGCAACTGGCTGAACCACTGGCTGGAATGTACCCCGCACTATGTCGATTGGTTACTCGATTGCCTGGCCGACAGCGCCATCACCAAGATAGAGTCCGAGATCTCCATGATCCAGACTGGTGATGACAGCTGCGGCACCTTGCGGGGAAAGATCGATCGCATTGATCATACCGCTGATGGAATCACCATCATTGACTACAAGACCGGACAACTGCCCTCGATGCCCGACATCATCGCGGGGGAAAATGTCCAGCTGCCTTACTATGCGCTGCTGGCTGGACAGCCGCGTTGCCAAACCGTTTATCTCGGCCTGCTGCAGCGTGACAAACATGGCCAGCCCGTGATCAGCGAGCAGCGGCTGGACATCGCCACCACCTCGACGCTTGCATTACAACACTTCGATAGACTGTCCAGACTGCGTTCTGCGCTAAACTCCGGAGCCGGCATGCCCGCCTGGGGAGACGAAGCTACCTGTGCACGCTGTGATATGCAGGGGGTGTGCCGTAAACAGAGCTGGCATGATCATGGTGTCCCACTCCCTATGATGAGCGACTCCATAATGGCAGGTGAATGATGAACATCGTCGCCCTGGCCTGCGCACCCGAACATAATATTTCAGTCATGGCTTCAGCAGGCACAGGCAAGACCTGGCTGCTGGTGACGCGGCTGATCCGGTTGTTAATGGCCGGAGCGCCACCGACATCACTGCTGGCCATTACCTTCACCCGCAAAGCGGCAACCGAGATGCGTACGCGCCTGATGCAGCGCCTGCTCGAAATGGCCGCAGCAGATGATGCCGCACTCCGGAGACTACTGGATGAAATCGGTGCCGATACAGAGCCTCATACCATGTCGATGGCACGCAATCTCTACGAGACCCTGCTGCGCAGCGAACATCCAGTCCGCATCACAACCTTTCATGCCTTCTGTCAGGATATCCTGCAGCGCTTTCCTGTCGAGGCGGGCATCCCGGCCGGATTTGACTTACTGGAGGCCAGCGGTTTGATCGAACAGGAGGCCTGGGATGCTTTATGGGCGGAATCCACCACGCCAACTGGCAAGGTCCTGACCCGGGCGCTGGACGCACTGCTGGCCCATTGCGGCAGCGTCAGCCGACTGCGCAATATACTGCAGGCCTTTATTGGTCACCGCAGTGACTGGTGGGCCCTGACCCATGGCCAGGCCAATGCCCTAGACGCAGCCAGGCATCATTTACAACAACAACTGGGCATTGATCCAGCAATCGATCCGACAACACATTATTTTAACCCGTCCACGGTTGCCGACCTCGCAGAATACCTCAGCCTGTTACAGCAGCATCCGACCCAAACAAATCTGTCATGCGCAGACAGGATCTCCCTCGCCCTGGAACATCACCACACTAATCCGTCTTCAGCAGTCCAACACATCATCGCTGTCTTCTTCAAGAATGACGGCGACAGGAAAAGGATCAGCGAGAGCCAGATCCTGAAAAAAAAGCTCGGGGCAACTGGAGAGCAACGCCTGATCTCGCTGCACGACCGCCTGGGTGATGACCTCGCCAGCCTCATCGATCTCAGAAACCGTCATATCACCTGGCAATTATCCAGCAACTGGTTCTACGCCGGCCAGCGCCTGCTGCAACATTTTCAGCGCATCAAGGAAGAACAACGACTGCTGGATTTTACCGACCTAGAATGGCGCACCTATCTATTGCTTAACAGCGATCATGGACTCTGGATTCAATTCAAACTGGACCAACGCATCAATCATATATTGATCGATGAATTTCAGGACACCAATCCGACCCAATGGCGTTTGCTGCAGCCATTAATTGAAGAGATGGCCCAGGGCTATCACCAGCAGCCCGGCTCACGCAGCGTCTTCCTGGTCGGCGACAGCAAGCAATCGATATACCGCTTTCGTCGCGCCAATCCCCTCCTGTTCATTTCCGCCAGCAACTGGCTGCAGCACAACATGAACGGCCGGCAACTGTCTCTGGTGAACTCACGGCGCTCCAGCCCGGCCATCATACAATTCGTCAACAGGATCTTTTCCGGATCGGCTCTGAATGGGCAACTCGATAACTTCAAGGATCATCAGACCATCCACGACGGATTATGGGGGCGTGTTGAGGTCTTGCCTTTGATAGCTCAGCAATCCTTTACAACCATCACAAACAGTGAAGGTGCCGGTGCGCCATTACGCAACCCGCTTGAACGGCCTCGATTGCAGCATCAAAACGAAAATTATCATCTGGAGGGACAGCTGATTTGCCGGATCATCCATCAGCTGGTTGCCGAACAAACCTGTATCAATACCCCGGAACCTCACCTGGCAGGCTACCGTGACATGATGATCCTGGTTCGCAACCGCACCCATCTGCACTGGTATGAACAGGCATTGCGCGAGGCTGGCATTCCTTATCACAGTTCAGGCGGAGCCCCGGTAACCGAGTGCCTGGAAATACAGGACATGATTGCATTGCTGGAATCGCTGATTACACCATTTGACAACCTGGCACTGGCAAAGATATTACGCTCACCTCTGTTTGATTGCTCCGATGATGATCTGATCCGGCTGGCGCAGCTGACGACGCAGCAATCAGCCTGGCTGGATGCCCTGCATACGGCAGACACTGTGGCGCTGCAACGTGCTGCAGCGTTGCTTGATCGCTGGCGCCGCCTGGCACAACAGCTCCCGGTCCATGATCTGCTAGATCGAATATACAATGAAGGCAATGTTATCGACCGGTATCTGGCGGCCTTCCCAGCGCATCTACATAGCCGATTAACATCCAATCTGACCTATTTGCTGGAGCTGGCGCTGGAGATCGACAGCGGCCGTTACCCGAGCCTGCCACAATTCCTTGCTCGCCTCTCCACGCTGCAGCAATATGCCATCGAAACGCTAAAGGACGCAGCCGCCGGGGGTGACAGTAACCGTGTCCGCATCCTGACGATCCACGCCGCCAAGGGACTGGAATCTCCAGTGGTATTCCTGGCCGACTGCGGGCCGCAGTCTCCCCGTCACATCTCGTTCCAGCCGGTCGTCGACTGGCCGGCACAGGCCGGTCGACCCGAGTTATTTCTGCTCGCCGGCAGATCGTCCCAAACCGATCTCTGGACACAACAGCAAACCCAGCGCATCGCTGACCTGCAACGCACCGAGGATGCCAACCTGCTGTATGTTGCTGTAACCCGGGCCAAGCAGCTGTTGTTCATCACCGGTAGCGAGGCCCGCGTACAATCGCTTCCAAGCTGGCACAGCATCATCAGTGCCTGCATGGAAGACTGGGAGCACGTCAACCAGCAGGAACCCGGACATTACATATTTGAAACTGACTACCGCACTACAGAGCCAAGCACCACCGCTGATCCAAGCACCCTGGATAATAATCCGCCGGCCACTGAACTTACCTTGCCACTGCAGCCATTTTCCACGGCCGCAACACTGCTGCCATCTTCTTCAAGTCTGCCCACCGCTGAGAACCTGGCATCTCAACGCCGTGGCCAGGCGATCCATCGCATGCTTGAACTGCTGACCGGCAATCCGGATGCATCACATCAGGAGATCCTGTCTGGCTGTGCACATGCTTATGGCCTGACCGCAGATGATCCGAGGCTTGCCGACTGGCTGCAGGAGGCCTGCAACGTCATCGCTCATCCGGACCTGCGCCACTGGTTTGACCCTCAATGTTACCAGCGGGCCTGGAATGAAATATCCATCAGCTTTATCGAAGATGGCAGGCCCGTACAGGGCATCATCGACCGCCTGATTGAAAGCGATCATGGAATAATCATCATTGATTACAAGACCCATATCGAGGCCACGCCACCCAACGCCGCCACACTTGCCAGACCCTATCAGCCCCAGATGTACTGGTATGCCGCTGGCATACGCCGGATCTGGCCATCTGCTGCCATACGTTGCATCGCGATCTTTACCCGTTGCGCCTGTTACTATGAGTTTGCCGACACCGCGGATTACCAAATCGCCAGTACACCTGTCGGCGATTTGGTAATTGCCACCGACAATATATAGAAATACACCAGCATCGCCAGACACCATGCCGTCACCTTGACGGTCTGGGGAAAATTTGGCCTGAAGGCGATCAGGCCCAACATGATATACACTATCAATGCCACCACCTTTGCCGTCAGCCAGGACTGAACAAGCGGGTATTGGCCAAGCATAATCATCAGACCCACCGCGCTGACCAGCAACACCGTATCATTGACATGGGGCACTATCCTAAGCCAGCGCTGTTGCAAGCGCCCAGAACCTTGCACCATCCATATGCCACGCACGGCAAACAGTGAAATGCTGACCAAAACGGTCACTTGATGTATGATTTTGAGCGCCATGTCACAATATCTCCAAGTGGTTATCTATACTGTTTATAGAGCCGGATATCTCGATACATCACGGTACAACCAACCGGGGAGGTCACATGAATACCATCGGCAGCTTTGAACGTGGCATTGTCGGCATCAAGCGTGGCCTCAACAGCGCCAACACCCAGGCAGCCGAGATCGCCTCAGCCGATGCCCTTATCCACCCCCCGGAAAAGGATCTCGCCCAGCCGCTGGTCTACATGATTACGGCCAGGAGCCAGGTAGAGGCCTCGGCCAAGGTCGTGAAAACGACCGACGCCATGCTCGGCGCCCTCCTGGATATCAAGGCCTGATTACATCACCTTCCGCAGCATATAAACTGCAGCCGCTGCAAACACCGTCAGCGGTATCATCGCTCCTAACATCGGATTGAACTCGTATACCACACCAAGATAGGTGGCAATCTCGTTCAGCATGTAGTAACCAAGCCCGACCAGCACACCCACCATGATGCGATGACCTAACGAAACGCTGCGTAATGAGCCAAAGATAAATGGCACCGCCAGTAGCACCATGACAATCATCGAAAGCGGCATCAGCACCTTCCCCCACAGCACCTTTTGGTAACGCAGAGAGTTCAGGCCATTCCTGTCAAGATATCCGATATGCTGATAAAGATCCGGCACTGTCATGCTGTCGGGTCGCATATCGATCACCTCCAGCAGCTTGGGACTCATCAGCGCCCCCCAGCTGGCCTGCTGCAAACCCTCCACCGACAATACATCCCCGTTCAGCCTACTGCGAACCACCTCATTCAATACCCATGAACCGGATTCAAAATAAGCGGTGCCCGCATGCGTCATATTACTCAGTTTCTGTTCGACATCGAACTCATAGATATCAATATTCGCCAGCCGGCCGGCGGAAGTCAGACCACCTATATGAACATAATACCTACCATCCCTGGCCCAGAATCCACCTGACGACAGAACACTGCTATAGCCCAGTGCCTTGTCACGCAGCCGATAGGCCTGATCCTCACTCTTGGGTGCAATGATCTCGCCAAGCAACACGGCTAGTACGATCAGCCACAATGAAACCTTCAGCGTGGCCGCCGTAACGCGTGTCACGGTCACGCCCGCAGCACGCATCGCCGTCAGTTCGCCATTGTTTGCCAGCATCCCCAGCCCCACCAGGGTACCGATCATCACTGCCATCGGCATCAGCTGATACGCCAGGCGTGGAACCATCAGCAGGACATATTCCACCACATCCATACCACCATAATCTCGCTTGCCCACATGACCCAGCTCGGCCAAAAAGGTTACAAAAGAGAACAAGACCAACAACACCAGCAACACCAAGGCAATCGACAGCAACACCGAATGCCCGAGATAACGATCCAGTATCTTCATCGCGCTGGCATCCTGTTAAACATCATGACGAACAGCCAATACAGTCCATAACGCCGGATCAACATCAGTGCTATCGCGATCACCATCAGCCCATGTACCCACCATACGCCCAACCCCACGGGTATGATGCCGCGCGCAGCCCAACTCTGGCTCATGCCTATCAGATCACCATAGATCGCATACACGATCACGGCGCCGAACAGCTTGGCGTATTTCCCCTGGCGCGGTGACGAATAGCTGAACGGTACGGCGAAGATTGCCAGCAACAAGGCAGCCAGCGGCATCGATACCCGCCATTGCAACTCCGCCCAGTCGGCAGGCTGTCCAGACTGCCACAATGCCAGCGTCTGGCGAGCAAAGTGCTTGCGCTCACTGGGATGCACCTGAACATCGGGCAGCCGTATAGCATGTCGCTTAAATTCGGTGATACGGAACGTCGGATCACCAGCTCTGCCCTCATACCGTTGCCCATCCTGCAGGATCAGGTACCGGACCCCGCTGCCCTCATCGGTCACATAGGTGGCCGTTCTGGCGTACAGCAGGACGGGCTGGGCGTCCAGCGTCCCATTGATAAAAATCTGTTCCATCGACTGGTCAGAGGCTGCATGCCGTGCGGCATAGAGCACCCCACCTGCCTGCTCAAACTGCAGAAAGCGCCCAACCGCCACCTCGCCCAGTTCGCCGCGCGCTGATTCCCGGTCCTGCAGACGATAACTCTGTTCCTCGGCCCAAGGGGCGCCCCACAGTGAGACCAACGCAACAAAACATGCCACCAGCACCGACAACCCACCCACTGCCAGATAGGTGGAGCGGATACTGACCCCGCAGGCCGCCAGCGCGGTCATTTCACTGTCCTTATACAATCTGCCGAGCCCAATCATCACCGACAGAAACAATGCCAGCGGTACCAGAAATATCAGGGCACCTATTGCCTTGTACAATAGTATCTGCAACACCACCAATGGCGGCATCGCCGCCTCCCCCGGGGCATCGAGCAGGCGGATCGCATAATCACCCATATAGATCAGCAACAACACCAGCAGGATGCCAAGGAGGGTAACCGATATCTCTCGGCCGATGTAACGCAGGATAATCAAACACCGCCCCCTAACAGTGGGTCAGGCATGGAAAATATGGCTGTTTCATGTACAATCGCTGGATCATGAAATTCCCGAAGAATGTTACAGGGAATAGATGGTCCGGACCAACCCCTTTTGACCGCCCGCTGATGGAGCAACCATGGAATTTTCTGCCAAAAAGGTAAATCTCTCAAAACAGAAGACTGCCTGCATCGTTGTGGGCGTATTCGAGAACCAGCGCCTGACTGATCATGGCAAGACCCTGGATGCGACCAGCCGCGGCTACCTGCAGATGATCCTCAAACGGGGTGACCTGAGCGGGAAGGTCGGCCGTTCGCTGCTGCTGCATGCCGTCCCCGGTCTGGCAGCAGAACGGGTGTTGCTGGTCGGTTGCGGCCCTGAGAAGGACATGGATGATGCCCGGTTCCTGAATATCATGACCAAGACCGCCGAGATCCTGCGTTCCATGCGCTGCCGGGACATCGTATTCACACTGCATCAACTGAAGCTGCGTGGCCATGACCTGGACTGGAAGGCCCGTCAGGCCGCCCAGCTGATCCGGGACCGCCTGTACACCTTCGATTACCTGAAGAAACGTGACCCACAGTCCCGTCCAATCCTCGCCAAGATCCTACTGGCCGCACAAGAGGCCTCCGAGGTCAAACCGATCCAGCGCGGGATCACTCAGGGTGTGGCCATCGCCGACGGCGTTGATCTTGCCAAGGACCTAGGCAACCTGCCCGCCAATGTCTGCACCCCCACCTATCTGGCCAAACGGGCACGCGAGCTGGCCAAGGGCGTCCGGACACTCAGCGTCCAGGTCCTTGAGGAGCGCGATCTGCGCCGGCTGAAGATGGGCTCGTTCCTGTCAGTGACCCGTGGCAGCCGCCAGCCGCCGAAGTTGATCACGCTGCAATACAAGGGTGGCAAGACCGGCACAGCCCCGGTGGTACTGGTCGGCAAGGGCATCACCTTCGACTCCGGCGGCATCTCGATCAAACCGTCCGCCGCAATGGATGAGATGAAATATGATATGTGCGGCGCAGCCAGTGTGCTCGGCGCCCTCGCCGCGGTGAGCCGCCTCAAACTTCCGATCAATGTCGTCGGCATCATCCCGACCTGTGAAAACCTGCCGGATGGCAATGCCAGCAAACCCGGCGATATTGTCACCAGCATGTCCGGCCAGACCATCGAGATCCTGAACACCGACGCCGAAGGTCGACTGATCCTGTGCGATGCGCTGACCTATGCCGGCCGCTACAAGCCGGACACCGTCATCGACATCGCAACGCTGACCGGGGCCTGCGTCATTGCACTGGGTAAACATGCCACCGGCCTGATCGGCAACCATCAGCCGCTGATCGACAGCCTGCTGGCCGCCGGTGTCACCGCCGCCGACCGCGCCTGGCAGATGCCGCTGTGGGAAGAATATCAGGACCAGCTGCAGAGCAACTTTGCCGACATGGCCAATGTCGGCGGTCGTGAAGGTGGCACAATCACCGCCGCCTGTTTCCTGTCGCGCTTCACCAAGGACTACCGCTGGGCGCACCTCGACATCGCCGGCACCGCATGGCGCAGTGGCAGCAACAAGGGCGGCACTGGCCGGCCGGTGCCGTTGCTGATCCAGTACCTGATCGACAAGGCGGGTCGCTGATCGCCAAATCATGACGCAGATCGATTTCTACATCGTGGATGAGGATGCGACACACAGCCGGGAGCAATTGCTGTGCCGGCTGGTCGACAAGATCTGGCAACAGGACCGGCAAATCCATATCCATACCGAGTCGAGCCGTCACAGTGCCGTGGTCGATGAGCTGTTATGGACCTATCAGGCCGGCAGTTTCATCCCACATGCCGTCTATCAACAAGGGCTGGCCACGCCGGCGCCGGTATTGGTCGGCCATCAAGACGATCCGGCATATCACAGTGATGTCCTGATCAACATGGCGCCGCAGGTGCCGCTGTTCTTCAGCCGCTTCGAGCGGGTGCTGGAACTGGTCAACAGTGTGCCCGAGATTCGCCAGCATGGGCGCGAACGCTACCGCTTCTATACCGACCGCGGCTATTCAATCAAGACCCATAATCTCGGCGCCCAGACCGCCGGGGCCGTACGTTAACAACAAACAGTAAAGTACATATCACGATGGACAAGACCTACAAGCCCGACGACATTGAGCAGCGCTGGTATCAGCACTGGGAACAGCAGGGATACTTCGCGCCGTCCGGCCACGGCGCACCCTATTGCATCATGATCCCGCCGCCGAATGTCACCGGCTCGTTGCACATGGGCCACGCCTTCCAGGACACGATCATGGATGCGCTGGTCCGGTATCACCGCATGAAGGGCGACAACACGCTGTGGCAGCCGGGTACCGACCATGCTGGCATCGCCACGCAGATGGTCGTCGAGCGACGTCTGCTCGCCCAGGGCACGACCCGCCACGACCTCGGTCGCGAAAGGTTTCTTGATGAGGTCTGGCAATGGAAGGCTGAATCCGGTGGCACAATCACCCGCCAGTTGCGGCGCATGGGCGCCTCGCCGGACTGGTCGCGGGAACGTTTCACGATGGATGACGGACTCAGTGAGGCGGTGCGCGAGGTCTTCGTCCGCCTGCATGACAAGGGACTGATCTATCGCGGTAAGCGCCTGGTCAACTGGGACCCGGTGCTGCACACCGCGGTCTCGGATCTCGAGGTGATCGCCGAAGAGGAGCAGGGCCATCTGTGGCACATCCGTTACCCGCTCAGCGATGGCAGCGGCCATCTGGTCATTGCCACGACCCGACCCGAGACCATGCTCGGCGATGCCGCCGTCGCCGTCCATCCCGATGACGAACGCTATCGCCATCTGATCGGCAAGACCGTGACGCTGCCACTGGCCGGCCGCGAGATCCCGATCATTGCCGACGACTACGTCGACCCGGCCTTCGGCACCGGCTGCGTCAAGATCACCCCGGCCCATGACTTCAACGACTACGCGGTCGGGCAGCGCCATGGCCTGCCTCAGATTAATATCTTCACGGTCGATGCCAGCATCAATGAACAGGCACCGCCACAATATCGCGGCCTGGACCGCTATGAGGCACGCAACGTCATCGTCCGTGACCTGAAAGAACTGGACCTGATCGAGAAGATCGATGACCACAAGCTGATGGTACCGCGCGGCGACCGCTCCCATGCCGTCATCGAACCGCTGCTGACCGACCAGTGGTACGTCAAGGTCGCGCCGCTGGCCGCCGAGGCGATCAAGGTCGTCGAGGACGGCCGCATCCGTTTCGTCCCTGATAACTGGAAGAACACCTATTACGAATGGATGAACAACATCGAGGATTGGTGTATCTCGCGCCAGATCTGGTGGGGCCATCGGATCCCGGCCTGGTATGACAACCGGGGCACGGTCTATGTCGGTCGCTCCGAGGCCGAGGTGCGCAACAAATACCAACTGGGTTTTGACATCGCGCTGACCCAGGACGAGGACGTGCTCGACACCTGGTTCTCATCGGCACTGTGGCCATTCTCGACACTGGGCTGGCCGCAGCACACTGAGGCCGTGCAGGCCTTCTATCCGACCAGCGTGCTGGTCACCGGTTTTGACATCATCTTTTTCTGGGTTGCGCGGATGATCATGATAGGCCTGAAGTTCATCGGCGATGTGCCGTTCCGTGAGGTCTATATCCACGGCCTGGTGCGTGATGCCCAGGGTCAGAAGATGTCCAAGTCCAAGGGCAATGTGCTCGACCCGATTGATCTTATCGATGGCATCACGTTGGAGACGCTGGTTGACAAGCGCACCCGCGGCCTGATGCAGCCGGAGATGGCCGACAAGATCGCCCGCCAGACCCGCAAGGATTATCCGGACGGCATCCCGCCGTTTGGCACCGACGCATTACGCTTCACCTTTGCAGCCTTGGCCTCGACCGGGCGTGACATCAAGTTCGACCTGAACCGCATCGAGGGCTACCGCAACTTCTGCAACAAGCTGTGGAATGCTGCACGCTATGTGCTGATGAACACCGAGGATCAGGATACTGGCCTTGAAAATGACGATGTGGTCCTGAGCCTGCCTGACCGCTGGATCCTGTCGCGGCTACAGCTGGTCACCAAGCAGGTCATCGGTGCCATCGAGCAGTATCGATTCGATCAGGCCGCCCAGGCGATCTATGAATTCACCTGGAATGAATACTGCGACTGGTATCTGGAACTGTCCAAACCGGTGCTCACTTCCGCAACCAGTGCCGGGGCCGAAAAGCGCGGCACCCGTCGCACGCTGGTCCGGGTGCTGGAGACTCTGCTGCGCCTGGCGCACCCGGTCATCCCGTACATCACCGAGGAGATCTGGCAGCGGGTATCCGTGCTGGCCGGCGTCCGTGGTGACACGATCATGCTGCAGCCGTATCCGCAGCCGGATGAAACGCTGATCGATCAGGCCGCCATCCTTGAGGCCGAGTGGCTGATGGCCTGCGTGCTCGGGGTGCGCAAGATCCGCAGCACGATGAACATCGCCCCGGGCAAACCTCTGCCGGTGCTGTTGCAGAACACCGCCGCGGAAGATCGCCAGCGCCTCGACCGCAATCGCGAGTTCCTTACCAGACTCGCCCGGCTCGAGACGATCACGGTGCTGACGGACGAAACAGCACCGGAATCGGCTACCGCGCTGGTCGGTGACATGAAGGTGCTGATCCCGATGTCCGGACTGATCGACAAGGATGCGGAACTCACCCGTCTCGATAAAGAAATCAGCCGGCTGGCGCAGGGCGTCGAGCGCAGCGAGGCCAAGCTTGGCAATCCTGGCTATGTAGCCAAAGCGCCGCCGCAGGTCGTGGCGCAGGAGCGGCAGCGGGTCGCCGAGATGCAGGCATCACTGGATCAGCTCAGGGAACAGCAGCAGAAGATCCGGTCGCTATAACACACTCGTTGCCACGCCAGCAGACGGCCGTCGGTCACAACATTGCCGACGGGTGCCGAGGCCCGGTAGCACACGGCACCCATCGGCAAGTTGTGAGGCCATCCCTTGCCTTTTGCAGCCGCAAAGCAGGACAGGCCTGGCATTGCATGATTATCTTCAAGCAGCCCGCGCTGCTTGAAGAAAGCGGGGCGTCCTTGCCGCGCATCGAGCAGACCACAGCTGCCTGTCAGCTCTGCCCGGGTCCACAGGCGGCATGCTAAAGCCGCCTTAACTTGATGGAGCCTAACCTTAATATATTATTAAGTAAACGTACAATTACTTGTATTTATAATACATTTTAAACAGAATGATTAGCCCGCTGTTAGCCAGGCACCGCAAGACCATATATCCTCAAAACAAACCTGCTATAAATCCCACCACCCACTTGGGCAACGATATGCTGATGCCACGTCTGATCCTGCTCAACAAGCCCTACGATGTCCTGACCCAGTTCACCGATCAGGCGGGGCGACGTACGCTGAAGGATTTCCTCCCGATACCGGGAGTCTATCCGGCCGGACGGCTGGACCGCGACAGCGAGGGACTGGTCGTGCTGACCGACGACGGCCAGCTGAAACAGCGCATCAGTAACCCGCGCTTCAAGCTGGTGAAGACCTACTGGGTGCAGGTCGAAAACATCCCGCCCCCCTCTGCGCTGGAACAGTTACGCCACGGCATCCGGCTTACGGATGGCCCGACGCGCCCGGCCCAGGTCCGACTGATTGCACCACCGGTCATCTGGCCGCGCGACCCGCCGATCCGTCACCGTGCGGCGATCCCGACCTGCTGGCTGGAACTGACGATCACCGAAGGGCGTAACCGCCAGGTGCGGCGCATGACTGCCCACATCGGCCATCCGACGCTGCGGCTGATCCGCTGCCGGGTCGGGCCGTGGACGCTGGAGGGCCTGCAACCCGGACACTGGCGGGAACTGGACAATGCTATGATGGACGCCTCATTACAACAGTTACCGCCCGCTCATGAGCTGGACACCCCACATCACCGTCGCCACCATCGTCGAACAAACCGGCCAGTTCCTGCTGGTCGAGGAGCTGTCGGAAGGCCGCCTGGTCCTCAATCAGCCCGCCGGCCACCTCGAGGCCGGGGAAGGCCTGGCCCAGGCCGCGGTGCGTGAGACCCTGGAAGAGACCGGCTGGCACGTCGAGCTGACCGCGGTCGTCGGCATCCATCAATGGACGCTGCCGGGCACCGACCATATGTACCTGCGCATCTGCTTTGCCGGGCAGGCGCTGCGCCATGACAGCACCCGGGCGCTGGATCACGGCATCCAGCGTGCGCTGTGGTTGAGCCGTGATGAACTGGGCCAGATGTCGGGACGGCTGCGCAGCCCGCTGGTGCTGGCCTGTGTCGATGGCTACCTCAGCGGTCAGCGCTATCCGTTGCACCTGATCGTTGACCATGACCGCAAGATCACAGGCCACCCCCCGGCCTGATCACAGCGGCTGCGCAGCAGCGCAGCTGGTTTGATATAATCACCGCCTTGCCCGGCAATTAACGGATACCCAGCGTGACTCACACCCCGCACATCATGGTTGGCATGTCTGGCGGCGTCGATTCGTCGGTTGCTGCACTGCTGTTGCAACAGCAGGGTTATGACATCAGCGGTGTATTCATGAAGAACTGGGAGGACTTCGATGCTACCAGCCCATGTCCGGCCGCCATTGATGCCGTCGATGCCGCCCGGGTCTGCGACATCCTCGACATCCCGTTTGAAGGCATCAACTTCGCCCGCCAGTACCGGGAGCAGGTGTTCAGTCACTTTCTCGCTGAATACCAGGCCGGTCGCACACCGAACCCGGACATTCTGTGCAACACCGAGATCAAGTTCAGCGCCTTCCTCGACCATGCCCTGGCCCAGGGGGCAGACCGTATCGCCACCGGTCATTATGCACGCATCGATGAAGTAAACGGCCGCTTTCGTCTGCTGAAGGCCATCGACCGCAACAAGGACCAGAGCTATTTCCTGCATGGCCTGAACCAGCAGCAACTGTCGCGGGCCCTGTTCCCGCTCGGCGCGCTGCAGAAACACGCCGTGCGTCAGCTCGCGCTGGCGGCCGGCTTTGCCAATCATGCCAAGAAGGACAGCACCGGCATCTGCTTCATCGGCGAGAAACATTTCACCGAATTCCTGGGCCGTTATCTGCCGGCCCAGCCCGGTGACATGCGCAGCCCGGAGGGGGAATACCTCGGTGCGCACCATGGACTGATGTATCACACCATCGGCCAGCGCAAGGGCCTGGGCATCGGTGGCCGACGCGGTGACAGCGGCCAGCCGTGGTTTGTTGCCGGCAAGAACCTGGCCACCAATACATTGATCGTCGCCCAAGGAGAAGGCCACCCGCTGTTGTTTGCCAACAGTCTGGTCACCGGCACCCTGCACTGGATCAGCGGCCAGGCACCAACGCTGCCATTGCAGGCCACCGCCAAGATCCGCTATCGCCAGGACGATCAGCCGTGCACACTACATCAACTGGACAACGGTGCCGTATGGATGGAGTTCTCAGTGCCACAACGTGCCGTGACCCCGGGCCAATCGGTCGTGATCTATAATGGCGACGACTGCCTGGGCGGCGGCGTGATCCTGGCCAGTGACCACCCGCTGGATCAGGAGAATTTCTGTGCGCTGCGCCGCGGCGCCCCAGCAAGCAGCGCAGCAATGAACATACTCCCGACCACCCAAGCGATGTCAGCCCGACGATGAGCAAGACGCTGCGTGATGCAACACTGGCACTGGCCGGTATCTTCCAGGCCGCCGCCCTGGTCAAACAGGTGGCGCACGATGGGTATACCGACAGCGAAGCCTTTGCGGCATCGATCCACAGCCTGTTCGAGACCCATCCCGAGACCACCGAGGCGGTGTATGGCGGCACGGCCAACCTTCAGCTCGGCCTGAAGACGCTGAGCGAGCAGCTGTCGACCACCGGCAAACGTCCCGATCACGAGATCATGCGCTACAGCCTGTCGGTGATGATCCTGGCGCGCAAACTGTCCAAGCACGAGCATCTGATGGATGTCATCGTCAAGGGCATCGAACGCGCCCGTACCCAGGCCGGTCATTTCGGCCCGGTACACGACAACGTCATCGCCAACCTTGCCGGCATCTATGTCGAGACCGTCAGCCTGATGCAACCGCGTATCATCGTCAACGGTGCCCACGGCCATTTATCCCATGCCCAGGTCGCCAACAAGGTACGGGCGCTGCTGCTGGCCGCGATCCGCTCGGTGATATTATGGCGCCAGTGCGGTGGCAGCCGCTGGCAATTGCTGTTCAAACGGCGAATGATCACCGCGGAAGCCACGCGGCTACTTGGTGTATAATCCCTCCAGCCCAGAATCATCCGGACACTGCCCATGGAACTGTCATCCCTGACCGCACTCTCGCCGATCGATGGCCGCTATGGCGACAAGGTTGCTGACCTGCGCCATATCTTCAGCGAATACGGCCTGATCCGTTACCGGGTTCAGGTCGAGATCCGCTGGCTGCAGCAACTGGCCGCCCATCCGCAGATCAGCGAGGTGCCCGCCTTCAGCAGCCATGCCACGGCCCTGCTGCAGCACATCATCGAGAACTTCTCGGTAGATGATGCACGGCGCGTCAAGAACATCGAACGCACCACCAACCATGACGTCAAGGCGATTGAATATTTTCTCAAGGAAAAGATCACCGGCAACAAAGAGCTGGAGACGATCAGCGAATTCATCCATTTTGCCTGCACCTCGGAAGACATCAACAACCTGTCCTATGCCTTGATGCTGCGTGATGCGCGCAGCCAGCTCCTGCTGCCCCAGCTTGACGCCCTGATCGCCGCCATCAGTGAACTGGCCCGGCGTCATGCCGGCCAGGCCATGCTGTCACGCACCCACGGCCAGACGGCATCACCGACCACGGTCGGCAAGGAGCTGGCCAATGTCGCCGCGCGCCTGAAGCGTCAACGTGAACAGCTGGCCGCGGTCACTCTGCTGGGCAAGATCAATGGCGCCACCGGTAATTTCAACGCCCATCTGTCGGCCTACCCGGAGCTGGACTGGGAACAGCTGGCGCGCGACTTTGTCACCTCGCTGGGGCTGGACTGGAACCGCTATACCACGCAGATCGAACCGCATGACTTCATCGCCGAACTATTCGATACCATGACGCGCGCCAACACCATCCTGATCGATTACTGTCGTGACGTCTGGGGTTATATCTCGCTGGGCTATTTCAGGCAGAAGACGGTGGCCGGCGAGATCGGCTCGTCGACGATGCCGCACAAGGTCAACCCGATCGATTTCGAAAACGCCGAAGGCAACCTCGGTGTGGCCAACGCCCTGTTCGCGCATCTTGGCAGCAAGCTGCCGATCTCGCGCTGGCAGCGCGACCTGACCGACTCGACGGTGCTGCGCAACCTTGGCGTCGGCATTGCCCATACCCTGATCGCCTACCAGTCGACGTTGAAGGGCATGAGCAAGCTGGAGGTCAATCCGGCGCGACTGGAACAGGACCTCGACGATGCCTGGGAGGTGCTGGCCGAACCGATCCAGACCGTGATGCGCCGCTACGGGATTACCAACCCGTATGAGCGGCTCAAGGAGATGACCCGTGGCCAGAAGGTGACCCGCGAGACACTGCATGCGCTGATCAATACCCTGGAGATCCCGGAGACGGCCCGGCGCGAGCTGCTGGCCCTGACCCCGGCCCGCTACACCGGCCTGGCCAAGGAGCTGGCCCGGTCGCTATAACCGGCTGAAACACTCTCTCAACAAAAACAATAATTACCTATATATCAATATATTGATATCCTGCCGGCCAGGCGACGTCTGAAACACCCGCCCCGTTCCCCGCCCGTTGCGCCAGCCAGCCATTGTGTGACGCGCGTCACACACTCGACGTGACCCAATCCGGATAATGGGACTCATGGCGGTCCGACCTCCCTCCTCCAGGGGCCGCCTAAGCACCTTATCCCGGCGCTGCCTCCCTTCCTCTTCGGCGCGCCGGTTTTTTTTGCCTAGTCACCGGCCGCGCAGGAACAGGCGGTCCAGCTCCGCCAGTGACAGCTGAACCCAGGTGGGCCGGCCATGATTGCACTGGCCACTGCGCTCGGTGCGCTCCATATCACGCAGCAAGCCGTTCATCTCCGCCAGTGTCAGCCGCCGCTGGGCGCGTACTGAACCATGACAGGCCATCGACGCCAGCACCTCGTTCAGACCCTCCCGGACCCGCTGACTGCGTCCCTGCTCACGCAGGTCAGCCAGTACATCCCGCAACAACTGCTCGACATCACCGCCCGCCAGCAGGGCAGGCACCTCGCGGATCACCAGTATCGTCGGCCCCAGTCGCTGCAGCTGCAGGCCGATCTCGGCAAAGAACGCCTGCTGCTGTTCGGCCAGCTCGGCCTCAGCCTCGGACACCACCACGGACTGCGGGACCAGCAACGGCTGGGTCGTCACCGCACCCCGTTCATGATGACTGGCCTTCAAACGCTCATAGATAATGCGCTCATGGGCCGCATGCATATCGACCAGGATCAGGCCCTGGGCGTTCTCGGCCAGGATGTAGATGCCATGCAGCTGGGCCAGCGCATAGCCCAGCGGTGGACAGGCCGCGTCATCGGCCTCAGGCTGCGCGGGCGTGTCGGCAGTGCCCGCCATCGCCGCAGCTCGCCACCCCGGGCGATAAGCGATCGGCGCAGATTCGCGTACGGCATGAACCACAGCACTGTGCGCACCAGGGGCCGTTGTCAGCTGCAGGCCTGTTTGCATAACCCATCCTTGACCATCGGTGACCGACTCCGACGCTGATGCAGCGGGCACGGTGGCAACACTGGCCGGCCTGGGCCCGGCCAGTGCACGGTGCAATGCGCGAAACAGAAAATCGTGGACCTGGCGCTGCTCGCGGAACCGCACCTCATGCTTGGTCGGGTGGACGTTGACATCAACCAGTTCGGCCGGCAATTCCAGAAACAGCACATAGGCCGGGTGACGACCGTGATACAACACATCCTGATAGGCCTGGCGTACCGCATGCCCGACCAGCTTGTCACGGATGATGCGGCCATTGACGTAGAAATACTGCAGATCGGGCTGGCTGCGCGAGAAGGTCGGCGCACCGACCCAGCCGCTCAGCCGCAGGCCAACGGCCTCGGCCGCGATCGTCACCGATTGCTGGATAAAGGACTGACCGCACAGCATCTCGACCCGCGCGGCCCCGTCACCGCCGGCAGGCAGCGCCTGGGTCACACGGCCATCATGGCGTAGCGTGAAACCGACATCAAAACGCGACAGCGCAATCCGCTTGACCAGCTCCTCAATGTGTCCGAACTCGGTCTTGTCAGCGCGCAGGAACTTGCGCCGCGCCGGGGTATTGAAAAACAGATCCCGCACCTCGACCGTGGTGCCCGGCGGATGGGCCACCGGCGAGGCGTCCACCAGCGTATCGCTGCCATCGCCGCTGACCTGCCAACCCATGTCATGGGCGGCAACCCGGGACCGCACTGTCAACCGCGACACCGAGGCGATGCTCGGCAAGGCCTCGCCACGAAACCCCAGCGAGCAGATGTGTGTCAGGTCATCGAGTGTGCTGATCTTGCTGGTGGCATGCCGGCACAGCGCCAGCGCCAGATCCTGCTGGCCAATGCCGCAACCGTTATCGCGGATACGGATCAGCTTGCTGCCGCCCTGTTCGATATCGATGTCGATGCGGGTCGCACCGGCATCGAGCGCATTCTCCACCAGCTCCTTGACGACCGACGCCGGCCGGTCGACGACCTCGCCAGCCGCGATCTGGTTGGCCAGCTGCGCCGGCAGCCTGTGGATACGCCGCGGACCTGCAACCGCTGATGACTGTGGGTCGATAACCGGGGGGTCTGTGCTCATGCCCTGCTCCAAAACATCGGCACAGTATAAACAAAGAGCGCGGCGGATGCCCGCCGGCGCGATCAGCCCTCGCGTGCGGCCGGGATGCGCAGCACCCGCCCGACCGGCAGGGTTTCATCCTTCAGGCCATTCAACTGCTTGATATCCTCGACGCTGACCTGATATTGCGTGGCCAGGTCGCTGAGGCGGTCACCGCGCAGGATGGTATGGCGGCGGGTGGCGAACAACGAATCAGGCGGGGCATTCTTGACGAAATAATTGCGGATACCGCCCAGCATCGCCTCGGCCATCGCCCGCTGGGTACTGACATCACGCAGCTTGCGCTCCTCGGCCGGATTGGAGATGAAGGCGGTCTCGATCAGCATCGATGGCATGTCCGGTGACTTCAGCACGACAAAGCCGGCCTGCTGCACCCGTCCCTTGTGCAGCTCACCGACCGAGCCGAGATTGCGCAGCACATCATCTGCCGCCTCGAGGCTGGACTCCAGTGTCGCGGTCTGTGACAGATCAAGCAACACTGACCGCAATACATCATCCTTGTCATCCAGACTGACACCACCGATCAGATCCGAGGCGTTTTCCTTCTCGGCCAGCCAGCGAGCCGCCTCGTCGGTCGCACCATGGCTCGACAATACAAACACCGAGGTACCTTTGACCCGCTTGTCGCGGAACGAATCGGCATGGATCGACACGAACAGATCGGCCTTGTTATCCCGGGCGATCTGCGTGCGTTTGCGTAGACTGAGAAAATAATCACCGCTGCGGGTCAATACTGCCTTCATGCCGCGCTCACGATCGATCAGCGTCGCCAGATGACGGGCGATCGCCAGCACCACATCCTTCTCGCGGGTGCCGCGGTAGCCCAGCGCCCCGGGGTCTTCACCACCATGCCCGGCATCGATGGCAATGACCAGGTCACGCATGCCACTGGGTTTGGCGATGACCAGAGGTGGCGCGGCCTCGGCGGCAACGGCCGGGCCAGCCGGGGACGGGGTCTTGGTAAACAGGTCTATGACCAGGCGGTGGCCATATTGGCGATAGGGCTTCAGCAGGAAATCCTTGTACTGGGCCTCTCCCTGCAGGTCCATGACAATGCGCAAGGTGCCGTCCTGGACGCCACTGCGGATACCCTTCAGCAAGCGATCCTCGGCCGTCACCTCCAGGCGTGAGGCCTTGTCGAGTCTGGCGCCCTTGATGTCGACGACCAGCCGTTCCGGGTTGTCGATGGTAAAGACGCGATAACGGGCCTCAGCGCTCAGATCCAGCACCACGCGGGTATTGTCCGGGGCAGGCCAGGTGCGCAGCCCCAGCACCTGGACCGGCGCAGCGCTGACCGGCACGGCGGTCAGCAGCAACAGCATGGCCAGCACAATCCGGGGCAATGGGCCTGGACCCGTCATAGATGTCCTTGCCGGGGTGCTAACCGGCAGCTGATGCGATTTTGATTGAGTGGATGATTCAACAATGTCTGCCAGTAATTATGCAAAAGATACACCAGTAGCAGATACCCGCTGCATCGGCGGCGAGTTCAGCCGTCGAGGCGATCGATGATCCGCTGGCCAAACCCGGAGCGGGCAACCAGCTCGACGTGACGGCGCTCGCCATCATGGCCGATCCGGATCACCAGATCCGGCGCCGGGATGACACCCGCACCGTGTTCCGGCCATTCGACCAGCAACAGGCTGTTGGCCGCCAGATCCCGGATACCAATGTACTCCAACTCCCCCGGGTCTGTAAGCCTATACAGATCAAAATGATGCACGGTGATACCTGCAATCTCATAGCTCTCGATCAGCGCATAGGTCGGGCTGCGCACCGTGCCGGCATAACCGAGCCCGCGCAGCAGACCGCGCACCAGCGTCGTCTTGCCTGCACCCAGATCACCGACCAGATGGATCACCAGCCCGCTCCCCATCTGACCATCAATCTGTCGCGCCAGCGACCCGCCAAGCTGCTCCATACGGTCGGCACTGGCTATCAACATCGTCATCACCCGACCGGATTGACCAGCACCCGCAACGCTGCAATGACGTCGCGCGCCAATAATCCGCGCTCACCGTCCCGGGCCGCCCGGTCGGCGGAGGCCGCATGCAGGCTGACCCCCAGCATCGCGGCCTCATTGGCCGCCAGGCCTTGTGCCCACAACCCGGCGATGACGCCGGTCAGCACATCGCCCATGCCACCGCTGGCCATGCCCGGATTGCCATCACAGCAGACGCTGATTGATGCCCCGTCACAGAGCAGCGTGCCGGCGCCTTTTAGCACCGCCACGCCGCCATAGCCGCGCTGCAGCGCGCGGACTGCGGCATAACGATCATGACCCACCTCGGCCGTCGTCATCTGCAGCAACCGCCCCGCCTCGCCGGGGTGCGGGGTCAGGATCCAGTGGTCGCGACGTTGCGGTTCATCGGCCAGCGCGTTCAGCGCATCGGCATCGACGACCAGCGGCAGGCCACAGTCCAGCGCCTCGCGCAGCATCTGCTGCCCCCAGTGCTGCCTGCCCAGACCGGGGCCAATCGCCACATGGGTCGCCCGCTGCAATAAACGCCGCAACGCGGACGGATGTTCCACCGCATGGGCCATGACCTCCGGGCAGGCCATGGAGAGCGCCACCGCATGCGCCTCGCGCGTCGCCACTGACACCAGACCGGCCCCGACCCGTGACGCGGCCTCGGCGGCCATCCGCACCGCACCACTCATGCCATGATCGCCACCGATGATCAGCACATGGCCAAAATCACCCTTGTGCGCGCTGCGCCGGCGCCGTGGCAACAGCACCGGGGCCAGCTGCTGATACCCGATGCGCGTCGCAGCCGCCGGAACCTGGGCATACACCCCAGCCGCTAATCCGAGATCATCAAAGATCAACACGCCACAAAAATCGGCCGCGCGGCCGGTTACCAGGCCCTGTTTGATGCCGATGAAGGTCACCGTGACATCGGCCTCTATGGCACAACCCAGCGGCATGCCGCTGTCGGCCTGCAGCCCGGACGGGATGTCGACAGCGATCACCGGACACGGCGTGGTATTGATCGCCTCGATCAGCCGGCGCCATGGGCCTTCGACCACCCGTTCCAGCCCGGTGCCGAGCAACGCATCGACGATGACGTCGGCCTGTCCCAGTTGCAGCGCCTCCAGCGATACAATCTTGACCCGCTGCGCGCACATCTGCTGATAGGCCTGCAGCGCATCGCCGCGCAACTGCGTCGCCTCAACCAATAAAATCACCTGCACCTGCAGACCCGCCTGGCGGGCCAAGCGGGCGACGACAAAACCATCCCCGCCATTGTTGCCGCCGCCACAACAGACGACAATAGAACGCATCTGCGGCCAGCACTGCTGCATGACGGCAAAGACCTTGGCCCCGGCGCGCGCCATCAAGGTCGCGCCGGCAAGGCCATACTCCTCGATCGCGATGCGATCGAGGGTGCGGACCTGTTGTGCGGTGTAGAGCAGCCGCGGCAAGGTCATCAAATCAGTCATCCCGCTCTCTTTCCTCAAGAACATCTGAACGACCGTTTAGCATACCCACGTCGGCAACACAACCTTACCGGCGGTGTCATCGCCCTGACAACGCCCATAACCCCATCGCCACCAGAATGGCACACCTCACCGCTAATCCGGTTTACAATTGCCCTTCGGTTCCTGGATACCAGGCCTTCAGACATTGCAGACCCTCGCGACACATATCAAGACCTGGGGCCGGGAGCTCGGCTTCCAGCACGTCGGCATCACCGATACCGGTCTTGAGGCCCACGAATCCTTTCTGAACAGCTGGCTGGCCCAGGGTCTGCACGGCACGATGGACTACATGGCCCGCCACGGCAGCAAACGCACGCGACCGGCTGAGCTGGTGCCCGGCACGCTGCGCGTGATCTCGGTCAGGATGGACTATCTGCCTGACGAGGATGATACACCGCTGCACATCATCGATGATCCGGCACGCGCCTATGTGTCACGCTATGCGCTGGGCCGCGATTATCACAAGGTGCTGCGCGCCAGGCTGCAGAAGCTGGGCGACAGGATTACCGAAGCCTGTGCCGGCTCTGGTTACCGGGTGTTCGTCGACAGTGCACCGGTACTGGAGAAGGCGCTGGCAGAACAGGCGGGGCTGGGCTGGATCGGCAAACACACCAATCTGATCGCTGAGCAGGCCGGTTCATGGTTCTTCCTCGGCGAGCTGTTCACTGACCTGCCGCTGCCGGTCGACTCCCCGGCCATCAACCATTGCGGCTCATGCCAACGCTGCATCGACATCTGCCCGACGCAGGCGATCATCGCCCCGTACCGGCTCGATGCCCGGCGCTGCATCTCCTATCTGACCATCGAGCTGCACGGCGCGATCCCGGTCGAGCTGCGGCCGCTGCTCGGCAACCGTATCTACGGCTGCGATGACTGCCAGCTGGTCTGCCCGTGGAACCGCTTTGCGCAGGTCTCCGCTGAACCGGACTTCCAGCCGCGCCATGGCCTGAACACCGCAACGCTGATCGAACTGTTTGGCTGGGACGAGCAGCAGTTCCTGCACAATACAGAAGGGTCGGCAATCCGCCGCATCGGTCCTCTGCGCTGGCTGCGCAACATCGCGGTCGCGCTCGGCAATGCGCCGAGTTCACCGGCGGTCAGCGCCGCACTGCTGTCCCGCCAGCATCATCCCTCCGACCTGGTGCGCGAACACGTGGCCTGGGCACTGTCGCAGCACCAGCGTAACAGCTAATCGTTTACAGTCCACTGCCACTCGGTGACAATAGCCTTCATGATCCGGACCACCACAGCATGGCTGTTATACCTGAGCTGCGCCGCGACACTGGCACTGCTGTTCACCGTCCCTGCGCTGGCACTGGACCTGAAGGCGCCGCCGCTGACGCCGCTGGCCGAGGACGGCATCCATGACCCGAGCGGCGAGGCCATCAACGTGCTGCAGAACCCGGCGCTGTCGATGCAGGGCTTTCCGAAAGACCGGCGCGGCGAGGTCAACTGGGTACAGACCCTGCAGCAGGGCCACATCAAGCCGCGCACCACCCGCACCGATGACCCGCAGGAAGGTCCGCCACTGGTCGAGCTCGACCTCGACATCATCATGACCGACACCCAGCAGATGCCGCATGTCCGTTTCCCGCATCGGGCCCATACCCAATGGCTGGCCTGCAGCAACTGTCATCCCGACATCTTCGTGCCGAAGGACAACGGCAACCCGGTGTCGATGGGCGAGATCCTGAAGGGCCGGTTCTGCGGCCGCTGCCATGACAAGGTGTCGTTCGCGTTATGGACCTGCGAACGCTGCCACAGCGTGCCGCACGATGCGTCGCCGCCACCGTGGTGGCAACAGCCGGTCAGCCAGAAGAAATAACCTGTGCCTGCCCGTATTACGGCTGCCGCAGCAAGTGGCCGCGGTAATAACGCAGCTCGGCGATCGACTCACGGATGTCATCGAGCGCCAGATGGGTCGAGGCCTTCTGCACCCCGGCCATGATCGCCGGTGACCAGCGTGCCGCCAGCTCCTTCAGCGTGCTGACATCCAGATTGCGGTAATGGAAGAACTGCTCCAGCGCCGGCATATGGCGGTACAGAAAACGCCGGTCCTGGCAGATCGTATTACCACACATCGGTGAGGTCCGCGGCGGCACATGATCGGCAAGAAAGGCCAGCGTCTGCCGCTCGGCCTCGGCCTCGTCCACGGCGCTGCTGCGCACCCGCTGCAGCAGGCCAGACTTGCCATGCTGGGCCTGGTTCCAGTCATCCATCGCCGCCAGCACCGGCTCGGGCTGACGGATCGCCAGCACCGGCCCCTCGGCCAGTATATTCAGCTCGCTGTCGGTCACGATGGTCGCGATCTCGATGATGCGGTCCTGGTCCGGGTTCAGCCCGGTCATCTCCAGATCGATCCAGATCAGATTCTTGTCACTGGCGGCCATACGGTTCCTCTATCGTTGTCCTGCTGCATTGTAGCAAAGACTGCGCCCCGTCGGCTGTATCCACTATCAGTACGGCCCCCTGTTCCGCTAGAATGACCTGCATCCACCCGCGGAGACACCCGATGAAGATCTGGTCCTGTGCCACACTGCTGCTCAGCACCCTGCTCGTGATCACCCCGGCGCAGGCCGCGGACATCAAGAATGGCCAGCGTCTGCAGCAGCAGTCCTGCCAGCGCTGCCACGATGACGCGATCTATACCCGCCGTGACAGCATCATCTTTTCCTACAAGGCGCTGCGCAACCGCGTCAGCTTCTGTGACAGCAACAGCGGTACCCACTGGACGCCGCAACAGCAGGACGATGTCGTCGAATACCTGAACAGCCGCTTCTACAAGTTCAAGCAATAACACGGCATGCACCGTGCATCACTGACCGTTACGCCCTTGCGCTGATCGCCACAGCACATGGATCAGCTCGGCACCGTCATCACCAAATACCGCAAGAACTATGCCGTCGAGGCCGATGACCGCACGCTGATCCTGTGCACTGCCCGTCACAAGACGGCGATCGCCATCTGCGGTGACCGCGTCCACTGGCAGCCCAGCGGCGGGGGCGGCATCATCACCGCCATCCTGCCCCGCCGCTCCGAGCTGGCACGCCCCGATGAGCGCGGCACACTGCGTTCCATCGCCGCCAATCTGGACCAGCTGATCATCGTCAATACGCTGCGCCAGGACTGTGATCCGGCAACACCGGCCTTCAATGTCAATCTGATCGACCGTTATCTGGTGGCGGCCGAACTGATCGGCATCACGCCGCTGATCGTCGTCAACAAGGTCGATCTGGTGCCTGAAGCACTGCGATCACGCCTCAGCGCGTCGCTTATTGAATACAGCACCGTCGGTTATCCGGTCATCACCACCAGTACCCGGCTGCCCGATGGATTGGCGGCGCTGCAACAGCGGCTGGACGGTCATCTCAGCGCGCTGGTCGGTGAATCCGGCGTCGGCAAGTCATCATTGATCCGTCACCTGCTGCCGACGCTGGATATCCGCATCGGTGACCTGTCCGAGATCAGCGGGCTGGGACGTCACACCACCTCGGCCACGACGCTGTATCACCTGCCCGGCGGCGGTGACCTGATCGATTCACCCGGGGTGCGGGATTTCGGGCTGTGGCACGTCGCACCCGACGAGTTGATCCGCGGCTTCCGTGAATTCCTGCCGCTGTTCGGTGAATGCCGTTTCCGCAATTGCCGGCACCTCGGCGAAAAGGGCTGCGCGCTGGAAGTCGCCGCCGCCCATGGCACCATCAGCCAGCGCCGCCTCGACAGCTACCGTGACATCCTGCGTTCACTGGGGCAACGCTAGCACTCACCTGCGCCGTCTGCGGAATGGATATCACCGCCGGAGACCCGCAGGATCAGCGCCAGCGCCTTCGGCTCATCGAGCACATCGGCCAGCGTAGTGTTTTCGAGCACCTTGATAAACTGCTGCTGGGCCTCGGCCAGAATGCGCTTCAGGCGGCAGATCGGCGTGATCGGACAGGTATTGGTGCCATCCTGGCGAAAACATTCGACCAGATCGAAACTGGGTTCGGTGTGGCGCACCACCTCGGCGATCGTCACCTTGGCCGGATCACAGGCCAGACGCAGACCGCCCCCTTTGCCACGCAGCGAGGCCACATAGCCCAGCGACGCCAGATTGTGCACCACCTTGACCAGGTGATTGCGCGAGATGCCATAGCTGTCGGCGATGTCGGTGATGGTCGCCAGTTGCTCCTTGGGCAGCAACGCCAGATACAGCAGCACC
>JACREF010000026.1 GCA_016218365.1 Gammaproteobacteria bacterium
AACCAAGCTGGGTGGCGGTGTAGGTGACGGTGCTGCGGTACGCTTCAGTGCGACCGCCGGTGCCGCCGGTGTGGAATGGCAGTGCCGTTCAGCCGATGTCGCCCTGCTGCCAGACAAGTACCTGCCTGCCAACTGCCGTGGTACCTAATAGAGTAATCACTCTACTCTGAAGTCCGAAGGGCCCCGTACGGGGCCCTTCCCTTTTAAATACTGCTCACTACCAGGCCAGGGTAGCCGGCATGTTTAGCAGGTTTTCAATGTGTCACAATCAAGTTTGACAACACCGTCGCCGACAACTGAGTCATCTACGATCAATCCGGACCGGCACCACCATATGACCCCCAGCTCCAGTAATCAGCCCGCAGGCAACGTATTCCAGGACGGGGCTACGCCTTTTGCGGCACCGCTGCTGTTCGCTGGATTCTGTCTGTTCATCCTGTTGACGCCGCTGTTTGATCTGGTGCCAGGTCTGGGGATGTATAATGAAAAACGGGTGCTGGAGCTGGGGCTGCTGATGTTGGGCGCGACGCTGCTGCTGACCAGCCGTGCACTGCATCGCGGCTGGCTGAACATCTTTGTCTCACTGCCAGCATCCGTGAAGATCACGCTGTTCACCCTGATGATGCTGGGACTGACCTCAGCCTGGTTCAGCAGGCTACCGGTCTGGGCCGTGATCGATGTCGCGACCTATGTCCTGATCACAATCACCACCCTGTCCTTCGCCGCCGCATGCCGGCAGCTGCCACAGTGGGTGGACAAGATACTGGCCGCGACACTGCTAGCGGTGATGACCGGATACTCGATACAGTTCATCAGCGGCCTTATCGCGGCCTTCACCAACCCTGCCATTGGCCTGATCCAGAGCGCGTTGTTCAGCAATTTCGCCCATGTACGGTTTTTCTCCCAATTCCAGAGCTGGCTGCTGCCGTTGTCGATCTTGCCTGTGCTGTTGTTGTCGCGGCCCAGTAAATGGGGAATTAAATATCTGGCAGCTGCCGCAACGACCGCATGGTGGTTCATGCTGTTCACATCTGGCACCCGCGCCTCACTGCTGGCGTTGCCAGTCGCAGCAATATTGGTCATCACCTTCTACCGCCGCGCGGCCTGGCCGTGGCTGCGCTGGATGCTGCTGACCGCCGCCACAGGGTTGATCGTCTATCTGATGGTCTTTTTCGTATTGCCCACACTGACCCATACCACATCAACGGCCTCGGTCATCACCAATACCGTGGGACGCGATCTGACTGACTCTTCGGGACGGTGGATACTTTGGCAACGGGCGATCGAGATGATCCAACAACACCCACTGCTCGGCGTCGGACCGATGCATTATGCCTGTGATCCGACCAATCACATCGCCGCCCACCCGCACAACAGCACGTTGCAGATTGCAGCAGAATGGGGTCTGCCAGCATTACTGGTGATGGTGTTCATCCTCGGTTATGGCATCGTGTCGTGGTTACAGCGTAGCCGGACCCATCCGCTCCCGGAACCCGGACAGACGCTCAAGATCGCGCTGCTGGCCTCGTTGCTGACCGCGGCAGTCCATGCCCAGTTTTGCGGCATCCTGATCATGCCGCTGAGCCAGGTGATGCTGATGGTCGTCGTCGGCAGGATGCTCAGCCAACACCTGAACCCAGCAGCCGGACTTGACCATATCCCCGCCTATGCCACGCCAGCTTTGTTCATAATTTGCGCAGCTACGCTACTGACCATAGTCATATTCGTCCTGCCGCAAATCCCGACGCTTGAACACTGGCAGTCTGACATCCAGCTGCACGGTTATGCACTGGAGCCGCGCTTCTGGCAACAAGGGCGCTTGTGTGATGACCTAGGTTAAGGATCGCTGCAAAAAGCCGATATCCAACCGAGACTTCCGGCATAGAACCCATGAGTGCAACAGCCCCCAGCGACAATATCCGGTTAACCGGCCTGCCACTCAGAATGGTCCAGGAAGGCGTGCTCAATGATGAGCAGGCCCGTAGCGCCATATCCGCCGCGCGCGAGGCCAAGGTTTCGCTGATCCCGTATCTGGTGGATAATAAACTGGTAGCTGGTAACGAGGTGGCGCGGCTTGCGTCCATTGAATTCGGTATCCCGCTCTTTGACCTGAAGACGATGGACATGGATGTCTGCGCTGCCAAGCTGATCGATAGCAAACTGATCGAAAAGAACCAGGCCATTCCACTGTTCAAGCGTGGCTCCCGGTTATTTGTCGCTGTCTCGGACCCGACCAACCTGAACGCACTGGATGAGATCAAATTCACCACTGGCACCGCCACCCAACCGATACTGGTTGAGCATCGCCGCCTGATCGAGACCATCGATGCCATTATCAATGCCAGCGACACCTCGATGGCAGACCTGGATGACAGCTCGCTCGAGGACCTTGATATCACCTCCGGCGACGAAGAAAACAAGGACGGAGACGATGATGCACCAAACTCCGACGACACACCAATCGTTCGCTTCATCAACAAGATCATGCTCGACGCCATCAACAAGGGCGCCTCTGACCTGCATTTTGAACCCTATGAGAAAAAATACCGGGTCCGCTTCCGCGTCGACGGTGTACTGAAGGAGGTCGCATCACCACCGGTACAACTGACCAAGAAGATCGCGGCCCGCCTCAAGGTGATGTCAAAACTTGATATCTCGGAACGCCGGGTGCCCCAGGATGGCCGCATCCGGCTGATGCTGTCGAAGAATCGCGCCATCGATTTCCGTGTCAACACCTGTCCAACATTGTTTGGTGAAAAGATCGTGTGCCGTATCCTCGATCCGACCAGTGCCCAGCTTGGCATTGATGCGCTGGGTTACGAACCGGAACAGAAAAAGCTGTTCATGGATGCGATCCACCGCCCCTACGGCATGGTGCTGGTCACCGGCCCGACCGGCTCCGGCAAGACCGTTTCGCTGTACACGGCACTGAACATCCTGAATACCGAGGATCGCAACATCTCGACCGCCGAAGACCCGGCGGAAATCAACCTGCCAGGCATCAACCAGGTTAACGTCAATCCGAAGGCCGGCCTGACCTTCTCCAGCGCCCTGAAGGCCTTCCTGCGCCAGGACCCGGACATCATCATGGTCGGTGAAATTCGCGATATCGAAACTGGTGAAATCGCCATCAAGGCCGCGCAAACCGGTCACATGGTACTGTCCACGCTGCATACCAACAATGCGCCACAGACGTTGAACCGTCTGGTCAACATGGGCATTGCACCATTTAACATCGCCTCTGCCGTGTCACTGGTCATTGCCCAGCGTCTGGGACGCCGGCTGTGCAGCCATTGCAAAAAGCCGGTCGATATACCGAAAAAGGCCTTGCTTGAGGAAGGCTTCACCGAACAGGATCTCGAAAAGGGATTTACTGTCTATGGACCCGTGGGCTGCGATCAATGCAACGATGGCTACAAGGGACGCGTCGGCATCTATCAGGTCATGCCGATCTCCGAGGTCATAGCCAAGATCATCATGGACGGCGGCAATGCCTTGCAGATCGCCGATCAGGCCAAGGCAGAGGGGATCCCTGACCTGCGCGAATCGGGTCTGAAAAAGGTTAAGCAAGGCATCCTCGGCCTTGAAGAACTCAACAGGGTAGTCACGGAATAATCATGGCAACGACCAAGACAGTACAGACCGTCACCTTCGTCTGGGAAGGCATCAACAAGAAAGGCGACAAGCTGTCGGGCGAAACCCGCGGCCCAAGCCTGGCCTTGGTCAAGGCCGAATTGCGTCGTCAGGGCATCAATCCAACCTCAGTCAAAAAGAAGCCAAAATCACTGTTTGGCGGCAAGAAGAAAGGCAAGATCGCGCCCCGGGACATTGCCGTGTTCAGCCGCCAGCTGGCAATCATGATGTCTTCCGGGGTGCCGATGATCCAGGCCTTCGAGATCATCGGACGTGGCCATGAAAATGCCGCCATGCAAAGCATGATCCTGAATATCAAGGCCGATGTCGAGGGCGGCAATACGCTGACCGATTCACTGGCCAAGTTCCCGCTGCAGTTCGATTCACTGTATTGTAATCTGGTGAATGCCGGTGAACAGGCCGGGATCCTGGAGTCACTGCTCGACAAGATCGCCACCTATAAGGAAAAGACCGAGGCACTGAAGGCCAAGATCAAAAAAGCGATGATCTATCCGGCGGCCATCGTCAGCGTTGCACTGATCGTGACCACGATCCTGCTGCTGTTCGTGATCCCGGAATTCCAGAAGATGTTCGCCAGCTTTGGCGGCGAACTGCCGGCACTGACACAGTTCGTCATTGACATGTCGATCTTTCTGCAGAAATGGTGGATTGTGGTCTTTGGCAGCATGGGTGGTGCCGTGGTGGTCTTTATCCGCACCAAGCGTTCATCGGAAGAATTCCGCAACAAGCTCGACGCGATGTCATTGAAGGTGCCGGTATTCGGTGACCTGTTGAACAAGGCAGCCATCGCCCGCTTTGCACGCACCCTGTCTACGATGTTTGCCGCCGGGGTGCCACTGGTCGATGCCATGGAAACCGTGGCCGGGACAGCGGGAAATTACGTTTATGAAACTGCTATCAGAAAGATGCGCGAGGAAGTGGCCACCGGCTCGCCGATCTATCAGTCCATGGACCACACCAAGATGTTCCCGGCGATGGTGGTACAGATGGTCGCAATCGGCGAAGAGGCCGGCTCGGTGGACAGCATGCTGGCCAAGGTGGCCGACATGTATGAACAGGAGGTCGACAACGCCGTTGATAACCTGAGCACACTGATGGAACCGATGATCATGGCCTTCCTCGGGGTCGTCATCGGCGGCCTGGTCGTTGCCATGTATCTGCCGATTTTCAAGATGGGTCAAGTGGTCTAAGATTGTCCCAGATCCGACAACCCGCCCCAGGTCAATAATCTCTCATGGACGCCCTTGAACTTCTCCATCGTTCGCTGCCCGCGCTGCTGGGTGTTACGGCCACGCTGGGCCTGCTGGTCGGCAGTTTCCTGAACGTCGTGATCCTGCGTCTGCCGGTGATCATGGAGCGACAGTGGCACAGGCACTGTCGGGAGCTGCAGGCCAAACCCGGGGAGACACTGGCTGATGATCCGCCGTTCAATCTGGTCACGCCCCGTTCGCATTGCCCGCAGTGCAAGATGCCGCTCAAGACCTGGCACAACATCCCGCTGCTCAGCTACCTGGCGCTGCAGGGGCGTTGTGCACACTGCCAGGCGCGCATCCCGCTGCGTTATCCGCTGATCGAGGGCGTGACCGCTGTATTATCGGTCACGGTAGCCTGGCATCTTGGTTTCAGCTGGCAACTGCTGTGGGCCTTGCCGCTGACCTGGTCGTTGATCGCACTCAGCGTCATCGATTTCGATCATCAGCTGCTGCCCGACAGTATCACGCTGCCGTTACTGTGGCTTGGCCTGCTGCTCAGCCTGTTCGGCATCTTTACTGAGCCGGACGAAGCCATCATCGGTGCCGCCGCCGGCTACCTGAGCCTGTGGACCATCTATCAGCTGTTCAAGCTGGTCACCGGCAAGGAGGGCATGGGCCATGGCGATTTCAAATTGCTGGCAATGCTCGGCGCCTGGCTGGGCTGGCAATCACTGCTGCCGATTGCATTGTTGTCGTCTGCCGTCGGCGCCGTGGTCGGCATCACACTGGTGCTGACGCTGGGCCGTGACCGGCAATTGCCGATCCCGTTCGGCCCCTATCTGGCCTGTGCCGGCTGGCTGTACCTGCTGTGGGGCGACACATTGCGCGCCCTTTACCTGCCCCAGTAACCGCGGCTGCCACCGCGGCGGCAAGCTGCTATAGTCAGCCTATCGTTGACAACCAGCCCCAGCGGATCCATGTTGCGCATCGCACTGACAGGCGGCATTTGCAGCGGCAAGACCACGGTCTCCCGGATGTTCGAGGCCCTGGGCATCCCGGTCATCGATGCCGATGTGATCGCCCGGGAGCTGGTCACCCCCGGCTCACCCGCCCTGCGGCAGATCATCTCTGCCTTTGGCCCCGGGTTAATCACCCAGGACGGCCAGCTGGATCGTGAACGACTGCGGCAACGGGTCTTTGCCGATCCGGCACAGCGTCGGCAACTGGAGGCCATCCTGCATCCATTGATCCGCAGCGAGATGCGCCGTCGTGTTGCGCAGCTGACCACACCCTATTGTATCCTCAGCATCCCGCTGCTGGTCGAGACCGGTCAACAGGACCTGGCTGACCGGATCCTGGTCATCGACACCCCCGAAACCCTGCAACGCCAGCGCCTGCAGGCACGCGACCGGCGTTCCACTGCCGAGATCGATGCGGTCCTGGCCGCCCAATCACCGCGTGCGCTCCGGCTCGCGGCCGCCGACGATGTCATCATCAACGCCGATGATCTGCCAACGCTGGAACGGCAGGTCGCACGGCTGCATCAAGACTATCTGAGGCTCGCTGCGACCAGCCATTAACAATTTGCCATCTCGCCTCAGGTAGGCGACAATGCCGTCAGGATATTACCGGACTGCCCCCAGCGCATATTCCTGCATGAACAGCATCCTATACGAACAACCGCTGAACGAAAGGATCCGCACCTTACTCAAGCTGGAGAGCCTGTTCATTCGTTTTGATAACGCTGCCGCCGGCACTGACCCATGGGACAGCCATAACAGCATTGGTATCCTGATTGATCTGCTGGCGCTGTGTGCACGCAGCGACCTGAAGACCGAAATGATCAAGGAGCTGGAGCGTCTGAACGGGGCCCTGACCCGACTGCTGAACCGCGCCGATGTCGATCAGGCGATGCTGAAAGGTGTGCTGGGTGACATGGAGCGCGCCCGCGACCAGCTGCAATCGATGCAGGGACAGCTCGCGCTGGCGCTGCGCGACAACGAATTTCTCAATGCGATCAAGCAACGCATCACCGTACCGGGCGGCACCTGCAGCTTCGACCTGCCGGCGCTGCATCTGTGGCTGCACCAGCCCCACCCGATACGTCTGGCCACCCTGCAGGGCTGGGTCCACGAACTCGACCTGGTCCGCTCCACGGTCGACATGATCCTGAAACTGGTCCGCGAGACCAGCGTCACCAGTCTCCAGACCGCTGAGAACGGCGTCTACCAGCGCAACATCGATGGCATCGGGGTGCTGCAACTGCTGCGCATCGCCCTGCCTGATGACTCACAGCTGTTTCCGGAGGTCAGCGCCGGCAAGCAGCGCTTCTCGATCTATTTCCGCAAGCTCGACCTCGACGGCCGGCCGGCACAGACCACCAGTGATGTCACCTTCTTTCTGACCACCTGTGTGCTCTGATCACCGGCTCACCGCCACCAGGCCGTAATCCCCGCAACCCCGAACCCGCCAAGCTGCCGCACCTGCTGCAGGTCTGACTCCTTCATCCCGCCCAGCGCATAAACCGGCAGCGCCGCATCATTCAGCAGCGCACTAAAACCTTGCCAGCCCAGTACCGCCGCCTGGGGATGTGATGCCGTCACCGCCACCGGCGACAGTGTGACAAAATCGACCCCTACAGCAGCGGCGTGGTGCAGCGATGTTGCATCGTGACAGGAGGCTGCCAGCAAGCGTCGGTGCTCAACAGGTCGTTGCTGCCACGACATCAGATCGCGTTGCGTCAGATGCACGCCGACATCCGGGGGGAAATCCCGCCACGGCAAGCGGCTGTTGAGCAGCACGCGGGCCTGATAACGCCCGGCCAGCACCCGCGCCTCGGCCACCAGCTCATCGAGCTGGTGTCGCGGCAAGGTCAACGTCCGCAACTGCAGCAGCCGGATCCCGCTGCGCAGACACTGCTCCAGATGCTCAAGAAAGGTGGCAAGCTGCGCGGCCTCCGGGGTGATCAGATACAGCGGCGGCAGTTGCAATGCGGTCAGGATGGCGCGGTTTGCGGCCGGGAAGGCACGCTGCGACAGGTCCGCCGCGGTCACCCACTCCACCGGCTGACCCTCGCGACCATGGGCAATGCCGGTGAAACTGTCGACGCGCCAGACCTCCAGTCGCACGGTATATCCAGCATAGGCATGGGTCACGGTCAGCAACGGCTGCGCCTGCTGCACCTCGATACCCAGTTCCTCGCTGAGCTCGCGCCGCAACGCGGCCAGCGATGCCTCCCCCGCCTCAACCTTGCCGCCGGGAAACTCCCACAGATTGCCGTGCTGCTTGTCAGCAGGGCGTCGGGCAATCAGCACCTGGCCATGACCATCACTGATCACAGCGGCAACGACATGTAGTACCGTGTCCTTCAATGCGCTCAGAACCGCATCGTCATCCCGACATGGATATCATCATTGATCTTCATCCTGCCGGTCCCGGACAGGCTGGCCTCGGTATTGCGATAGCCGACATAGACGCTGCCCTTGGCGACGATCTCATATTCGGCGCCGATGGCCAGGTAACGCATGCTGTCAGCATCCAGGAAGGTCACGATATCCGGCGCATAATAGCCGCGGATAAAAAAGCCGCTGCGCGGTAATGACACCGGCGCCAGGTGCAACTGCCCGCCGACCGCCAGCGCCGCAACATCGCGCGGGGTCGACGTGATGCCAAACATCTTGAAGCCGATCCCGGCATGCAGGCCCGGTGTGCCGCTGCCGGTATCCCCCATCACCAGCATGCCCGCCATCGCCAGCAGATCATTGTCCGAGGTATACAACATGCCGGCATCGAGTTCGGTACCGCCCAGCCGCGAACCGCTGTCGACGATGTAGCGGAACTCCATGCTCTTGTCACCGAGGTTGAAATCGATGGCCTGCGCCTGCAGCACCGTACTCGCCAGCGCCAGCATGGCCCCGCACAGATATCTGATCATTCATGCTCCCCTGTCGCTGTCTGCCACGGTCGGTAATTGCCGTGTCGCGACATGATACGTCTTCTCGTCACCGGGACGCAAAACCGTGCGCGCCGCAACCCAGACATCGATGCGTTGCGCCCCGGCGGCGCGCAGCACACGGGCCAGCTCATTGACCGTGTGCCCGGTCGTCATCACATCATCGATGATCGCCACATGACGGCCACGATAGCTGCGGTGGACCTTGAATGCGCGGCGCAGATTATGCTGCCGCAGTGCCGCCGGCAATCCGGCCTGCTCGGTGGTGGCACGCACCCGGCTACAACCCTCCAGATCCGGCACGATGCCGAAGCGGCGCAACAAGGGACGAGCCAGCTCCAGTGCCTGGTTGAAGCCACGCTCGCGCAACCGCGCCCGGTGCAGCGGCACCGGCAGCACACAGTCCGGCAACGTCCGGTATTGACCCGCCACGGTGTCCGCCAGCAGCTCGCCCAGTGCCTCGGCCACCACCAGTCGGCGCTGAAACTTCAGCTGCTGGATCAGCTGATCGGCCGGGAAGCGGTATTCGAGCGCTGCGACGCAGCGGTCATAGGCCGGTGGTCGCTGCTGACAAACGCCACAGACCCCGGCGTGGGGCAACGGCGCCGCACAGACCCGGCAGCGGGTCGCCGGCAACCGCGGCAGGTCTGCGGCGCAGCCCGGACACAGACCCGACCCACCCTGACAACGCACCCCGCATAACAAACAGGCGCCGGGTAGAATATGCTTCATTATTGACCAGATGTTATCCATGGACCCCTCCGTGGGTTGACAGACAACGCGACCGCCAGCATAGTGCAGCGTAATTCCCGCTGTCCAGCCCAGCTATAGGAAACTCTGATTAATTCAAAAATTACTACGGCCGTCATTTCCGCGAAAGCGGGAATCCAGGTATTACAGATATTTATGGATGCCCGCTGGAGCCTGCCCTCGACCCGATCGGGGGCGGGCATGGCGACAATACGAATTAATCAGAGCCTCTTATATATAGAACCCAGCCCGAGGTGCCCATGAACACTGCCTGCTACGACCGCATCGACGCCCTGACCCGTCAGGCCCTGAGCGGCGGCACCATCAGCCGCGACGATGGCCGCTGGCTGATCGGCCTCGACGATGATTACCTGCCATGGCTGATGGCCGGCGCCGACCGGCTGCGCAAGACCTTTCGCGGCAACGAGGTCGAGGTGTGCGCAATCTCCAACGTCCGTTCCGGCAACTGTTCCGAGAACTGCAGCTTCTGCTCGCAGAGCGGCCACCACAAGACCGCGGCGCCGGTCTATGACTATATCCCGACCGACCAACTGGTCGCGCAGGCGCGCCAGGCGCGGCAATGGGGCGCCAGCGATTTCGGCGTCGTCTCCAAGGGCTGGGGCGTGCGCTCTGACAAGGAACGCGGCGCGCTGCGTGAATACTTTGCCGCGATGGATCAGAACAGCGACATCGGCCGCTGCGCCAGCCTCGGCGTGCTGGACCAGAGGTCAGCGCGTGAACTGAAACAGATGGGGCTGGAGAACTATCATCACAATCTGGAGACTGCCGCCAGTTTCTTCGACCAGGTCTGTACCACCCACAGCTACCAGGAAAACATCGACACCATCCGCCATGCGGTTGATGCCGGGCTGCGGGTCTGCGCCGGCGGCATCCTCGGCATGGGCGAGAGCCTTGACCAGCGCATCGAGCTGGCTGCGACGCTGCGCGATCTCGGCGTCGAATCGGTGCCGCTGAATTTTCTGAACCCGCAACCCGGCACGCCGTTTGCGCAGCTGACACCGCTGTCACCGCAGCAGATCCTGCAGAGCATCGCGGTGTTCCGTTATATGCTGCCGCGCGCCGAGATCCGCATCGCCGGTGGCCGGCAGTTCCTCGGTGACCTGCAAGCGATGATCTTCATGGCCGGCGCCTCCGGCATCATGATCGGCAACTATCTGACCACGGCCGGCCGTCGCGTCGAGGATGACCTGAAGATGCTGAAGGCATTGAACCTGAGCGTACGTGGCGACACCCAGCAGCGACGCGAGGCCCCGGCCGCCGCGATCGCATGAAGTCCTTGTCAACGGCGCTGGCGCAGCGCCACCAGCAGGGCCTGTACCGCCAGCGCCGGGTCATGCACGGCCAGAGCAGCGTGCACATGCAGTTGGCCGGCCAGCCGGTCATCAATTTCTGCAGCAATGATTATCTCGGACTGGCCAGCGATCCACGGCTGATCGCGGCACTGGCCGATGGCGCGCGCCGTTATGGCGTCGGCAGCGGTGCTTCGCATCTGGTCACCGGGCATCACGCCATCCATGACGCACTCGAACAGGCCTTGGCCGAGTTCACCGGCCGGCCGCGCGCACTGCTGTTCTCGACCGGTTACATGGCCAACCTCGGCGTCATCACGACACTGGCTGGCCGCCATGATCGAATATTCTCCGACCGGCTCAATCACGCCTCGCTGCTCGATGGTGCCCGGCTATCCGGTGCAACGATGCAGCGCTACCCGCATCACGACATGGCCGCATTGCACACCCTGCTCGCCGAACCCTCCACTGCACAGACACTGGTCGTCAGCGACGGCGTGTTCAGCATGGACGGTGACATCGCGCCGCTGCCACAACTGATGCAGCTCGCCCACGACAGCGGCAGCTGGCTGATCATCGACGACGCGCATGGTTTTGGCGTACTCGGCGCACACGGCGGCGGCACATTTGAACACTGTTCACAGCCGCACAGCGATAACGTCGCCGTCATCGGCACCTTCGGCAAGGCCTTCGGCACCAGTGGCGCCTTCGTCGCCGGCAGTGACGCGCTGATCGAGACGCTGATCCAGAACGCACGCAGTTATATCTACACCACTGCGCTGTCACCGGCACTGGCCCATGCGACGCTGGTCAGCCTGGGCATCGTCCGCGACGAGGACTGGCGGCGCCAGCAGTTGCGCAGCCTGATCGAACGCTTCCGGCGCGGCGCGGCGCAACTGGGCCTGACGCTCGGTGAATCGACCACCCCGATCCAGCCGCTGATCATCGGTGACAATGCACGCTGTGTGGCAGCAAGCGAGAGATTGCTGGCTGCGGGCCTGCTGATCAGTGCGATCCGCCCGCCGACGGTGCCCCACGGTACAGCGCGGCTGCGCATCACGCTGTCGGCCGCGCACCGCGAGGTCGACATCGACCGGCTGCTCGACGCACTGTCAGGTCTGTGATGCAACTGTATTGCGAACAATCCGGCCATGGCCGTCCTGTGACACTGCTGCACGGCTGGGGCATACATGGCGGCATCTGGGATGGCCTGCGCCCGTATCTGGATGGTCTGCACGTTTCGGTGTTCGACCTGCCCGGTCACGGTCACAGCCCGCTGCTCGACGATATGTCGCTGGACGGCATTGCCACGGCGATCACGCGGCAGCTCCCTGCCAACTCATTGCTGGTCGGCTGGTCGCTGGGCGGACTGATTGCACAACGCATCGCCGCACAAACGACCGCCGGCCAACTGCGCGGCGTATTGTGCATCGCCAGCACACCGAGTTTCGTGCGACGCAGCGATTGGCCTGCGGCGATGGAGACGGCCACCTTGGACCAGTTCGCCGGCCAATTGAGCCAGGACCCTGCCACGACTGTACAACGCTTCCTCGCCTTGCAGGTCCGCGGCTGCGCGGATGAGCGCGCCCTGCTGCGCACGCTGCGCCAGACGCTGCAGGCCCGGCCGCTGCCTCAGACCACGGCGCTGCAGGCCGGACTCGCTATGCTAAAGCACAGCGATCTGCGATCAGATATCACGCGCTTGAACTGCCCGGCACACTGGCTGTTCGGCCGCCGCGACACGCTGGTCCCGGCGGCCGTCATCGACGCGCTGACCGCCTGCCATCCCGACCTGCAACACACGCTGCTTGACGCTGCCGGCCATGCCCCGCTGCTGTCACACCCACGCCAGGTCGCCGAAGTGATCCGGAGGCTCGATGCCGAATGACCGCACATCGCTGAGCGGAGGCTTTACCGTTGACAAACGGCAACTGCGTCGCGCCTTCGACCGTGCCGCACCACATTATGACGAGGTCGCGGTGCTGCAACGCGAGGTCGGCAACCGGCTACTGGAACGGCTGTCGTTGTTGCGCGCCACGCCCACACAGATTGCCGACATCGGCGCCGGCACCGGCACGCTGACCGCCGCCCTGGCCCGCCGTTATCCCAGTGCGCAGCTGCTGGCACTGGACCTGGCGCCGCAGATGCTGCAGCTCACCCGCCGCCGCCAGCCCTGGCGCAGCCGCGTGCTGCGACGCATGCATTGCATCTGCGGCGATGCCGAAGCCTTGCCGCTGGCCACGCAGCGCTTCGACATGCTGATCTCCAGCCTGACCATGCAATGGTGCAATGACCTGGACCGCACATTGCAGGAGTTCCGCCGCGTGCTGCGACCCGGCGGCGTGCTGATGTTCGCAACCTTCGGCCCGGATACACTGCGTGAACTGCGCCACTGCTGGTCGCAGGTCGATGGTTATAACCACGTCAACGCCTTCATCGACATGCATGACATCGGCGATGCCTTGTTGCGCGCCGGCTTTGCACAACCGGTCACCGACATGGAATATTTCACGCTGACCTATCCCGACCTGCAGGCACTGACCCGTGACCTGAAGACGCTCGGCGCGCACAACGTCACCGCCGGCCGGCCACGCACGTTGACCGGCCGCCATCGCTGGCAACACCTGGCACAGGCCTACGAAGACCTGCGCCGCGACGGCACGCTGCCGGTCACCTATGAGGTCATTTATGGACACGCCTGGGTGCCTGAACATCCGGCTGCGACACCTCATGGCAACGAGGTACAGATCACCGTCGATCGCATCGGCGGACGCCATGGCAAATAACCCTTCTCCACATGGCGCCTTCATCACCGGCACTGACACCGGCGTCGGCAAGACACTGGTCACCGTTGCCATCGGCCATGCGCTGAAACAGCGCGGGCTCAGCATCGCAGCGCTGAAACCGATTGCCAGCGGTGGCATCATGACACCGCACGGCCTGCGCAACGACGATGCCGTGTTATTGCAGCAACAGCTGTGCCCGCAGCTCGACTATGCACAGATCAATCCATATTGCCTGGCGCTGCCGGTGTCACCACACCTTGCTGCCAGGGCAGCTGGCATCACGATTGATCTGCAACAGCTGCAACAGCACTGTCATCAGATCATTGCCAGCCATGACTTCACACTGATCGAGGGTGTCGGCGGCTGGCGTGTGCCCTTGACGGAGGCGGGTGACAGTATCGCTGACCTTGCGTGCATGTTGAATCTGCCGGTGATCCTCGTCGTCGGCCTGCGCCTCGGCTGCCTGAACCATGCCTTGCTGACCGCCGATGCAATTGAACGCTCTGGACTGCCCTTCGCTGGCTGGGTTGCCAACATCCTTACTGTAGATATGGGCATGTTGGATGCAAACATCGCAACCCTGCAGCAAATGCTACCGGCCCCGCTGCTCGGCACAGTCCCGCATCTCAGCCAAGGGCGGATTGATGATGATGCTGCACTTGCGACGTATCTCGACATCACGGCGCTGAGCGACCGCTAGCCCAACTGCACCATGCTTTACCACCCTCCCACCCATGAGGTCGGAGATAACGGCCGAGCACTGTGGGGCACAGCCATGTAACTCCCCATCAAACCTGATCCAGTTTGTCTTGTGCAGACACATTGGGGACTGGTATAGTGCATAAAAGATCAGCAACCCTTATCACAGGCAGCATGAGGCGCCTGTCCCGTGGCAATCATCTGTTCACAATATGATTAATGTGACAGAGAAATATTATTCAGTGAACGCTGCACAATGCACCATCTATCACCAGGTTATGCCCGCCATCGACTATCACCCTACTGGATCATCGCGACGCTTACCTTTCCGGCCTTATCCCACGCCGCCTTGAACCTCAGCTACGGCGGCTGGACCGTGAACAATGGCATCATTGCTGCGCCCTGCCCGACGGGTGCGACATGCGGCAGCGCGATCCTGGATGACGGGTTCATGAATCGCAAGGTGGTCAAAGGCGGCATCAACTGGTTTCAGTACATCATCACCGACTTCGGCGTCACCGGTGATCCGCAGTCTGCATCAGGCGCCCTGGGGTTTGCCCACGAATTGTTTGTCCAAACAAACCAGGCAAAGGGTGATGTTTACTCCAGAACCGTGATCAAAGAGAGTAAAACCTATTTAACGCCCGACGGCCATACACTGGAAGACCGCTGGGACCTGGTCTCGTCATGGGCGACCAGCATAGGTTACGGCATCGAAACCTTAAGCCCGAAGACGACCCAGGGCTTGAGCCAGATCGACTGGACTGTGCCATCCGCCCCGGTAGAGCTGATCAACAGCACGGTCACGGTCAGTGGCTACGATATACTCCTGACACGTAATCATTATGTTAATACTGATTATGCGGTGCCTGTGACAGTGACCCAGAAGGTCAATCTCGGGGGTGGCAACCGTCAGCAATTCGTGTGGAAAGGCGGCGAACTGGGATCGCACAATGTAAACCTGGCCACTCCACTGCTGCCGGGCGGAACAAATGGCGGGGATGTAAACTTTCTGTTTAATAATTCTTTGACCTGGGTCGGCCAAACTTCCACGACACCCGACTCGGGGACAGCGCAGTTTGGATTTACCGGGTTTCATGCCTCCCCGGATTTAGGTACCCCACTACTGCCGGCAGAAACCACTCTGACGAGCTTAACCAGCGCCAATCCGCCAACTGCTAACTGGCCCACGGCATTGGCATCATCCTGGCCCACCTTGTCGACCTTACCAATGAATATATTTGCGGCTGAACCTGTCATCACCGCCCAAAGCTGGGTGACGCCCGCACCGCAAACCGGCACTCATCCGGCCATTACGCCTGCCACCGGCTCAGCCGGTGGCACACCACCTCCGGTGGCGTTTGATGCCTGGACGGTCAGCAACGGCGTGGTTACGCTAGCGGCCAACGACTGCCCGCTGAACACAAGCTGCAGTACCCCGTTCACAGGCGCAGGCTTCCTGCAGCGTGAAATACGCACCGCGGATGCACGGTATTTTCAAACTATTGTGACCGACAAGAATGCCAGCGGTAATCCCGCCGTCGTGCTGGGATTCACCGCCACCAAAGCGGTCGTAGGCACCAGCCTGGACACCACATATAGTCTGGCCCCGGGTGCGCTCACATATTCTGATGAAAACTTTGTCCGGGCCGGTAGCGACGGTATCGCCAGCAAACAACAGATGGCAGATAACAGTTCCATTCTCTATAGCCGTGATCTCTATGGTCAACCGCACCCCAGCTATAATCCGCTGACCATCACGGCCAAACTCAACAACGGCTGGGCACAGGTCGGGGCGGCCGATCCGGTCTACCGGCTAAGCCAGCAACTTTATCTGACTGACCCCTATGGTGTGTATGATAATGTCAGTTCACCGCAATTTACCATGGCCCTGGCGGCCGATGGTTCACGCGACATGGTGTTTTTAAGCCCTGTCAGTCGCGCCGGTGCCGTGTACACGCATTATATTGACGGCTCGTTTGTCCCTACCGGCCATACCCCGGATGTGCAGTCGCCGATCTTGCCTGGCGGCAGCAATGGCGGGGATATCAGCTGGTCACCCGGTGATGCCCTGAAGGGCACCTGGGTAAGCCAGGCGTCTTCAGGCTATTTCCGGGCCTTTATCGGCTCCACGTCTTTTGCCAACCTGAGCACCGGTGAATACACGGCCTTTACGCGGCCGGACTGGCATTCACCTGCCCCGTGGATCAGCCCCTTCGGTCCGGTGACGCTCCCCACACCATAAATATTTTTTGGATTGCGATCCAGATGTTCTGGCGGGAACATGCGCCACCCCACTTTCATGCCTTATACGCCGACCATGAAGCCTTGATCGACATTCGGACGCTGGAGGTTATCAAGGGAAAATTTCCCAAACGCGCGCAGGCTTTGGTGCTGGAATGGGCGGCGCAGCATCGTGCAGAGTTGATGGAGGACTGGAACCTATGCCAGGCAAAACAGCTACCCAAGAACATCGCCCCGCTGGAGTAACGGGGGCAGCACCTTGGCGCGTGCGTACGGTCAACGTACTGCCGGACTATCGGCTTGCGGTCACCTGCAACGATGGTACAAACGGCATCGTGGACATGTCAGCGCTGGTGATCAGTACTGATGCAGGGATTTTCGCGGCCCTCAAAGACGTTCAATTATTTCGGTGGGTCAACATCGAGCTTGATGCGATCACCTGGCCGAATGGCGCAGACCTCGACCCGGCATGGGCGCATGAGGAAATTGGCAAAAACAAAACGTGGTCCGTCCCCGATTAGTCCAATGGTTCGTGACATCTAAAGCCAGGACTAACCCGCCGGCCCCCGACGCCACGAGCGAAGCGAGTGCACCCCACTGAGCCCGGTCGGGTTGAGTGACTTGCTGGGCATCATTGTGCGTTACCCGCGATCTTTGTCTGCAAATCGTTCAGGTAACCGTGAATATTCTTGGTGTGACCGATGAGGAACCGAGAGACAAAACGGAAAATGGGATTGTAAACCTCCCCGTCCTCAGTAAGAGTGAGTATCGTGCCCTCAGGGGTCGCTTCGAGACCAAATTCCCAGGTGCCGCCAAAAGGCAGCTTTGGATCAGCAATGCGCCTGACCAAACGCTTGCCGGGCACGGACTCCACGGTCTCATAAGGAATGCCCTCATCATGAGAATCGGTTTCCTTCCACACCGGATGTCCGCCCATGTCAGGTAGACGCTCCACCGCACTGACGCCACTGCGCCATGTGGGGTAAGCACTAAAGTCCGTGATGATCTCCCACAGCCGCTCAGCACTGACACGATAACGCGCCGATTCAGTGGCGCGATGCTTTTCGGGCAACAGTAGCCCGCCCCCGACAACGATAGCGACAAAACCTACGAGTCCAACACCCAGACCAACGACCCATTTCATTGAGGTTCTCCCCCTGTCACTTCACGCGCCGCAGGCGAGCGTCCGCCCTCGAACGCGCGGTTAGACGCCATCGCCGCGCGACTGGCGATGGCGTCGCCACATAAGTACGGCATAGAGCACTCCCGTCACTATGCCACCCAGTAACACTACGCTTACCGCCATAGTGAGGGCAAAGTATGCCTTGCCCCAGACACATGCTTCGGACATTGGCTCACGGCATGCGAGGGCGATGTCTACATACGGATAGCTAATGCCGACGAGCAACCCCGCAGCGAAGGCGGTCAACAGCGAGGAGCGGCGGCTAAGCATCGAGAATCATGCAGCCCAACCCATCATTCGAGAGAGACAGCCACTATTTCTGCTTGCATGCCTTACACCTCACAAATTGAAAATGGTCTTAACAAAGTGTCCGGTTTGAGTTGACCACTACAGACACCCGCTAGCGCCGTTAGAGTCATCGTCGAAGGCAACACCCCACGCGTATTTATGGCACTCTTTTCTTTCAAGACAAGTTCAGGAATTTTTGAGTTTCTTTCGCCAAACTCCAGCTCTGAAGTCCTTTCTAGGTAATGTTTAAGCATGGTCATGGCCACTCGGAAACATAACGCCAAGCTAAGCCGCGAGCTACGGAGGCGCGAAGCGCCGACGTAGCGAGTCGGCTTAAACGACGTGTTATGTTGCGGGATAGGCCGAGAACTGATCTGCAACAGCCAACCATTTTCCACCTTCCTTTACAAACACGAACATGTCGCGACCTCCAAGCTTAACAGCTTGGCCACCCATATCGAACGACATGTCAAAGTAATAGGTCACCACCGCTGCATTGCCGTAAATCTGGATTCTTGGTTCAAGCTCATTCCAGTGGTGAATCTTGGCAGCCTTCGCGAAGTTGTTCCAGGAAGTGAAACAGGCTTCTTTTCCTTCGAGTCGCTCCCGGTCCGTTGCCGTAATTGCCACCATGTCCTTGTGGAAGTAGTTTTTCAGGTCATTGGGGTTTCCTTTTGTCCAAGCGTCATTCAAGGCGCGCAAGGCATTCCACACTTCCTGTTTTACTGGATCATCGAAGTTTACACTCATGGTTTCGTCCTCCCATGGATTGGTTCTTGAGCAACATAACGTGGAGGTCACCGGACGCTGCGCGGCTTTATCGCGTAGCGTCCGGTGGACCGCGGGGTTATGAATTTTCAGAGATGGCACGATGAATTCTGTCCATCATATGCCTAAAGTGCATGTGTTCTGCCTTGTCTTCGCAACGCATCATAAGTTCTTCTGTTTCTCTCATGAGCATATGTAACTGCTCCATGCGCTCAGGTATCGGTAAACGTTTCGTGGCCTGAAGTTTTTCAAGCGTATTGGAAATTCGCTCGTACTCAATCGCGGTAATGGAATTGCGTCGTGGTGGCCTGTTCCGCTCATGCAGCGTCATTTCCATTAGCTTTCTAACTTCACGCATTTCTGCCTGCAACATTCCAAAGGCGAGTTCTTCTTTATTGCCTTTGAGGTCAGGAATTTTTGCTGGGTTGCTCAATGCGAGAAGCTTGACGATTGAGTTAACGTTCCCGGTTTCACCGTCAGCTGCGGCAGTTGCTTCTATTGCATCCTTCAACTCTTTCTGAATTTGCAGCACATCGTGGTACTTCATTTCTTTTGAGTACTCAAGGTAACGGAGCGGTGCAATATCAAAGATTTTAGGAGTTCCAGCTTCTTGGATAAGAACAACTGGCTTATCAAACGCCTGACGAATGCCAAGCTCGAAGAGAACATTCGGATTGCGGCTGCTAAGGTCGCAGATGGCGATAGGTGCATCTATGAGATTCTTGAGAATATCCAGATGGATGAGATTGGTAGCTTTAACTTCATCCGCTCGAACGGCGCGATAGCCAGCCATCTCGCACGAGGGATAAATTATGTTTTCGTAAACATGCCCGAAGTGCCCCTTGGGATAACCATCGACATCTGAGATGGGCATGATAATGAAACATTCTTTTTGTTTTCCCTTCTCAGTCATCGTGAACTCCTTGTTGATGCATAATCGGGATAGGAGAAGATCTCGCGACCTCCCCCTCCCACACCACCGTGCATACGGGGCCGTACACGGCGGTTCAATAAACACATCCCTGTCATCCCGCAAGGGATGACAGACCTAAACTGCTGAAGTCCCTCGCTGGCAATGCCAGCGATAGCGCTGGAGTTTTCGACAGACGCCACGGGCCGTGTGCGCTCTTGCTGGTGTTCCATGCTTCTCGCACCGTCACACCGCGTTTGCGCAATTCCCGGTAGCCTGATCGTCCCCATTGCTTCCATATGTAGCATCGTAACTTGCGCCGCAGCCATTTGTCGATGTCGCGCAGAGGACTCAGCACTTCGGCTATGCCAAAGTACGCTTTCCAGCCAAGCAGGGTTATTCTCAGCTCTGCAACAATGTCGGCCAAACGGTGGCCTCGGGTGCGGCGGGTCAGCTCGCGGATACGGTCTTTGAGTTTGTCGATGGCTTTATCGGCCACCTTCAGCCTGACTCCGTTCCGGCTGACCGTAAATCCCAGAAACGTTCGTTTCGCCGGGCGATCTACCGCGCTTTTCAGCGGATTCACTGTGAGCCGCAGTGTGTCACTGACAAAGCGTGTCACGCTTGCCATCACCCGCTCCCCCCCTGTTTTGCTTTTGGCCATGATGTTGCAGTCATCGGCGTAGCGGGCAAAGCGGTGGCCGCGCCGCTCCAGTTCCCAGTCGAGTTCGTCCAGCACCACATTGGCCAGTACCGGCGACAGTGGGCCACCTTGCGGTACGCCTTGTGTCGTGGCCTGTACGCTGCCGTCCACGCTGACACCGGCCTTGAGATAGCGGTTGATGAGTCGTAACAGGGCTGGGTCGGGGGTGTGCTGTTTGAGCCGCGCCATGAGCCGGTCGTGATTGACTCGATCAAAGAACGCTTCCATGTCGGTGTCCACTACCCAGGCATACCCTTCGCGGATGTCCGCCTGTACTTGCCGCACGGCCTGATGCGCCGAACGTCCGGGACGGAACCCGTAACTGCTGGGGTGGAAGTGGGGCTCCCATTCTGCGCTGATGATTTGCGCGATGGCTTGCTGGATGAATCGGTCTACCACGGCGGGGATACCTAGAGGTCTTGTTTGGCCATCGGGCTTGGGGATTTCCACACGTTTGACTGGTTGCGGACGGTAGGTGCCCGCAATCAGTTGCGTGCGGATTTCCGGCCAGTGTTCCTTGAGGTGGCAGGGAAGCTCATCAACGCTCATGCCGTCGATGCCGGGCGCGCCTTTGTTCTGGCGGACCTGCTTGAGTGCGCGTTGCAGGTTGGGCCGTTCCAGCACCCGTGCCAGCAACGCTTTAGGTTGAATTGACGTGGTTTGTCTGCCGTGTCCAGCCACGGATTCACCCTGCAGCAACGCCGCAGCCTGCCAAGGCAGGTTGTCAGATGCGATTCCGTTTCTCTTCATGCAGATCCCACGCCGTTCATTGTTCGGGCCTTCAGCGGTGCCACCCACTTACTATGCCCTCTGCTGACTTCTCCTCCGCTTTCAATGCCGGTTGCCCGTCATTTTGTGCGCTGTTGCCAGCCCACTGCGATGGAGATCTCCCGGGGTAAGGCACGTCTCTTTCACTGCGCGAGCGCCGGATTTACAAAACACATCCCAATTACCGCAGATGGAGGACTTCGCGGTCACGTGCCCGCTCGTCCCAGATGTGCCACGCCTCATATCCGGTTTTTGTTCATCGCCCCGCAGCTTTGGATTCAGCCTCCTTCAGACCCTGCCTCGCGACAGCGCCCTTGCCGTTCTCCTAGCCTTCGGCTCTGCGAAAACCTGGCTGCCGGACTTCCACCGACATAGTTACGTGCCATGCCCGGCACACACGTGGAGGTAACCGGCGCTGCGCGGCTTCATCGCGCAGCGTCCGGTGGACCGCAGGGTTGGGCGTCGCGACTACTATTGACTGCCTTTTTCCAGGTGTATTGATGTCTCTAAGGACTTAAGGTCGATCTGGTCCGTGACTAGGTCTTTGCCACGCGGATCAAGTTTGAAGGGAGCGCTTCGCTCGACCATTGGTAGGGTTTGCGGCGTAAGGAAGACCGCATCGTTGAGTCTTGGCACTCGGTTACCGCTCCACGGTTGCACATTAGTCAAGCCACCAGCAGTTTGCGAAGACAGAACACCTAGACGTGCTGGCGAGCTTACAAATTCTTTGCTGGCGAAAACCTGTCGGTAAGCATTGGCGCTCTTTTCTACGCCCTCAAATGAAGCTGTAACTTGACCATCAACCGTCACATCAAGAATGTTTCCGTTTGACGTCAAAAGTGTCCTTGCAACCGCGTTGGCCTTACTGACGGCTGCGGCAAGTACAACGGGGTCAGAGAGGTCCGCACCGGGGATCTCTACCATGACCATCTCCGTTACGGGACTAGAGGTACAGGTCGTGCCCAAACCGTCCAAAGAAGAGCAGGTTTGCTTCATCGTTACACGTTTTTCAAGTTTCCACGATGGCCCAAATGTTGAAACGGCCCAATGCATGAGTTTTGCCTTCCAATCGGGAACCTGCGATGCCCTCATACCGTAGTAGAAGTTCCTGTGCGTGTCGTGGGCAGTGCGTTGCTTTGTGCGGCAGTAGTGATCGTGTATAACTGAGGCGTTGATGTAGGCGCCTTCAAACGGCCCCCCGATCAAGGACCACAACGGTTGCGGAATCGATGCCCCATCCACCTCCACGCCGGATGGGGCTATCCACAGCAGTCCATTAGGGTCTTTGAATCGAAAGTCTGATTCGAGCTTGAACTGGGGGCGTGGCGGGGCTTCAGTAATGAAGGTGCCTTTAAGTTTGTCGAGAAAGTCACCGAAGTACTCTTGGGCGTTTGCAGACGTGGTCAACATCGCCGTGACCATGGCAATAGTTAGACAACGAAAGTGCTTTGACATAACTGACTCCTAAGCGATGAAGGAAACCAATGCCCGTCGTTTGAGTTCAGGGGCCCCATGGAACGATTGATTGGCGCTCACTACAGAAGTGCAAATCCAATAGCCTTGTTCACTGCGTCTCGAATCACCTTAATTGCCGCGTTTAGGGCTTGTTCAACCATTAGTTGACTCAGCCCTTTCACAGCTTCCCCCGGTGTCAGGGTAGTTGTCGCGTTGCCGGGATGTAGTAAAGGATAGACTGGGGGCGGAAAGCAGTGAGAAATGATTCGTTATTCATTGGAGCGTAAGGCGGCGGTTCTGAAGAAGTTGTTACCACCTCAGAGCCTG
>JACREF010000027.1 GCA_016218365.1 Gammaproteobacteria bacterium
CTATTATAAACGGCTGACCGGTGACAACGAGGTCGAACGGATGGCCGCCGCCAAGGCCTGGTCGGTGTGGGAGGGCCGCACCGCGACCTTGCTGCCGCATGCCGCGGTCATCGATCATTTCTCGAATCCGTTTACTGCGCTGAGCCTGGCGCGCATCGAGTGCCATTATTTCATGAACAACTCCTTTCTCGCCGCCAACCAGATCCTGCGCGATGCGCGCACGCTCAAAGATATCCCCGGCGTCATCGTCCACGGCCGCTATGATGTGGTGTGTCCGGTCGAGAGCGCCTGGGATCTGCATCAGGTCTGGCCGGAGGCCGAGCTGATCATCGTGCCGGATGCCGGCCATTCGGCCGCCGAGACCGGCATCACTGACGCGCTGCTGCGCGCGACCTCGCGGATCGCGCGCCGGGTCGGATGATAGCCCTGCTGCAGCGCGTCAGCGCCGCGCGCGTGGTCGTCCATGGTGAGACCATCGGCGAGATCGGCCACGGGCTGCTGGTGCTGATCGGCGTCGAGCGCGACGATGACGAGGCGAAGGCTGAACGATTACTGGAGCGCCTGCTCGGTTATAGAGTCTTTGCCGATGAGGCCGGCAAGATGAATCTGAGCGTGCGCGATATCGGCGGCGGCCTGTTGCTGGTGCCGCAGTTCACGCTGGCCGCCGACACCGATTCCGGCCTGCGGCCGAGCTTCAGCAGTGCTGCACCACCCGAGCTCGGGCGGTGTTTATTTGATTATCTGGTGCAGCGGGCGCGACAACAGCATCCCGTGGTGGCCAGCGGCCGCTTCGGCGCCGACATGCAGGTCACGTTGACCAATGATGGGCCGGTGACGTTCTGGCTGCAATAATAATGGGTGGCCCCTTTTTTCTCTTTTTTCCGAAGTATCAGCGAGGCCAGGCCAATGGCGAAGCGTAACCTGCCAGAATCGACCGGCGAAATTATCCTCTACCAGACTGAGGACGGCAAAACGCGGCTGGAGGTGCGGCTTGAAGACGAAACCGTCTGGCTTTCCCAAAAGCAGATGGCGGAGCTGTTTCAGAAGGATGTCCGCACCATCAGCGAACACATCCGCAACGTCTTCGACGAAGGTGAGCTGACCGAGGAAGCAGTTATCCGGAATTTCCGGATAACTGCCGCCGACGGCAAGAATTACCAGGTTGTCCATTACAATCTGGATGTTGCCATCTCGGTCGGCTACCGTGTCAAGTCGCATCGCGGCACGCAGTTCCGCATCTGGGCTACCCAGCAGTTGCGCGAGTTCATCATCAAGGGGTTCGCGCTCGATGACGAGCGTCTGAAACGCGGTGACGGCGGCAACTACTTCGATGAACTGCTGGCGCGCATCCGTGACATTCGCTCATCAGAAAAGGTGTTCTGGCGCAAGGTGCTGGACATCTACGCTACCAGCATCGACTACGATCCCTCTGTCGAAGCCTCGCGGCAGTTTTTCGCAACCGTGCAAAACAAGATGCACTGGGCCGCGCATGGTCAGACGGCGGCAGAAGTGATCGTGAGCCGCGCCGATTCCGGCAAGCCCAACATGGGGATGACATCGTGGCTTGGTGAACGACCGCGCAAGGAAGATGCAGCAATCGCCAAGAACTACCTCACCGGCGAGGAGCTTGACGAACTCAATCGCATCGTCAACGCCTACCTGGAGTTCGCCGAACTGCGTGCCCTCAATCGAAAGCCCATGTACATGGCCAACTGGATTGTAAAGCTGGACGAGTTCCTGCGCATGAGCGAGCGCGAAATCCTGACCCATGCAGGCCGCGTTTCGCACGGTGTCGCCGTGGACAAGGCGGAGCTGGAATATGAAAAATTTCGCCTTCAGCAGGCAAACCTGTCCGCGCCTGTCGAGCGCGACTTTGAGGAGGCCGTCAAGCAGCTGCCGAAGGGTCCCCGTTCAACAAGATCGACCGTTAAAAAACCGGAAAAATGATCTGGCCATGGCCAGTGGTATCAGGACGCAACACAAGCGAGCCGAACCGAGGGAGGGCCAGCGTATCGGTTCCGCATATTTGGGCTAAGGAGGCCGCCGCCGGTTTTCTCTGTGTGGCCACCAGACTTGCCGGGCTGCCGTTCTGAGCTTTGGGGCAGTGTATATTGAATTTATCCACTATTACTGTTTTATTGCCATACATTGATAACTTCCGGAATGACGAATTGACCACGTTTTTCAGCAGGCTGTTAGTCCCTTTTTTGGGGAAGGTGTGCCATGAAGATCCACCACCTCAGCGTTGACGATGCCCTGGCCAGCCTGCATGCACGGGCCAGCGGGCTGGTGGACGACGAGGTGCAGCATCGCCTGCAGGAGTTTGGCCGTAACGAGCTGATGCAGGTGCAGGGGCTGCCGGTCTACCGGATCTTTCTCAAAGGCTTTGCCCATTTCCTGGCGCTGATCCTGCTGCTCGCCAGCGCACTGGCCTTCTTCCTCGAATGGCGTGAACCGGGGCAGGGCATGTTGTTCCTCGGCATTGCGATCCTCGCGGTGATCCTGATCAACGGCGTGTTTTCCTTCTGGCAGGAATACCGCGCCGGCCAGGCGCTGGCCGCCTTGCGCCAGCTGATCCCGCAGCAGGTCAAGGTATTACGTGACGCGAATATACAGCAGATCGTGGCCACCGAGCTGGTACCCGGCGACATCGTGTTGCTCGAAGAGGGCGACGATGTGCCGGCCGACTGCCGGGTCATCGAGGCCTTTGGTCTGCGCGTCAACAACGCCACCGTCACCGGCGAGTCCGTGCCGAAGGCACGCGGCGCCGCGCCCTGTGATCAGGAAGAGCTGCTGTATGCGCGCAACATCGTGCTGGCCGGCACCTCGGTGGTGTCGGGTCAGGCGCGGGCGCTGGTGTTTGCGACCGCGATGCATACCGAATTTGGCCAGATCGCCGGTTTGACGCAACAGGTCGGGGAGACGCTGTCACCGCTGCAGCGCGAGATCGTGCGCATGAGCCGCTGGATCGCGCTGCTGGCCCTGGCGCTGGGCGCGCTGTTCTTCATCATCGGCCAGTTCGTCGGCCTGGGCTGGGGGGCGAGCCTGGTATTTGCCATCGGCATCATCGTCGCCAATGTGCCGGAGGGCCTGTTGCCGACAGTGTCGCTGGCGCTGGCGATGGGCGCGCAACGCATGGCACGGCGCAATGCCTTGATCCGCCACCTGCCGGCAGTCGAGACGCTGGGCACGACCACGGTGATCTGCACCGACAAGACCGGCACGCTGACGCAGAACCAGATGGTGGTGCGCCAGTTGTGGCGCGGCGGCCAGCTGGTCGACGCAGCAATGCCCGATGGTGCCGGGCACTATCAGCCGCTGTATGCCTGCGCGCGCTGGTGCCACAACCTGAAGCAGAGCAACGGCGAACATGGCCTGCATTATATTGGCGACCCGATGGAGCAGGCGCTGATGGCACTGGCCGACGCCCATCAGCCGCCGGCGCTCGATCATCACTTGATCGATGAGATCCCGTTTGATTCGACACGCAAGCGGATGTCGATGGTGTACCAGACCGCCACCGGTCAGGTGCTGTACACCAAGGGCGCGCCCGAGACCGTGCTGCCCTTGTGCAGCAGCGTGCTGATCGACGGCCATGTGCAGCCGCTGGATCAGATCCAGCAGGCGCAACTGCTCGCGGCGCAGCAGGCGATGGCCTCCAAAGGTCTGCGCGTGCTGGCGCTGGCCACCCGCAACATCGCCGCTGATACGCCGCAACAGGACTGGGAGCAGGGCCTGACGCTCTCCGGCCTGGTCGGGCTCGAAGACCCGCCGCGCGCCGAGGTGCCGGCGGCGATCCGCGCCTGCCGCATGGCCGGCATCCGCGTCATCATGATCACCGGCGATCACCCGCAGACCGCGCTGGCGATCGCCCGTGAGATCGGCCTGGTGACCGGTGACTCACCGGTGGTGATCATCGGCGAACAGCTGCAGCGCATGTCACGCAGCCAGTTGCAGCTGGCGCTCGATGCACCGGAGATCCTGTTTGCACGGGTCGCGGCCGACCAGAAGATGCGCGTGGTCGCGGCGCTGAAGCGCAAGGGCGAGGTCGTCGCGGTGACCGGTGACGGCGTCAACGATGCGCCGGCGCTGAAGATGGCCGACATCGGCATCGCGATGGGGCGCTCGGGCACCGATGTCGCGCGCGAGGCGGCCGACATGGTGTTGCTCGATGATAACTTCGCCAGCATTGTCGCCGCGATCGAGGAAGGACGCGCCGTCTATCAGAACATCCGCAAGTTCCTGACCTACATTCTGACCTCGAACATCCCGGAGTTGATCCCGTATCTGGCCTTCGTGTTGTTCAAGATCCCGCTGCCGCTGACCGTGATCCAGATCCTGGCGGTCGATCTCGGCACCGACATGCTGCCGGCGCTGGCGCTCGGCGCCGAACCGCCTGACCCACGGATCATGCAGCAACCCCCGCGGCCGCGCAGCGAGCGCCTGTTGAACCTGCCCTTGCTGCTGCGCGCCTACCTGTTTCTCGGCATGTTCGAGGCGCTCGCGGCGCTCGCCGCCTTCTTCTTTGTCCTCAAGGCCGGCGGCTGGCACTATGGTGAGCTGCCGGCTTGGAACGACCCCCTGTATCTGCAGGCCACCACCGCCTGCCTGACGGCGATCATCATCATGCAGATGATGAACCTGTTCATCTGCCGCAGCGAACGCGGCTCGGCCTTTGCAGTGCCGCTGGCGGGCAACCACTTGCTGTTCTGGGGCCTGCTGACCGAGCTGGCGCTGATCCTGCTGATCGACTACACCGCGATTGGCAACACGATGTTCGGCACCGCGCCGATCGGCTGGCAGGTGTGGTTGTTCGTGTTACCGTTTGCTGCGCTGATGTTGCTGGCCGAGGAGCTGCGCAAGTGGCTGCTGCGGCGCGGGGCTCAGGCCCAAAGTAATTAATCCTTGCGGTGTGTCATCAGGCCTGGCTTGTGGCGGTTTTCGCTGCTGTGGCATAGTGCTGTATTGGAATTGGCGATGTATGAATTTTTAGTGTCCAAGGCCCACTAATTTCAGGTTGAGCATTTAAAATGATTAACGTCGATAAATTATCAGGTCCCAAAAGCACCTTTGTAAAAGGGAGTTTTGGGGCTTCTATTTATAGTAGTTAGGGGCCACAAGACAATGCCGTTGCCAGCTCCTCCACCGAACTGGGAAGCAAATGAGATATCGAAGTTCTTCGATGCGGCACGTCTTAATGAGTTCGCAACATTCGCCAACTTGAAAGATGAGGTTGCATATTTATCCGATATTGATCTTGCCTACCGGAAGGCAATTGATGGGATCAACCACTCCAAAGACTGGTTTGCCGGTTTCTTTGTGCTTCGGGCGCACTCAAATTTCTTGGCTGCGTGTCGCCTCTGTTGGAGCGCTCAAATTCCTGAAAGCCGGACCTCAGGGTCAGACTCGATTGAAATCGTATACCCAGGGCTGGTGAGTATCTCTCATTTCAATCGAATCCGACCCTTTTGATATTTTGATAGAAGAGCCGGATCACTATTTTTTGAAGACAGTGATCCCCAGCAGAAAGGCTACCAGAGACTATTTGCTAAGGAGTAACCCTGATGAAAAAACTTGACGCCTTTGAGAAAGATATTTTGGATGCCTATGAAAAGGGTAGGCTCAAGTCCACCTCTCCTTCAAAGGCAAAGTTGGCAAAATTCAAAGCTGCTGCCACGGCTACTTTTCTCAAGGAAAAGCGGGTCAATATTCGCCTGTCCACGCCAGACTTGATGGATATTCAAGCCAGAGCACTTGAAGAAGGTATGCCATATCAGACGTTAATCGCCAGCGTGCTTCACAAGTTTGTGTCGGGTCGGCTTGTGGAGTCATCGTCCAGTCTAACCCGGCGCCCAAGCGGGACGCGCAAAAAGCGGCACGCCCCTTAGCTCCCGAGCGGAGATCTCAGGGTCAGACTCAATTGAAATTGTTTTCCCAGGATTTCTGATCGGAACTTGTCGCTATCTAGGGCGAGTCATTCGATCCTTCGATACGCAGCCAAGGCTGCTACTCAGGACGGGTACCTTCGATACGTGCTGTGTGTTACTCAGGATGAACGGTGGATGAAGACCGAACGTGGTGAGTAGGCGCGCGAGCGCCGTATCGAACCATACGTGGCTGACACCGCTGCTCAGGACGATCCTTCGATACGCAATGCTGCGCATCGCTACTCAGGACGAACGGAGTGGATACTGAACTCAGGACGAGCGGGGGTCAGGACGAGCAGCTGACCTCGATGGTTTGCGCCCACGCCGGTGGATACGCCGCGTAGTGTTCGTGCTCCGGCTGTTCGTCATAGGGTCGGCGCAGGATAGTTAGCAGCGTGTCGATCTCGCTGTAGTCGCCATGATCCTCGGCACGCCGGATCGCCTGTTCGGCCAGGTAGTTGCGCAGGATGTATTTGGGATTGGCGGTGCGCATGCGGTCGCGCCGCGCCGCATCGTCGCTGTGTTCGGCCGCGAGACGCTGCGCGTAGCGCTGCGCCCAGCCATCGAAGGCCGCGCGGTCGATGAACTGGTCGCGCAACGCCTGATTGTTTTCCAGATCGTGGCGATCGAATTCACACAGCTGGTGGAATAAGATCGTATAGTCGGCCTGTCCCTCCATGATCTGCAGCAGCGCATGCCACAGCACCAGATCCTGCGGATCTTCATGCAGCAGGCCGAGCTTGCGCCGGGCGATGGCGATCATCGCCTGATGAAAGGCCGGCCAGTAGCCGTCGAGGATTGCGCGCGCCGCAGTGATCGCCTGCGGCTGATCGTCAGCGAGCAATGGCAGCATCGCGCTGGCCAGGCAGCCGAGGTTGAACAGGCCGACATCGGGTTGCTGGTCGAAGGCGTAGCGGCCCTGTGGATCGGAGTGGTTGCAGATGTAGCCGGCCTGGTAGGTGTCGAGAAAACCGAACGGCCCGTAGTCGAGCGTCAGGCCGAGGATGGCCATATTGTCGCTGTTCATGACGCCGTGGGCAAAACCGACACCCTGCCATTGTGCAATCAGCTGCGCGGTGGAGATTACCGCGCGTTGTAGCAGCTGGTGATAGGGCTGGGCATGTCCGGCCAGATCGGGGTAGAAGTGTTCGATGACATACTCGGCCAGCGTGCGCAGCTGTTGATGCTGGTTGGTGTGACAGAAATACTCAAAACTGCCGAAGCGCACATGGCTTGGCGCCATTCGCAGCAGCAACGCCGCCGGTTCCAGCGTCTCGCGCTGCACCTGCTCGCGGCTGCCGATCAGGCACAAGGCGCGTGTCGTCGCGATGCCGAGGCCGTGCATCGCCTCGGAGCATAAATATTCGCGGATCGAGGAGCGCAACACGGCACGGCCGTCACCCTGGCGCGAATAGCGGGTCTGGCCGCCGCCCTTCAGATGCAGGTCCCATAATTGACCGTGAGCATTTCTGACCTGGCCGAGCAGGATCGCCCGCCCGTCACCGAGCCGTGGCACGTACTGGCCGAATTGATGTCCGGAATAACACATCGCCAGCGGCTCGCTGCCCGGCAGCGCTTGTTCACCGCTGAGCCGCTCGACGAAGCCCGGGCGCCGTGCCTCCTCGGGATCGAGGCCGATCAACGCGGCGGCGTCTGCATTGAAGTGGATCAGGTGCAGCCCGGCCAGCGGTTGCGGCGGGATGCGGTGGTAAAATTCCGCCGGCAGCTGGGCATAGCGGTTATCAAACGGGAGCTGGTCGAGGCGGTGGCGGGTCATGGGCAGTATTCGGGTGGTTGTAGAGTGCTAGTCAGGGTGAATCCTTCGATATGCGGCCAAGGCCGCTACTCAGGACAGGTCCTTCGGTACGCAGCGTCCCGCTGTTACTCAGGACAGGTTCCTTCGATACGCGATGCTATGCATCGCTACTCAGGATGAACGGAGAGGGTCCCGTTCGTGGTGAGTAGGCACGCAGTGCCGTATCGAACCATACGCAGCCAAGGCTGCTACTCAGGGCGACCCTTCGATACGTGCTGCTGCGCAGCACTACTCAGGGCGAACGGCCCACACCTGCCATGGAACAGGAACACCCGTTCGTGGTGAGTAGGTGCCCTTCGATATGCGGCTGGCGCCGCTACTCAGGACAGGCCCTAACATACCGTTCGTGGTGAGTAGGTGCGCAGCGCAGCAACCAGCCGTTCGTGGTGAGTAGGTGCGCAGCACAGCAACCAGCCGTTCGTGGTGAGTAGGTGCGCAGCACCGTATCGAACCATGACGGTCCTCCGATACCCAATGCTCCGCATTGCTGCTCAGGACGAACGGGAGATGGGGGCCGTATCGAACCATGGCTATACCATAGCATTTTAGTCAGGCAATAGCCAGTGGCCATTGAGACGTATAAGGCCGAAGTCATCATGATCGATGCGGGAAATACACAGACGGGCAGAGCCCGGGCTTAAGCTGTGATATAAAGGCGGCATCGATGTCACCGTACAGTATGGAGTGATGCAGCATGACCGATCTGGCCACCTTGAATGCCCGCTTTGCCATCCCCGAGCAGCTCACCTTTCGTGAAGGTCCGGGCGGGCTGCCGGTCGCCGAGGTCACCAACGATCAGGCGATTGCGACCATCGCGCTGCAGGGCGCGCACCTGCTGACGTGGACGCCGTCCGGCGTCGCGCCGGTGATCTGGCTGTCATCACAGGCCAAGTTCGCGCCGGGCAAATCGGTGCGCGGCGGGGTGCCGATCTGCTGGCCGTGGTTTGGCGCTCATGTCAGCGAGTCCGCATTCCCGGCCCATGGGTTTGCCCGCAGCGTCATGTGGGAGGTCATCAGCAGTCACGCGCCGTCGGCCGATGAGACCCACATCGCGTTCCGGTTGCTGACTACCGAGGCGGCCCGCGCGCAATGGCCGCACGCCACGCCGGTCGAATGCCATATGAGCATCGGCAAGACGCTGGAGATCGAGCTGATCACCCGTAACGAGGACACGGCGCCGGTGACGATCGGCCAGGCATTGCACACCTATTTCGAGATCGCCGACATCGAGGACATCGACATCGACGGCCTTGATGACTGTGACTACCTCGACAAGGTCGACAACTTCGCCCGCAAGCGCCAGCACGATGCGGTGACCTTTGACGGCGAGGTCGACCGGGTGTATCTGAACAGCGTCGATGATTGCATCATCAATGATCACGGCCATCAGCGCCAGATCGTCATCAGCAAGCGCGGCTCTGCGTCAACAGTGGTATGGAATCCGTGGCAGGACAAGGCGACCAAGATGGGCGATCTCGGTGATGACGGCTATCGGCAGATGGTATGCGTGGAAAGCGCCAACGCGGCCGACGATGTGGTGACGATCGCGCCGGGCCAGTCTCACAGCCTGTGGGTGCAGTACCGTGTCGAATGATCCGGCACTGCTGCTGCAGTTGCCGGCGCTGGCCGGGCGCAGGCAGCGTGGCGAGCTCAGTGATGTCGCGTATGCGGCGCTGTATTTTCTGCACTGGCAGATCGACCTGCACGGCGCGCAGTTCGCCTCGCGGCGTTTCCGCGACGATCCACGCCCCGAACCGGCGGCGTGGCTGAGCAATCTGCAACAGGTGACGGAGGCGGAGCGTCTATGGCTGCTGCGCCATTATCTGGGCCGCTACCAGTTTCGTGGCGTGATCCCGGCGGTGACGACGGCGCTGCAGGCTTGGTTGGCCGGCGCCTGGCCGCTGCAGCTGTGTGAGTTCATCCCCAGTCCGGCCCAGGTGCTGCAGCTGCAGGTGCAGGGCCGGCGGCCAGTGACGGTGCTGGCCGACTATCCGCGCATGTTGCTGCCGGTGCTGCACAAGGCCAATGGCTACGCCTTCATGGTCCACGACCTGGAGCATGCCTACAAGTTTTATCATGACCCGGAATTACACCAGGGGCAGTGCGCGTTCTTCGCACAGATCGCAGCGCTGATTGCAGACGGTCATTTCGATCGCTATCTGTGTGATCAGGTGTTCGCGGAGAAGTTTGATTACCTGATCAGCGACATGAACACCCACTGGATGCACAGCCAGCAGTATCTGCAGGCGATCCTGATCGAACACCATCTGCGCGCCGAGGGCAAGGCACCGCGCGAACAGTTGTCGGAGCCGGCGCGTCAGGCCCTTGCCATGACGCTCGCGCCGCTGGCCATCGCAGCCCAGGCCGCCTGAGATGGCGGATGCCGCGATCGAGGTCGTCGGCCTCAGCAAGCAGTTCATTGGCGTGGCCGCCGTCGACAATATCAGTTTTGCGGTGCGGCGCGGTTCGACCTGCGCGCTGCTCGGCGGCAACGGCGCCGGCAAGACCACGACGCTGTCGATGCTGCTCGGCCTGCTGCTGCCGACCTCGGGCAGCATCCGCATCCTCGGTGTCGACATGCTGCGCGACCGTTATCAGGTGTTGCCGCGCATGTGTTTCATGTCGCCGTATGCCGACCTGCCGCAGCGCCTGACCGTGAGCCAGAACCTCGAGGTGTTCGCCCGGCTGTATGCGGTGCCGCAGCGCAAACAGCGCATCAGCGAGCTGGCGGCGCTGCTGGATCTGCAGGCCCTGCTGCAGCGTCCCTATGGCGCGCTGTCGGCCGGGCAGCGCACCCGCGTCAGCCTGGCCAAGGCCTTGCTGAACCGGCCCGAGGTGATGCTGCTCGATGAACCGACCGCGTCGCTCGACCCGGACACCGCCGACCGGATGCGCCAGTGCCTGCGCGATTACCAGCGTGACAGCGGCGCGACGCTGCTGCTGGCCTCGCACAATATGCCGGAGGTCGAGCGGCTGTGCGACGAGGTGCTGATGTTGAAGGCCGGCCACATCGTCGATCGCGGCAGCCCGCAGCAGCTGCTGGACAGATACGGCCGCGCCAGCATGGAGCAGGTGTTTCTCGACATCGCGCGTGGTGAGGTCAGCCATGGTTAACCCGTTACAGACCATCCGCCGCATCCAGGCGATGGTATGGCGCTATCTGTACCTGATGCGCGCCTCGTGGCCGCGGATGATCGAGCTGGTGTACTGGCCGACGGTGCAGGTGATCCTGTGGGGCTTCATCAACCAGTTCATGATCACGCAGAGCAGCTGGCTGGCGCAGGCCGCCGGGCTGTTCATCGCCGCAGTGCTGCTGTGGGACGTGTTGTTTCGTGCCCAGCTCGGGGTGTCGGTGGTGTTCTTCGAGGAGATGTATTCACGCAACCTCGGCCACCTGTTCGTCAGCCCGTTGCGTCCGTATGAACTGGCGCTGGCGCTGGTGACCATCAGCCTGTTGCGCACCTCGCTGGGTGTCGGTGCCGCGGCGCTGCTGGCGATCGTGCTGTTCAAGTATTCGATCTTTAGCATGGGCCTGCCGCTGCTGGCCTTTTTCACCAACCTGCTGGTGTTCGGCTGGGCGATCGGCCTGATGGTGGTGGCGATGGTGCTGCGCTACGGCCTCGGTGCCGAGAGCCTGGCCTGGGCGGTGATCTTCGCCTTGGCGCCGATCTCCGGGGTCTATTATCCGATCGAGGTGCTGCCATCCTGGGTACAGCCGCTGGCGCTGTTGCTGCCGGCCAGCCATGTCTTCGAGGGGATGCGCACGCTGATGATCGACCATTATTTCGATGGCCGGCAGTTTGCGCAGGCGGTGGTGCTGAACCTGGGTTATCTGGCGCTGGGTGTCAGCCTGTTCCTGCTGGCGTTCCGCGCGGCGCGGCGTCGCAACCTGCTGCTGCATGTCGGTGAATGAGGGACGGATGGTGCAATGTTTACGATGACGGATGTCACACGTGGCCGCGTGCTCGGTTTTGTCGCCGGCCTGCTGGTTGGAGGTGCGGCATTGCTGCTGTATAGCTGGCCGGACGGGCTGTGGTATCTCGGTGGTGTGTCGCTGCTGGTGCTGGCCTGCGCCGTGTATGGCCTGCCGGCCATCGTCGCCCAGTTGCGCCATCACCACCAGCGTCATGCGATCCTGGTGCTGAACCTGCTCTTGGGCTGGACCTTTTTTGGCTGGGTCGTGGCGCTGGTGTGGGCGGCGACCGCGGTGCGTCGCGATACCCCCGGCTCTAGCGCAACGTGATATTGTTGCCGATAATGGCGATGGCAGGTGTTTCCGGCAGGCCGTTACCTTAAAGGACTAAAAGAATGGGCAAAAGCCTGGTGTTGTTGTTCGACGGGACGTGGAACAGATACAAGGACCGCACCAATGTCACGCGGATGAAGGAATCGATCCTGGCCCAGGATGCGGCCGGCCGCGAACAGCGCTGTTATTACGACAGCGGGGTCGGCACCCACTGGTATGACTGGTTGAGCGGCGGCGCCTTTGGCCGCGGCCTGTCACACAACATCAAGCAGGGGTATGCGTGGCTGGGCCAGCATTACCAGCCCGGCGATGACATCTATGTGTTCGGTTTCAGCCGCGGCGCCTACACCGCGCGCAGCCTGGTCGGCATGATCCGCAAATGCGGTGTGCTGAAAGAGGTATCCGAATACCGTATCGAACAGGCCTATACCGCCTACCGCAACAAGGCCGCCGCGCCGGATGCCGCGTCGATCACCACCTTCCGCAAGGCCTATTCCCATGAGCCGCGCGTCAAGTTCATCGGCGTCTGGGATACCGTCGGTGCGCTCGGCATCCCGGTGTCGCATGTGCCGTTCAGCCGCGACTATTACCGCTGGCACGATACCGAGCTCAGCAAGATCGTCGATTTTGCCTATCATGCGCTGGCGCTCGACGAACAGCGCCGCGATTACCAGGTGACGGTATGGAGCAAGCGCAAGCCGGAGAATGTCGACGTCGAACAGCGCTGGTTCATCGGTGCCCATGCCAATGTCGGTGGCGGTTACCCGTTTGATCCGCTGCCGAACATCCCGCTGCGCTGGCTGCAGGACCAGGCCGAGGGCTGCGGCCTGACGCTCGGCGCCAAACAGCAGATCGGCGTCTGGGATCACAAGGCGCCACCGGTCGATTCGTTTTCGAAGTTCATGTTGGGTGTCTACAAATTTTTCAAGCCGCGCTACACCCGGCCGTTTGGCAGCGGCGTCAACGAGACCGTCGATGCCTCGGTGTGGAAACGCTGGCGCGAGGACGCCGGTTATCGCCCGCCGACGCTGGCCGCGCACCCGGACCGGCCCGCGGCAAAATGATCCCGCCCCGGATGTTCGGCCGTCTGCGCAGCGTGTTGTCGATAATGCTGCTGTCACTGATCAGCGCCGCGCCGCTGCACGCGGCATTGGAGACCCAGACGTTGCGTTGTGAGCCGCAGATCTGTGTCTATGTGTGGCCGCGGCTGCCGGCGGTCCAGGGCTGGCACCACGAGCATGACAGCAGTTATCTGTACGGCGCCAATGCCCAGGCCCCGGATGGCCAAACCTTCGCGACGGCGGACGCCGTCATCTATGCCCGCGCGGTGTATCGGGCCGGCGTGCCGGGGCTGGCGACCTTGCAGCAGCTGATCGACAACGACCGGCGCCAGTTCATCGAACAGGATGCGGATGTGATCATCCGGGAGCTCAAGCCGTTGATCAATGCTGATGGGCAACGGTTGCGCTCGTTCAGCTATTTTCCGCAGCTGCAGCATGGCAGCTATGAACAGCTGTCGTATGGCGAGGAGGGCGAGTATTTCATCGTCGTCACGCTGAGCGCGCGCAGCCGGCAAGGCTATCATCAGGCGCTGCCGGCCTACCGGCGCTTCATCAAGGCCTATCGCTAACAGCGGCGTACCGGGCATGGATTCCGGGTCTGCAGCTGCGCGGCGCCCGGAATGACGGGGAGCTGGTGCGACATCATGGTCGTTATCGCGGACGCTGCCATTGCAATGGCATTCCGGACACCGTGCTTGCCTGGCATGACTGGGGATCCGAGGCTGTCATTCCGGACGCCGCCTTGCGGCGATCCGGAATCCAGGGTCCAGCCCCGCCGCATTTTCCAGCGCGCCCGCCGGTGTTAGCATCAAGGCTCGAGGACAATGATTTCACAACGCAGCGGAGGGGACGATGACTGACGGCACGGCAATGATCAAGGTGTGGGACCCGCTGGTGCGCATCGGCCACTGGTCGCTGGTGGCATTATTCGCCATCGCCTACCTGAGCGGTGACGAGGACAGCGACCTGCATATCTACGCCGGGTATGCGCTGCTGGCGATCGTGCTGCTGCGCATCGTCTGGGGCCTTGTCGGCAGCCAGCATGCGCGGTTCAGCGATTTCATCAAAGGCCCCGTTGCGACGCTGAGCTATCTGCGGGCCTTCATGCGCCGCCAGCCACCACACTATCTCGGTCATAATCCGCTCGGTGGCTGGATGGTGATCGCACTGCTGACCATGCTGCTGCTGGTATCGTGGAGCGGACTCAAGGCCTATGCCGCCGAGGGCCACGGCCCACTGGCGCAGCATATCGAACTGATCGGGTCCGCCCACGCCGATGACGACGGTGGTGGCAACGGCGCCGAGGACGAGTTCTGGGAAGAGGCCCACGAGTTGCTGTCGAACCTGACGCTGTTGCTGATTGGCCTGCATGTCGCCGGCGTCATCGCATCGAGCATCATCCACCGCGAGAGCCTGGTCAAGGCGATGATCACCGGCAACAAGCGGCGTGATGACCGGTAGTTGGCAGAGACTGGGTTGAGAGGGTTCTGTCCTTCGATACGCAATGCTCCGCATTGCTACTCAGGGCGAACGGGGTAGGGGAGGGCCGTTCGTGGTGAGCAGGTGTCCTTCGATATGCAGCCAAGGCCGCTACTCAGGACAGGCCCTTCGGTACGCGGCCAAGGCTGCTACTCAGGACAGGCGGAGAGGATTCCGTTCGTGGTGAGTAGCAGCGGCAGCTGCGTATCGAACCATGAGCGATCCCGCTGTTTGCATGATGATTGCTACGGGCGGTCTGCCGGCGGGCGCAGCGGCAGCGTGGTTCGTCCGGCCAGCTGATAGACAAAGGCGATGACGCGCGCCACCGCCAGATACAGATTCTCCGGGATCTCGTCGCCGAGTTCGAGGCGCGACAGCAGGCCGGTCAGTTCGACATCTTGATACAGCGGGATGTTGTTGGCGCGGGCGATCTCGAGGATCTTCTCGGCGATCGCATGCTGACCCTTGGCGGTGACACGTGGTGCGCTGCTGCCATCATAGTGCAGCGCCACGGCGGTCAGTGGTTTCTTGTTGTTGCGCTCGCTCATGCACGCACATCCAGCAGGCGGTGCGGGATCTCCGGTTGCGTGGTCTGCACCGTGCCCAGATCGGAGCTCAGATAGGCCGGATGCAGACCGTCTGCAACCAGGGCCTGGCCCAGCTGCTCAAGGTGTGACTCGAACAGTTCGCGCGTCTCAGGGCGTTCACTGCGGAAGGTGGTGCCGACGGTGGTGCCGCGCACCATGACCCGGCTCTCGATGACACCGAGTTCCGGCAGATCGAACTTCAGCCGCACATGCCAGATCTGCTCGCCGGAACGGTCGCGCGCCTGTTCGCGGCGCAGGTCAAACTGGATGGTCTCCAGCTGATCACCGTAGCGTAGCGGCAGTTCAAGATTCAGATGGGTGGCGCCGTCATTCAGCAGTGCCTGCAATTGCTGCACCTCAATCCGGGCCAGCGCCGCGGCACTGTGCTGTTGCAGCAGCTGGGCGCGGGCATCGTCGGGTGCGGCACGGGCGAGCTGGGACAGCAGCGCCTGCAATTGCAGCAGCTGCGCCTTCAGATCATGCAGCCCCGGTTGCTGATGACCTGCAGCCAGCGATGATTCGAGAAACAGGCCGCTGCCCTGCAGCAGTCTGCGCAGGCCCTCGGCCGTGCCCGCCTGCCGGCTGTCGGGCAGGCCCTTGACGAAGGCCTCGATCAGCGCGGCCTGTTGAGGGGTCAGCCGCGCTGCCGCATCGCCGCCACCGCGCAGCAGCGCTAGCAGCGATGGCAACACCTCGGCCAGTGGATGTTGTTTGGGCAGGGCCATGCGCAGCGCGTCCAGCATGGCACTGACATCGTCTGCCGGTGGCGGCAGGATCCGCAGTTGCGGTGGATCGCCGTCACTCATCACCTGCAGCCTCAGTGTCTGACCGGCCTGCAGCTCGACATTGCTCTGCGCGGCAAGGCGCTGACCGGCCAGGTCCAGCGTCGCGTTATAGGGGCTGCTGGCCTCGATGACGCGGGCCAGCAGCAGCTGGCCGACATGCAGGTCGTGCAGCGACAGCGTCGGTCCGCGGGCGGCGGCAAGATCGGGCGGGCCAGAGACCGGAGGCAGATGCATGACAACGAACCTCATCCATGGTGCGTGGAAACATCAATACTCTAGGGAGGCTGATGAATTCAAAAATTACCATGGCCGTCATTCCCGCGAAAGCGGCAATCCGGGTGTTACAGGCATTTATGGATGCCCGCTGGAGCCTGCCCTCGAAGCTGATCGGGGGTGGGCATACGAATTAATCAGAACCTCCCTGGGGATTATCAGTCATAACTGCGCCGTTGACCAGTATCCCGATGACAGCGGCGCGGCGCGAGTGTGCCGGCAAGCTGCTAGAATGTCGCCAACGAGCAGCGAGGGATTAAGCATGTGGGATCAGCGTTACAGTGAACCGGGGTATGCCTACGGCACCGA